>NZ_FQVM01000001.1 GCF_900129365.1 Clostridium fallax
CTATATACTATATGAGTTTCTGCTCCTAATCTTAAAGCTGTTCTTGCAGCATCCATTGCAACATTACCGCCACCTACTACTGCAACTTTCTTTCCGGCTCTTATAGGAGTTGAATAATCTTCTTTAAATGCTTTCATTAAATTGTTTCTTGTTAAAAATTCATTAGCTGAAAATACACCATTAGCATTTTCACCTGAAATATGCATAAACTTTGGAAGTCCTGCTCCTGAACCTATAAATACAGCATCAAAATCTTCTTCTTCCATAAGTTCATCTATAGTTACTGTTCTACCTATAACAACATTAGTTTCAATCTTTACACCTAACTTTTTAATATTTTCAATCTCATTTTTAACAACTGTATCCTTTGGTAATCTAAACTCTGGAATTCCATAAACTAAAACTCCACCTGGTTCATGTAAAGCTTCAAAAATTGTTACATCGTAACCTTTTTTAGCTAAATCTCCAGCACAAGTTAATCCAGCTGGACCACTTCCTATTACAGCTATTTTCTTACCATTTTTAGGTTCAGTTTCGCTTAAATCAATATTATTTTCTCTAGACCAATCTGCTACAAATCTTTCAAGCTTTCCAATAGCAACTGGCTCTCCCTTTATTCCTAATACACATTTTCCTTCACATTGGCTTTCTTGAGGACAAACTCTACCACATACTGCTGGTAATGCACTATATTTAGCAATTTCTTTAGCAGCTGATTCAATATCTCCCTCTTTAATGTGTGAAATAAATTCTGGAATATTTATAGAAACAGGACAACCAGCCATACACATTGGCTTTTTACATCCTAAACATCTTTTAGCCTCTTTTATAGCCTCTTCTAAAGTATATCCTAAACAAACCTCTTTAAAGTTTTTTGCTCTAACCTCTGCTGGCTGTTCAGCCACTGGTGTTCTAACCATTCTATCTTCCATTTTCATTACTTGTCACCTCCGCATCCGCAGCCACCGTGGTGATGAGTGTCTCCTTCTTCTATCTTTAATTGAGCTCTTCCTTCTTCTGTTTTATACATTGTTTGTCTTCTCATAGATTCATCAAAGTCAACTAAATGTCCATCAAATTCTGGTCCATCTACACAAGCAAATTTAACTTCTCCACCTACAGTAACTCTACATGCTCCACACATTCCAGTTCCATCAACCATTATTGGGTTTAAACTTACTGTTGTTGGTATATTTAGTTCTTTAGTTAACATAGCCATAAATTTCATCATTATCATAGGTCCTATAACTACTGCATGATCATATTTTTTTCCTTCTTTTTCAACTAACTCTTTTAAACAATCAGTAACTCTTCCATTAAATCCATATGAACCATCATCTGTTGCAATATAAAGATTTCCTGCAACTTTTTTCATTTCGTCTTCTAATATTAATAAGTCTTTTGTTCTACTTCCTATTATTACATCAACGTCTATTCCATGAGCTTTCATCCATTTAACCTGAGGATAAACTGGTGCTGCACCAACTCCTCCTGCTATAAATATTAATTTTTTCTTTTTAAGTTCTTCTAAATTCTCATGTACAAACTCACTAGGTTGTCCTAAAGGCCCAACAAAATCTGATACATATTCTCCAACTTTAAACTCTGCTAATTTTTTTGTCCCTTCTCCAACAGCTTGAAAAACTATTGATACTGTACCTTTTTCTGAATCATAATCTGCTATTGTTAGGGGAATTCTTTCTCCCTTTTCATCATTTTTTATTATTATAAATTGACCTGGTTTTGCTGATTTTGCTACTCTTGGAGCCTCTATATCCATCAAATAAATATTGTTAGTAAGCTCTCTTTTTGCTACTATCTTATACATTTATTTTCCTCCGTTCTATTTATCTTAAAAGTATAGTTTTTATAATAATGACTTATCTGGTGTAACTAATATTTTAACATGTTTTTTCTTTTCTGGTCCAGTTAAAGTACCAAAACCTTCTTCAACTATATCATCTAAAGAAATTTTCTTTGTTATATATTCAGTTGCCTTGATTCTTCCATCAGCCATTTGTGCTATAACAGCTGGGAATTCATTTCTATAAGCTATTGTTCCAACAATTTTCTTTTCTGTGAAAACTAATATATTAGGATTAAATTCAATATCCTTTTCCCATATACTAGTTATAACCATAGTTCCTGCACTTTTTAAGCTTTCTAAGCCTATATCTAAACCTACCTTAGCACCAGTTGTTTCAAAAGCTACATCTACACCAATTCCGTTAGTTAATTTTCTAACCTCTTCTGGAATATTAACTTCTGTTGGATCTAATACTACATCTGCTCCAGCTTTTTTTGCATATTCTTGTCTTACTGATTTTCTTTGAAGAACTATTACAAGTCTTGCACCTGCTGCTTTTAAACATTCAATAGTAGCTAATCCTATTGGTCCAGCTCCTAAAACTAAAGCAGTATCCCCTGTTCTAAAATCACCAATTCTTACTGAATGAAATCCTACTGCTATAGGTTCTATTAAAGCAGCCTTCTCATAAGACATATTATCTGGTATCTTGTGGATGAATTTTTGTGGAAATACAGTATATTCTGCAAATCCTCCACCGCCACCACATAGTCCATGGAATCCTAAAGAAGGACAAAGGTTATATTTTCCTTCTTTGCAAGCTGAACATTTACCGCAAGCTACTATAGGCTCAACTACAACTCTATCTCCTATTTTAAAATTTGTTACTCCTTCACCTACTTCTGTAACTTCACCTGCTAATTCGTGTCCTAATATAACAGGAGCTACATCTCCACTTATAGGATGTGGTTTTTCTACTGGTATAAATATAGGGCCTCCTAAATATTCATGTAAATCAGAACCGCATATTCCACACCATTTAATTTTAACTTTCACACAATCCTTTTTTATTTTAGGTTCATCAACTTCCTCTATTCTTACGTCATTTTTTCCGTACCATAATGCTGCTTTCATATAATGCCTCCAAAATTTATATTGTTTTATTGTTATCTCAAAACAAAAGCCCCCAAAATTTTGAGAGCTTTTTATTTTAATTAGAGTTAAAATTTAATTCCCTCATTAAAACTAAAAATTAACCTTTGTTCCATAGAATGTACACTCTAATAATTTTTCCATAGTTTCATCATCTATTGCTCTTGGACTTGATCCTGTACATGCATCTAAAACAGCATTATGAGCTACTGTTTTATAATTAGCTTTAAAATCTTCTTCTGTTATTCCATATTCCTTCATAGTTTTTGGAATACTTAATTCTATATTAAATTCATTAATCATTTCTATTAATGAATCTGTTAATTCTTTATCTGTTTCACCTTTTAACTTTAACATTCTAGCTATATCAGCATATCTATCTTCACATACAGTTCTGTTATATTCAATTACATAAGGTAAGAATATTGCATTTGCACATCCATGAGGAATATGGAATACAGCTCCTACTTTATGTGCCATTGAGTGAACTATTCCTAATAAGGCGTTAGAAAATGCCATTCCAGCTAAACATTGAGCTTCATGCATTAAGTTTCTAGCTTCAACATCACCTTTATATGATTCAAGTAAATTAGCTTTAATCATTTCTATAGCCTTTAATGCTAGTGGATCTGAGAAATTTGATCTTAATGATGCAGTATAAGCTTCTATAGCATGGGTTAATGCATCCATTCCAGTATGAGCTACCAATTTAGCTGGCATTGTTTGAGCTAAATCTGGGTCAACTATAGCTATATCTGGAGTTATATTAAAATCTGCTAAAGGATATTTTATTTTAGCTTTATAATCTGTTATTACTGAAAATGCTGTAACTTCTGTAGCTGTACCTGAAGTTGATGGAATAGCTACGAATTTTGCTTTTTGTCTTAATTCTGGTAAACCAAATGGTACTACAGCTTGTTCAAAAGTAAAATCTGGGTATTCATAGAATATCCACATAGCTTTAGCTGCATCTATTGGTGAACCTCCACCCATTGCAACTATTGTATCTGGCTGAAAATCTCTCATCATTTGAGCACCTTTCATAACAGTCTCAACTGATGGATCTGGTTCAACACCTTCAAAAAGCATAACTTCCATTCCAGCTTCTTTTAAATATTCTTCAACTTTTTGTAAAAATCCAAATCTTTTCATTGATCCTCCGCCTACAACGACGAAAGCTTTTTTACCTTTTAATGTTTTTAGAACTTCTAGACAACCTTTTCCATGATATAAATCTCTTGGTAATGTAAATCTTGCCATTTCTAAACTCCCCCTGTTATATATCACAATAATTTATTTTTATTAAAATTATTAATTATTTTCCATTACATAAATTTATATAGCAATTTATATGCCAACTTTTAAGATTGTTATAAAATTAACTTGTTTGCTATTTATCAAACAACTATCTTTTTCTATAAGAATCTAAAAATGTCCTATTTTGATACATATTTTAAAAAAATTGTGTTCAAATTTAGGACACTGTATAATTTTATTACAATTTTATTTTATATTTTTTTATTTTATTATATAAAGTATTTCTACTTATTCCTAAAAAAGTTGCTGCCTTACTCATATTATTTTTACAGCCTCTAATAGCTTTTATTATAGTAGCTTTCTCTATATCTACTAAATTAAAAGTATCTAAAAATTCTATCTCATCTTTTTCATTATTAAAATCTAGAGAATTAAATTTATTTTCGTAATAAATATTATTTTCTTCTATGTCATTAAATATATCAAAGGATATATTCCCCTCTAAATTAACTAAATTCTCTATACAATTTTCAAGTTGTCTTATATTTCCCGGCCAATTATAATTTATTAATTTATAATAAAGACTTTCATTTATATGAGGGACTGATTTGTTTAGTTTAAAAGCTTTAATTCTTAAAAAATAACTTATTAATTTTTTTATATCTCCCTTTCTTTCTCTTAAAGGCGGAACTTTTATAGGAATTACACAAAGTCTATAATATAAATCTTCCCTAAAGTTTCCCTTTTTTATTTCTTTTCTTAAATCCCTATTAGTAGCTGCAATTACCCTTACATCTACAGGAATTTCTTTATTTCCTCCAAGTCTTGTTACTCTTCCTTCTTGTAAAATTCTAAGAAGATTTACCTGAAGATCTAAAGACATTTCACCTATTTCATCTAAAAATAAAGTTCCTCCATTAGCTAATTCAAACTTTCCTTCTTTTCCACCTTTCCTTCCTCCAGTAAATGTTCCTTCATCATATCCAAAAAGTTCACTTTCTATAATATTTTCTGGTATGGCTCCACAATTTATAGCTACAAATTTATTATTTCTTCTATGGCTATAATTGTGCATAGCTTGAGCTAGCACTTCCTTTCCAGTTCCACTTTCTCCTTCTATAAGAACTGTAGAAGGACTATTAGATATTATTTTACAATTAGTTATAACATTTGCTATAGCAGCACTTTCCCCTATAATATCATCAAAATTATAAAAAGCTCCTGTATTTAACGTATTGTTTAATGGTATTTCCTTCTCACATGTCATTGTGATTACCATTCCTACTACCTTTGTTTTAAGTCTAACAGCTCTAAATTTTAATAAAACTTTATGCTTACTTGTATGTTTTATCTTTACTTCCTTTGCAAAATATTCCTTGCCATTTTCCAATTCTTCTAATATATTTATCCAATCTGGTACTATATCTTCTATATTTTTATTTATTATTTGTTCCTTTACTTCAAATAAGATTTCTGCACCAAAAGTACTTATATTTTTAATTTTTCCTTTAGTGTCAACAATCATTATTCCCTTATCTACATTATCTATTACACTCTCCATATAATTATAAGTTTCATCTAAAATATTATTTATTTTAAGTTTATCAAGTTCATTCTCTATAGCCTTTACCCCAAATATAACTAGTCCTAAAGTATGAGGATGTTTTTTACTTTGCTCCCCGGTTAAATTTAATGTTCCTATTATTTTTCCAGAGCTATTATGTATTGGCGCTGCAGAACAAGTTAACTTATGAAATATATCTATATAGTGTTCCTTAGCAGTTATTTGAACTGCCTTGTCTTCACTAATAGCTGTTCCCATAGCATTAGTACCTATACTTTTTTCATCCATATATGCTCCAACAATTAAATCTAATTTTTCAAATTCATCTACTATTTTATTATCTCCCTTAACATATAAAATGCATCCGTTATTATCTGTTAAAACAATTATAAAATCCTTATCGCCAAGAGCTGAATAAACCATATCTATGTAAGTTCTAGATATTTCTATAAGCTCTTTATTTTTTATAAGTATCTTTTCTAAACTCTCGCCCTTTAATATCTTTTTAGAATGACTACTCTCTTTTTCTATTCCATAATATTTACTTCTTTTATGAGACTCTTCTATTATCAATTCTCGATTTTTCATTTAAATAATCCTTCCATATAAATACTTATATCTATTTAAATTGTTAATAATTTAATTATACCATATTATTAATATTTAATAGGTTAGTATATATTCCACCTTATAATAATAAAAAGATTACTAATTATTTATAGTAATCTTTTTATTGTTATAATTTATTTAAATTTTATTTATAATAAATCTTTTATCAAAATATTTTCTCCATAAATTTTTATCCAGTCTTCTTTAAACTTAAAAAGAATATTTTCTATATACTTTTCATCAAAAATATCGTTTATAAGCTCTTTATTTAATGATAATCCGTGTACTCCTATTTTTAAAATTTCTTCTAAATAGTTCTTTGTTTTGATATTAGAAACTAAAAGTTTAGTATTTAATTTATGTATATTTATTTCTTTAAAAATATCTGATATTATTTTTAATAAATTATTATCATTTATATCACCTTTATTTTCTTTGTTTTCACAACAAAAAATTTCTAAATAATCTGCACCACATAAAGCGGCCATGATCCCTTTAGAAGATGAATTTACAGCTGTTGCTATTACATTAAACTCTTCTTTTTTAAGTATTTTTATAGCTTTTAATCCTTCTTTAGTTACAGGTATTTTTATATAAATATTACCACCTAAGATTTTTTTTATCTTTTTTGCTTCCTCTATAATATCCATAGTCTTTTCTCCTAAAACCTGAATATTTATAATTCTTTCTTCACCAATTAACACTCTAATGCTTTTTAAAAGCTTTGAAAATTCTACTTCTTCTTTTGCTATTAAGGATGGATTAGTATTAATTCCACTTATAGGATAATTGTCTATAATATCTTTTATATCTTCTAAACTAGCTGTATCTAAAAAATAAATCATATATTATCCTCCTTATATTTTAAAAATATTGTTCTGTTTTGTTTATTATAGATTCTTGAATGTCATAATCTAAATTTACAAACTTTGCACAGCATCCTTCTACTTTAACTACTAAATCTTTATATTTTTGTGGATACTTTTGTGCTTCTTTTAAAATATCATTATCTAATATATTAAATTCAATATTAATTGATTTGGTATTTATAAAGTATTTAATCAAATTTATAATCTTTTTTATTCCATAAGCGGTTTCTAATATATTTTTAGAAAATTTTAAGTTTAATGATTGATTAAATTCTAATTTTCCTTTTACTGTAGATAAGGATTTCAATAAATTTTTAGGCCCTCTTATATCTGTATTATAATATGGTAAAATCCCTTCTGAAATTGGCATGTAAGCTTTTCTACCATCTGGAGTTCCATAAGTATGTTTCCCTAAAATAACATGTGAACATAATCCTACTGTAGATAAACTATAGTTATATTTTTTAAAGTTGTTTTTATAATTATAATGTTTATATTTTTTTATTTCATTTAAATATGATAAATAAATATCTCCCATAAGATCATCTACATATTTTTCATTATTTCCATACTTAGATGCCGAACTTAAAATATCTTTAATATTTTTTTCTTCTTTACCTTTAAAATTTTTATCTACAGCTTTTTTTATATCATTTATTGTTAATATATTATTTTCATAAACGGTTTCTTTTATAGCTTTAAAGGAATTAGCTACATTAGTTAATCCAATTTGGGCTCCAGAAACTATATTATAAAATTCTCCGCCTTCATTTATAGGCTTTCCTCTTTCTATACAATTATTTACTAGTGAAGAACAAAATATATTAGGAAAGTCTTTTATATTATTATCTATAATATCATCTAAATTTATAACTAAATTAGTATAATACTTTAAATTTTCTCTCCAAGTATTATATAAGCTTTTATAAGTATAAACTTCATTTAACTCCTCTTTACCATTACAAAATTTATTTAAAGTTATTTCCATTATCTTTGGCATATTTATAATAGTTTTTCCTATGCAATTATAGCCATGCTTTCCTGGAATAGATATTCCTCCATATCCAGTTATCCCATAATTATAAGCATCTTCGTATTTAACCCCACTATTAACTAAAAAATTTATAACCTCTTCATCATTATAAAATCCTAAAGACTTAAATCCATTTTTAATAGTTTTTACAGATTCTTTTATAAAATTTTCATCATAATTTAAATTTACCCGTATAGAAAGATTAGGTTCTATTAAGTTTAATTCTCCTATAGATTCTAAAATTAAATAACTTAATTCATTTACACAATTATCTTTAAAATAACTTTTACCTCCGATTGTTATATTAGAAAAAGGTAAATATCCTATATTACTAGTTATACATTTATTAGGTCTTATTTTTATAATAGAATTTAATTTTATTACAAAACATTGTAATAATTCCTTAGCCTTATATTTACTTAATGTTTTATTATGTATATCATTCTTATAATACTTATATAAATATTGGTCCATTCTTCCAAAAGATAAAGAATCACCATTGCTTTCTATCTCTAAAACTAAATATATAAACCAAATCATTTGAATAGCCTCATAAAAATTAGTTGGAGGTTTTCTAGGAACTCTATTACATATCTTACTTATTTTTAATAATTCTTTTTTTCTTTCTATATTGTTTTCTTCTTCTAATAATTTTAAAGCTAAATCTTTATATCTTTTTGAAAAATTTATAATACTTTTATTCACTATAAGTATAGATTGTAAAAATTCTTTCTTTTTAATATTATCCTTATTATCATCTAAACTTTTAATTTTTCTAGTAACTTCATTGTTTATTCCTTCTAATCCTAAAGTTAAAGCTTTCTTAAAATCAGGTATTATATTAGAACTTCCTGATACCATAAGCTCCTCTCCATAAAGGACTTTATCATTAGTTGCAATTTTTAGTTCCTTAAATATACTTAAATTACATTTATCATTGAGATTTTTTCCTTCCCAATATCTCAAAATTTCTAAAAGTTCTTCTATGTTATTTTCATCTAAAGAAAACCTATTTTTAGACCTTTTATTGAGATCTTTATTATTAACCAATTCTTTTATCCATTTTACTGAATACTCTGGAAAAATAGGAGCAGATTTTATATGAGAACTTAGATTTCCAACTATTAATTCTTTATCATTTATATATATTGTCATATTTTTTAGTATCTTTTCTAAGGCTTTTGCTCTTTTTATATATGTTGATTTATTTTCATTTTCCTTATAACTTTCTGTTAGATATCTTGCCCTTTCAACACAAATTTTAAGATTTTGAGATAATATCTCTTTTTTTAAATTTTTAATTCTATCTAACATATTATCTCCTTACATTTTACAATTTATTATTACTTATTATTATTTATTATTATTTATTATTATTTTATATTTCTTTTTCATTCTAAGTCAATACTTTTAATTTAATTATTTTTATTTATAATAGTTTATATAATGATAACTAATCATAATTAAGCTTGAGGTGATTTATATTGTTTGCAGAAGAGCGCTCACAAGAAATATTAAATATTTTAAATAAAAATGGAAAGGTTCTCGTTAAAGATTTAAGCGTAAAATTCAAAGTTTCAGAAGGAATGATAAGAAAAGACTTACAAAAATTAGAAAAACATGGAAAATTAAAAAGAACCTATGGTGGAGCCATAACAAATAGGCAAATAGCTGAAAAAACAACTATATCTAATAGAAAAATAAAGAATTTAAACAAAAAAGAAACCATATCTAAGAAAGCCCTTACTTTAATTGAAAATAATGATACTATATTTTTAGATATTTCTAGTATAAATTTAATTCTTGCAAAACTTATATCTAAAAGTGATAAAAAGATAACCTTAATTACAAACATGATAGAAATAGCTACTATTTTTGATGATACTTCAAATGTAAAAATAATTTGTATAGGTGGTATATATGACAAAAAACTAGGAGGCATTATTGGTTCTGAGGCTATAGATGCCATTTTAAAATATAGAGTTAATAAAGCCTTTATAGGAAGCTGTGGCGTTAATTTACAAGATAATTCTATAAGTAATTTTGATTTAGAAGAAGGGAATACTAAAAAAGCTATAATTTCCTCTGCTAAAGTTTCATATTTATTAATGGAAAAAGAAAAATTCTATTATGATGGAATATATAAATTTTCACATCTTAATGATATTGATGGAATTATTTGTGATGCTATGCCAGAACAAAATATATGCAAAACGTTAAAAAAATATAATGTTTCTATTATATAAAATATAAAATTTATATTGAATTATTTATAAAAAAATATCCTATAGAATAGTTTTATTTTCTATTCTATAGGATATTAAATCTTATTTATAAATTCTAAGTAACTAAACTGGTTTTATTTTGGATAAGAAATATATTTAATTCAATCTTTAAAATAAACTTTTAGAATAAATTTTTATTTTAATATTATTCCATATATTATGGTTGAAACTATAGTCATTCCTAAACCAACTAAAGATTCATAAGGAATTAACTTTAGTCTTTCCTTCATTGGCATTGTAACACTACCACCTGTGGCATGGAAAAAGCTTCCATGAGGTAAATGATCTAAAACTGTTGCTCCAGCATGAATCATAGCTGCTGCTGGTAAAGCTCCAACTCCTAATCCTAAGATTGTTTGTCCGAATACTGAACTTGCAACTGCTGTACCTGATGTTGTTGATGCTGTAGCAGCTGACATTAGTATACCTGAAATTGGTGCTAGTAGAAATGCTGGAAGTCCTATGTAAGTTAGTCCATTTACTATAACATCTTTTAATGCTGAATTTGAAATTATTCCAGCTATAGTTCCTGTTCCTATAAGTAATATGGCAACCCCACTCATCTTAGCTAATCCAAATTGTGCATATTCATTTAATTTTTTAACCTTACCCATAGCAATTATACCTATTACTCCACCTATTGGAAGTGCTAATAATGGATCTATTGCAATATTAGCTAAAGGTCTTAATGCTAGTAATACTATAGCTACTAAAGGACCTATAATAGATGCAAAAAATGATGGCTTATCTTCTACCTCTTCCGTTAAATCTGATAAACTTACACTACTTCCTCTTTTAGCTAGCTTTTTTGATATTATTATTGTTATTATGATTCCGAATATTGCTGGTATTACTCCTGCTAGCATTACTGAGGTTAAAGGTACGTTAAAGTTATTTGCTGCTGCTATAGTATTAGGATTTGGTGAAATTATATTTCCAGCCTTTCCTCCACCAACCATAGCTATTAATATACCTGTTTTAGTTAATCCTGTTTTATGAGCTACTGCTAAAGCTATTGGTGCTACTGTTATAACCGATACATCTACAAATACTCCAACTGCTGTTAAAACCATAGTTGCTATAGTTAAAGCGACTAAAGCATTTTTCTCTCCTATTTTTTCTATTATACTTTCTGCAATTTTAGCTGCTGCTCCTGATTTTATAAGAACTCCTGCTAAAGCTCCTGCAGTTAATATTCTTAAAACCGCTGGCATCATTCCCTTACTTCCGTCAATCATAAGCTTTACTGTTCCTTCGATTCCAGCTCCACCTACTATTCCTCCAACTAAGGCTCCTATAATTAATCCGTAAGCAGGATGAACCTTTTTTATTATAAGAAAAATAGCTACTATTAATCCTAAAATTGCTCCTAATGCTGTTACATGCATTTTACTCCTCCTAAAATATTTAAATTTATAATCTTTATCAATGTAAACATTGTAAACCAAGTAATTGCATAAATCATTGTTAGAATAACCAAAGTTGAAAATGTTTGCTTAGTGCAAATAAACAATTACTTTCTGTACAATAAACAAGCAGTATATAGTTCAAACAAATCTAAAAATACCTTAGGATTCTTGCCTGTTAAACAGTTTATTTTTTCTAATCTATAGTTAAGGGTATTTCTATGAATATTTAATTTCTTAGCAGTTAAATTTATCTCTCCATTACATTCTATATACATATCTATAGTCTTTATAAGTTCAATTTTTTCTCCTTCATCCTTAAGCTTTTTCACATGATTTTTCATTAGATCATTTTCCTTACAGGTTGCTAAAACAGAAAGAAAATAAAGATTTTCATAGTAAAATATATTTTCTTTCTTTATATAATCGCTTCCTACTTTTATTGCTAATTTAGCTTGCTTTACTGCTTTTCCTATGATCTTTTCTTTATTACTTATTCCTACCTTAACACTTTTATTTTCTAAAATATCTAGTATACTTTTTATCTTATCTTTACTTTTTAATAGAACAACAAAAGAATTGTGCCTTCTTTCAATAATGAACTCTTGTTCATCTAAATATTGCTTTATAGTATTTTTTATAGTTTTTATTTCCTTAACTCCACTACTAATAAAATTAATTAAAACCGCTATTCTTTTAACCTCTAAATTAATACCAAGTTGCTCACATCTATCCTTTAGTTCTTTTTTATAATCATTTTCCACAGATACAAGTTCATATAGGAGTCTTTCCCTATGAATTTCAAAAGCTTTTCTTTCAGATAAAATATAGTTTTGATTAATTAAAAGCTCTGCAGTTACCCTTACTAATTCTCCAAAGGGTCTAACCTCATCAGGATTACCTGTAATCCCTATAACCCCAACTACTTCTCCTTTAAAAAATATAGGACTATTTACCCCTAACTTTACTTTATCTTTATTCTCAGTTATTTCATTCATTCTTTTAGTTGCCAAAGCTTCCTTTGCACCTTCATGAACTGTATATAATCTATTTTTATCTCCACTTCCTATTATAATTCCTTTATAATCCATAATATTAATATTATAAGGAATTATATCCATAACCTTCTCCACTATCTGCTGGGCTATATCTTCATTTAGAACTAACATCAAAGCACCTCTCTATTTTATAAAATTATATTTAAGTATTAATTATACTTTCAAAATTAAATTATATATCAATATTTTATAAATATATACAAAAATATATTTTTTATCAACTTTTTATAAAATTATTTATAGTGTAGATAAAAATACAATAAATAAAAATAAACACTATCATAATTTTGTTGTATTAAAATATTTCTTTAAATACAACAAAATTAGATAGTGTTTTTATTTTTATTAAACTTATATAGATTGATATAACAAACAATATTATTTATAAATTGTAATGTTATGTTTTTAAAGGATTTTTAACAAATTTATATATTTAAATAAATTATATTTATATTTAAAATTATGCAAGAATCATATAAATAATATATAGGTAGTTTTTATGTAAATAAAAATATTTATTAAAATCCTCCTTGTAATCTTATAAATTTAATATTCTAACGATATTTTCTGTAGTTCTTTCTATATTTTCTTTTCCATCTTTTAAAGCATCTTCTAAAGATACTATTCCTGGTAAAATTCCTATTATAGAATTTATTCCACAACTATAAAGCTCTTCTATACCTTCTCCTACCTTACCTGCAAAAGCTATAGTAGGTACATTGTATTTTTTAGCTATACTAGCTACTCCAAATGGAGTTTTTCCAAATTTAGTTTGCCTATCTATGCTTCCTTCCCCAGTAAACACAAAATCTGCATCCTTAACTTTATCTTCAAGCTTTGTATATTTTATTACAATATCTACTCCTCTATTAAGTTCTGCATTACAAAATCCTAAAAGAGCAGCTCCTAGTCCTCCAGCAGCTCCTGCACCTTCTAAAGTCTCTACTTCTTTACCAAGTTGAGTTCTGATAATTTTTGCATAGTGTTTTAAATTCTCATCTAATACCTTTACCATTTCTTTATCAGCACCTTTTTGAGGTCCAAAAATATTTGATGCTCCATTATCTCCAGTTAAAGGATTAGTAACATCACAAGCCACTTCTATTTTTATATTATTAATTCTTTTATCGAAATTATCTAAGTCTATTTTTTCTAATTTATCTAAAGTTCCACCACCATAAGATAATTCATTACCATCTTTATCCAAAAGTTTTCCACCTAGAGCTTGAACCATTCCAGCTCCTCCATCATTTGTGGCACTTCCTCCGATTCCTATAAATATTTTATCTACACCTTTATCTAAAGCTGCCTTTATAAGTTCTCCTGTACCATAAGTTGTAGTAATCATAGGATTTCTTCTTTCTAGTTCTACATAATGAAGACCACTAGCTTCAGCCATTTCTATTACTGCTGTTTTTTTATCTCCAAGTATTCCATATTTAGCTTTTACTTTATTACCTAAAGGTCCAATAACATCTATAGTAAATATTTCTCCATTTGTTGCATCAACTAATGATTGAACAGTTCCTTCACCACCATCAGCCATTGGTACTTTAACACATTGTGCATTTGGACAAACTTTTTTTATTCCTTTTTCCATAGCATCAGCTACTTCTCTAGCTGTCATACTCTCTTTAAACGAGTCTGGTGCCAAAACAAACTTCATAATTTTTCACTCCCAATTATCTCTTTTAGACTTTACTTTTAAAGTATATATCAAAAATTAAATGTTTTCATCATGCAGTTATTAAAATAAAAGATAAATAATTAGTGCAAATATACAATCTTATTTTTTAGCAACTGCTTTCCATATTAATACTTTATCTTATATATATTTACAGCAATGATACCATAAATTTTTATAATTATGATATTATTAAATAAAAGATATATGATAAAAAGGAGAGGTAATTATGACTAATTTATTTGAACACAAGCTTTCTATAAAAGATAAACAGAATTTAATAAAAATAACTTCTTTTATCAATGAAGATATAAAAACAAGTAAAATTAGAGATGGAATCATAGTTGTATATTGCCCTCATACAACTGCAGGAATAACTATTAATGAGAATTCAGATCCAGATGTAGTTAGCAATCTAATAAAGGGATTTGAAAAGGTATATCCTACGATAAATAAAGACTATAGACATCTTGAAGGAAATTCTCATGCTCATTTAAAATCATCAACTATAGGAGCATCCCAAAGCTTAATTTTAAAAGATGGAAATTTAATATTAGGAATATGGCAAGATATATATTTCTGTGAATTTGATGGCCCAAGAGAGAGAACTTTTTATGTGAAAATAATGGAAGGTTAATTTATCACATTTTATTATATATTAAATTTTATTTTAAATATTTTTTATATAAATATACATACTAATATATGGAGGTGAAAATTATGAATACCTCATTAATTATAAGTACCACTATATTCATAATTAATTTAATATTAATAGGCTTTGTAATATTTTTTGAAAGAAAACAACCTTCTGTCACCTGGGCTTGGGTTCTAATTTTAACATTTATACCAATTATAGGTTTTATAATTTATATATTCTTTGGTCAAAATCTAACACACCAAAAAATGTTTAACAAAAAAATCATAAATGATAAAGGAAAAGAAGAATATATAAAAACATTAAAAGAAAATTATAGAGATAGTAAATATTTAAAAAAATACTCTTCTCTTATAAAGATGAATTATAAAAATGCTAATGCACCTTATACTGAAAATAATAAAATCACACCTTTTTTTGATGGTAAAATTCTATTCGAAGATATATTCTCAGAAGTAAAAAAGGCAAAAAAATTTATTCATATTGAATTTTATATATTTAGAACTGATAACTTAGGTAGTGAATTTATGGATTTACTTATTGAAAAAGCTAAGGAAGGTGTAGAAGTTAAAATTTTAGTAGATTGTTTAGGGGACGGAATTAGTAAAAAATATATAGAAAAACTTAAATCTTTTGGTGGAGAATATGCTGTTTTCTTTAAAAGTTTTTTTAAATATATAAATAAAAGAATTAACTATAGAAATCATAGAAAAATAATTGTTATAGATAGTAATGTAGCCTACTTAGGTGGTTTTAATGTAGGAGATGAGTATATATCTAATGATAAAAAAATAGGTTACTGGAGAGATACCCATCTAAAAATTGAAGGTAATTCTATAAACGATTTAGAATCTCGATTTATACTAGATTGGACTTACACAGTAAAAGATTATTCTATGTCAAAGTATAGAAAATACCTTAAAAAATTAGAATTTAAAAATACCTTAGATTCATTAATAGGCGTTCAAATAGTTTCTTCTGGTCCAGATTTAGATACAGAACAAATAAGAAATGGATATGTTAAAATAATAAATGATGCTAAAAAAAATGTATTTTTGCAAACTCCTTATTTTGTTCCTGATGATTGTATGCTTCAATGCTTAAAAATGGCTGCTAGCTCTGGAATAGATGTTAGACTTATGATACCAGGAAAACCTGATCATTTATTTATGAGATGGGTTGCTAATTCATATATAGGTGAACTTTTAGAAAGTGGAGTTAAAGTATACTTATATGATAACGGATTTATTCATAGTAAAACTATGGTTTCTGATTGTAACGTCGCAAGTGTTGGAACTGCTAATATGGATATTAGAAGTTTTTCTTTAAATTTTGAAACAAATGCCTTTATCTATAATAGTGATATAGCAAATATTTTGGAAAATCAATTCCTTAAAGATATGGAATATTGTAAAGAAATTTCCTTAAAAGAATTTAGAGAAAGAGGAATTGTAACAAGATTTTTTGAGGCTATATCTAGACTATTATCTCCTATTGCTTAAATAAAAATACTTCCACAAGTTTTTCTTGTAGAAGTATTTTTCATTTTAATTTTTAAATACATCCCATATTATTATTAAAGCTATAATTATTAAAATTGCAGAAATTACTATAGGCTTACTTAAAAATACTAAAACATATCCTAATTTAGGAATTACTAACTTAACTTGTCCTATAATATTATTTTCCTTTACAATTTCACTATCCTTAACATTATTATTATCTCCTTTAGTTATAAAGCCATTATTGTTTTTTTCTACTATTCTATGAGTTACAATTCTATTATCTTCTTTAAAGGTTATAATATCTCCCTCTTTTAACTCATCCTCTGCTACTTTTTTAACTAGTACAATATCTCCTGGCTTAATTTTAGGTTCCATACTTCCTGTAAGTATAGTATAAGTTCTATATCCAATAGTGTTGTAAGCTCCATCAAATCTATTTAATATTCCATTTAGTATTATAAGAATCATGAAAGCTACAACAAGAACCTTAATAGTTCCTTTAATTACCCTTGAATACTTTTTCACCAATTATTTCCCCCTGTTAATAGTAAGTTATTTATAAATTTCCTATTTAAAATATCTGATAAAGTATACTTTACAATTTTAGCCATTTATATTTTAACATTTTTTACCTGATTTGATAATATACTTTAAATTTTTTTTATAGAGAATCCTTTAATAACTTTAATTTTTCTAATAATTTTTCTTTCCAAGTTTTATTTTTTTCTTTTATCATCTTTTGAAATTTACTTTTAACAGTTTTCTCTTCTAGTTTTTCTATCTTTTCTTCCATTTTGCTTTTATTATCAATACCTATTTTTTTTAATAGATTTTTTGTAGGTTTTATATTACTCATCTAAATCACATCCTTAAAGATAAAAAATTGTAATTAACCATTTAATATTAAAAATAAAATTTAATAATAAATTAGTTATTTCTCTTTAATTAAATTATAAAGAAAAAAACAACTTCTTTAAACAATTTAAAGAAGTTGTTTTCTATTTATTTATAAATTATTTTTTAATATAGCTTTATATGTATTTTAACTTTAAGTAAAATCCTTAAAAATTTAACTATTCTTTTTCTCCAAATGATTTAATTCCATAATATATAGTTAATGCTATATTTATTCCTGTAACTACGCCAAAAATTAATGATGGTGTTGTATTTCCTTTTAAAAAATTTATATAGGATATTGCTGAAGACAATATAGCAAAAAATAAAAATCTTATACATTCTTTAGTACTTTTTTTCATAATACCTCCTATGGATATATTAATAGTTATATATTAAATATATCGAAAGATTCATTAACGTTTTTAGCTAAATCTTTTATATTACTAGCTGAACTATAAATCTCTTGTGATGATGCACTCATCTCTTCTGCTGATGCAGTTATTTCCTCTGAAGATGATGATATCTCCTCTGCTATTGATGATATACTATTTATCTTTTCTAGAATTTCGTCTTTTCTTTTATCTAGCTCATTTGTAGAAGAATTCATTTTATTCATTAAAGGTGAAACTTCTTTAAGTGATGTACTAATCTCTTTAAAGCTACCTATAGCATTTTTTATTATTACTTGTTGAGCTTTAAACTCTTCATTCATCTTATTTGTGCTATTACTTATATCTTTATTATCTTCTAATATATTATTTGATATTGATATTATGTTTTCTGTAGCCTCTTTGCTTCTTTCTGCTAGTGTTCTAATTTCATCTGATACAACTGCAAACCCTTTTCCAGCCTCCCCAGCTCTTGCAGCTTCTATAGCTGCATTTAATGCTAAAAGATTTGTTTGATCTGATATTTCATTTATCAAATAAGTTATCTCATTTACCTTTAATATATTTTTATTCATAGAATCCATCTTATTTAAGAAATCTTTAAATGTATCTAAAATATTATTAAAATCATCTATAACCTTTTTCATCTCATTATTGCTATCTAAAGCTTTAATATTAGTGCTTTCTGTTAAATCATTAATGGTTATAAATTGTTCTTTTATTAAATCTACATTATTGCCAAAATCATTTGTTTTATCTACAACATCTTGGAGTGATTGTGCTTGCTCTGTAGCTCCATTTGCAACCTCTTCTATAGCTTTTGCTATATTTTTAGTTGTCTCTGTAAATTCTTTAGAAATACTATTTAAATTTTCTGATTGAGATGTAACCTTATAGGTATTACCCTTTATATCATTTATTATATTAGAAATTGAATTTTTCATATTTTCTAAAGCTCTTATACTTTCTCCTAGCTCATCATTTCTATTTATATACTTTTCATCTATTTTTGCTTTAAAGTTACCTTTTGCAATTTCTTTTATATAATCATTTATTTTATATATTAAATTAACTAATTTTTTGCTAATAAATAAAGCTAATATTATAGTTATAATTATTAAAAATACTATAGTATATAGAAAATCTTTCTTTAAAGAATCTAAAGAGCTTAATATATCGCTTTGTTCTACTACAGCACCTAATGTCCATCCATTTATATTTACTTGAGAATAAGCTAAATATTTTTTTATTCCATCAAATTTATATCCTCCAAAGCCTGATTCTCCTGCCATCATCTTTTTTTGAATAGCAACTATGGCCTCTAATTGTTTATTTTCTTTTACCTGATCTAATATATTATTTTTTCTATCTACTAACACCTTATTTTTATGGGCTATTGCCTCACCTTTTTTATTAAGTAAATAAACAAATCCCTTATTTCCCACTGCTATACTATTAGATACTTCACTTAAAAAATATCCACTTTTAATTCCTACTAAAATTTTGCTTACTTTATCATCTTCTTTTATTGGAACAGCAAATGGCAGTAAAAAAGTTTTATTATCATCAGTAAAATAAGGATCTCCTACACCATTTTCTCCTTTTAGTGCTTTCTCAAAATAATCCTTTCCCTTTAGGTTGGAATTGTTTCCATCATTATAAATAGTATTTCCATCTATAGATGCAATACCTACAGCTATAAAATCTTTTGCCTTACAAAATTTATTTAATAAATCTAGTTTTACTCTTTCATCAGTTCCTTCATTAATAATATAATCATTTAATTGTAAATCTGAAAGTGCATCAAATACAAAATCAATATGTTCATTAATTTCATCAGATGCAGATTTACTTATTTGAGTCATAAATTGTTCTGCTGTTATCTCAAGAGATTTTTTTCCATTTAAATAACTAATACTTAGTACAAATGCTGACATAACAGAAATTATTAATATTGTTGATAATATTATTTTTTCTTTAATACTTACTTTCCTTTTAGATTTTTTACTATTGTTTTTTTCCATATTCATCCCCCTACAAGAAATAATTGTTAAAGTAAGTTTATCGGTTTACTTTTATATAAACTTTACAAATTTTCCATATTAATTTAAATATAATTAAACTTTTTATTCTTTATAATGGTTATTTATGCATAAAAAAAGACAGTAAATATATACTGTCTTTTTCATATTAAACTTATCTTTATAACAATTTTATATATTAAATACATCAAAAGATTCATTAACATTTTTAGCTAAATCTTTTATATCACTAGCTGAACTATAAATCTCTTGTGATGATGCACTCATCTCTTCTGCTGATGCAGTTATCTCTTCTGAAGATGATGATATTTCCTCTGCTATTGCAGATATACTATTTATTTTTTCTAAAATTTCATCTTTTCTACTATCTAATTCCATTGTAGAAGAATTCATATTATCCATTAAAGGTGAAACTTCTTTAAGTGATGTGCTAATCTCTTTAAAGCTAGATATAGCCTTTTCTATTATTATTTGTTGAGATTTAAACTCTTCGTTCATTTTGTTTGTACTATTACTTATATCTTTATTATCTTCTAATATGTTATTTGATATTGAGATTATATTATCTGTAGCTTCTTTACTTCTTTCTGCAAGAGCTCTAATTTCTTCTGATACAACTGCAAACCCTTTTCCAGCCTCCCCAGCTCTTGCAGCCTCTATAGCTGCATTTAATGCTAACAGATTTGTTTGATCTGATATTTCATTTATCAAATAAGTTATCTCATTTACCTTTAATATATTTTTGTTCATAGAATCCATCTTATTTAAGAAATCTTTAAATGTTCCTAAAATGCTATTAAAATCATCTACAACTTTTCTCATCTCATTATTACTATCTAAAGCCTTAATATTAGTGCTTTCTGTTAGATTACTAATAGTTATAAACTGACCTTTCATGGAATCTACATTTTTACCAAAGTCATTAGTTTTATTCATAATATCTTGAAGTGATTCTGCTTGATCTGTAGCTCCGTTTGCAACTTCTTCTATAGCTTTTGCTATATTTTGAGTTGTCTCTGTAAATTCCTTTGAAATGCTATTTAAGTTTTCTGATTGGGAAGTAACTTTATATGTATTATCCTTTATATCATTTATTATATTAGAAATTGAGTTTTTCATTTTTTCTAAAGATCTTATAATGTCACCAATTTCATCATTTCTCTCTACATATTTTTTATCCATTGTAGCCTTAAAGTTACCTTCTGCTATTTCTTTTACATAATCATTTATATTATATATTAAATTAACTAATTTTTTACTAACAAATAAAGCTAATATTATAGTTAAAACTATTAATACTACAATAGTGTATAAAAAGTTTTTCTTAAGAGTGTCTAAAGAACTTAATATATCATCTTGATCTATTACAGCACCTAATGACCAGTCTGTTCCTTCTATAGAACTATATCCCATATATCTTCTATGTCCATCATACTCATACTTTCCAAAGCCTGATTTACCTGCCATCATATCTCTTTCAATTGCTGCTAATGGTTCTAGCCTTTTATCTTCTTTAACACTTTTATTTACATTATCTTTTTTAACTACTAAATCATTATCTCTATGTGCAATAACTTCCCCTTTTCCATTTATTATATATACAAATCCTGTTTTCCCTACTTTAAAGTTATTCGCAACAGTTCCTAAAAATCCCCCATCTTTAAGAGCTAATATTACTCCTGTAACTTTTCCATCTTCCTTTATTGGAACAGCGAATGGTAATAAGAAAAGATCCTTAACAACCTTACTAAAGTAAGGTATTCCTAAAGCTTTTTCACCCTTTAAAGCTTTTTCAAAATAATCTCTTCCCTTTACATTAACTTTAGCCCCATCACTATAAGTAACGTTACCATCTACATCGGCTATTCCTACAGTAATAAAGTTTTGTTGTTTGCAAAAATTATTTAATACGTTTACTCTTGTTTCTTCGTCTCCATTTATAACTTCACTATTTAATTCTAAAGTTGATACTTCTTTAAATATATCCCCTATTTTTTCCTTAAACTCATTTGAGGATGATTGTCCTATTTTTACTATGAACTCTTGTGCTGTTTTTTCAAGAGCATTTTTCGCATTGATAAAACTTACCATAGAAGTCAATGTTAAAATAAAAATCATCACAACTAACATAGCTGATATTATTTTTCCCTTTATACTCCCCCTTCTTTTTAAATTTTTTTTAACTCTCTTATTCATTTTTATCCCCCTAGCATTTAAGTAATTAGATTCACTTAAAATTATCGTTTCCAATTATTACTTGCTTAACTAAAATTTTATTATTTTAAGAAGAAAAGCTATATTAATTAGATATTTTACATAATTTCATTTAAATGTTTTACTTTGAATTAAATCTCTATAAAAAAAAGAGATATGTTATTTACTTAAACAACATATCCCTTCTCTTTAATATCAATTTTAAAACCAATCTATAAATAATCTAATTTTATTGATTATTTGTATCTAAATTACCATCAGAAGTTATATTTTCTTCATTTTTCACTTCATCATTTATAGAATTTTGATTTATAGGTTCTTCTCCATTATTTGTTTGATTATTATTATTTGAATCTACTTCATTTGATTGATTATTAGGATTTATGGTCTCAGTAGTTTCAGTAGATTCATTACTATTTTGACTATTTTCTTCTTCTAAATTAGGGACTTCTACATTAGGATTTTCATTATTAGAAGAATTACCCTCACTATTTTCTTTATTATTAGTTTCACCATTAGCATTTTCATTTGAATCTACTTTTTGATCTGTATTTTCATTATTTATTTGATCTTGATCTTTACTATTATTTTCTAATATATCATCATCTATTTCTATTCTATTTTCTTTTAATGTATCTTGACTCTTAAAATATGCATAACTACCTACTGTTCCTGTAAAAGCTAAAGTTAAACCCATCATTGTACCTATAATTATACTTTTTAATTTCATAATATACCTCCTTAGCTCCTACTCTTTAATACTATCATTAGTTTGAGTTGCTGTTACTTTAATATCAAATGTACATAAGATATCATCATATTTATCTTTAGTATTTTTTTGTAATGCGAATTTTCCTTCTATTTTTTCTCCTGGCTCTAGCACTGCAGGAATTCCTTTATGATAAATTATAATAGATTTGCTTTTAAACTCTGAAAAAGGTGCTACATATGTGTCTAAGCTTTCTCTTGATCCGTCTTTTTTAATTTTTGTAAATTCAATAGAATGTTTTATATTGCTTAGGTGTTTATTCTTTATTAAAGTTTGGTGCTCTTTATAATTTTCTATATTAAGCTTTAATTTTTGATTTAAGGTTCCTTTATTTTCAATAGTAAACTTATCATTTTTTATTGTAGTTCCATCTTTGTAATCATCATCATCATATTCTATATTAATTGGTTTATTTTTTTCAAGAAATACGGTTTGTAATGTTCCGGTTGTTATATTTAAATCAGGGTTTACTTTAACTTCATCTTTAAAATATGCGTAGCTCATGCCTGTTCCAATAGAACCAATAATTAATGCTAAAGCTAGTGCTTTTATACTTTCCTTTTTAAAAACCTTTAATCTTTTCTTTCTTCTTTCATTTCTACTTTCTCTATTATTCATCCCTATCACCTTCCTTTTTCTTGTTTTTTATAACAAAAAAAGTACCTAATGATAAGACTCCTATTCCTATTAAAGCTGAAGTGGCAGTACCTACTAAAGCTCCTGTTTTCGGCATACTATTAGATAAAGTGTTATTTGAGCTATCTTGTCCAGAGCTTCCTATATTACTATCATTACCACTATTATTACTATTATCTTCACCTTCTGTTTTGCTATCTAAAAGCTCATAATTAACAGCAATATTAAATTCATTTCTTAAATCCTGCAAATCATTATCTGCTTCTTTGTTAATAGAAAAATTCATCTTAAAGTTTTTCTTTTCCCCATTTTTTACTACTATATCATTAGATAATTTAATGCCATTTTTATCAAAAGCTTTATTTAAATTCCCCTTAAAAATCTCCTTATTCCCATCTAAAATAGTAATAATACAATTTTCCATAGTCTTTTTATGTTCTATATCATCTAATAATAGTTCTTTATTAGTCGTATTATTTTTTAAAGATATATGCTTTAAATTAAACTTTTTTATTTTTATATCATCATCGCTATTATTAGTAACAATAAATCCTTTACTTAAATTCATTCCTGGCTGCCAAAGTCCATCTCTATCTGAAAATATTCCTTCATCAATTCCATTTTCTGCATGAATTATAATATCTCCATCTTTTGGAGCTGCATAAGCTGTTATACTACTTGCAGATATTCCAAAAAATAAAGTTCCAATAAGCAAAGATTTAATTAACATTTTATTTTTTTTCAAAGTATCACCACGCTTTTGCCTTATTTATAATAAAGCCCTAAGAAACTTAGGGCTTTATTATATTAATTACTTAATTATTTTCCTTTATTAAGTTGATCAGCTATAACTGTTATAGTGTTTTTAGTTGTTTCTTCTAAATCAAATTCTATACCTTGTACATCAATATTTTTAACTACATTTGGAATTTCTTTTTTAAATTTCATTTCAATACCCATAGTAATGCTTTCATTTGGATTTAAAATATAATATTTATTATCTTCTAAAGTTACTTCTGGAGATGATGTTGCATTCTCTTCATCAGAAGTATTAAAATAAGCATATTTAATATCAAATATATCACTAACTAAAATCTTATTTCCATTGATATCCTTAGCTAAAACTGCATTATTTAATTCATCAATATTAAAAGTTAATCTTTGTTTTAATGTACCATTATTTTTAAACTTACTATATTTTTTAAATGTATCTCCTGGTCTAACATTTTCAAATTTATTTTCATCTAATTTTTTTGATTCTGTTTTTAAATCAGTTTCGTTTTTTGAATCTCCATCACTTAAATCGCATACGTACCAGTCTGATTCTTCAGAACCAAGTCTTAAAGTTCCAGTAGTTACTACCAAATTATTACTTGTTTTTGCTGTATCATTAAAATAAGCAAATGTTCCTAGTGCAGTTGCCCCCACTAATAATGCTCCTGATAATGCTAAAGCAGCTATTTTATTTTTTTTCATAAAAAGAATCCTCCTCCCAAATATAAAATTTAAATTCATAATATTTATTTAAGCAATTATTATTTTAAATTCACTTGGAATTAATTTCAATTTTTTTCATTCACCAAATTTCAATGCCTGTCCACACAAAGTTCCATAGTACAATTTTTAAATATTTTTAAAACAGATTCATCTTATTTATTCAACATCTTTTTCGATTAAAAAAATATTTTTTATAAAATTTATTTAATTTAAAGATTTTTAATTTAATTTTATAATATTTATTAGTCGAATTATTGCTATAAATTTTCTTATTTAATAATTTTATTTTTTAATATAACTATATATATTTTCTTTTAATACATTATTTTATATATTTTTTAGGTTTAATTTTTATAAATATAAAAATAGAGTATATAACTTTAAATCTTAAAGTTATATACCCTATTTAAGTATTTTAAATAGACTACATTATAAAAATTAATTTATTAACTTATAATCTTTTATTTTAATATAAATATATAAATATTATTTTATAAAAGTTCTTTAAAAAAATTTATACTTTTAAAACCTCTTCTTTAAATTTATCTATACCAATTCTATCTATAAAAAACCCTAGTTTTTCTCCAGCTTCTGCATTTTCCTTATAAATCTTAAAAAGATTATCTATTATTTTCAATACCTGCTCTTCATCAATGTCCTTTATTATTATATCTGCAAGCCTTGGATTATATCCACCAGAACCTCCAGCAGTTATAATAAGTCCTGTTTTATCTGCAATAACTCCTACATCTTTACTATAAACACTTCCACAGGCATTTCTACATCCTGCTACTCCTATTTTAGTTCTACAAGGCATTTCCATTCTTTGATATTTCTTAGATAATTTCATTCCTATTCCCATTGTATTATATTTAGCTCTCTTGCAAAATCCAGCTGGACATATTTCTACATTTTTAACTGAGTTTTGAGATACTACCGCTGGCTCCATACCAAGTTCTTCCCATATATTAGGTAAGTCCTCTTCCTTTAAATTTGTTATAAGAATTCTTTGACCAGAAGTTATTTTTAAAACTCCCTTATACTTTTTAGCAACTGTTGCTATTTTCCCTAAATTTTCTGGAGTTATAAATCCTCCAGGTATATGAGGAGTTATACCATAAGTTCTATTATCGTCTCTAACTTTTTGAAGATTCCCATAATAATTGCTCTTAACCATTTTATCTACTCCTTAGATCTATCTATATTAATTACAAAATTTTCATATTTTTATCTCTTTATTTTTATTAATGTAAAATTGTTTTATATATTAATACTTTAAATTGCTTTATTATAACTATATTATAACTATAATTTCAAAATATATCTGTAACATTTATTACAAAGAAAAAGAAAAATAAATATATTTATAAAAAAAATGCTTAACCATAAAACTTTTAAAAAAATTTTATAGCTAAGCATTTTAAAATAAAATTATTATTATAATTAAAAGAATTTTTTATTTTATTTAGCACTAAGAGCTGCACCTATTGCTCCTGCATAATGAGATAATTCATCAGTCTCTACATTAGATTCTAATTTTTTTGAAAGATTTTCAAGAATATAAGAGTTATTGCTAAGTCCACCAGTTAAAAAATATTCACTATTTCCTCCATATTTTGAACATAATGATTTAACCTTTGATGTTATTGAATCTACTATTCCATAAGCTATATCATTTTTACTTACTCCCTTTGCAATAAGTCCTATAACTTCTGATTCTGCAAATACAGTACACATAGAACTTATAGTAACATCTTTTCCTGTTCTTGCAAGGTCACAAAGTTCATCTATTTTAACTCCCATAAGATTACTCATAACCTCTAAAAATCTTCCAGTTCCAGCAGAGCATCTATCATTCATAAGAAAATTTTCAACTTTTCCCTTTTGTATAGAAATTATTTTTGTATCTTGTCCACCAATATCTATTACTGTGCAATCTTTATTATATAAATAATATGCACCTTTTCCATGACAGGTTATTTCTGTTATTGTTTTATTTGCAAAAGGAACAGAAACTCTTCCATATCCAGTTGCAACAACTTTACATTCTTCTATATTAGTTTTTAGATAACCTTCTATTTTTTCCTTTATAGAATTAGAAGTTTCTACACTACTCCATCCTGTTGGCATAATAAAATATTTAATTATTTCATTATCTTTAATAATTACTGTTTTAGCTGATGTAGATCCTATATCAATTCCTACTTTATACAAAAAATCCCCTCCTAATTTTATAAAGAAATTATTTATAAAAGTTTTTAATAGTACTTTCTATACTTTCTAAACTTTTATAATTAAGATGCTCTTTATTTATTAAATCTTTTATTTTCTCCTCATCATCTTTTTTATACATTATAGATATACCACAGCAAACAGATAATTTTCTAGGTGTTGGTGATATAACATATTTTATATTTTCCTTAGAAAGTGCTTCAGAAAATCTCATTCCATCTGTATGATTTTCAAAAAGTATATAATATTTTTTATTGTTCATTTTAAATCATTTCTAAAAAGGCTTCTATTCTTGTAGTTAACTGTCCTGCATCCTCATTAGAATAATCAGTTTCTATTCTCAAAATTGGTATATTATTTTCTTCTAGCACTTTTTTAAGACTTCTATGTTCAACTGCATATGTATGACAGAAAGATAGACAATAATCTATTACCCCATCTACTTTATATTCTTTGCTATATCTTACTATATCCTCTGCTCTTCCTTCATTTGGTGTAAAACATGCACAGTTTATTTTCATATATCTTTTTGCTATATTATAAGCTAATTCCTCTATGGTATCTCCTTCTTCTGAAACTTCATTTTCAAAATATCTAGATCCTGTACAGCTTTCTTCTAGTACAACCTCTGCATCTAAACTTTCAATAAGTGAATGAAGTTTCCAGTTTGGTACTGCCATAGGAGTTCCTGTAACTAAAATTCGCTTTTTATTATTTTTTATCTTTCCACTTTTAACTCTTTCTTCTAATTCATCACAAAGTTTATTAGTGTTTTCTATAAATCTTTTTGGATCATCATAAAAAGCTATTTGAGTTATTAATAAACAGTCTAATCCACTAATTGGTGATGGCTTATTTTTCCTTAAATCATTTAATCTTTTTAATGCTCTTCTTTTTTCATTGCAAAGTTTTATTCCAGCTTTTAATTTTTCTACTGTTAATTTATTTCCTGTTAGTTTTTCCATTCTATCTATAAAAGCTAATATTTCTTCTTTCCAATGTAAGATATCTTTTTCTCTTTTCATTTGTGGAAGATCCATTACATAAATATCTTTCTTATCTTTCATAATCTCCCAAGCTTTTTTCTTTCCATCACAGGTAGTTTCTCCTACTATAAGATCTGTTGATAAATAATATGGGCAGGTAGCATCTGTTGCTGCTCCCATAAATGCCTTTATTAGTGGACACATATTTTTAGGCATAACAGTTTCCCCTGATTGTACCCAAAACTCTGAACCAGCACATAAACCTATGCTTATAGCATCTAAAGCTAAAATAACTTCATCAGGAACAAAAACACAAAAAGTTCCTACTACTTTTCTTCCTTTTGCTCTTTCTTTATCTAATTCTTCAATTCTAAGACCATGGATTTCTGAAATTACCATATTAAAATAATTCATTCCTTCTGGTCTATCTTCTTGATTAAGATAAACTGAAGAATAAATCTCTGGTAACACCTCACATAATTTATCATGTCTTTTTAAATCCACACCTAAACGTTTCCATAATTCTGCATAATTTCCCATAATTACTCCCTCCTAACCATATTCATTATAACTCCAAATCCTTCCTTTTTGGTTTTATTTTATCAATAGATATTTAATAATCTATTAGTAAATTTAATATATATTTAAAACTTACTTTTTAAAATATACATTTTTCATAAAAAATATATATTATGAACGTAGAAATATTAGTTATTATGCTAAATCGATAAAGTTTTTTAAATACTTTATTCATTTTGTTCAAAAATAATTAATTTTTAACTATATTTTTAAAAAAAATCATTTAAATTTGTTTTTATATAATATATTTATTTTGTTAACAAATTATGAACTAATGGCAAATACAAATTATTCCATTGAAAACGTTTCATGCATTTGCTAATATTTAACCGGTAAACAAAATAAATATATTAACTAGATTTTTTGTAGGCAGAGATTAGTAGAGAAGCCCTATTTAAATTCACTAAGTGATTTTAAATAGGGCTTTTATATTAAAATTGCTAGAAGGGAATGACGTATTATGCTAAATTTTTTAAAACCTGCACCTCATATTGCAAGATTACCTGAAGAAAAAATTGATAAGTCTTATAAAAGACATCGTCTTCAAGTCTTCATATGCATATATATAGGTTATTTAACTTACTATTTTGTTAGAAGTAACTTTGCTTTAGCTAAAGCTTACTTAGTAAATGAAGGATTTACCACCACTCAATTAGGCTTTGTTGCTTCGGCTTTAGGAATCGCTTATGGTATAAGTAAATTCGTTATGGGAAACCTTTCAGATAGATCTAATCCAAGATATTTCTTAGGAATAGGTTTAATAGCATCGGGAATTGTAAACTTATTCTTCCCTTTCACATCAAGTGTTTCAATAATGTTTATATTAATGCTACTTAATGGTTGGGTTCAAGGAATGGGATGGCCACCTTGTGGTAGAACAATGACTCATTGGTTTTCTGATAAAGAACGTGGATTTAAAATGTCAATTTGGAATACTGCCCATAATGTTGGTGGTGGATTAGTTGCTACAATAGCATTAATAGGGGTTTCAATGTTTCATAGTTGGAAAGGAATATTTTTCTTACCTGCTATAATCGCAATTATTGTTGGAATTTTATATATAGTTTTTGCAAAAGATACTCCTCAATCAGTAGGACTTCCTCCTATAGAAGAGTATAAAAATGATTATCCAGATATACCTGTAGCAGACAGAGAAAAAGAGTTATCTGGTAAAGAGATATTATTTAAATATGTTTTAAACAACAAATTCTTATGGTTTATTGCTCTAGCTAATGTATTCGTATATTTAGTTAGATATGGTGTAATTAACTGGGTTCCTACATATCTTGAATCAGTTAAACATTTTTCTCCAAAGGATTCTTCAATAGCTTTTGCATTATTTGAATATGCTGCTATTCCTGGAACTATAATAATTGGATGGCTTAGTGATAATATATTCCATGGTCGTCGTGCTCCTTTAGGAATATTTTGTATGTTTGGTGTTGTAATTGCAGTATTAGTCTATTGGAATAGTTCAAGCTTCCTTGCAATAAACTGTGCCTTAGCATCTATAGGTGCTTTAATATATGGGCCTGTTATGTTGATTGGTGTTAGTGCTTTAGACTTAGTACCAAAAAAAGCTGCAGGGACTGCTGCTGGATTTACTGGCCTATTTGGATATATGGGCGGTGAAGTATTAGCAGAATTACTTTTAGGTGCTTTAGTTGAAAAGTTTGGATGGAACGGTGGCTTTATGCTATTAATTTGTGCAGCTGTATTGGCAATAGTATTCCTATCCTTTACTTGGAATGTACATAATACAGCTAAAGAGGAAAATTAAATATCTATTTTCATTAAATAATATAAAGTTATATAAAATAGTAATTTTATTTTTAATAAAAATTTTTCTAAATACCCACAAAAAGGAGAGCTATGCTAAAATAATTAATTATTTTAACATAGCTCTCCTTTATTTTCACATAAATCATTTTTATAATATATTTTTCTATTTTATTATGAACTTACCTACTTTAAAATGTTATACTTAAAGTATAATGTGAAAAATTTTCCAAATAGATAGGTGTCATTATGAAAACTAAACTAAAAAAATTATTAAATATTTCTTTAATTATAATTTTAACATTAATATCTGTTTATCTAATAATATATTTTTTAGAAGATATTATTAAAATAATAAAAAATCCTAAAATCCTTAGGGATAATATTTTGTCTTATGGATCTTTATCTTTTGTTGTATTCATATTTCTTCAAATTGTACAATGTATATTCTTTTTTTTAATTCCAGGACAAATAATAAATATAACCGGCGGATATATTTTTGGTCCATATTTAGGATTTTTATTTAGTTTTATAGGCTTAATTTTAGGTGTTTCTATAAATTATTTTATAGCTTTTAAACTTGGTAAAAAATACCTAATGAAACTTATTCCCAAAAAACAGCATAGTAAAATAAATAAATTATTAAGTTTAGTAGATAATAATAAAGTTATTTTTATTATTTATTTAATTCCTGGTACTCCTAAAAGTTTAATCCCATATATTTGTGGACTATCTGGCTATAACTATAAAGAATATTTAATATACTCTTCTATGGGTAGATTTCCTGTGGTATTAGTTTCCTCCTTTATAGGTTCTAATATATACGGTAAAAACTTTAAATCTTTAATTATATTAATAGTAATTATATTATTAGGGTCTTTTATTGGATTAACTAAAGGTGAAGCTATTGCAAATAAATTTTCTAAAAGGTCTAAAAAATCTTCCTAAATAAAATTTATATAATTTAATATGAATATAAATAGTTATAACAGTTAAACTACAAAAATTTTATAATTGTTTTATTTCACATAAAAATACATAAAATAAAAACTATGAAATTTAGATGTTAAATCTACTTTAATAGTTTTATTATTGTTATAATATTACCTTAAAATGGTATAAAATTTAAATATATAATCTTTAGATAGAATATCTAAAGATTATATATCTAAATAAATTGATTTAATCAAATTTTATTAAACTATCTAAATTCTACATTAGTGATATAAATTTTATATTAATTACATACTAATATTCTCTCTTAATCTATCTCCTAGCATATTAAAACTTAAAACAGTAATCAAAATTAATAAACCTGGAAAAATAGCTAATGTAGGTCTATCCATCATCTGACTTTGTGCATTCTGAAGCATACTTCCCCAAGATGATGTAGGTGCTTGCACTCCAAGACCTAAAAAACTTAAAGATGATTCTGTAATAATAGCTCCTGCAACATTTATAGTAGATGCTACTATTACTGTATTCATAATATTTGGTATTATATGTTTTGTTATTATTCTATATTCTCTAATCCCTTGAGACTCTGCACAAATAACATAATCTCTTTCTTTAATAGATAATGTTTCACTTCTTACAATTCTTGCTATGTTCATCCAACTAAATAAAGATATTATTATAATTATAGTTCTAAGTCCCGGTTTAAAATAAATATTTAAAATAAGTATTATAAAAAAGCTAGGTATACACATAAGAATATCTAAAGATCTCATTATAAAAGAATCTATCCATCCACCAAAATAACCACTTATTGTACCAACTAAAGTTCCTATAACACAAGAAATTATCATAGAACAAAATCCTACACTTAAAGAAACCCTGCCTCCATACAATGCTCTTGTTAGATAGTCTCTTCCCATATCATCTGTACCAAAAAGATGTTTTAAACTTGGTTCTTGTAATCTATCATTTATATTTATACCATTAGGATCATAAGGTGATAAAAAAGCGAATATACTTAAAAGAACTAACGAAATTAATATTATAACACTTATTTTTGCTCGCTTATCTTTCTTTATTACCATTACTATATCTTTAATCATTCTAATTCCACCGCCTTTATTCTAGGATCTACAAATCCATAAAGTATATCTGAAATTAAATTTCCTATTATAAGAAGTAATGATGATATCATAGTTATTGCCATTATCACCGGATAATCAAAGCTAAAGATAGCATTTACTCCCATTCTCCCCATACCAGGCCATCCAAAAATAGTTTCTGTAATAAAAGCTCCTGTTACAAGGTCTGGAAGAGACATTCCAAGAATAGTTACTATAGGTAATAAAATATTTCTTAATATATGCTTATAAAAAATAATTTTATTAGGTACTCCTTTTCCTTTTGCTGTTCTTACATAATCTCTTGTTTTTTCTACAATAGCCTTTCCCCTTATATATCTACTTATTACAGAAAAACTGCCAAAGCTTAAAACTAAAGCTGGCATTATAAGATGATGAATTACATCTAAAGTAGAATCTACTCCTGGAGAATGCATACCTACACTTGGTAATATTTGAAGTTTTACTGCAAATATTATTATGAGTATCATTGCAAACCAAAAACTAGGTATAGATATTCCAATATAAGAAATTACAGAAAATATTTTATCAAATTTACTGTTTTGATAATGAGCACTTATAAGTCCTATAGAGATTCCTAAAACTAAAGAAAGTACTAATGACGTACCCATGAGTAAAAAGGTTGCTGGAAGTCTTTCTAAAATTTCTTGTCCAACAGGTCTATAATCTACTAAAGAATATCCTAAATCCCCTTTTAATGTGTTTTTTAGCCACTGTAAATATTGAATAGGTATAGGTTTATCTAAACCTAAATTTGTTCTAACATTTTGTATATCTTCTTGAGACATTTTTGGTGTTACATAAGACATTACTGGATCTCCTGGTGCCATATGCATTATTGTAAAGGAAATTATAGATACAACTATTAATATTGGTATGGCTTGTAGAAATCTTTTTAATATATACTTTCCCATAGGTAATACTCCTTAAATTAAGTTTTACTTAAAACAAATTATTAACTTAAAATAAGGTGTCCCTTAGGACACCTAAAGATTTTCTAAATTTATTAATTAATATTTTTGATTAAAACTATTTAATATAAAGTTTTCCTAAATTTCTAAACATAAATATAGGAGCTGGTTGGGCTTCATCGGCTCCACCAATCTTTTTATCTAAAGCTACAATTGATTTTGGATAACATATTGGATAAATTGGCAATTCTTCTGCTAATAATTTTTGAATATCTACATATATTTCATCTCTTTTTTTAGAATCTGTTTCTATATTAGCTTTATTAAATAATTCATTTACTTTATCATCACTAAACTCAATAAAGTTATTTCCTCCACCAGTTTTAAATATTGATCCATAGGAACTTGGATCATTGCCCATTACATATCCATTAAATGCTATATCAAAAGCATCATTTGTTTTTGGAGTAAATAATTTTTGAATAAACGCATTTCTTTCCATAGGAACAAGTTCTATATCTATTCCTATTTCTTTAAGACTTTTTTGAATTATTAAGGCTTGAGTTTCTTGTCCCTTATCTCCAGTGGTATATGTTAATTTAAGTTTTATATTTTCTACACCTGCATTTTTTAATAACTCTTTTGCTTTATCAATATTTTTATCATATTTTTCAACATCATTTGTAAATTGTGGTACATCTGGTGTAAATACTGAATAAGCTAACTCTGCATAATCAGTGGATATCTCTGAAGCTTTTAAAAGTTCTGTTTTATCTAAAGCATAAGCTATAGCTTGTCTTACTTCTACTTTTGCTAAGTTAGGATTTTTCATCATAAATATTATGTTATTATTCATACCTTCATCAAAAGTAATTATATTAGCTTTATCTTTAAAGTCATTAACTGATTGTGGTGAAATATATAAGGCAGAAACCTCACCTGATAAAAATGCTGATTTAGATGAATTAGCATCTGGAATAACCCTATAAACAACAGTATCTATATGAGCCTTGTTTCCAAAATAATTATCATTTCTTACTAATGTTACACTTTCACCTTTTTTAAATTCCTTAAACTTATATGGACCACTGCCTATTGGTTCATCATTTTTAGGGCTTTTAGATATATCTGTCTCACCTTCATAAACGTGTTTTGCTATTGGTGAAAAATCTGAAAGTTTTGATGGAAAAGACATATCCAGTGTTGGTAAAGTAAACTCTACTGTTACATCATCAACTTTTTTATATTGTACTGGTTTATCGTCTATCATAAAATCTTCCCTTTTCATGCAGTTTTGACTTTTATCCATTATCTTATCTAATGTGAATACTACATCATCTGCTGTTAAAGGTTTTCCATCATCCCATTTTAACCCTTCTTTAAGCTTTAAAGTATAATGTAAATAGTCCTCAGAGTTTTTCATACTATCTGCCAAATAATATTCATATTTTCCATCATTAATAACATATAGAGGAGAATATATAGCATTATTAATTGTCATAGTTACTCTATCATTTCCATACATAGGATTTAATCCCTTTGGATCTCCACCTACGGCAAAAGTAATAGTTCCTCCATCTTTTATCTCACCATCTTTTTTAGTGGCATCATTTGCTGCATTATTGGAACCACCACATCCTGTTAACAGTAACATCGATGATGCTAATACTGCTGCAAAAACTTTTTTTAATTTCATTTCTCTACCCCCAATACCTAATTATCAATCTATATAAATTATACATTTACATATTTATACAATCTAATACATAATATTCATAGCTTCTTCAAAAACTATTATGTTTATCAATAACATATATTTATTATTAAAAAAATAAAAAAGTACTAACTATTTAGAGAAAATTTTCATATTCTTTCCCAAATATAGTTAGTACTTTAAAAATTCTATGAATTTTTATAAATTATTAATTATATCTTATGGCATCTTGCCTAGCTCTAGATTTTTTAGTGCTTTTTTTATTTCTTCTTTAGATTTACCAATGCTACTTTCTACTATAGCCGTTATAGCTCCTTCAACTAAAGCAGCATCTATTATTTCAACATTCTTTTGTTTATCCTCATCTAAAAACTCTATAGCCATTTCCGTATTCATATAAGCACTGCCTAAATCGAATAATACAATAACTCCATCTTCACAATAAACACTTTCAATAGCTTCCATAATTTTATTAGCATCAGTTCCTAATCTTCCATCTGCAGTTCCTCCTGCTAAGGCTAGATTAGCATCTGGTGCCATTTGAAGAGATAATTCTTTTATTCCATTTGCAATATCTTCACTATGGGATACTAAAACAATTCCTACCATTAAAAACTCTCCACCTCTCTATATTAAAGTTTTAGATTATAAACTATCATATATTGCAGAAAGAATAACTGCTGAAGATGTAGCTCCAGCATCTTGATGACCTAAGCTTCTTTCCCCTAAGTAACTAGCTCTACCCTTTGTTGCAATTATAGTTTTTGTATATTCAACACCTTCATAAGCGGCATTTTTCATAACTTCCAAAACTTCCTTTGGACTTTTTCCATCTTCAATGGCTTTCTTTCCTTCTTCATAGGCTGGTATTAAAGAGTCTAGCATTGTTTTTTCTCCTTTTTTAGCCTTACCTCTCATTTTTATACCTTCTATTGCAATATTCATCATTTCAATAAAATCTTCTATAGAAATTTCTTCTTTTCCTTTGGCATATATGGAAGCTTTCATAAAAGCTGTTCCATATAAAGGTCCTGAGGCTCCCCCTACTGTTGAAACTAAAGTCATACCAACTTTTTTTAATAAATTTCCAATATCTTTGTCAGTATCACATTTTATTTTCTCACTAACAGCACTAAATCCTTTGCTCATATTAAGACCATGGTCTCCATCTCCTATTGCTGCATCTAGTTCTGTAAGATATAACTTTTTATCATTTATTTTATCTGTTACATTATTTAATATTTCTACTATTTTTGTGCTATTAACCATAAAGTTGTTACCTCCACATTTAATATAATGTAATTTTAGTTTTTATAAATTTAATTTACTTTAAATGCAATAGTATCTGATTCTTCGTCTAGTAATTTTTCTAACTTATCATTAAGTCTTAAAATTGTAACTGAAAAACCAGCCATCTCTAAAGATGTCATATACTCCCCTATAAAAGTTCTATGAACTTTTATTCCTCTATCTTCCATAAGCTCATGTACCTTTTTATTTATTATATATAATTCCATATAAGGAGTAGCAGCTAACCCATTTATCATTATAGCAACCTTATCTCCCTTTGATATTTGAATGTCCTCTAAAACTTTATTAACTAAGTGTTCAGCTATTTCATCAGCTGTTTTTATTTTTTCTCTATGAGTTCCAGGCTCCCCATGTATACCTATTCCTATTTCCACCTCATCATCTGCTAAAGTGAAATTAGGTTTTCCTGCTGCCGGAACAATACAAGAACTTAATGCCATCCCCATACTTCTCACATTAGAAATAACAGATTCTGCAACTGTTTTTACCTCTTCAAGAGATGCTCCACTTTCTGCCATAGCTCCTGCTATTTTATGAACAAAAACTGTTCCTGCTATTCCTCTTCTTCCAGCAGTATAAGTACTATCTTCAACAGCTACATCATCATCAACTATAACTGCCTCAACTTTAATTCCATCCATTTCAGCCATTTCTTTAGCTATATCAAAATTCATAGTATCGCCTGTATAATTTTTAACTATCAAAAGTACACCTTTTCCAGAATCTACTGCTTTTATAGCTTCATAAATTTGATCTGGTGTTGGAGATGTAAAAACTTCACCTGCTACTGCAGCATCTAACATTCCTTTTCCTACATATCCACCATGAGCAGGTTCATGACCACTTCCGCCACCACTAACTAATCCTACTTTTCCCTTTATAGGAGCGTCTTTTCTTACTATTACATTAAACCCATCAATTAATCTTATATATTCTGGATAAGCTAATGACATCCCATCTAACATATCCTCAACTACATCATCTACATTATTTATTAACTTTTTCATCAAAATCCCTCCAAACCATACATTCTCAATATTTTAATCCATATTTTTCAATTATGATTGATTTTTAACTAACAAACTAAATGAAATACTAAAGCACCAAATACTCCACCTAGTATTGGAGCAACTACAGGAATCCAAGCATATTGCCATTCTGAGTCACCTTTATTTGGTACTGGGAATATGTAGTGCGCAAGTCTTGGTGCAAAATCTCTTGCTGGGTTTATTGCATAACCAGTAGTACCACCAAGTGATAATCCAATTACCCATATTAATAATCCAACTGCAAATGGTTGAACACCTGTAGCCATTTCTTGAGTAGTTATTCCTAAAATTCCAAATAATAATATAAAAGTTCCTATAAATTCGCTTACAAAGTTAAAAAACTTATTGTTTATTGCTGGGCCTGTACAAAATGTTCCAAGTATTGCACCCTTATCATCTGTAACTTGGTAATGATTGTAGTAGAACACATAAACTAAAAATGCACCTATAAATCCACCTATTAATTGAGCTATTATGTATCCTGGTACCTCTGCCCATGGGAATTTACCTACAGCTGCTAACGCTACTGTAACTGCTGGATTAAAATGCGCTCCACTAATTCCTCCAAATATGTATACTGGAATTGCAACAGCTAAAGCCCAACCAGTTGTTATAACTATCCAGCCACCGCCAGCTCCTTTAGTTTTCTTTAATACTACGTTGGCAACAACACCATCACCTAATAGAATTAAGATCATTGTTCCAAGTACCTCTGCTATGTACTTTTCCATAAAAATTCCTCCTTAAAAACTTAAATTTTAATTATTACCATCCTCTCAAAATTTTATTATACGTACTATTTATATTATTAGCAATCTTTGTGCCAAAATTTTTCTTCAGGAAAAATTTTACTTAACAAAAAGCTGTAAATCCTTTATTTGTAATACTTTATTAATATTCTCTTTAAAACCTTTACAATGCATTTTAATTTATTATTTTTATAATTTATTTGGTATTTTAGTTCCATATTGATACTTTTTACCAAGTTGTTCTTTTTTACTATGAATTTATTTTTCTCCATATTGTTTCTTTCTCTATTCCATATTCCTTAGCTTTTGCAGAAACAGTTTTATGTGTAACCCCTAACACCTTTGCTGCTTTATTATAGCTTCCATATTTTATTAAAGCTTTTTCTATAATTATTTTTTCATATTCTTTTAGTGGTAATATTTCATCACTATTTATTATTTCATCTTTTATATTTATTTCTTCATAACAAGTAATTTCTTTATCATAATTAATCTTACTATTATTTATTTGCTCTATATCTTTTTCTCCTAATTTATTTCCATTATTCCATTTTGCAGATTTAATATATGATGGTAAGTCTTCAAGACAAATATAGTTTTTATCTGTTAGAGCTATTATTCTTTCCATTATATTTCTTAACTCTCTTATATTTCCTGGCCATCTATATGCAAGCATAGCTTCCATAGCTTCATTTGTTATCATTTTTATCTTATCTTTCTTCCCACTTTGAAGCTCCATTAAGAAATATTCTAAAAGTAACGCTATATCCTGTTTTCTTTCTCTTAATGGAGGTAAATATATTGGAATTACATTTAATCTATAATATAAATCCTCCCTAAACTCGCTATCTTTAACCATTTGTTCTAAATTTCTATGAGTGGCAGTAATAATTCTAACGTCTACTTTTATAGTCTCTTCTCCACCTACCCTTTGAAACTCTTTTTCCTGTATTACTCTTAATATTTTAGATTGCATACTTTTTTCCATTTCTCCTATTTCATCTAAAAAAATCGTACCTCCTTTTGCAAGTTCAAACTTACCTAATTTTCTTTTTATGGCACCGGTAAAAGCTCCTTTTTCATGTCCAAAAAGCTCACTTTCTAAAAGCGCTGAAGGAATAGCAGCACAATTCACTCTAACAAAAGGTCCTCCATTTCTAATACTTGCATAATGTATACCATCTGCTATAAGCTCTTTTCCTGTTCCACTTTCACCTCTTATTAAAACTGTAGCATCACTAGTTGCTGCTTTTAAAGCTATAGCTAAAGCATCTACAATTTTCCCACTTCTTCCTACATATTTTTCAAAAACTTCCTCTGGTTTTTTTGTTCTAATTAGTTCTTCTTCCAAGTAATCTGCTCTTTGAGTCATTTCTGAAAGCTTTTGAGTAAGTTTTTGAACTGCTGAAATATTTTTAATAACAGATACAACTCCTAATTTTTCATCTTCAACAATTATAGGAGTTACATTTGCAACTACTGTTTCTCCATTCCTTTTCTTAGAAATAGCATCTATTATTCCTTTTCCTTCTGTTAAAACCTTCACCCTTGCTCCATTAGGTGATATTTTATATATATTTTTCCCTATTAATTCTTCTTCTTTTTCTCCTGTTATTTTTTCATAACTCTTATTTACATAAGTAATTATCCCATCGCCATTTACCATACATATTCCATCTTGAACTGTTTCTAATATTAATTGCAGTCTTTCCTTTAACTCTTTAACCTCTCCTAATTCTATTTTAGCTCTTTCTAATCTTGATATATCTTGAAGTATCAAAACTGCACCTTTTAAAACTCCATCTACTTCTACTGGAGAAGTAAACATCATTAAAAGAGAATTTCCTACTCTAATTCTTTTTGCTATAGTATTTTTCTCTATCTCTTTAAATATATTAATACCTATAGTGCCTAGCACTTCTAAACTACCTTTTCCAATAACATCTACTCCTTGTAAATTTAATAATTTTTCTGCAGCACTATTTACAAGAACAATGTTATCCTTTTCATTAACTACAATAATTCCATTATGTATATTTTGAAATATAAGTTCCCAAGCCATAAGATTGCTGTTTATAATATTATCAACTTGCTTTAATGTCCCTTCATCCGGTAAAGAAAAATCACCTTCTAAAAATTCAATTATCTCCTCCATCGCTTCATTTTCTCTTTCTCCATCTACTCCTATAAAAACCTCATCCCCTAATTTTATCTTCATATTTACTATAGCCATTAAAGCAGTAGCCGGAGCTTTCTTTTTATCTTTACACTTTAAAAATATTTTAACTTTATACCTTTCTTGTATCTCATCTGCCTTATGTACAATCATTGCTACTATTCTTCCATGAAGACCTTTTCTATGTTTTATAACTACACTTTTTATTTTCATAATTATCACCTCTTTTATTGGAGTTTAAATACTACTTAAAATTATACATTAATTAATGATATAATTTTAAGTAGTATTTATAAAAATTAGGAGGATTTTATGTTCTTTATTGGTATTTTTGGTATAGATAAAAAAGAAGTTAAGCTAGGAACAATAACTTCTACTAATTGTAATATTTGTTCAAATTATTCTGTCCAAATTATAAAAACTTATAGTTTTTTTCATTTTTTCTTTATTCCTTTATTTAAGTGGAATGAAGAATACTTTGGTATATGTGCTAATTGTAATGCTATCTATAAAATTAAACCTGAAAAAGGTAAGGCCTTTGAAAAAGGAGATAAATTAGCTATAACTTATTGGGATTTAACATTAATAAATAACTCCTTTAATTCTATAAAAAAATGTCCTAATTGTAATAGGGAATGCGAATCAGATTATGAATTCTGCCCCTATTGCGGACATAAATTGCATTAAACTATATATAAATTTAATGCATAATATTTTTAATAAAAAAATATATTAGTAGATTTAAGTTACATATATAAAAAATTCATGGTTTGAAATATTTTTCATAATGCCATGAATTTTTAATATATTAAACTTTTTTAAATTATAACTTTATTTTATTTATAGGTATATCTCATTTAAAATGTATAATCTTCATACTTATTTAATTTCTAATTATAATATAAACCATATACCCTATATATAATCCTACCAAAACAAGACCTTCTACCTTTGAAAGCTTTTTAACTTTTTTATTTTTATTGAAGAATACAAGAGCACCTATAAAAATACATACAACTATTAAAAATACAAAATCAAAAATTAAAGTTTTTGATACTGGTATAGGGCTTATTAATGATGAAAGACCTAGTATTAATAAAATATTAAATATATTAGATCCTAATACATTTCCTATTGCTATATCAGTTTCTCCCTTTAATGCTGCAACAATAGATGTCACAAGCTCTGGCAAAGATGTTCCTGCCGCTACAATTGTAAGTCCTACAAGTTTTTCACTCATACCTAGAGAATATGCAATATTAGTAGCTGAATCTACTACTAATTTTCCTCCTATTACTATACCTAAAATTCCTAAAATAGACATAAGAATTTTTAAAGGAATACTTATATTTTTTTCTTTTTCTGTTAAGTTTTCATCTATGTTAGAATTTTTTGCTGATTTTATAAGTAAAAACATATATATAAAGCATAATATAACTAATATTAATCCATCTAACCTTGATATAACGTTTTCCTTACTAAAAAAGAGACTATCAAAGGTTAAGAAAAATAATACTAGAGTAACCAAAAGATTTACAAAAAAATCTCTTTTTACTGTAGCTTTTTTAATAATTATAGGCATAACTAAGGCAGTTCCACCTAAAACTACTAAGGAATTAAATATATTAGATCCTAATACATTTCCTAATGCAATACCATTATTTCCTTGTACAGATGAAATTACACTAACTGCAAGTTCTGGAGAACTTGTTCCTATTGATACAATAGTTAATCCTACTATTACTGAAGGAATTCCTATCTTTTTTGCTATTGAAGAGGCTCCATCTACAAAAATGTCTGCACCTTTAATTAATAAAATAAAACCTAAAATCAGAATAATATAATTCATGAAGTCATTTCCCCCATTTCTATAAATGCTATTATAAAAAACTTACAATTAAAGCATACAGTTTATTTATTATATCTTCAAAGGTTTTTGCTATATTTTACAAATTCATAACATTATAAAATAAAGAAGCTATAAGATTAAAATCTTATAGCTTCTTTTATAGAAAATAAAATTATCTTCTGTTATCTCTTTGTTGCTTTCTTGCTCTTCTGCAATCAGCACATCTTACAGGCTCGTTATCGAATCCTTTTTCTTTGTAGAAAGCTTGCTCACCTTCAGTAAATATAAATTCTTGTCCGCAGTCTTTACATATTATTTTCTTATCTGCCATTTTAAATTCCTCCATTTTCTGAAGATTTAGATAAAAGTAATATCCCTTATAAATGGAGAAACTTACATCTATTTAAATCTTATATAATTGTTTTACTAACTTTCTCTAGTATATCACCTGAAATGATATTATGCAAGTGTTATTTTGTAAAATTCTTTATTAATTATAAAAAATACCTTATATAATTATGTATCTATATAATATATCTTTATCATTTGGCTATTTTACTATGATTATAGTATTTTGCATTAACTATTTTAAGGCTAATTTTTCTATTGCTTTTGCTACACCATCATTTAAATTTGTATCAGTTATATAATCTGCTAACTTTTTAACTTCATCTGGAGCATTTCCCATAACTACAGCAGTACCAGCTTCTTTTAACATAGAGATATCATTTCCACTATCACCTATACACATTATTTCTTCTTTTTTAATACCTAACTTTTTAGCTAAAATTTTAACCCCTTTACCTTTTGAAGTTCCCTCTTTCATAATCTCTGCACATCCGGACCAAGAATAAACTACATCTATTCCTTTAATTTTTTCTAAATCTAATTTTGCATCTTTTATTTTTGAGCTATTTTTTGTTTCTATTAATATAACTTTTAAAATATCTTCTTTATATTTTTTAAAAGCTTCTTTAAAATCATCTACTATATAAAACCTTATAGCTTCTTCTTCCGTAGTTAATTTATTCATTATTCTATGACTATCATCCTCTGGGATTTCTTCATCTGAAATTATTCCATAAGGAGTATCAAAAACAGCTAAAAAATTATATTTCTTTACTATATCATATATACTTTCTAATTCTTCTTTATCTAATATGGATTTAAATATAACTTCATCTCTATCTTTTTCTCTAATATATGATCCATTAGAACATATAAGTGGAGCTTTTATACCTGTAAGCTTTGCAAATATTCTAGCGGAGGCAAATACTCTTCCTGTAGAAATAGCTACCTTAATTCCTTCTTCTGTAGCTTTTTTTAAAGCTCTTTTGTTTTCCTCACTAATATTATGCTTATTATTTAAAAGTGTGCCATCCATGTCTATGCATATTAATTTATATCCCATAATCTATACCTCTTCTAATGTTTTATAAATTTATTATATCAAATATAGCTTTATTATAAATGTATTTAAATAAAGGTTTTTACTTAAATATTCAAAAAATTCACAAGTTACTTTCAATATCTAATAAAATTTATATTATTCAATAAATATCATAGTTTAACTTCTACTTTTTTTAATAAGTTTATTCTAGTATCTGTTTCAATTATTAAATGAATACTTTTGTAAAAATCAATATACTCATTTATACTTCTCTTATTTTTAAAAGATTTATATATATTAAAGTTTTCATTTAACTTTTCTACTAATAATTTTTTTATTATGCTTAAATTAATATTTTCTACAAAATTAATATTTATTATTTTATTTCCTTTAAAAGGAATAAAAAAAACGTAAAATTTATTATTTCCTGTTAAATTATTTTTAGAGAATCTTTTAGGCTCTAAATATTCTATAGAAACTTTTAAAATTCCATCATAAATAGCTTTTCCTTTTAATTTATTTTTACTATCTATTTCTAAATAAACATTTTTTATATCTAATTTACATTTTATATTTGAAATATCATAAATATATTTTGGAAAATTTATGTTTCCACTAAAGACTTCCTGCACTTTTAAATAAGCTAATTTTTTTGGAATATTTATATTGCTACCACAAGTATTTACATAACTTTTTTCTGTATTTTTATTATTTTTAACACTTTTCTTATCATCATAAAATTTAAAATCACTATTTATTTTTTCTACTTGCTTTATATTATTAAAAATAGTATATTCTTCATCTCTTCTTTTATGACTTAAATTAAATTTATCCTCTTTAAAATTATTTTCCTTAATATCTTTTTTAAAATTATTTTCTTTAATATTTTTATTAAGTAAATCCTGTTTTTTAACAGTTTTATTAATAAAATTATTTTTTTTAGTATTTTTATTAATAAAGTTATTTTTATGATTTTTTTTGTTATCTTTTTTATATTTATTTTTTTCATCTTTTATTTTTATGTATTCATTTTTTTTGCTTACTAGTAAAGCTTTTTTATTATTGAATGTTTTATCTTTAAAATCAAAAGTTTTATAATGTTTTTCCCATAGAATTTTATTTATATTATTTTTGTTTATATCATCTTTATTTATATTGGAATTATTTTTTTTATTTGTTTTTGTATTACTATTTGTTTTTATATTATTATTTTTATAAAAGCTATCTTTATAATAGTCATCCTTAGAAAAACTATTATCTTTAATATTTTTTTCTAACTTATCTTTTTTTAATTTATCTTTCTCTAAGTTATTTATTTTATTGTAATTATTTAAATACAAAAGTAGCAAAATAACATATCTTTTATCTATCATTTTTTATACCTAATAATTGTTTTAATATATTTTATACAAAAATGCAGAGTTTAATAACTCTGCATCTTAATTTATTTTATTTATTTTTCTTTTTTGTCACAAGGTCTATATGGTGGCATTTTAATATAATCTTTAACAAAAACTTTTATATAAAGTTTTAATACTATTTTTTCTACTAAAGTTGAATATAATACTGAATCTTCTTGTTGGCATTCATTACATGGTTTTTTATTAACATCTAGCTCTGTAATTTCATATTTATATAATTTACAATGAGGAGTTTCATTTAAATAAACTTTTTGCTTAGTTAAGCTTTCACAAGGTGAATGTCCCATGAAACCTTCATCACAGCAGCAGTCTTCCATTGTATCACATAAATAAGATACATCTTTTTCTTTATTCTTCTTTAAATGATGATGATGTTTTATACGTGTTGCTATACTAAATGGTATTTTTACCTCTATATCACTCCAGTTATTTCTAAAGGATTGACATTGGCAAGGATTTAAATCATCATCTACTGGTGATACATAAGTTATATTTTTTACAATATATCCTTCTACCAATAAATTTTTTCCTACTATTTTACATTGAGTTAAAATTACTCTTCTTTTAATTTTCTTTATTTCTAAAAAGCCTTCAGGTATTGTAACATCATCTATTAATATTCTTTCTAATTTTGCTTTTCCTATAAGTTTTTCTACTTTATAAACATCATCTCTTCTATGATGAAAATGTCCACTATCATTTATTTCTCTAACATCAACTTCAATATCACTACATTGAACTAAATCACAACCACCTGGTAAAATGTCTGGATAATTTTCACAACTCATCTTAAGATATCCTCCTTATTATCAACAGCTTTATCTTTATCTAATATATTTATATGATAATTGTCTAAATTTGTTCTATTTTTTCATATAAATTAATGAATATTTTTATAAATTATAAAAAAATTAAGTTTGAAGTCAAAATATTGACTCCAAACCCTAATATTTCAAAATTATAATTAACTTTAAAGTTGTTATATATTATTTATAAGGTATTAAAATAAGTTATTTAAGAGATACTGTGAATTTATCCTCTTCATATATATTATAATTCTTTGATATATCATTGCATTCAATTAAATATTCTGTTCCTTCCCTAAGTTTTTTAAATTCGACCATTAAATCTTCTCCACTATCTGATTGTTGTATACCACTAATTAAGTTAAATTCTTCCCCTGATTCTTTGTCTACTATATTATGTGGACGCATTATTGTAGGATATTTACCATTAAAATAAATCTTAGTTTTATCATCTAAAATTTCTACTTTAGTTATTTTTAAATTAAAATTACCAGATATTATATCTGTATTTCCATTTAAATTTAAAGGAACTTTAATAATATAAGGTTTTAAGCTTTCTTTACTTCTTATTGGCACTACAGTTAAACTTTCGCTATCATCATAAATTTTCTTAAATTGATTTTGAAAATAACATTTTTCTTTATTTCCTACTAAGCTATTACCTTCTTCTAATATAACTCTTCCTTTGTCATCACGAATAAAATACATCATATTTTCAGTATAAAAATTATTTTTTTCACTTATATCTTCCCCATAAAAAACTGTGTTAATAGGAGTACATATTAATTTATTTAATTTCATACCATCTTTTATATTTTTTAAGTTTATATTTAAATCTATTTCTTTAATCCTACCTTTAACTTTTTCACTAGTTACAGGAATCTTAAAATTCCACTCTCCTTTTATGTTTCCAAGAAACTCTCTAATATTAATATCCAAGTTAAATTTATCAGGAACCTCAACATTTCCTCCTAAGAGAACTTCATCTTTAATACTCCTTGGAATATAGCTTGAATTTATATTAAAGGTCTCTATACCTTTATAAATTGTTTTGTTAGTGTTTATAAATTTCCCCTTGCCTCCAGATGAAAAAGTAGTTATTTTTCCATTTACTTTAAAATCCTTGTCTAAAATATGAGGTTCACTTTTCATTTCTCTTTCAGTTTCTACTGTATACGCAATAGCTAAATTTATACTGTCATAAACTATGCTATTTATAGTAACCTTCACTCCATTACTTTCTTTTGTAATATCTATATCCGAAGAATACTCCTCAAAATTTTTATCTACATTTAAAAGGCTAAATATTGATCCTATAACAGGTAAGCTTTTTGCATAACTTGGCATTGTTAAACCAAATGCAATAAATGATACTAAAGTTATTGAAGCTGCAATTACACCTCTTTTTATATTTTTTAAACTTCTTTTATTTTTTATCCTATTGTTATCATCTAAATTACTTAAAGTATCTTCTATTTTTTTATTTATACTTTTAGGTATTTCTTTATTTTCACTTCTAGCCATATCCTTAAGTTTTTTATCTATGTAAAAATCATTATTCATAATATACACCTCTAATCTAATTATCTATAATTTTGGATAATATTTTTCTTGCAGTATTTAATCTAGATCTTACAGTACCCTCTGGTATTTTTAATATACTTGAAATATCCTTTTGAGGCATGTCTTCAAAATAGAATAATATAGTTACCAATCTAAGTTCTTCTTTTAAAGAGTTTATACCATTCCATAAGTCTATATTAGAATATTTATCTATATAACAGTCTTTATCTAAATCACTATTCTCTAAACATATATTCTTTTTATGGTGCCTTAAAATTATATTACATTCATTAATTAAAATTCTTATTAACCATGTTTTAAAATACTTATCCTTTCTCAAGCTATGAATATTTTCATAAGCCTTAACTATAGAACTTTGGATAGCATCTTCAATGTCTTCATCAGTTTTTAATATTCCTCTAGCTATCCTATACAAACTAACTTTATTTTCTCTAATTAAAGTTACGAAAGCTTCCTTATCTCCCTTTTTAGCTAAAGAAACATCATCAAATTTTTTATTTTTATATTTTGCAAAATTTATTAGTTGCACTTTTTTTCCTCCTAAACCAATTTACTTAGCTAAGCATTCACTTATTAGATACTAATCCAGTTAAAAATGTTCACCAAAATTTTTAAAATTTAAATTGAATTTTAAAAATATAAAAACCTTAGATAATAAAGTTAAAATCAACTCATTACCTAAGGTTTTTAAAATATGTAATTTATATTTATTTTATTATTTATGATAACCTAATTCGTTTAGTGTTTCTAGTAATTTTGTTCTTATTTCAATCATATCTATTATATTGTTTAATGATATAACTTTCTTTGGATCCATCATTAGCTCTGCTGCTACATCTCTTCCTCCAACATAAATATCTGCATCAGTTTTTTTGGCTGATGCTAAATCTGAAACTTCAACATCTACATCCTTAATACCTAATTCTTTTAATGCAGTTTCTACATTTCTTTGAATTATAAAACTACCTGCTAGTCCATTTCCACAACACGCTAATATTTTCATAAAAATTCCTCCTTAATGTGCCTTTTCTTTTTTTGCAAAAGCTAGCTGTATTTTGTTAATATATTTAATACTTCTTTTTCTGTTTTAGAATTCATTATCTTTTGTAAATCTTCTTTATTTCTAAGCAAATCAACAATTTCACCTAAAACTCCTATATGACTTTTATTATCTTTAGCTGCTAATGTTATAACTAATTTAACAGGATCATTCTGTTCACTTCCAAAATCTATAGGTTTTTTTAAAGTTAAAAAACTAACAGCTGTTTTATTAACACCATCTTCTGGTCTTCCATGGGATAATACTATATTAGGCGCTATAACCATATAAGGACCTATATTTTTTAAACTTTTTATTATAGCATATTCATATTCAGGTTCTACGTATCCCTTATTTTCAAGTAATTTACAGCCCTTTTTTATAGCATCTTCCCAATTTTCACATAATACATTTACTTTTATGGATTCTAAAGTTATATCACCTAACATTTCTTCATTCCTTTCACTTTAAACCAAAAAAATTTAGCTAGCAATCCTATGCTACTATATTATAACAATTAAGTCAAAGAAAATGAATAGGTTTACATAAAATATAAATTTAATTTTTTTATTGATTATTTAAAATAGCCAAAAAAGATTTAAATATTTAATAATCATTAAAAAAAGATGATTTAAATTTAATATAAAAATCATCTTTTTAATATATTATTCACTTTAAATTTTATTAATATAAAATTAATTAAAAATAATATTTACTTTAACCAGTTTTATATAATTAACTTCTAGCTTTTTCAACTTTAAGTTTTTTACCTTTTATAGTAGAATTTTTTAATGCTTCTAATACAATTTTTCCTTTGCCGTTTAGTATATCAATATAAGAAACATTATCTTGAATATCTATTATTCCTATATCATCTGCTGTAATACCTTCTATTCTTGATATAGCACCAACAAAGTCTCCAGCTCTTAACTTTTTTTTCTTTCCACCATTAAAATATAACTTCATTATATCTTTTTCTAATCCAAAAGCCTTATCCCTTTTTATTGTTGATTTATTTTTTATTTTATTTTCAAATTCACCCTTACATTTTTCAAAATCATCTTTTGATGGTTCTTCAATAGATTGTAACTTTAATCCTATATACTCTTCTATCTCATTTAAAAATCTATCTTCAAAAGGAGTTACAAAAGTAATTGATTTTCCTTTTTTACCAGCTCTTCCTGTTCTACCTATTCTATGTACGTAACTTTCTTTTTCTAAAGGAATGTCATAATTAAATACATGAGTTATATCATCTATATCTATTCCTCTAGCTGCAACATCTGTAGCTACTAAATATCTAAATTTTCCTTTTTTAAAGTCTTTCATCACATTAAGTCTATCTTGTTGCATCATACCACCATGAATTTTTTCTGATGGATAGTTTCCTCTTTTTAATCTATTAAACACATCATCAACCTTATCTTTTGTATTACAAAATATAATAGCACTATCTGGATTTTCTATAACAGTAAATTTTCTTAATAGATTAAATTTATTATCTTCTTTTACCCTACAACAAAAGTTTTCAACTTTATCTGCTGTTAATGCCTTTGCTTGAATTTCAATTTTAATTGGATTTTTCATATATTTTATACATAAATTTTCTATATCTTCTGGTAAAGTAGCAGAAAAAAGCATTGTAGTTCTATTCTTAGATATCTTATTTATTATTTCTTCAACTTGATCTATAAAACCCATATTAAGCATTTCATCTGCTTCATCTATTATTAGATATTTAATATTTTCAAGAGATATGGTTTCCCTACTTATATGATCTAAAACTCTTCCCGGTGTACCTACAACTACATGAGTTCTTTGTTTTAATTCTCTTACTTGAACTGAAAAAGGTTGTTTTCCAAAAACAGCAACTGCCTTAATTCTTTTAAATCTTCCTATATTAGATATATCCTCTTTTACCTGTACTGCCAATTCTCTTGTTGGAGTAAGTATAAGCCCTTGTGGTTTACTTTCATCCCAATTTATTTTCTCACAAAGTGGTATTGCAAAGGATGCTGTCTTACCACTTCCAGTTTGAGATTTTACTATTATATCCTTTTCTTTAAGAGCTAAGGGAATCACCTTTTCTTGAACTTCTGTTGCTTTATCATATTTTAATCCCTTTATAGCTTTTATTATTTCATTGCTTAAATTTAAATCACTAAAATTTATTTTATTCATATTTAAACCTCATTTATTATTTAATATATCTTGTATTCTAAAGGTTATTTATATTTTTATCAATGCTAATATCTTTATTCAAATTATTATTTAAATAACTACTTACATAAAAGTAATTTTAAAGATACAAATTTATTTTATAAATAAAAAATATATAGAAAAAAGACCATATAGAAATTTAAAAAATTTCTTATAGTCTTATAAAGATATTTTTATTCAATTTAAAGATTTTCTTTTATAAATATTTTTCTAATTTTTCACTTTTAATATTTAAATAATTTAAAGCTTCACCATATATATTAATTTCTCTTCCTATTTTTTCTATTAATTCAGTGTTTTTATTAGAATCTTTAAGGAGTTCTATTAGTTGAGATGTGTAAGATGTTATATCCTCTACTAAATTACTTACTATTTTTTGATTACTTCTTATTGCTTGCTCTACTAAAAATTGAGATTTTATATGCTTTTCTTTTTTTTCATTTATAGATAGCCACTTCATTCCTCTATATATACCAAAGCCCACTATTAAAGCTACTCCAAGTCCTGTTACCATAGAACTTAATCCTAAAACCCCACCTAATCCAAGGGCTGCAAGACCTGATGTTATACCCTCTGCACTCAATCCAACTACAGATCCACTTAAATACACTGCAGCTACAGGGACACCTACTGCGGCTGCTTTAGTAGCTATCTCTTTAAAATCCTTAATTATTTCAGAATCATCTTTTGTAAAATTCATTATTTTAAAATCATTTTCACATGCTTCCTTTAAAAATTCTACTTGTTCATCATTTATTTTGTATTTTTTAGATATTTTATGTATTATCTCTTTTTCTTTATCATTATAAGAATTTAAAGAAATACATCTTCCTATCATATCTTTTATCAAAGATAAGTGTAAAATTTTTTCAGAAGCTTCTGGTACATTTTCCTCCATCTTATCTAAAACTTCATATAAATTCTCTTTAGTCTTAGACATTATATATTCCTTTATCTCTGAGCGACCTTCTTTGCTTACATTTATTTGAGTCATTAATGAATAAATTTCAACTATTTTTTTGTAATTTACCTTTTCATCAATTGAGATTAAATTTATTACAGCCTTTATATAATTAATTTTAATACTTTCATCCATACACTCTAAAATTATATATTTATCATTTTCTCCAACTAATCCCTCTAAACATAAATTCATCGATTCTAACAATATCTCCATAAATGGTGTTTTCTTTAATAAAGATGTTTTAATTTTATTTATAGTTCCATTTTTTGATGTTATTATAAGAACTCTGTTGCAATCCTTTTCAGCACTAGTTACTGTAACATCCTCTATATCTTTATATAATATATACAAAGGTTTTTCAAAAGATTCTTTAAGATAAAAACCTTCATTAGTGAATAAAACACCTTCTTTAGAACTTCCAAATAGAGTTAAGTCTATTAATCCTATTATGGTACTTTCTTCTACTCCTTTTGCATAATATCTCATAGCTTTTTCTAGTTTTTTTCTAGGAATTTTATCCTTTGAATAGTATGTAAATGCATCTACTAATTGGGGAGCCTTCTCATTTATAATATCTTCTAATTCTTTATACTTATTATCCATTTATAACCCCTCTTTTATTTTAAAATATATAATAAATTATCTTTAGTCACTTCTTAATTAGTTTATAATTAATATTCTAACACATATTTAAAAGATAGCTATTATAAAATTTATAAATAACATATATTAAAAAGTTTCATAAACTGAAATAATTTTCTTTAGGAATTTTAAAAAAAGCTTAGAAGTAATAATTCATTACCACTAAACTTTTTTATTATATATTTATTCAATATGTAATACCTAATTATATATATAGTAAGCTATTAGTATATATAAAGAATAACTCTTCATATAATATATCTTCTGGATGATTAGCTAGCTTTTCTTTATTTTCCCAAACCTCATCAGTATATTTTTTTATTTCATCTTGAGTTACATGAATATGAACCTTTACTAATTTATCCATCAATTCTTCAAATTCCTTATGAGATTCTAATCCTAGTAATTCATAAATCTTATTGACTTTTTTTCTATCTTTAAATATCTTTAGATATTCTTTATATAAAGAACCTATTGCAAATCCATGAGAAATCCCTTTATGATATGTTAAAGGATAGCTCATTCCATGAGGAAGAGATGTTCCTGTTTGTGCAATTATCATACCACCTATATTGGATGCTATCATTAACTTTTCTCTTGAAGTATTTTTTATGTCTCCAGAAACTAAGTCATCTTTACATTCTCCCCAAATTTTAATTCCTCTCTCTGCTAAAGCATCTGTAATATCATTAGCATGTCTATTTAAATATCCTTCTATTATATGTGACAAGGCATCTATAGCTGTACTAACAGTTGTATCTAAGTCCATTTTCTCTGTATATTTAGGATCTAATAATGCTAACTTTGGGAAAACTTCTTGTCCTAAATTTCTTTTAGTTTTATTTTTATGGTCTGTAAGCACTGAATATTGAGTAACTTCTGTACCTGTTCCAGATGTAGTTGGTATGGCAATTACATCTAAAGCCTCTAGTTTTTCTGGTGTTATTAAATTATCTTTATTTAATTGTGGATTTTTAATCATAACAGCTATAGCCTTAGCTGCATCTATAGGTGATCCTCCTCCTACCCCTATAATAAAATCTACATTTTGTTCTAATCCAATCTTTGAAGCATCTTCTATTGTTTCTAATGATGGATTTTCTTCTACCCTATCAAATATGTAATAATCAATTCCTTCTTTATCTAATGCAGCTTCTACATCTTCTAATGAGCCATTTATCTTAGAAGAACTTTTTCCTGTAATTATAAAAGCTTTTTTACCAAAGCCTTTAAATTCATGGTGTTTCTTTATTACAATTCCTTTTTCCATCATTACTTTAACAGGCATATGATATGTTATATCCATAAAAATCCCTCCTAATATTTCCTCTTAATACCTTAAAATAATTATAGCATTATTATGTTACTAAATAATTAATATGTTCTAAAACAAATTGTTAAATAACAAATAAGAGATTTACATATTATTAATAGTATTTTAATTGACTATAATTTTTAATAGTGATAATTTAAAATAAACCATAATAAAAGAGGTGATGGTTAACATTAATCAATGCCTTAAATCAAAGAGCAAAAGTTTTAAACAAATGATTACATAGCTTTAAGCTACATAATAAACTTAAGAGAAATCATCACTCTATAAAAGTATAATAGCATGATTTTGCTATAACCTAAAATAATTCTTTATATCATACTAAAGATAAGTTGAATTATTGTGCCTAGCTAGTGCAAGATTCTAACTAAACACTTAATGCTTACTAAAAGAATAAAGAGCTGTCATAAATTTATGACAGCTCTTTATTCTTTAATCTAAACCTATTAAAATTCCTTTAGTATTTCTATAATTATATTTTTTGTATTTTCTATATCACTTTTATTTACAATCTCACTACTAGTATTTATATATCTACAAGGAATACCTAAAGCCCCCGTTTTGGTTCCATTGCCTTCTTTATGAATAAAACCTCCATCTCCACCATGATTATTTACTATATATTGAGGTTTTAGAGATATCCTCTCAAATACTTTATCTAACTTTTCTTTAACTTCTCTATTTATTATTAATGTTTTATCTAAAATTTTAATTGCCGGTCCTCTTCCTAAATAAATACTATCACCACATTCCTTTGCTTCTTCCATATCTAAAACTATAGCATAATCTGGTGCTATTATATTAGCTGCTGCCCTTGCTCCTCTTCCACCTAAAATATTTTCAGTGGAAAATACAAAGTAAAATTCATTATTTTTATCTAAATTTTTTATTTCTTTGTTTTTTATCATTTTTATAATTTGAAATAATATAAAACATCCTATTTTATTGTTTAATCCTGAAGATAATATATTATTATTATTTTCGATAATACTAGGTTTAATTACTGCTACATCTCCTTCTTTAATCAAACCTTCTACTTCTTTTTTAGAATCTAATGCAAGGTCTATAAACAAATCCTCATCTTTAGGATCCTTTTTATTTGAATATAGTTTACCTATAGTTCCATTTTTAAATGATACATAATTATTTACTACTTTACTCAAGTCAAATTCCCCAATAGATGCCACTTTAATAAGACCCTTATCATCAATGCCAGTAACTATAAACCCTATATTATCCATATGGGCACATATCATAACCTTTTCTTTTTTATCAATAGTATTTTTAGTATAGAAATTATCACAAATATCTACAATCAAATTTCCCATCTTATCTTCTCTATATTTTACTGATAATTTATCCAATTCTTTAACTATAACGTTTCTAAGTAACTCTTCATTTCCGCTTGTAGAAAATGTTTCTAATAAATCTTCTAATAATAAATCCATATTCCCTATCCCCCTAATATTTACTCTTTTTTAAAAACTTTTTAAATATCTTTTTAATAAATCTATTGTATTTTTATAATCCTCTAATGAAGCTACGCTTAAAGATGAATGTATATATCTACAAGGTACAGAAATAGTAGCAATTACCGCTCCATCCCCTGACATATGAATTGCTCCAGCATCATTTCCTCCTGCAATAGCTTTTCTTCTTTGATATGATATTTTATTTTTCTCCGCTAAATTTATTAATTCTTCACATAAATCATAATTAAAGATGCTAGTCCTATCCATAATAGAGATTGCTGGTCCTCTTCCAAGCTCTGTAGCCACTAAAGTTTTATCTACCTTAGGTAAATCAGCACATATAGTTCCTTCAATAGCAATACCTATATCTGGTTTTATTTTATAAGATGATACATACGCTCCTCTATCTCCTATTTCTTCTTGCACATTAAAAACTCCATAAAGATCACAATTATAATTCTCCTTTAAAATTTCTATTAAAACTCCACACCCAATCCTATCATCAAAAGCCTTACCCTTTATAAAATTTTCTCCTAATATTCCATACTTAGTATCAAAAACTGCAAAATCTCCGAGACTTACATACTTTTTAGCCTCTTCTTTAGAATAAGCTCCAATATCTAAAGCAAGATCTTTATATTTGGGAACTGATATTCTTTCATCTTTAGATTGTAAGTGTATAGGCTTAAACCCAATAACTGCAGGTATTTTCTTTTCACCTACATATACTACCTTTGATAAAACTACTTTAGGATTTATTCCCCCTAACGGTGAAAACTTTAGGGTTCCATCATTGTTAAAACCAGTAATTATAAATCCAACTTCATCCATATGAGCATCTATTAATATTTTAGGCCCACTGCCTTTTTTATGAGTTATTATATTTCCCATATTATCTATAGTAATTTCATCTACATAATCTTTTATATAGTTTTTTATTATATTTCTAACTTCCCCTTCAAATCCCGTTGGAGATATTGCATTACATAATCTTTCTAAAAGCATAAAATCTCCTCCAATTCATCATATTTAATACTCATTATAAAATCTGCTAATAATTTTCCTGTATTTTTTATGTCTCCTAAATTAGCTACTTCTACAGATGTATGCATATATTTTATAGGTATTGATATTAAAAGAGTGGCGATTCCTTCTCTTGATACTTGAATATCCCAAGCATCTGTTCCAGTATTTCCTGGTTCTACCTCTACTTGATAGGGAATCTTATTTTTTTCTGCTATTTTCATAAGTTTTTTTCTTAACTTTGGATGAATATTAGGTCCTATACATATACATGGACCTCCCCCAACTTTTACTTCATCATCATCTCTTCCAAGATGTCCACCATCAAAAGTAGTATCAATAGCAATACCTATATTAGGGTTAATTATATGAGATGCTACTTTAGCTCCTCTATGCCCAACTTCTTCTTGAGAAGAACATACAAAGTGCACATCTAAATCATGATTTTTATTTTTTAGTTCTTCAAAACATACATATAAAGCTCCTATAGATGCCCTGTCATCTAAGGCTTTACAGCATATATTATTATTTAATAATTCAATAAAATCTCTTTTTAGAGTAACAAAATCACCTACTGATACTATTTTTTCTAAACTTTCTTTTGAATATCCAGTATCAATAAAAAGCTCTTCTATCTTAACTCCTTCTTCTCGTTCCTTATCATTCATAAGATGAGGAGGTTTTATTCCTATTATACCTAAAATACTTTCTTTTCCATGAACAATAACTTCCTGCGATACTAAAGTTTTAGGGTCTATTCCTTTTCCAATAAACCCTAAAAAGCCATTATCTTTTATTGAATTCACCATTAAAAATACTTCATCTAAATGAGCAGAAAGCATTATTTTACCATTCCCTCTACCCTTTTTTATAATATGAAAATTATCAATGTTATCTGTAAAACCTTTATCTACTCCTTTAAATATTTCTTTTATTTCCTTATGAAGCCAATATTCTCTTCCACTTGGGCCATGGTTTTCACAAAGAGTTTTTAAAACATATTTTAAATCCATAAAAGAACCCCCTTTTTATAAAAATTTTATTTTGTAAAATATATTTTTTTAATTTTATATTATATCTAATTAAATTTATATTTATCTGCCTTTTATATTCTGTTTAATTGAACTAAAGCACAATTTTCTATTGCTTCTAAATCATTCTCTTTACAATAAGATATTATCTCATCACTTTCTGCCCCAGGTTGTATTAGTATATTCTTTATACCAAGCTCTTTAGCTTCTTTTATAATTTCTAATCCAACTTTAGGATTTATACAAAGATCTATACATTCTATCTTAAATGGCACATCCTTAAGTCTTAAATATACTTCATTACCACCTTTAGGATTAACACCTGCAACATTGTAATTTTTCTCTTTAAATTTTTCTAAAATTCTATAAGCATATTTTTTGTTGTTATTAACATCTCCTACAACAACCCAATTTTTAAAATTTGATACCATAGTCTTTCCATCCATATAATATTCCTCCTAAAATTAGTTATAGTAATTTTATAATCTTATTATAACCAATTGATCTTTTAAATAACAAAACACTAATACCAAAATTTTTAATATCAGTGTTTTGTTAAAGTATTAATTTTTTATAAAAATCAATAAAATATATTCTATTATGTATTTTTTTAATTATTCCAATAGTAAAAATGAGTAGTTGAATTACTATCATATTTTTCTTCATATCCAGTTATAAGTCTTGGATGTAGCACTGACCCAAAAGTTCTCTTTTGATTATCTACAATATAAGCATAATTATTATCAATCCATCCCATAAATATATATGTATGAGCTTGTCCACTAAATAATATATCTCCCGGTTTCATTTTTGTAAAATCTGTACATCTTACCCATCCTCTTGATGAAATATATTTTTCTAAATTTAATACAGAAGCCATACTTCTAGGCACATTCACTCCAACTCTTCTTAAAGCTTCTGATACAAAATAAGTACAGTTATTATAAATTATCCCTCCATGAAGTTTTATAGAAGTTGCATGAACATCTTCTTCGTTGTTAGCATTTGTCATATACTTAAATAAATTATATTGAAGATTAGAATGTGATATATAACTATTAGCATCAACTACCGATCCATTAGGTCTTGCATATTTTGCTCCAAACCAAGTATTAGTAGCCATTGCTCCATTATCATATAAATAATATGTGTTACCATCTATACTATAAAAGTCACTGTGAAGTATTTTTCCTGAATTATCTAAGTAATACCAATGTAAACCATCAGATATCCATCCTGTTTTCATAGTTCCATTATGATTTAAATAATACCAATCACCATCTAAAGACTTCCAACCAGTTGCCATTGAACCATCATTATTTAAATAATACCAATTTGACCCATCAGAATTCCATCCTGTTTTCATGTCTCCATTAATAGAATTCAAAAAATACCAATTACCATTAATTCCATTCCATCCTCTAGCCATTTCTCCATTTTCCAAAAAATAATACCACTTATATCCATATGAATACCATCCAATTACCATAGCCCCAGTATTTTTATTTAAGAAATACCAGTTATCATTTATACTTTTCCACCCGGTACTCATTCCTCCCCAATCCTCTAAATAATACCAATTATCTCCTTGAAAATACCATCCAGTTATCATAGCACCATTATTATCTAAAAGATACCATGTTTGATTTACTTTTTGCCATCCCTTCGCCATTTGTCCATTATTTAAAAAATAGTACCAAACTCCATTTATTTTTTGCCATTCTTTAAGCATTACACCTTTTTCATTTAAATAATACCAATTTCCATTATCCTCAATCCAATTAATTCTCATCTCATTAGTATTTTTATCAAAAAAGTACCAATTATTATCTATAAAGGTCCATCCCTTAACTAATAATCCATTATTATCATAATAATAATTTTTATTATCTTTTTTTATCCATTTATTTTTTAATAATTCTATTGCATATTTTTTTTCTATAGAATTTTTACTATTATTAATTTTTTCATCGTCGTTGTTTTTAAAAGCCTTTTTGTTTTCATTTCCTTCAATACTATTTTTAACATCTTCTTTTTTTATATCTTTATCAACTTTAATTTCTTCATTTTTTTCTTCTACCTTAGAATCGATTTCACTTTTTACAACTTTATTATTCTTTTCATCTAATGTTTGTTTTTTTCCTTCTATATTATTTTTATTATTATTTATAATATTTTCTTTTTTAATCTCTTCTTGTTTCTCAATATTTATTGCATTATTTATCTTGTTATTTTCTAAGGCATTAGCTTTAAAAGAACCTATGAAATTAAACTTGTACAAATCATTATAGACCATATTAATTTTTTTAATTTTAATCTTTTCACCTTTTCTAGTCACTCCTTATAATCCTTATTCTTTAATAATATCGTAATTTAAAATATACTTTTTTGCAATTTTTTACATTAAAGAATATATTTATATAATATGACTATTTTTTATATAAAATTATCTATCATTAAGATATTAAACTAATATCCTTCAAATTTTTCTAAAAATTTAAAATAAAAAAAATTTTTATTGACTTATTTATTATATTATCCTATAATAAAAACATAGCTTAACAAGCAACAAATTAATATCGCGGGATGGAGCAGTTGGTAGCTCGTCGGGCTCATAACCCGAAGGTCGTAGGTTCAAGTCCTGCTCCCGCAACCATAAGAAGTTTTCTTTTTAAGAAAACTTCTTTTTTATTTTTTCAAATATATTAAACATTAAAAATAAAATATAAAATTATATGATTTCTTTTCATATTCTAAATCTTTTTTCTCTTATTTTTCTAAAAATAAAATATAATAATCGCTAATACCAAAGTAAATTTAATGTTAATAAAAAAGTAACTAAAAATATGATTTTTATTAACCTATACTTAATTTTTATTTACCTTCTATTAGTATACAATTAATATTAAAGATAACTTTAATATTAAAATTTAAATATTACAAATATAATACTTTTAATTATGCAAAATATATTTTAAGGAGGTTTAAAAGATATGGTTGATAAATGCTTGTATTGTCATAAAACTTTAAATAAAGATAGCTATTATGAAAATAAGGTAGGTAAATTTTGTTCAGAAGATCATTGGAATAAATATTATAATTCTCTTAGCAAAGAGGATTTAATTGAACTTCAAAATTCTTTTTGTGTATGTAGTGATGATTAATTATTTTTTTAAGGGAATTATATATTTATAACTAGAAATAATTTCATTTAAAATTTCTAATATAAAATTTATCAAAAGAGGTATTTTTATGGATAAAATAAATATTATTCGTGAAGAATTAGAAAAAGTATATGGTGAAATAAGCCCCTTTGAATTTAAAAATCAGCTTATAAATTTAGCAAAAGGACAAAAAAGGAAAAGTTCCCGTACATTATTAGATGCAGGAAGAGGTAATCCTAATTGGACTGCAGCTACTCCTAGAGAAGCCTTTTTTACCTTTGGTCAATTTGCAATTTCAGAATGTCGTAGAGTATGGAGCAAAGATTCCTTAGCTGGAATGCCTCATAAAGGGGGCATAACTAATAGATTAGCTAAATACATAACAAAAAATAATGATGCTCCTGGTGTAGAACTTATAAGAAAACTAATTAACTATGCTGCTATAGAACTTTCTTTTAATGTAGATGACTTTGTTTATGAACTTACAGATGGAATTATTGGTGACAATTATCCTTTTCCAGATAGGATTCTTCCTCATGTAGAAAAAGTAATTCATGATTATCTTATTTCTATACTAAATTATAAGGAGCAAAATGGAAAATTTAATATATTTGCCGTAGAAGGTGCAACAGCTGCTATGTGTTACATATTTAATTCTCTAAAGGAAAACTATCTTTTAAATAAAGGAGATAAAATAGCTATAATGACTCCTGTTTTTACTCCTTATCTTGAAATTCCAATACTTCCTACTTACGACCTTCAGGTTATAAAAATAAATGCTAATGAATTATCTAAAGATGGTAAACATACTTGGCAATATCCAATCTCTGAACTTGAAAAACTTAAAGATAAATCTATTAAGGCTTTATTTGTAGTAAATCCTAGCAATCCACCTTCTGTTGCAATAAGTGACGAATGTACTAATGAATTAATTAATATAATAAATACTTATAATCCAAATTTAATGATAATTTCTGATGATGTTTATGGAACTTTTGTAGATAATTTTAAATCCTTAGTAGCTTCTTTTCCATATAACTCAATTGGGGTATATTCCTTCTCTAAATATTTTGGGGTAACTGGATGGCGTTTAGGAACTATTGCCATTAACGAGAATAATATATTTGATAAATTATTAAGGGATTTACCTTTAGATAAAAAGCAAAGTTTAGATAAAAGATATAGTGATTTATCTATAAACCCTTATAATATTCCTTTTATAGATAGGATTGTAGCAGACAGTAGGCAAGTAGCACTTAATCACACTGCTGGTTTATCTACTCCTCAGCAAATACAAATGGCTTTTTTTTCCATATTTGATTTAATAGATAAAAATAAAGATTATAGAAATTTAACAAAATCTATTTGCCGTCGTCGTCAAAAATTATTATTTAAAGGATTAGGATTAAAACTAGATAATAATCCTTATGATGCTTCATATTATACAGAATTTGATTTATTGGAATGGGCTAAAGATAATTACGGAAAAGATTTTGCTATTTATTTAGAAAAAAACTCTAAACCAGTAGATATTCTATTTAAATTAGCCAAGGAATCTTCTATAGTTTTATTAAGTGGAGGTGGCTTTTCTGGTCCGGAATGGTCTATTAGAATATCCTTAGCAAACCTTAATGATGATGCTTACTCTAAAATAGGAAGCATTCTTCGTAAAATATTAAATCAGTATTTTTTAAGTTGGAAAGAAATTAATCATATATAAATATTTTTAATTAAATTGTACTTTTTTTATAGATAATTTATAGTATATTAAAAAAGAAATATGTTTTTTATTTTACATTTTCCTTCAAAAAATAATTTAATAATGCTGGAACCCTATTTAGTATTTTAATTCTAAATAGGGTTTTAAAATTTTATAAAAATTTTTAGAACTTTTACCTAGTTTTATAAATATACTAATAAAAATTTTATCTAGTCTATATTAAATCTCCATTATATTAATATTAGTTAATGAAGATAGTTTTATTTTAATGATTATATTGTTTATAATATATTTAGCTAATAGATTAAATAATCTTATATTTAGGAGGTTTATTATGACTATAAATCATGGAGCTAATTTATTTGATTTGGCCAATAAGTTAGGCTTTAAAGAAACAGAATTTATGGACTTTAGCTCTAATATTAATCCCTTTGGTTCATCAATAAAAGCTAAGAAAGCTGTTATTAATAATATAAATATGGTCTCTATTTATCCAGATCCAGAATATAAAAAACTAAAGGCTTCAATATCAGAGTATTGTATTTGCAAAAAGGAAAATATTATTTTAGGTAGTGGTGCTACAGAACTTATTTCTTCCTTTATAAAAACTATAAATCCTAAAAAAACTTTATTACTTTCACCGGCATATTCTGAATATGAACATGAGCTTAAAAAAATAAATTCTACAATAACTAAATATTTTTCTAATGAATTTGATAATTTTAAGATTAATATAAATGATATAAAAACCATACTAAAAAATGAAAACTATGATTTAATAATAATTTGTAATCCAAATAACCCTACAGGTTTTGCTTTTACTAAAGAAGAAATAAAATATTTATTAAAAGATAGCAATGCTTTTGTTATGATTGATGAAACTTATATAGAATTTACAAAGACTTCTGAATTTTCATCTACATCTTTAGTAGATAATTTTGAAAATCTATTTGTAATAAGAGGCACTTCTAAATTCTTTTCAACACCTGGCATTAGATTAGGTTATGGATTAATTTCTAATAAAAATATATTAAATAAAATTTATGAACATCTTGATTTATGGAATATAAATATATTTGCTTCTATAATGGGAGAAATTATGTTTAAAGATAAAGATTACATAAATCTAATTCAAAATAACATGGAAACTGAAAGAGAATACTTATTAAAAGAATTAAATGAAGTAAAAGGTTTAAAAGTTTTTCATAGTAATGGAAATTTTATATTATGTAAAATAGATAATGAATTCCTAACTGCTAAAAACTTATATAATAAACTTTTACATAAAAAAATAATTATAAGAGACTGTACCTCTTTTGAAGGTCTTGATAAATACTTCTTTAGAGTTTGCATCTTAAAACCTAATGAAAATAAACTTCTTATAAAAGAATTAAAAAATATTTTTAATGAAAACAAATAAATTGTTTTTTGATATAAAATATATTTTATATATGATTTTTGTATCTAAGTATTTATAACATTTTAATATTATGATTTATATTATTACCTCATAATATAAAGCTGTATCAAAAATTTTTATAAAATTATAAAAATTTAATTTCGATACAGCTTTTTATCTAATTATTAAATTAAACTCTATTTAAAAAACTTTTTAATAAATCTTTTAAATTTTAAAATCCTTTTTTCTTCGCAATTATTCCACTTTCATTAATTCCAGGTTCTTCAACAGTTGTATTAAAACTACTTTTAGCATATTGATTTTGAGTTTTTGTACCATTTTTTAGATAATTATCTTTTGAATACTCTTTTTTATTCCTATATTTCATAAGTAAGCACTCCTTTATAAACATATTTATATGTTAGTATGTTTTAAAAAGATTTATATATGTAATAAAATATATCTCAAAAAAGATAAAATAATTAAATTTATTTTCTTTTTAGATAAGTATCTATAAATTTACTTGGAAAATAATAGGCGAATTTAGTCCAAATAAACATGCTTCTTCCATATCTAGTTGTATTGTACTTACAACCTTTCAAATATTTTTTTACTTTAGAATTCTTCAAAACTTTTTTAATTTGATTTTTATTGTTTTTGTTTATAGATCCAAAAATTTGATACATTATATGCTCTGGAATAAATTCTCTTTTTATTATATCTTCTAACTTAGAATCTAAAGAATTGTCTAAAATAAAATTACATACATCTTCCATAGAATCTATTACTGTAATATTTTTTGTTATATCTGGGTTATTAGTAAGAGAATCTTTTCTTTGAAAATAATAGGATAATACATCTTCAATTGCAAAAATATTTTTTGCCTTAATTAATGACTTAAATATAAAATTTAAATCCTCTGCTCCATAAGCTCCTACTAAATATTTTATATTATTATTCTTTATGAACTCTTTTTTATATATTAGACTGGATGTCCATAATCTAAATTCATTATTTTTGTAGCTATAAAATATTTCTATGCCATTATTTATTTTTTTTAAATAATCAAATGATAGTTTTTTATTATTTATTATCTCTCCATTTTCCCTTACTCTTTTATAATCAAAAAGTAATATATCTGGATTAATTTCTTTTGTTATTTCCTTTGTTTTTTCTACTAATTTTTCATTTATAAAATCATCAGAATCTAAAAATAATATATACTGTCCCTTGGCTAACTCTAATCCTTTATTTCTTGCAAAACTTTGCCCTAAATTTTCTTCTTTTATAATATTATAGTTTAAATCAGTACTGCTTAGATAATTTTTAGCTACTTCATAAGAATTATCTAAAGAACCATCATCTATTAAAATCACCTCAAAATCTTTGCATTTTTGATTATTTAAGCTTTCTAAAGATTTCTTTATATAATTTTTCACATTATACATAGGCATTATTATAGTTAAAAATATATTATTCATTTTATTCTCCATTTCATATTAATCTAACTTTAGCTTAATATAATATTTTTTTAAAGTAAATAAATAAAATTTATTGCCTCAAAAAATTTTTTTATCTTGCAAATTTTTTCAATTTATTATACAATTAAAAACCCAACTATTATTTGGGGTAATAGTTGGGTTTATTATAACTTTTTATTTATTATTCATTATAATATAAACTTGCTGAAGGGTATTCAGGGTCACAAGTTATATCTATACCAAGCTTTCTAAAAGTTTGTTCGTCACTTCTACTTATTATAGCAGTTGAATGAGCTTGAGCGCCCTTTAGCATTGATAATTTTTCCATAGCTACTTGAGCCATTGGATTTGTAGCAGCACATATGCTAAGAGCCATTAAAATTTCTTCACAATTTAATGATGCATTTTTGCTACCTAATGTTTTTGATTTTAAATTTATAATTGGCTCAAGTATAACTGGAGAAATAAGATGCATTTCATCTGCAATTTTTGCAAAGTGTTTTATAGCATTTAATACTACTGCAGCTGTTCCTTCCATTAAATCTGAGCTCTTACCTGTTAGTATTGTTCCATCATTAAGCTCCATTGCAACTACTGGGCAGATATCATTTTTATCTGAATTTTCCTTTAGTTTGATTGAATATTCCCTGGCTGGAACAACGACTTTTCTATCATCTTGCTTTAAATCAAGACTTTCCATTATTATTTTAACTCTTTCAAAGGTTTCTTTATCTACATAACCTTTTTTGTACTCACAACTTGTTTTAAAGTATCTTCTTATTATTTCTTGTTTAGATGCTTCCTTAACAACTTCATCATCTATTATTCCAAATCCAACTCTATTAACACCCATGTCTGTTGGTGATTTATATATTGAATCTGTACCTGTTATCTTCTCTATTATTCTTTTTATTACAGGAAACATTTCAAGATCACGGTTATAGTTTACTGCCATTTTTCCATAAGCATCAAGATGGAATGAATCTATCATATTAACATCTTTAAGGTCTGCTGTTGCAGCTTCATAAGCTATATTTAAAGGATGCTTTAATGGTACGTTCCAAACTGGAAAAGTTTCAAACTTTGAATATCCTGCAAGTTTTCCCTGTCTAAATTCATGATAAAGTTGACTAAGACAAGTTGCAAGCTTTCCACTTCCAGGTCCTGGAGCAGTTACAACAACTATTGGCTTTGTTGTTTCTATATATGGATTCTTACCATATCCTTCATCACTTACTATAGTATCTACATCTGTTGGGTAGCCTGCAGTTGGTCTATGTTTGTATACCTTTATTCCTCTACGCTCAAGCTTATTTATAAATACTGTTGCTGCTGGTTGGTCTTCATATCTTGTTATTAAAACACTATTTACATCAAGATCATAAGATCTTAAATCATCAATAAGTCTTAAAACATCCATATCATAAGTGATGCCATAATCACCTCTTATTTTATTTCTTTCAATGTCACCTGCATAAACACAAATTACTATCTCAACTTTTTCTCTTAGTTTATGTAATAATTTTATTTTTGCATCTTCATCAAATCCTGGTAACACTCTTTTTGCATGAAGATCCCCTATAAGCTTTCCACCAAATTCTAGATATAACTTATCAAAGTTATTAACTCTTTCCAAAATATATTTTGATTGCTCTTCTAGGTATTTTTTGTCGTCAAATCCTTTTTTCATCTTCCACCTCGCCAAATAAAATAATCATTAGACTATTTGGTAAACTCATATAGTTTAATGATTAATATTAATAAGTTATTTTTTATTTTTATATTATTGCATAAATTTAATTGTTAGTAAAACATTATTATAAGCTATCTTTAAATTTAATAATATTATTAGCAACATATTTCTTTACAATACTAACTTTTACTAATTAAAAAGCATTAAAATAAATATTTATATATTAATATTTTTTTATTCTTTAATTTAACATTCTGCCTAATCAATATTTATACAAAAAATATTTATATCTTTTAAAAACATTTAATATTATAATAAATATTTTTATATTTTTAAAGAGAATTTAGTATTTCTTCTTCAACAGATTTAAGACCTATTCTTTCTATAACATCTGCAAATCTTTCATTTTTATTAGCCTGACTTTCAAAATATTTTATTATTTTATCTACAGCATTTATAATCTCTTCTCTTTTAAAACTTTTATTTATAGGTGTAGCTAGTCTAGCTTTTCTTCCTAATCTTCCTCCTAAGAAAATTAAAAACTCTATTTCTTCACCTTCTATAGCTTTTGTCGGACAAACCTTTATACATTTACCACAACTAATACATTTTTCATTACTTATAACTATCTTATTATTTTCTTTTTTCATTCCATCATATTTACAAAACTTTACACACTTATCACAAAGAATACAATTTTCTTCTAATATATGTACTTTCTTTATAGGTAAAATTCCTATATCATTTACTTGAGCTTTTCCATAACTATTATTACATCCTAAAACTGCTATTTTAAATTTGTGAGGTAATTTCTTTCCAAAAAATCTTTCTTCTATCTCTAAGGCTATGTGGTTTGTATCTATAAGTCCATGAGTACAAACTGTTCCTTTGCAAGTTAAAATAGCTCTTACAGTTGGACCACCGCCTCCAACTACTAACCCATTGCTTTTTGCCTCTTTTAATACTTTTTCCAAATTTTCATATTTTATATATGGAATTTCAATAGTTAATCTACTAGTTAATCCTATATTTCCATTACCATATTCTTTTGCTATATTAGTTAAAGCTGTCATCTCATCTGTATTAAAATATCCTGCTTTACTTATAAATCTAATTGCAAAATATCCCTCTTGCTTTTGAGGCAATATACCTCTACCTTTAAGCTCTAATTTTTCTTTATCTAAAATACACTTATTCAAACTAAACTCCCCCAAAAAATTATAATTAATCTCTCATATAAATTATATCTTATTAATTAAATACTTTAAATACTAAATCACATATATCTATATTCATGAAATACTTATACTAAATTATATAAAAAATTTAATTTCACCTTATATTTCTTAATTATTTTTAGATTATCTAGAATTATAAGATTTATAAAACTTTTTAAAGTTTATAGTCTATGCTAAACTAATTTGGGGTGATTGTATTATGAAGAAAAATATAAGAGTAGTAGGAGCTATAATAGAAAATTCTAATAATGAAATTTTATGCGCTTTACGTTCTCCTAAAATGACTTTACCAAACTCTTGGGAATTTCCAGGTGGTAAAATGGAAGAAGGTGAGGACTTTAAAGCTACTATAGAGAGAGAAATTTTTGAAGAACTTAAGTGTTCTGTTGAATTTAAAAGTATATTTAATGATAACTCCTATGATTATGGAAATTTTATAGTAAACTTAGTAACAGTAAAATGTAATCTTATAGAAGGAACTCCTAAAGCTCATGAACATTCTAAATTACTGTGGCTAAAAAGAGAAAACCTTCCATCACTAAAATGGGCTCCAGCAGATATGGCTGCTGTAGAACAATTAGTTAATGAAAAAGTATAGCTAAAAAGCTATACTTTTTCATTAAATTCAATATATAAGTCTTTAGGGACTTTATATTTAAGATTAAATATTATAGTTATTGGTTTTTCACCTTGAAAAGTTATTGTGTTTCCTGTTCCTATATAAACATAGGGCTGAGATACTCTATCAATTTCTTTATATTTTCTTACAAATAGATGTAAATTTATTTTTCTTTTTTCATTGTATATTATATTTTTACCTCTATTTGAAGATTGAGAAGTTAAATTAGGACTTTGCCATTGAAATTTATCCCTGCTTAAAAACTTATCTTTATAATTTATACTTTCTTTTATATCTGTCTCTTTGTGTAAATCTATAAATAAAAAATATTCATTTCCATTAGTTAATAGACCGCTTCCCCTAAAAGAACTATGTGTTTTTTTATAATTAGAAAGTAATGCTATATCTTTCATCTTATATTGTTCATATAGCTTTAAAAAAGGTGTGCCATAATTATTTCTTCCAAATTCCTTTTTATATCTAATTAAACCATAGTTTATTATATCTTCAATATAGATTTTATATTGTTTGTCACTTAAAATATCATTAAAAATATTATTTTTATATAAAGTTTTTTCATTATATAAAAATAATTTTATATTACTTATTTTTTCACTAGAATCATAAAAATCTCCATTTAAGCATCTTAAAGCATGCTCAATAGATTCTTCATCTACTGAATCCATATATTTTAAAGTTTCTTTTTTAACCTCTTCTATATTTATACAGTTTTTATATAATAAATATTTTAATATTATAAATTCATAAGGCCTTTTTATAGGCAAATATTTTGTTAGTAATGTAATTATTTTTACAAAGTTATCATTACATAAGATTTTATTTAACTTACTATCTTTTTCTATTCTTTGAATAAAATTAAGATAAGTTTTTTCTTTTACTAAAAACTTAATAGGATCCGGAGCTCCATCATATTTTAAATAATCTAATAATAAATAAGGAATTTCTCCTCCATTCATTTTTTTAAATTCTAAATATTGTTCCTTTAAATATTTAAAAGAGTTAAATTTTTCATTGTTAATCTGTTCTAATATTCTTTCCTTAGCTATTCTATCCATCTCTATATTAGTACACCCTGGTATATCTGAAAAGTTATTTGCCACTGCAACCTTTAAACTATCTTTATCATAATATCTTGATCCTTTTAATGCCATAGCAATTAAAAAGGCTTTATTATAATTTCCTATAAAGTCTAATACCGTTAAAAAAGTTTTATCTTTATATTTTCTAAGTCCTCTTCCTAATTGTTGTATAAAAACAATTGGTGAGTTTGTTGGTCTTAACATAAGAATTAAATTAATAGCTGGTATATCTACACCTTCATTAAAAATATCAACTGTAAATATTACCTCTAAATCATTTTCATCTGATTCTAGTTTTTCTATAACTTCACTTCTAAATTTAGGAGAATCATTTCCTGTTAGACAAGCACTTTTTATTCCCCTTTTGTTAAATTCTTCAGCCATATATTTAGCATGTTCTATATTTGCACAAAATCCTATACATTTTCTTTTAATACCATCAAATCCATAAAAACTCATTTTCTCAATAATAAAATCTACTCTTTTATTTATACTTAAAATCTTTGCAACCTTTGAAAGATCATCAATATTAACATCACTTAAATCAATATCTTTAATATCTGTAATACCAAAGTAGTGAAATGGTATTACTAAATTTAAATCTAAAGCTTCATGAAGTCTTACTTCTAACGCAATATTATTATCAAAAGCTTCAAAAATACTATCGCCATCAGCTCTTTCTGGAGTTGCTGTCATTCCAAGTAAAAATTTAGGTTTAAAATAATTCATAACTTTTTTATAGCTACTACTAGTACAATGATGAGCTTCATCAACTATAATATAATCAAATTCTTTCTTACTAAATCTCTCTAAATTTATATTCATAGATTGTATGCTTGAAAATATATATTGCCTATCTATTTCTTTTCTAGTTGATGTAAGTAATCCCATAGTATAATTTTTATTTTTTGATAGTCTTTTAAATGTCTTTTCTGCACTCCTTAAAATCTCTTCTCTATGAACCAAAAAAAGCATTTTCTTAGGTTTAAAATTTAATACATCAAAAGCTGCCATAAAGGTCTTTCCTGTACCTGTAGAAGAAATAACTAAAGCTTTGTTCTCACCGGCTTCTCTTAATTTATTTAAGTTTTCTAACGCTCTTTTTTGCATATCATTAGGTTTTATAATCTCATAATCTTTAAAATATAATTTTGTATTTTTTTCTGCAACTCTTATTTTTTTTATAAATTCTTCATATTCTTTTATAAAATCATCATCTATTTCTTTTGTTGAATTCCATAAATTTATATACTCTTCTAATACATCTTTTATAAATGTATTATCTTCCTTTGAAACTATCTTAACATTCCACTCTATATTATTTTTTAATGCATTTTGAGTAATATTTGAAGATCCTATAATAACTTTAAATTCTTTTTTATTTTCAAAAATATAAACTTTAGTATGAAATCCCTTTTCCCTTGTTGCTAAAAATACTTTTAACTTTATATTATTAAAGTTTTTTATTTTTTCTAAAGCTTTAGGTTCCGTAAAGTTAAGGTACGTTGAAGTTATTATTTCTCCTCTAACTCCCTTTTCTTCTAATTCCTTAAATGTATCTAATAAAAGTTGTAATCCACTAAAATTAATAAAAGCTACACTAAAATAAAATTTTTCACATTCTAATAAACATTCCTTTAATGTATCTAAAAGTTTTTCTTCTTTAGAATTAACTATTAATTTATTATCTAATAAGTATCCAGTATTTATTATTTCTTTATTCTGCAAAACTTCACTAGTATCTATAATATTTTTTTCTAAAACTCCATCCATTAATTTACTCCCCTTAAATATTTCACTTTAAGTAAATAATTAGTTTTTTAACTATATTATACCTAGTGAATGTAATAAACTAAAGATGGATACTAAAATATTAATTCTATTACTATAACTTATAATTTTATAATAATTATCTATATTTTAAATAAATATTATAAAAGCTTATAAAAACTAATGTAATAAATATTAGCAATTATTATATATAAAATAAATTAAATCTATTAATATTAAGTTCATATATTATGTTATAATTAAAACAAAGTGAATTTATTGATTATATTAATCTTTTACTTTAATATTTATCTTATAATATTTATTTCAACTTAATTTTATTAAGTTTATTTATGCAAACGAGTCATGTAAATATTTACTATTTTGAAATTAATAAAATTTATTATATAGTATAAATAAGTTATTTCTTAATTTATATAATTTTTTTAGCTACAAAGGAGGATAAATGAGAAACTTTGAAAGAAAACTAAAAAAAGCATTATCATGTTATGAACAAAACGATTATGAAACTGCGTTAAATATATGTGAAAAGATTTTAGAAAAAGATTATAATAACGAAGAAGCTCTATCTCTTGAAGGAAAATTATTATATCTTAAAGGAGAGTTAGAAGCTGCTAAAATAAGTTGGAAAATAAATTCTGACTATAATAATAATGAAGAAGCTAAAAATTATTTAAATAATATTGATAAATATTATAAAGAAAAAGAATTGTATGAAGAAGCTTTAGTATATATAAAGAATAACAACAAAAAAAAGGCGTTAGAAAAATTATATTTATGTTCTAAAGATGGCTTTAATAAGATAAATGTAATTAAAGCATTAAAAGATTGCGATTTATTTGGTACTTCTGAAATAGCTAATGAAAATAAAGATTTACCCTCTAAAAATAATTTAAATTCTAAAAAAGAAATATATTCTAATGAAAATAAAAAGGAAGATAAATTAAATAATAACAATAATAAAGACCTAGAAAGTTCTTCTAAAAATACAAAAGGACAATCTTTTAAAGAAAATATTAAATCAAAAAATTTAAAAAATAATAAAAAAGAAAAATCTAATAAACAAGATAAAAATGTAGAATCTAATATTAAAGGTTCTAATTCAAATAATAAAATTAGTGTAGATGATTTAAAGTTTACTAAAGATACAAGTAGTATTAATAGTAAAAATAGTAGCTCAAAAAAATTAATGAGAACACCTATTATAGTTCTTCTAGCAATAGTTATTATAGGAACTATAGCTTATATTTCTACAAAAAGCTTTAAAGATTCTAACCAACATAAGGAAACTTCAGCTACTAATTCTGAATCTAATGAAAAGACAAAAGCAGCTGATTTAAATAAAGAATTTAGTTCTGCCTTAAAAGAAGAAAATTCAAATAGACTTTATGAATTAATACTTCAAAATCCTAAAGATAAAATACCATCTGAAGATGTTGATATTTATAATAAGGCTGAAGAATTTTTAAAAACTAAAGGTGTAGTAAAATTTTATGAAGATGGCCTTTCTTTATTTAAAGAAAAAAAATATGAAGAGGCTCTTGCTTATTTTAAAAAGGCATTAGATTTTTCTGAAGATAGCTATTTAAATCCACATATAATTTATTTTATAGCTACTTCTAACGATAATTTAAAAAATACTGATGAATCTATAAAATATTATAAAATGTATTTGGATAAATATAAAAAAGATACTTATACTGCAGAATGTATATATAAGCTAGCCTTATTATATAAAGATAAAGATAAAGAATTAGCTAAAAAATATGCATCAAAAATAGAGGACGATTATAGTGATTCTATCTATTACAATGATAAAATTAAAGATATAATCTATAGCTAATTAAACCTATAAATTATTATATTAAACTATAATCTTTAAAACTTTTTATATACTTTAAGGATATAGTCATAGATTAATTCTTAGAAATAAAAGACAGTTTTGCCTTTGAACAAAACTGTCTTTTATTTTATTATTTTAAATATAAATAAACTTTACTATATTTTATTAGACATACTAATTAAAAAAAGATACCTCATTAAAGTTTAAACTCTTTAAAAAAGTATCTTTCTTTTTTATATATAAGTTACGTACAAACAAACTTTTTAATTCTTATAAAATTTTATATTAATTATATTTTTATTTATTATAAGAAATTACTAAATTCATTATGAAATTAAACCAATTTTATTTTTTAGTCTTCATTTAATTTTTCTTTTAAACCATAAACAGCGCCTAACATTCCAGCAAAATTTGTACACTTTGCTGTGGATATTTTTAAATCTTTTAAAAAGGATGGCATTACCATAGTTTTTAATTTGTTTTCTATTTTATATATAAGATTATCTCCCTGTTCACATACTCCTCCACCAATTACTATTAATGGTGGATTAAAAATATGAATCAAGTTTTTTAATCCTAAAGATACATCTTCACACCAGTTATCAACTACAGTTTTATATGGTTCTATATTTTCATTAGCTCTATCAAAAATAATTTTACCATTTAATTTTTCCTTATAATTTATTTCTTTTTCTGATCTTCTAACTAATGCTAATGTTGATGCATATTGTTCATAACATCCTCTATGTCCACAGCTACATTTCTCACCATTTTCATATAAGGTTATGTGGCCAAACTCTCCAGCTATATAATTATTACCTGTAAATAGATTTCCATTTATAACTATAGCTCCACCTATACCAGTACCTAAAGTTAAACAAAGAAAATTCCTTTGATTCTTTGCTGCACCAACCCACATCTCTCCTAGTGCTGCACAATTTACATCATTATTAACATAACAAGGATAATTAAAAGTTTCTTCTATTATTCTCCTTAGCTTAACTCCGGTCCAACCTGGAAATGTTTCTGTTGCAAAAATTATTTCTCCTTCTTCACTGTTAACTTGTCCGGCAGTACTTATTCCTATGCCCTTAATGTTATCATATTCCTTAATTAAATTTTCTATTATCTTTTTTATTTTTTGTATAATATAATCTGCACCTTTATATGCTTCAGTATCAGTAGAATTAGAGTTTTCTACATTTCCAAGTTCATCTACAATACCATATTTTATTTTTGTACCACCAATATCCAAAGCTAAATATTTCAAAATAATAACCTCCTAGTCAGCCTTAATAGCTTCTACAAAAGATTTAGTTATAAGTTGAGGACGAGTTATAGCACCTCCTGTTACTACTGCTAAAGCTCCTAATCCTAAACAATATTTTGCTTTTTCAGGTTTATCAACTTTCCCCTCTGCAATTACTGGAATATTTACATTGTCTAAAACCTTTTGTAAAAATTCAAATCCATTTTCTTGAATATCCATACCTTCTGTGTATTTTGTATAACCATGTAGAGTTGTTCCTACGAAGTCAAAGCCATATTTTTCAGCATTTTTTGCTTCTTCTACAGTTGATATATCTGCCATTAAAAGTTGATCTGGATATTTTTGTTTTACTTCTTTAATAAAATCTTTAAGATTCTTTTTATCTGGTCTTTCCCTTTTAGTTGCATCTATTGCTATAACATCTACTCCTTCTTTGTATAAAGCATCTACTTCTTCCATAGTTGGAGTTATATATACAGGACAATCTTCATATACTTTTTTTATTATTCCTATTATAGGAAGATCTACTTCTTTTTTAATTTCATGAATATCAGAAACCGTATTAGCTCTAATTCCAACAGCACCACCAATCTTAGCAGCTAAAGCCATTTTAGACATTATAAATGAACTATGTAAAGGCTCATCTTCTAAAGCTTGACAAGAAACTATAAGCCCATCTTTTACTTTTTCTATAAAATTATTTTTCATAAAAACACTTCCTTTAACTATTCCACTTTATATCTTACAAAATAGTATATTTTTGCTATAAGATTACTATTATTATCTGATTATTTTACATTGGAATTTTAAATATAACTTTTCTTATTGAAATATTATTATTAACCTTTATTCCAGGCATATGAACATCTTGAGGATAACATAAAGCAAAACTTTCTTCTTTAACAATTACCTCTCCTTGTGATTCTCCATCTAAGATATAACAATCTCCTGTTTCATCATAATCTTTAAGAATCTTCATATCATCAAAATTTCCATAATAAATCTTTTCATCGCCTTTTTTCATGTAATGAACATCTATATATTTTTTATGAGATTCCCAGAATCCATCTTCTAAATTTTTTGTATCATATTCTGCAATTACATAAAAGAAATCTTCTCCTTCTATTTTATGAACACCAGTAGAATCCTTAGAAAAATCATGAGTTTTCATAAACTCACAAGCTTTCTTCATAACTTCATTAGTACAATACATATTAAAATTTTCTATTTTATCTATAACCATCTCTATACCTCCATTTTTAAAAGAGTCAGGTGAATTAATGCACCTAACTCTTTTTTACACTATATATTTTATTTAAGAACACTAATATGGATATCTATAAATTTTAAATTTAAATCTATTGAATAAATATTAAATTGCTTCTTCTGTATCACAATTTTCATTATATTTTTTTATACCGTACATTGTTAATTCATCAATATTATCTTTTACTTTTGTTTTAAATATTAAGCTGAATATATATCCAAATAATATACATGCAACTATACTTATTATTGAATAAGCCCAAAAGTTAATCTTAGTAAAATACTTTATACCAATTGATACAGCCACTGCAAAAGCAAATCCTACTAATGCTCCATTTGAATTACCTTTTTTAGTAAATATACCTAGTCCAAATAATCCACCAACTAATCCTAGAACCATTCCTATAAATCCGTTAAACCATGAGAAAGCTGATTTTAGATCTGAATGAGCTAAGATTATTGATACAACTATTGATACTATACCAACTAATAATGAAAGAATCTTTGCATACTTAGTTGCAGCTTCATTATCCATTCCGCCTTTTAACACTTTATGTATATCTAAAGTCCAGCTTGTAGCAACACTGTTTAATCCTGATGAAAGTGTTGATTGACCTGCTGCAAATATACCAGCTAAAAGTAATCCTGAAACACCTACTGGTAATTGACTTACTATGTAACTTGCAAAAATTTAATCTTCTGCATGTGTTAATAATAATGTTGGGTTTTGTTTATAGAAAACATACATTCCAGTTCCTATAAAAAAGAACACTGTAGCTATTCCTATTGATAAGAAACCGTTTAAATAAGTCATTTTTTTCATTTCTTTTATACTTCTTGTTGTTGTGTATCTTTGAACCATATCTTGGCTTGATACATAAGAAGATAAAGTTGAAAGTCCTGCTCCTATTAATACTATAAAGAAGCTCTCTTTATATATGTTTATATCTAGCATATTTGCTATATCTAAAAATTTATTCTCAGCAACACCTACACGGATTACCTCTCCTAATCCTCCATGTATTTGATATCCTAAGAAGAATACAATAAATACAGCGCCTAAAGATAATACCAATCCTTGAATAAAGTCTGTCCATAAAACTGATTTTATTCCACCTACATATGAATATATAATTGCAACTGCACCCATTAGTACTATTAAAATATTTATATCTATTTTAGTAACTATTGCTAATGCTAATGCTGGTAGATACATAACTATTGACATTCTTCCTATTTGGAATATTACAAACATTAAACTTCCTAGTAATCTTAATCTTTTGTCAAATCTTTTTTCTAAGTATTCATAAGCAGTATCTATGTTTAACTTCTTATAAACCGGTAAGAAAAACATTATTGTTAGAGGAACTGCTATGAAAATTCCTAATTGTCCAACCCATGATGACCAATTAGTTAAAAATGAACGTCCTGCTAATGTTAAAAATGAAATTGGGCTTAACATTGTAGCAAATAAACTTACTGCTGTAACCCACCAAGGAATAGTTCCGTCACCTCTAAAGTACTCTTTTCCCTTCATTTCTTTTTTAGCAACCATAATACCAACTAAAAGCACAAATAAGGAATATCCTATTAATACAACATAATCCCAAAATTCAAAACTTGTTTTCAAAGTTATCACCCCATGCTATTCTCAATTACTTTTTCAAAGAGGTGATTACATAAAATTTAAAATAACCACCTCTTTAATCTTTAAATTACCATAATGTTATTGATATTACTTATTGTTAAAAGAACTTTTTGTGTAATTCTTTAGCAACCTTTACCTTATCTTCTGATAATCTCTTCATAGGTTTTCTGCAGTATCCTGCATCAACACCTTCTTCTTTAAGAATTTCTTTTATAGTTTGGTATAACCCATTATTTAAGATGCCTTCTATTAAGTCATTTGTTACATGTTGAATTTCATAAGCTTCTTTAATTTTACCTTCTTTTCCTAATTCAAAAATTTCTTTAGCTCTTTTACCATTTACATTATATGTACTTCCTATAGCTCCATCAACACCACAAACTACTGCTGGTAAAAGCATCTCATCAAATCCTGAGAATATTAGCTTATCAGGGAAAGCCTTTCTTAATCTTTCTAATAAATAGAAATCTCCTTGAGTAAATTTAACTCCTATTATTTTTTCATTTTCAAACAATTCTCCAAATTGGTTTAATGTTATATTTACTCCAGTTAAAAATGGTATTGAATATATTATCATATTATTTCCAGTTGCTTCAATTATTGTATTATAATAATCCTTAATTTCTTCAAAATCAAATTTGTAATAAAATGGTGTTACTGCTGATAATGAATCATACCCAAGTTCTGTTGCATATTTTCCAAGTTCAACAGCCTCTTTTAAGTTTATTGACCCTACTTGAGCTATTAATTTAACATCATTTTTTGCTTCATCTTTTACTATTTTAAATATTTTTTTCTTTTCATCTGTTGAAAGCATAAAGTTTTCTCCTGTGCTTCCCCCAACATAAAGTCCATCTACACCACAGTTATCAATATTATGACGAACTAATTGTCTTAATCCCTCTTCTTTTATGTTTCCATTCTCATCATATGGTACTAGTAAAGCTGAAAATATTCCTCTCATTTTTAGTCCTCCTAATAAATAGTATTATGTTCTCGTGAACATTTTGTTGTAAAAAAATTTACGTTTAAATAATTGCTATCAAGTAAACATTTACATGAATTATTAAAAAAATATTTTAATTTATTTGATGATTTAATTATAAATGTTCTCGCAAACATTTTCAAGTGTATTTTTTGTTTTTTTTATAAATTCTTAAAATTCTAACAATATCATAAAATTAAAGGAGCTATTCTTATAATATTTAAATATATTTTAATTTATAGCTCCTTTTTACTTATTTTTATTTAAATTTCACATTTTTTCTTGAAATTACTTCCTTAAACAATGAATATAATCCTCTACTTTGTCAGCATCTACTGTATATGACTGTCCTTTCGAACAAAATATAGATTTTGATGTATATTCACTATCTTTATTTTTATCATAATTAAATCTTTCTATAATTTCAGATTCATTATGACAATACTCATATCCATCAAAATTCAAAGTTATAATACCTTTTCCCTTTGTAAAAGATATTAATTCTACACTATAGTTCATAAAAGTAGCTACTGGTCCTCTTCCAATTACAATACAATTGTTCTCATTAATTTGTGGTGGATTAAATGTTCCATTTAATTTTTGTATATCAGATAATACTCTTCCTATATAATCTGATTGCACTTCTATTTTAAAATTATAATAAGGTTCAAGAAGTTTATTTTTTACCTTTTCTAAACCTTGCCTTAAAGCTCTATATGTCGCTTCTCTAAAATCTCCGCCACTAGTATGCTTTTTATGGTACCTTCCATCTAATAATGTTATTTTTAAATCTGTTATAGGAGAACCAGTTAATATTCCTTTATGATCTTTCTCGAAAATATGAGTTTTTACTAAGTTTTGACTTCCTATATCTAAATTATCTACATGACATTTACTTTCAAAGGATATTCCACTATTTCTATCCCCTGGTTCTATCTTTAAAGACACTTCTCCATAATGACCTAAAGGCTCAAAATGACCATATCCTAAAACCGATTCATTTATAGTTTCCTTATAAAGTATTTCGCAAGGTCCAAATTCTATTATAACTTTAAATCTATCTTCTAATATTTTCTTTAAAACCTCTAATTGTATAGTTCCCATAATATTTATATTAATTTCTTTATGGTATTCATCCCAAACTACATTCAAAGTAGGATCTTCCTCTTCTAAAATTTTAAAATATTTTAAAACATCTTTATAGTTTACCTCCTTACCAAAAATAACTTTAGACTTTAAAGTTGGTGTAGTATTAAAGTTAACCCTATCTTTTAAAGTTCCAACACCATCTCCAGCTAATCCTTTAGAAATTCCAACTGCTGCAAAAACTTCTCCAGCAGAAACCTCATCAACAGTTTTAAATTTTTCACCATTATAAATTCTTATTTCATTTATTTTTTCACAAAAATCATTTGATTTATCTCCATAGGATAAATCATCTTTAACTTTTAATTTTCCTTTTAAAGCTTTTATATATGTTATTCTTTTACCTTTATCATCATATCGAACCTTATATATCCTCCCTGAAAAATTCTCCTCTTTTATATAATTTGTATATGTAATTATATCCAATTTATATAAAAATTCATCTATTCCATCATCATAAAGAGCAGAACCTTTAAATACAGGAAATATAACTCTATTTTTTATCATATTTTTTATAGATTGTATCCAAAGTTCTTTATTATAATTACCTTCTAAATATCTTTCAAGAAGTTTCTCATCCTTATCTGCTATAAATTCTATTAAATCTTCACTAATTTTATTTTCATCAAAGTTATCATCTAAAACAAAACTGTTGTTTTTTGTAAGTTTTAAAGAAATCTCATCAAAAACCTTATTTATATCGGCATTTTCTCTATCAGTTTTATTGATGAAAAATAATGTAGGTATATTATATTTTTTAAGTAATGTAAAAACTTTTTCTGTATGAGCTTGAACTCCATCAACAGCACTTACTATAATTACAGCATAATCTAAGATATTTATAGTTCTCTCCATTTCTTGTGAGAAATCAATATGTCCTGGAGTATCTATTAAATAATAAGTTGAATTATTATATTCAAATATTCCTTGATCTGAAAATATAGTAATTCCTCTTTCTCTTTCTATACTATGACAATCTAAAAAAGAATTTTTATGATCTACCCTTCCTCTAGATCTTATACTATTTGTATGATAAAGTAATTGTTCTGCAAAAGTAGTTTTTCCTGCATCTACATGTGCCAGTATTCCAATTGTCTTATACATATTTAACATCCACCTTTTTATAACACTATGGTCATATTATATCAAAGTAGAAAATTTATTAGAATAACATTTCCTAAGAACTATTTTGTATAAATATCCTTTAAATAAAAAAAAACCAAAAGACTAGAATTTTTCTAATCTTTTGGTCTTCTCATAAAAAATATTAAAATATGTAGGTACTATTTGCTTAAACTATCTATCCATTTATCTATAAGTTGTTCTTCTTTATCTTCTAATTTATCAATCTTTTTTAAATCCTTAATTGTTTTTGAAACCTTATTTTTTAATTCTTTTTTATTTAAATAATCATCACAACAATGACTATAAATCTTATCAAATTCTTTAAATATTTTTTTAACTTCTTTCATTGCTTTCTTTTGATCTCTTTCAGTTTTAATTTTATCTAAATAATTTCTAATTTTAGATTTTTTAGTATCCAATTCTTCTTTATTCTCTGATTTTTCACTAACTTCTTCTATATGATTTATTATATCCTCTAATCTCTTTTCAGTATGGTCTATAGTAGTTTGTTCAACAGGATCTAAAACTCCCCAATCAGTCATGATTACTTCTAATTCCTCCATAAAATCTCACCTCTAAAATATATTTTAAGACATTTAGCTATACTAAACATCTTTCTTTAATTTAATTATATCATTATTAATAGATAATGATTATTATCTTTCTATAAACTATTTTAATAAACTTTATAGTCTTTAAACAAATTTAAAAATTAAATTAAATTATAATAATAAAGGATCCTAATATATTTTAATTTTTATATAAAGAATTCTACTACAGCTCCATTTTCATTATTATATATATGTATCTTCCCTTTATGTTTTTCTATTATTATTTTGCATATATATAATCCTAATCCTGAATTCCCACTATTCTTTTGGCGAGATTTATCTCCTCTATAAAATTTATTTAAAGCTAAATTTAAATCTTCCTTTGTAAAGCCTTTTCCTTCATCGTATATTATAAAATTTAATTTATTTTCTTTTATTAAAACCTTTAAAGTTATATTTCCTCCCTCTTTAGTATATCTAAGAGAATTCATAAAAATATTATCTAAAACTCTAGATATATTAAATTTATCAAAATTATAACTAAAATCTTTAGATATATTTTCTGTTTTTAAATTAATTTCTATATTATTTTGGTCTCCTAAAATTCTATATTCATCTATTTTACTTTTTAAAAAATCTTTTAAATTTACCTTTTTTAAATTTAATTTAAAATGAGGATTTTCTAATTTATTTAAAGTATTTAAATCCTCAACAAGAAGAATTGCTCTATCTGTAGATTTATTAATTATATTTAAATATTTTAATAATCTTTCTTCATTTTTATAAGCTCCATCTTCTAATAATTGAGCATTTCCTTTTATTAAAGTTAAAGGACTTCTTAAATCATGAGATAATGATGAAATCATGTCCCTTTTTTCTTCTTCTACATTCCACTGATTTTTTAAAGTTATTTTTAATTGCTTTCTCATTTCCTCAAAAGAATCAATAACACTTCCAAGTTCATTATCATATGAATAATTTAATGTAAAATCTAAATCATTTTCTTTTATCTTTTTAGAAGCTTCAATTAGTTCCTTTAAAGGCTTATTTATATTTTTAGATAATTTGGAACCAAAAATTATAGTATATAAAATTATAAATAGAAAGGGACATATTATAATAATATTAGTTAAAACTTTAAAAATACTCTTTGGAATTTGATTGGGTGTAACCTTTAAAATATATCTAAGCATTACAACTCCGGTTATAGATGCATTTTTATCTATAACTGGCAAATAATAATTTACTACATTTTTAGAATCAATATCCGTGGTATTTAGCCTTCTTAATATTTCTCCTTTATCTATAGTTATATTTTCTTTTAAAGTACCATACTCACTATTATTTTTAAAATCTATGACTTTATATAAAAATCCCTCACTAGGTATAACATCATCTAATTTATCTTTATAATTTTCATCTAAAACTTTATCGCTATTTTTATCTACAAAGGATTTAATTTTAGGAACCATATTTTCATAATGATTAGCTGGATTTATAACCTTTATATTCATAAGAAAAAAGTATAAACTAGTTAATATCAAAACACTTAAAATACTACTAACTATAATCAATATAAAAGTTAATACAAATTGTTTTTTTAAAGAATATTTCTTAAACATTTCTATTTTCCTTCTTTAAATCTTTATTCCACTTATATCCTATCCCCCATATGGTTTCTATATAATGAAAATCCCTATTTACATTTTGAAACTTTGCTCTTATTTTTTTTATATGTTCTGCCACTGTAGAAGAATCACCTTCAGCATCATAGCCCCAAATATTTTCATACATTCTTTCTCTTGAAAATACTTGTCCTTCATTTAAAGCTAAAAGTTCTATAATATCAAATTCCTTTCTAGTTAAAGATATCGCTTCATCAAAATACAGAATCTGTCTACTATTTAAGTTAATCTTTAAATTATCAAAAATCATATAGCTCTTATCTTCTAAAGAAACTCTCTTATCTCTTCTTAAGTGAGCTTTAACCCTTGCCCTTATCTCCTTAATACTAAAAGGCTTTGTAATATAATCATCTCCACCTAAAGCTAAACCTTTTATTATATCCTTTTCTTCAACTTTAGCAGTTAAAAATATTATTGGGCAAGAAATAATATCTCTAATTTCTTTACAAAAAGTAAAGCCATCTTTTTCTGGCATCATTACATCTAATAACATTATGTCTGGAGATACCTTTAACTTTTCTAAAGCTTCATCTCCACAAGAAGCCTTATATACTAAATAATCTTCATCTGTGAATGTATCATATAATAAATCTAAAATTTCTAAATCATCATCTACAATTAAAATTTTTTCTTTCATGTTTATCACACCTAGCTTAATAATTTAAATATCTAAAAATAATAATTATAATCTATAAAGTTTATATTTAAAGATATTATTATACAAAATTATACATCAATAAAACTAATATAAATAATCTTTTCTTTTAAAAATAATAACAGATGCTATTAAGGTTATAACAGCAATTAAAGTGCAGCTAATAATAAGTGTTGTATTTTTATTATTTAAAACATCAAAAATAAATTGTGAACTGAAAGCCATAAACCTAAATATCTGGGATAAATAAACTAACCCAACACATAAAGATAAACTTCCTAAATAAGCTATAACAGAATTAGGAGATAAAATTCCCACAATAGAACTTATTCCTAATAATGATAATAATATTATAAATTCAACTCCATAAAACTTTAAGTTGTATAAAAAAGCTCCAACTAAATTATAATTATTACCATCAAAAAACACTGTACTGCTAGTTTTATCTAAGAATAAATATCCAAATAAAATCCCTAAAATAGCTATACTAAATACAAATAATCCAGTAAATATAATTGAAGTTATTATTCTACTTATTATGAAATCTATTTTTTTATATGGTCTTAACATTATTAATCTATAACTTCCAGATACATCTTCATGATTAAAAATATCACTAAAAACTATTGGACAAAATATAAAGAATAAAAATAAATGAAACTCTCTTAAAATAAATGGTGCTCCATTTAAAGAATTTAATTCTATTGTTGTTAATGGATCATAAAAACCTAAATTAAAAATTCTTATATAAAATCCATTTAAAATAAATACTATATATGCTATTAAAAGTAAAATCTTATACTTTTTACTATGAATCATTCTGTAAAATTCGCTTATAACTAAATTTTTCAAAGTTATCCTCTCCTTTAAACTAATTTATCTGACTTTTTATATATAAAATAATTAATACTAAAAAATATAAAAATGTAACCTAAAATAATTAGAGATATATACCAAAACAAATTATTGCCACTTGGTATCATAGCTTGTATACCATTAATTTGAACTTCAGTTAATGATAAAAGTTTTATTTTTAAAGTTTTCAAAGTATCTTCTCTAAAAAATACACCTATAACTGTTGGATACATTAAAGAAAATAATAAGAATCCAATGCTAATTCCTGTAGCAATTACTGTGGATTTACTTATAATTGCTATAAAAAATATAACTTGAGAAAATGCTATTAAAGTTAAAAATAAAATTAAATAATATTTTAAAGAATATAAAAGCATTTCTATTCCATTAAGTGTATTAACATAATATAATAAACTAATCTTATTTATTTTAGGAAAAATAAAATATCCTGCTAAATAACTTCCAATAAAACAAATCATCAAAAATAAAAACATAAATGCTGCTATAACTAAAAATTTAGATAAAAATATATTTGCCATTTTTATAGGTCTTATTAGAACCATTCTTATAGTTCTATTTCTAAATTCTTCTGTAACAGATAGTATAATCAAGAATATTAAAATAATATTAAATACTAAAATAAACTTTTTTTGTAGAACTTCTAATGGAAATTTATAAAGACTAATATATTGTGGATCTGCTATATTTAATGATTTATTAAATTTTATAGAATCTATAACTGAAACTACTATTACTACAATTGATAATAAAAAACAAAGAACTGTAGTTTTTCTCTTCCAAAACCTTTGCCATTCACATAAAAAAAGATTTTTCATTTTTCATTTCTCCTTATTTCATTAAGTTTACAAATACTTCTTCTAGATTATTAGAATCTTTCATAGTATTTAATAAATCATTTTTGCTTCCACTCCAAACTAATTTTCCTTCCTTTATCATAACTAAGTTATTACAGATTTTTTGAAGCTCGTCTAATAAATGACTAGATATAAAAAATGTAATTCCTCTTTCTTTATTAAGGTTTAGTATAAGCTCTCTAAGATCTACGATTCCAATAGGGTCTAACCCATTAGTAGGTTCATCTAAAATTATTACTTTAGGATTATTTAAAAGAGCTTGAGCTATACCTAATCTTTGCTTCATTCCTAAAGAATAAGTAGAAACCTTATCTCCCTCTCTTCCTTCAAGTCTTACTATTTTTATTACCTCTTTTACCTTTTCCTCTCTTTCTTCTTTGGTCATTCCTTCATTTAAAATTGATAGATTTAATAAAGCCTCTTCTCCTGTAAGGTAAGGAAAAAATATAGGTTCTTCAACAATAGCCCCTAAATTTTCTAATGCTTTTTTTCTATCTTTTGTAACATCAACACCATTTAAATAAACTTCTCCTGAGGTTTTACCTATAAGTCCAGTTAAAATCCTTATCATAGTAGTTTTTCCAGCACCATTAGGACCTATAAATCCACAAATCTCTCCTTCATTAACTTTAAAATTCAAATTATCAATTATAATTCTTCTTCTAATCTTTTTAGTAAGATTATTTACTGAAATCATTTCTCTTGACATTTTCTTTTATCAATCCTTTCCCTTATATAAATTTTATTTATTTTTATGATAGATTTAAAATTAGAAAAATTTAAAATTTATTTTTTCTTCTCTTAAAGAGTAACTTGAATTTTTAAAGAAACTTTAAAGATTTTAGATTATATAAAAATATTTTTAGATTTAACTAAACATCATTTATAAAAAATAAATTAACTTTCTAATTTATTTTTTATTAGATTTATTTAACTCTATTAAAGCAAAAAAAAGCTGTATCAAAAGTCAAATCGCATACAATCTAGTTTATATAAAATACTAAACTATAGATTGTTATTGATAAGCTTTATGATACAGCTCATTTTCTTTTATTATAAAATATATTATTCTAATTCTAAATCTTCTTTAGATACTTTAGGTTTTACTACACCTATTATTAATGCTGATATTACTGATCCTATAGCAACTGCTGCTAAATATAATAATGGATTTCCATTAACTATTGGGAATACAAATATTCCACCGTGAGGAGCTGGAAGACCTATATTAAATAGCATTGTTAATGCCCCTGCTGTAGCTGATCCAATAACACAAGCTGGTATTACTCTAAATGGATCTGCTGCTGCAAAAGGTATAGCTCCTTCTGTTATAAATGTTAATCCCATTATGTAGTTTGTAAATCCTGCATCTCTTTCATCCTTAGAAAATTTATTTCTAAAGAAAGTAGTTGCTAAAGCTATCGCTAATGGTGGAACCATTCCACCTGCCATAACAGCTGCATGTGGATAGAAGTTTCCAGCATCTATCATTGCAATTCCAAAAGTAAATGCTGCTTTATTTATAGGACCACCCATATCTATAGCCATCATTCCACCTAACACTATTCCAAGAATAACCTTGTTACCAGTTCCCATTCCTGATAACCATCCTTGTAAAGCTAGGTTAGCTGATTTTACAGGTCCTACAACTACAAGGTACATTATTACACCAGTTATTAATATACCAAATAAAGGATATAAAAGTACAGGTTTAATTCCTTCTAATGAATTTGGTAATTTACTAAATACTTTCTTAAGTAATACAACTACATATCCACCTAAGAATCCGGCAATTAATCCACCTAGGAATCCAGCTCCACTATTTGCTGCAATTAATCCACCTACCATAGCTGGTGCAAAACCTGGTCTATCTGCAATACTTGATCCAATAAATCCAGCAAGTACTGGTATCATTAGTTTAAAGGCATTATCCCCACCTATATCATTTAAAAGCTTAGCTATTGGGTTAAAAGAGGGATCTCCAACCTTAGCTGAATGTATACCAAACATAAAAGATATAGCTATTAATATACCTCCGCCAACAACAAATGGTAACATATTTGATACACCACTCATTAAGTGCTTATAAAATCCTCTTCTTTCAGTTTTGCCTGTTGAAGCCTTTACTCCACCAGAATGACTATATACTGGAGCCTCTCCACTTATTGCTTCATTTATAAGTTCCTTTGGTCTTTTCATAGCTTGAACCACTGGAACTATAACAACTTTTTTTCCATTAAATCTTGCCATTTCAACTTGTTTATCCGCTGCAACTATTATTCCATCAGCTTTTTCTATATCTTCGTCTGTTAAAGCATTCTTAACACCAGTTGAACCATTAGTTTCAACCTTTATCTTAACGCCCATTTCTTTACCTATTTTATTTAAAGAATCCGCTGCCATATAAGTATGAGCAATACCTGTTGGGCAAGCTGTAACTGCTATTACATATTTTTCATCCTTTGAATTTTCATCTGATGAAGCTTCTCTACTTTCCTCTTCTTCATCATCTTCAAATTTATCTAAAAGATTTAATACTTCATCTCCACTTTTTGCTTCTAATAATCCATTTTTAAATTCTGGATTCATAAGAAGAACTGATAATCTAGAAAGAGTTTCTAAATGCTCATTATTAGCTCCTTCTGGTGCTGCAATCATAAAAACTATATTTACAGGCTCACCATCTAATGAGTCAAAATCTATTCCGTCTTTAAATACCCCTAAAGCTAAAGCTGCTTCTTTAACTGCTGAAGTTTTACCATGAGGAATTCCTATTCCTTCTCCAATTCCTGTGGAAGATTGGCTTTCTCTTTTTAATATTGCCTCTTTATAACCAGCTTTATCATTTAATTTTCCAGCATTATCTAATAAATCAATCAATTCATTTAAAGCATGATTTTTATCACCAGCTTTTAAATCAAGCTTTATTGTATTTCTACTTAATAATTGAGAAATTTTCATATTATATTCCTCCTTAATAATCTTTTATATTTATTATAGGTAATAACTTTTCTACATCTTCTTTTGTACACAAATCCATAGAAAAAGCACTAGCACTACCAGATGCTATTCCATTTTTAAAGGATTTTATTATATCCTTTGTCTCACTATATTTAGCTAAAAATCCTCCAACTAAAGAATCCCCAGCACCTACTGAATTTTTAACTTCACCTTTTGGAGCATTTCCTATAAATACACCTTCTGATGTTATAAGAAGAGCACCATCTCCAGCCATAGATATAATTACATTTTCCGCTCCCATATCTACAAGCTTCTTACCATATTGAACAAGTTCATCTAAAGTATTAATCTTTACATTAAATACCTCTTCAATTTCATGATTGTTAGGCTTAATTAAAAATGGTTTATTTTTAATAGCTTCTATTAAAGCTTCTCCAGAAGTATCAACCACTACCTTAACACCTTTTTTAGATACTTGCTTTTGTATTTTAAGATATAAATCCTTTGGAAGAGTTTTTTGAATACTTCCTGCAAGAACTAATATATCTCCTTCTTTTAAGGAATCAAATTTTAATAGCAGTTTATTTAAATCTTCTTTTGCTATCTCAGGACCAGCTCCATTTATTTCAGTTTCTTCATTAGATTTTAGTTTTACATTTATTCTTGTGTCTTGAGAAACTTTAATAAAATCTGTATTTATCCCCAAGTTTTTCAATGTATTTTCTATGTAGTCTCCAGTAAATCCTCCTATAAATCCAAGGGAAACATTAGAAACACCAAGATTACTTAATACTCTTGAAACATTGATTCCTTTTCCTCCTGGGAATTTTTCATCATGAGAAGTTCTATTAACTTTTCCTAATTCTAAATTATCTACATGAACTATATAATCTATAGATGGATTTAAAGTTAAAGTATAAATCATTAAATATTCGCCACCTTTATTTCAGTTATTTTATCGTAAGATTTATTTCTTGGTTTTTCGTTAGTTATTATAGTACAGTCACTTATTTCACCAAATTTTATAGATGATACTTCTCCAAACTTTGAGTCATCTACTATTACATAAGATTGTTTTGATAATCTTATTGCATCATTTTTTAATATGGCCTCTTCTGTATCTGGAGTAGTTAAACCAAATTGATCATCAATTCCATTTGCACCTAAAAAGCATTTGTCAAATCTAAATTTATCAAGACACCTTAAAGCATCTCCACCTACTACAGCTTTAGTAGTAAGTTTAACCTTTCCACCAATCATATAGCATGGTATATTATTTTCTATTAAAGCATCTATATGATTTAATCCATTAGTTACAACGAAAATATTTTTCCCATTTAAATGAGGAATTATTTCGTAAGTTGTAGTTCCTGCATCAATAAAAATACATTCATCATCATTAACTAATGAAGCTGAAAATATGCCTAATTTTTGCTTTTTTTCGATGTTTTTAGATGATTTTTCTTTAAAACTCAATTCCTTTAATCTTGCTTCTAAAGGTTTCGCTCCTCCATGAAATCTTTTTAAAAGTTTCTGAGACTCTAGGTAACTTAAATCTCTTCTAATAGTTGATTCAGAGCTTTTAGTCGCTTCCATTAATTCATGAATCTGAACAACACCTTTATTTTTCAATAATTCTAAAATAATTTCATATCTCTTTTCTGTTACCATAGCATCCTCCTGTAACTGTTTACGAGTTTATTATAATATATATTTCATTCAAAATCAATCATTTTAATCCAAAAACATTTAAAATAATTTATTAACGATTAAATTCATTCAAATTAATTTTGAGATTACTTATTTATTATACAAATAAAAACAGCAATAATACTTTTAAATATTATTGCTGTTTTATGGTACTATATTATTTTTTTACTATTAAACTAATGTTATTAACTCCTTTATATTTATGCTTTAAATAATTAATCCAACAATAGTTGCTGTTAACATACTTACTAATGTTGCACCATATAATAATTTTAATCCAAAACGTGCAACTACGTTTCCTTGCTCTTGATGAAGTCCTTTTACTGCTCCTGAAATAATTCCAATTGATGAAAAGTTTGCAAAAGAAATTAAGAATACGGAAACAATACCAATTGATCTTTGAGATAAATGCATACCACCACTTGCTAATAAATTCATTGCAACAAATTCATTAGATACTAATTTAGTCGCCATTACACTTGCAACCTGTATAGATTCATTTAAAGGCACTCCCATTAAAAATGCAAATGGAGAAAATGCGTATCCAAGAATATCTTGAAAAGTTATTCCAAAAATTCCTTTGAATAATATATTAATCATAGAAATTATTGCAACAAAGCCTACTAACATAGCAGCTACTATAACAGCTACTTTAAATCCATCTAAAATATATTCCCCAAGAACCTCAAAAAATGTTTGTTTCTTTTCTTCACGAACTACTAATATATCTTCTTCTTCTGTTACAGTATATGGATTTATAATTGATGCTATAATAAATCCTCCAAACAAATTTAAAACAAGTGCTGTTACAACATATCTAGGTTGCAAAAGAACCATATAAGAACCAACTATAGACATAGATACCGTTGACATTGCTGATGCACAAAGAGTATATAATCTATGCTTAGGTAATAACCCAAGTTGTTTTTTTACTGAAATAAACACTTCGGATTGGCCAAGTATAGCTGATGCTACTGCATTATAAGACTCTAATTTACCCATACCGTTAATTTTACTTAAAACTATACCTATGTATTTTACTACTACAGGAAGTATCTTTAAATATTGTAATATACCAATTAAAGCGGAAATAAAGATTATTGGTAGAAGAACGCTAATGAAAAATGAAAACTGATTATCATTAACTAACCCACCAAAGGCAAAATTTACTCCATCTCCAGCACATTTAAGTAAAACCTCAAAACCATTCGCTATGCCACCTACTAAATAATTTCCAAGCCCTGTATTTAATAAACCAAAGCCAAGTATAAATTGCAGAATAAGCATTATAATTATAGGTTTATATTTTATATTTTTCTTATCACTACTTACAATCCAAGCAAGTGCTAAAATAATAATTAACCCTATTATTCCAACAATATATTTCATTCTTATCCTCCTTTTTTAAATATCATAAGTTCAGTATTATTATGTTTCGTATATTATCTACTAAATACACCTTACTTTTAGTAAAGTAATTTTTATTTTTAAGAAATTTGAAATTATATTTTATTATTTGAAAATAATAAAATCATAAATAGACATTTTTCGCCATGATTATAAACATACTTATTATAAGTTTCTCATGAATATTTGTAAAGCATTGATTGAAATTTTGTTCAAATAATATTAAATATTGCTTGTAAAATAGTTAAACATTACTATTTTAATAAAAATTACATAAATCGCCTTTTAAATATTAAAAGCACCCTTTCTTAATTGTTTATACTAAACAATTAAGAAAGGGTGCTTTTATTTTAAAACTTTACATAAAAATATATTTCTTTTTATTTTAAATTAAAGTTTAATATTAATTATAGATAAATTTTATTTATATTTATTGTAAAAGTCTTTTTGCAGTATATTGATCAGTAATAAAAACATTTGCTATTTTCCCCCTTAAAGCACCTTTTATTGCTTTTATTTTATGTTCTCCACCAGCAACTAAAATAGACTTCTCCTTTTCTTTAAGAGAATCTAATGATACTGCTACAATTCGATTGTCAATATATTCACTACAAATATGACCATTTTCATCAAAAAAACGGCAACAGATATCTCCAATACCTTTTTCTCTTAGAATTAATTTATCTATTTCACTTAAATAATCTAACGAAGAAAGCAATACTCCATCTTCAATATTACCAACAGTAAAAAGAGCTATGTTAGCTTTTATCCCCATTTCTAATATATTTTTAATATGACTATCTTTCTCTACTATTTGTTTTATATTATTATTATCAAAAATTACTGGTAGTGGTAAATATTTTGGAATAGTTCTAAAAGCTTTAGCGATCATAGAAACTATTTCTGATTCATATTTATCCACTTTTAAATTAATGATAGAACCTTGTAACTGAACTACTTCTATATCTTTAATATTTTGAGGTGTAAGTTTTTTAGCAACTTTATAGATAGTTGTTCCTGCACTCACTCCAATAATATCTCCACTTTTTATATTCTGCTCTAAGTATTCTGCTGCCTTTTTACCAATATAATCTACAATAGAATCATATTCATCTTTTGGCGAAAGAGCAATTTGAACATCACTTAAACCATATCTTTCTTTTAGTTCATATGCTAGTTTATCTAAGTCAGCAAATGGATCTATAATGTTAATTGTAATATAACCTTTTTCTTTAGCATATTTAAGCAGTCTTGATATAGTTGGTCTTGATATTCCAAGTCTTGATGAAATCTGTTGTTGACTATAATTTAACTGATAATAAAGTCTCGCTACTTCAACACTCAATTCTTGTTTTCTATTATCAACCGGTTTCACTTTCTTCCCTCTTCCCCTATATGAAAATACATAACTTTATAACAATTTAAAATAATCGTTTTCATAAATTGATAATAGGTAATGTATTTATTTCTTTAGTAAATATATATCTTAAAATTCTTAATATTTCAATTGTTGATTTTTATTCAATTATACTAAAAACAAATACTCTTTTCAATATTTTACATAACTACATAAATTGTTCTATATTTTCCACTCTCTTATTCCTATATTTAATAAAAAATAAACAAGTGTTTTATTAATAGTAAAAATTATAATTTGAATAATTACTTGTTACATCTTAACATATTTTTCAAAATGATTAATTTTATTAGTTTAATAAAATTATAATTCTATAAAACTATCTATTTTATCATTAAATTTCACTATTTTATTTCTTCATAAACCAAATTTTCTTTATACTTTAATAAATTATTACTATAAATCACTCTTACGACTACTTACTTCAATTAACACTTCGTTTTCCACCTTCTTCTGTCTTCGTTTAAATGGACTTAAATTGATAAATAAGTCCTCTATGTTCTCCATCTTTTCAAAACTACTTCCTAGTGCATTTAGGAGTTCTTCTTGACGTGGTTCTCCTAAAGTAAGTCTGTATAAAGATAAAACTCTAATTAATCTATTATATTTAACTTGATCTTTGCTCATAGGATACATTGGAACTATTCTTTCAATTTTAATTGTATCATTATTAGTATTAGGTAAACTCCAATAAGGTACCAAATCTGAGTTATTGCCCTTTTCTTTCTTACTAGCCTCATTAAACATCTCCTCCCATATATCCTTTTTAAATTTTATACCCCCATAATTTTTAGCAATATTTTGCCTTATAGCTAAGCATTTAAATCTATTAATTCTTCCCTCTCTTTGTTCTAAATCTATAGGATTAGATGGTAAATTCCAGTGTATTATTTTTCTACAATTCAAATGAAAATCTAGACCTTCTTGTCCTATAGATGTAGTTGCAAGTACAAAAGGTCTAAATGGTGAATTAAAAGCCGTTCTGATATTTTCGGTACGTTGAATATTATCATCATCACTTTTTGAATTATAATATCCCACTGCAAAATGAGCTCTAAGCCCTGATTTTTTTCTTTTACCTATAAAGGAATCATAAGTATCTATTTCTGAAGTAGAAGTTTTAAGATTCATTCCCTCTGATATTTGGTCTAATAAATCTTCCCCTTTTACTCCTAAGGTATGTGCATATTCATCTAAAACAGCTTGTATGTTTCCATCTACTAAATAAGCTAATACATTTTTGTAATAGGTTGTTTCACTTCTTTTTCCATAAAATAAATCAATTGCTGCAATTGATTCTGGCTTATTAAACAAACTTATAAATAATTCTCCTAATTTTTCAGCCATATCCTTATCATTAAAAAGTCTCATACCACACACTGCTGGAGAACCAATTATCATATTAGTTATAATCTTAGCCGCATCCTTTGGAATATCTCCATGATGCTTATCTAATTTTTCTCCCTCCCATAATAAAGGAGCGTCAGTATACCAAGATACATCTCCCCTTTGACTTTCACCGATACCATACTCAGTCTTAATTTCATTTAATTTCTCATTCACTTTTTTCTCTATTTTTAATCTAATATCTTCTATATTTTTACCTATGTATTCTAATGGATTAAACATATCAGCTAGAACCTTTGAAGCTAGAGTTAATGTTTTAGTCCTTTCTTCTATAAGTCTTGGTCTAAGAAACTTTCTTTTAGCCTCTTCTGTAAAATACCCTTTACCTAGCTTTTCTTTTTCTCTGTTATATAACTTTCCAACTGTAAGCCTTTCAGCCTCATAAGATATCATTCCTGCAATCATCCTTGGCACCATTTCCCATGAAGAAAAAACTAAAATCTTAGATTCATTAGCATTTTTATCAAAGATACTATTAGTTATATAATAAGGTTTTGAAGCCGGTATCCATAATAATTTTTCGAAACACTTTCTCCTATTTTTGAATAACATTTCCTTTAAATATTCTAATCTAGCATTATTCATTGGAACTTCCTTATAATTTTGAATCTCATTCCTATTTAAAAATAAATCCTTTCTTTTATTTAATAATCTATAGTCATTATTTCTATTAAAGTAATTTACTATTTCTCTTTTTTGTTTATATTCATTCATGAATGATAATAGATATGGACAAGATTTAACATAGTCTATTGGTATGCTACTAGCTCCAATATCCTTCAATAAACTTTGTATTTTAACATAGGATAATATATCTCCTAATTTAATTTCTATCCCCATAACCTGACTATCATCTATCATTCCATTTTTATTTACATTAAAGCGTTCAGTCCTACACACTCCTTTATACATTGCTTCTTCTGCTTCGTCTTTGCATAATCTTAAGGCTTTATAATCCTTATCCTTAAATTCAACTAACTTGTTAGAATAGCTTCTCCAAAGCTCTCTAAACTCATTTCTTCTAACTTTATCTGTAAAAAGAAAATCCATAACCTGCATAAATTCTACATAATGCTCTTCATCATTATTTTCATTAATCTCTTCTATGGTAGAGTATGGCTTATACGGTGTAGCTGATAAGAGTAACACCTTTGTATTGTCATGTTTTAAAAACTTATCAACAATCATTCCTGTTTCGCTTTCTGCATTTAAAAGTTGTCTAAAGTTTTGAAATTCATCCATTATTACTAAATCCGGCTGTAATTTATCAAGACTTATCTTTGCAAAAATAGTTCTTAATTCAGTTAAAATATCAGTATTTTTATAGATTTTATAAAACTTTGCTAAATTACTTCTCTTCCTTATTTTATTTATAAATTCAGGTGAAATTTTCTTGTTTAAAGCTTCAATCATTTCTGAAATGTATCTATGACCACATATGTTATCACATTTAATAACCTGTTCTTCATAATACTCCATTGCCCAATCATAAAATGCCTTAGTATTATTACTCATAAACTCTTTGAAACCATTAATATCTTTAAAGAAATCCATTCTTCTAAGTAAAGCATACATAAGTGCTCGTTCCGATGCATTCCCAGGACTTTTACTAGTTGCAAAAGATGTTATTGGAGTTAATGGTATTAGCTGCATATAATCATGTTCTTCTTTTTCCTCCATATATATTTTTATATGTTGCATGGATAATCTTCCTTGAGACACTTCTATACAATTTTTCTTTGATATTCCTAACTTTCTACAATTTTGTTTAGCTATATTAGCATTAGAACAAATATAAACTACTTTGAAAAAATCATCATTTAAATCATACTTATGCCAATGTGCCAATTTGTCAATAACGGTTTTTGCTATTATAGTTTTTCCTAATCCAACTTCATCAGCTAGCAGAACTCTATTTTGATCTTCCTTTTTAAATACCTCAAAAATTCTTTGAGCTGTAGCCTCTTGAAAGTCCTTTGCCTTCATACTTATTTCACCTTCTTTGTAGCTAAAATAAATGTATTATACATTTTCTTAAAATCATTAGATACTATATCATTATCTAAATGTTTCATAATAGATTCTATATCTCTTAACTTATTAGGATTATCCATAATTATTTGAAGCATTTTTTCATAAATAATTACTGAATAATTATTTAACTTATATTCATCCTGAGACAGACTACTACTTTCAATATATTTTCTTAGTTCATAAGCTGACTCTGTATAATTATCTCCTAGTAAAAAGGAAACATAAGCATAAAAATCATCCTTACTCCTAATAATTGATTGATATATTTTATCATCCCTATTTTTGGGTATATCCTTAGTTTTTATTTTTATAACAACCTCCTTCTCTTCTACTTTTATTACATAAAATTCTGAAATCTGTGTAACTGTTAACTTTTCTAAAATAGTTAACTCCTCTATATCCCTGTAAGTATTCTTTCTCATTAATGGAGCTATTTTCCCTCTTATATGAGGATTAAGTTTTTTAAAATTTACTTCAATATCATAGTTTGTACCATTACTTATAACTCTTGCATCTTTTATTGCCCAAATAATATCTTTTAGTTGTTTTAAAGATAAATCATTATATTCCTTTTTATTAAAGTCTACATTTTTTACTAATTCAAAAGGATTATCCTCCTCTGGCAACAAATCACCAATAAACCTTTGATAACTCATTGTTCTTGGTTTAAACTTTAACTTAATTAAAAATTCAACATTATTGTAAAAAGCATTATGAGAAGCATTAGCTGAACCTAAATATAGAAAGTTTCCATTATAACCACCTTCAAAATATAATTTGCTGTGAATATCTTGTTTTTGCCATTCCTCTATGCTTTCCTCATCTCCACCATCTACTATTATATCTTTCATAGCATAAACACCATTATTAAATACATCTAGTGTTTTCTTAGTAATAGAGCTTTTTCTTGTTATTATCTTTCTTTTATATCTTGTACTTTTATCAAATCTTTCAATAATATCATCACTTAAAAATGGAGATACAACTAAAAGTTCATTATTAGTATCAAATAAATCTAAATCCTTTCCCATATACCCTGGAATTCCAATTGGTATAAATTCATAGCTTTCAAAAGGTGATTCTAATTCAAATTCCTTAACATCCAATATATTTTCTTGAAGCTGTGATATTTTATCTTTCTTCTCCTTACTTGCATACATTTTTACATATTGAAGCATATCCCTTAATGGAATATTCTCGTTTTTAGTTCTGCTTCGATGCCTTCCAACTTTTCCAGAAAAGGCAAATGAAATATCCCAACTTCTATCAAAAGTTAAATTTCTACTTAAAACAATTATCTTAATATAGGCCTTACCATGATCATTTGAATATTTAATAAACCACATCTTTGGATGGAAATTACTGATTTTATTATCTTTAACCTCAAAAACACTATTCTCTAATAAAGAATAAACACTTTGTATCTTTTGAGGTAGCTTTATTCCTCCTAGATTACAAAAAATGGCAATTTTATCACTACTTTTTCGAATTCCCTCTAATAAAAACATTGGTACATCCTTTAAATTTGAATCCATATCTTCAAGTAATCCTAATGATATTGGTATTCCTAATAAAGCCTCTAAATCTAAAGAGTACGTTAATGCAACTGCAAATTCAACATCATAACCTAAATCTGGTTGAAGTAAATTACCATAATCTAAACGATTTTCTGAAGGACTTAATAATGTTTTAGTCAAACTACTCACCTAACCCTTCTAAAATATCATTAATTATAGTGCGTGCTGAATAGTATCTGTAATTAATCTTATAGTTATGAATGGCCGTAGTATATTGATACTCCATAGGCTTACAAAGTTTCGCACGTTCACCCTTAACATCTTTCTCTCTGTTTATAATACATCTATCAATCGCCTTAATATCTTTATTCATTACTTCCTTAAGAAACTTCTTTAGAAAATCCTTAGTAGCACCCTTACAATTTATTCTCATCATTATTTCTTCAAACCTTAGATTTTCTGAATGAAAATTATCAATCCAATTATTCCAAGCTTCTATTTGTTCAATATCTAGCTTTTGAGAATATATAACGTTATATCTTATATGGGCTCCATATATAAAATCCGCTAATTCCTTTGCCAGCCTATAGTCATTTTTCATATTACTTGGCATAGGTAATGATTCTAGATCATCAAAATAAAAATTACTAATATCTATCTTATTTTTTATAATAAATGCCAATAGAGAATCTCTTGAATATATAGATGTAATAATATGACTACTAATATATAGAGCCTCTTCATTAGTTAATCTAATATCTATCTGTTTTTCAAAATCATAATTCGGTTTGATAGGTGAGAAAATTAAAATTTCGTCATTTGTTGTAGCTTCATAACCATATGATTCCTCACCTCTAACTATTTCAATATTCCTTTTCTTGATTTCTTTATTATAAATTAATGTTGCTGCTTGCTCCATAGAAATACGATTATTAAGTAATATTCCATAGGTACGCATTCCATTCCAATAAATAGATGAAGGTTTTCTTCTTACATGTCTACCCTTTTTTAATGCTCTACTTCCTATAATACCAGCATTATCCTCTTCACTATTCTCTACTAAAGTTGGAATTAAGTTATCCTCTATTTTATTAATCCAAGGTATAATCTCCTTTGCTCTTTTAAATTTTTTTGATTTAGCTAAATCAAAAATATATGGAATAATAACAAAATACTTAGCTCTTGTTTGGATTGTTGATATACCTGGAAATAGAATATCAGCATATCTATCTCTTAAAGTTCCTATTCCTAATTCATCTAATGCCATTGTAGCTGACAACAAATCAAGCGTTGCCATAACCTTATTCCGTTCCTCTCTTGAAAAATCTATCCATCCTAATTGCATAATGTATTACCAGCTTTCTCATATTTAATTTATATTAAAGGTCTAACTCATATCTCATATTTTCATTCATAATTTAATTGTAATATATTTCCCTAAAATATTCATTATTAGATATACTTTTTATTTATGTAAAATATTTAAATATATAAGAGTTTCAAAGACTAAGATTAATCAACTATCTTGATATTACCAATATAACGCTTACCATAAAATATCAAAAACCACCGATTAAAATAACCGGTGGCTTATTAAAATTAATGTAACTCTGAATAATCTGCTTTAAGATATATCTTATATTCGCTTAATTTTATATTATATTTATTTAATATTTTAATTAATAAGTTTCTAATCCCATTAGCACTAAGATTTGTTTCAACATAGATATTAGTCGACTTTATCTCTCTTGCAGCTCTCATTGTTGGTAGCTTAACTCTTGAAAAATAAATTACTTTTTTACCATTCATCTTAAAATCATCAGCACCCCCTAACAATCCTTATATCTTTTTTAGCTAAGTAATTTATAGTTTGCACTAAAACCCCCTTCCAATCTTTTATTTCAACTTTTGTATCTTCAATTTTAAAAGCACATGGTCTCTTATATGTTAAGTCTTCATATAAGTTATATTCAAATAATTAAATTTAAAATAGCGTAAAAATCTATTTTTAATCATAAAATTTTTGAGCTCTTTTTAAAAATAAAATGTTACAGTTCACCCTATTCACCAAAAAAATATTAATAATATTTAAAAATCTTTAAATTGCGATGTTGAAATAAGTAATGATTTTTACAGAAACTATAATTAATTACAAACATATTGGTAATAATTATACTTTATAAAATTATTTTAATGCGTTCTTAAATTATCATTTTCTTACAATATTATCTTATCATTTACATACTAAAAAAATATAAATTTATTTGATTAATATTATTCATTCTAAAATTAAACCAATAATAAAAAACCTCGATAATACATTTCTATATTATCGAGGTTTTCATGGTGGAGGCGAGGGGTATCGAACCCCTGTCCGAAAGTAGACCAGCCTGACTTTCTCCGAGTGCAGTCTATATTTTAATCATTCCCTCCACAAGTCGCCCATAGACAGGCTACTTGCTTTAGTAGCTTCATTTATTCCGTTTCTTGCTCAAAGCTTTGCAAGACTCGGTTCCCTACTAATCGACGCCCTATCCTAAGCCGTAGGACTCTTAGGTAGAACGAGCTGCATTAAGCAGCTAATGCAAAATTATCTTCTGCGTTTATATTTAGTGCATACTTGATTAAGGAGTACCCATGCTTCACTCCACTCGCTTATCAAACCCATCTTACCCCCGTCGAAGCCATAACGCCCCCATGTGTGTAATTTGAATTTTTTTAATTAAACGCATTTCTATATTTAATTTTCACTAATTTAGTATATTATATTAATTAAATTTTGTCAATTTTATAAAACTCTTAAACTATTAATATACTTCCTTAGTACACTTATAATACTACACCTTTTAATATACTCTTTCAATATATATTCTATTAACATAAGAACTATTATTTTCTATTAAAAATAAAATTATACTTATTAAGATAATATTTATTTTGAATATTATCTTTAAATCAAAATTATTAAATTAATAAAATTTATTTTGATTTATTCTAACATATATTTATCGCAAAATACTAATACTACTCTTATTAATAAAGATTATAAATAGGAGTTAGTTTTATGAGAAGAAAAAAAATTTTTAAAAAAATTCTTTGGTTATTATGTTTTTTATTATGCTTTTCATGCATTTTACCACTTTTTAATGGAATTCAAGCTAAAGGAGAAGAATTAAATTCTTCTTTTAATTTTGAAGAATATATAAATACTATATTTAGTGAAAGAAATAAAAAATTTTTAGCTGGAGATGTTAAAGACTTATTTAAATTTTATGATACATCTACAAATGGTGGAAAATATTCTTTAAATCATGAAATTAAAAGAATTTATTATCTTAGAGATTGGGCTTTAGAAAGGGGAATCAAATTTACATCTATAACTTCAAATAATACCTTCAAAAAAATATCTACTTCTGGTAATCATGCAAAAATAAGAGTTGATGAAGAATATAAATTTGATTATATATATGAGGGAGATTCTAACCCTACTGTTAATTCCTTTGGTATTACATTATTTCATATAATTAATTTATCAAATAAAAATAATAATTGGATAATATCTCAAGATTGGTATTTAGATTGTTTTGAAGATGGCCTAAAAAAATATCAATTGGATTTAAATAACCTAGGAAATTATACTCCTAAAGAGAAAACCTTCAACTTTTTAAATTTTAATACATTGCCTAATCAAATTGAACTTTTAGATAACTACGAAAATAAAAATTATAATAGAAAAAAAGCAGTAGAATATGCTGATAAGTATTGTGGAGTTATTTGGGGTAGTAATAATCCTACTAAATATAATAAAAAATATAAAAATTATACTGGCGGTGGCGGTAATTGTACAAATTATATCTCTCAGTGTCTTGGTGATACTGAAGGAGGGAATCTTAAACAAGGTCATGGTTGGTACTGTGTTTATAAAAATGGATTTTGTACTGATTCTTCTCCTAGTTGGGTTAATGCTGATGCCTTTAAAAACTTCTTATTATATAGTGGTAAAGGAAAGGTTATAAAAGCTGCAAGTTTTAAAGATTTATTATCACCTTTAGATGATTCTCCTCAAGGTTATATTGGTAAAATAAAATTAGGTGATGTTATATCCTATGGTAAAGGACTTTATGATATAGATCACTCAGCAATTGTAACTTCTTTTGACTCACATGGTTATCCCCTAATAAATTCTCATACTGTTGATAGGTATCATGTTCCCTTTGACTTAGGTTGGAGTGATAATAATATTGTTTTTTATCTTATATCTATTAATTAAAGATTTTTTTAATTATAAAATTAATACTAAAATTATATAACATTTTATTTAACTAAAGTGTAAATTTATCTACCTTTAGTAACCAATTAAATAAATATCTACTATACTTTATATATAAGTATATTTTAGGAGATATTATTAATGAGTAATAAATTTTTAAAAAAGTTATATAGACTTTCTATAAATATATCTTTAGGCAATGGTAATAATAAAAAAGGTTTAGAAAAATTAGAAAAATATAAAGAGTTCTTGCCTGTAGATTACTACTTTACAGAAAAGATATATATATATGTGAACATAGGAAATCTTAAGGAGGCTTTAAAATGTTGTAATGAAGCTTTAAGTGAATGTCAATGTTCTTCTAGCCTTTTAAATAACATAGCCTGGGCATATTATGAAAGTGAATTCTATGATAATTGTATTTATTATGCTGATAAAGCTTTAGAAATATCTCCTAATGATGAATATCCTTTAGTAAACAAAGGAAATGCTTTATTAAAAAAAGAAAATTACAAAGAAGCCTTAGATTTATTTAATAAAGCTCTTAAAATAAAGCCTAAGTTTTCTACTGCTATTTCAAGTAAAGCCATTGCTTTATTCTTTTTAGAGGATTACAATAATGCATTAAAATATTTTAAATTAGCCATTAAGTACGAAGGAAATACTATTCCTCTTATAAATTATGTAGGACAATGCTATTATCATTTAAAAGATTATAAGTCGGCCTTAAAACATTATGAAGAAATATTAAGATATTGTGATAATGATAATGTATTTCTTTTAGATTTATGCCAAATATATATATGTGTTAATGATTATGAAAAAGCCTTAGATTGTATAAATAAAATCATAAATACAGATCCATACTTTGGGAAAAATTACTACAACAAGGCCAAAATATTATGTGCCTTAAGAGATTGTAATGAAGCCTTAGATTCCTTAGAAAAAGCTATTGATTTAGATCCATCACTAAAAAAAGTTGCTTTAGAAGATGATAGTTTAGATATTTTAAAGGTTTATCCTAGCTTTAAAAATCTAATAAATTAGATCTATTAATCTTTAAATATAAAAATATTATATTTAATTATTTATTTTAATTTAATGATTTTATAAAAAAAGATGAGAATTAATATCTCATCTTTTCTTTTAATGTTCTTTCAATTTCTCTTTTATGTGCCTTTTCAATCATGGCATCTCTCTTATCGTAATTTTTCTTACCTCTACAAAGTCCTAAATTAACCTTAACTCTTCCATCCTTTAGATAAAGAGATAGAGGAATTAATGTATATCCTTCTTGCATTGTTAATCCTATTAATCTTCTTATTTCAGATTTATGTAGAAGTAATTTTCTATCTCTTAATGGTTCTACATTAAAGATATTTCCCTGCTCATAAGGGCTTATATGCATATTTTTCACAAAAACTTCTCCATTATTGATTTCAGCATAACTATCTTTAAGATTTACTCTTCCATTTCTTATAGATTTAACCTCTGTTCCAACAAGAGCAATGCCAGCTTCCATTCCCTCTTCTACAAAGTAATCATGTCTTGCTTTTCTATTTTCTGTTAAAGTTTTATTGTTTTTTATTCTAGCCATAAAATCACCTACTTATGGTATTATTTCTAAATTAATTATATTATAAAAATTATATAAAGTGAAATAAATTCATTTTAACGTAAAATATTAAAGATAAAGTCAACCTGTAATTTTTATAAATACAAGTTAACTTTATTATTTAAATTATTCTATTTCTTCATTAATATCTTCTGATAATTTTTCATCTACTATTTCTTCTATAATTTTTTCCTTGTCTTCTCCATCTATTTCTTCTTTATCTTTAGAGTATTCATCTTGAACTATAGAAAAATAGATTTCTCTATTATCTATGTCAACTTTATCACATCTAACTTTAAGTGAATCTCCAAGTCTATATATCTTTTTGGTTCTTTCACCTACTAGACATAAATGATTTTCGTCATATACATAATAGTCGTCATCTAAATCACTTATATGAACTAATCCCTCTATAGTATTTGCAAGTTCTACGAATAGTCCAAAGGATGTAACTGAAGATATTATACCATCAAATTCTTCTCCGATTCTATCAGCCATATATTCAGCTTTCTTAAGATCATCTACTTCTCTTTCTGCCTCTTGAGCTAATCTTTCCATTTCTGATGATTGCTTAGATGCATTATCAACTATAGGCATAAGCTTTTTTGATCTTTCATCTGTTATTTTACCATTAATAAATTCTTTTATTATTCTGTGTATTTGAAGATCTGGATATCTTCTAATAGGAGATGTAAAGTGGCAATAGTATCTTGCAGCTAAACCAAAGTGTCCTGTGCATTCTGGTGCATATCTAGCCTGCATCATACTTCTTAAAAGAAGAGTACTAACTACAGTTTCTTCCTTCTTTCCTTTTACCGTATCTAAAACATCTTGAAGATTTTTTGGATGAACTTCTTGAGACCACTTTACTCTATAACCTAAGTTATAAATAAATTCTTTAAACTTTTCTAATTTTTCACCATCTGGCTCTTCATGAATTCTATAAACAAATGGTAATTTGGTCGAGAACATATGCTCAGCTATAGTTTCATTACATACAAGCATAAATTCTTCAATCATTCTATTTGCTATTTCTCTCTCATAAGGTTTTATATCTACTGGTTTACCTTTTTCATCTAAAATTATCTTTGATTCTTCAAATTCAAAGTCAATAGCACCTCTATTTAATCTCTTTTTATTTAGGATTTTGCAAAGCTCTTCCATAGCTTTAAAATCATCTACTAAATAATCATATTTTTTTATTAATTCTTCGTCTTTATCCTTAAGAATTTTTGTAACATCTGTATAAGTCATTCTTTCTGATGTTTTTATGACAGATTCCATTATTTCATGATTTATAACTTTTCCACTATGGTCTATTGTCATAAAACATGTCATAGCTAATCTGTCTACCTTAGGGTTTAATGAACATATACCATTAGAAAGTTTTTTTGGAAGCATTGGAATAACTCTATCTATTAGATAAACTGATGTTGCTCTTTTTAATGCTTCTTTATCTAAAGGATTCTTTTCTCTAACATAGTGAGATACGTCTGCAATATGAACTCCTAATTTATAATTTCCATCAGATAATCTTTCTATAGAAACAGCATCATCTAAGTCCTTTGCATCTTCTCCATCAATAGTTACCATTCTTATATTTCTTAAATCTTTTCTTCTTTTGTATTCACTTTCTGGAATTTCTTCTTCTATTTTTTCTGCAAATCCTAAAACCTTATCTGGAAATTCTTCTGGTAACCCAAACTTTTTAATTATTGTCAAAATATCTAATCCTTTTTCACCTTTTTTACCTAATACTTCAACTATCTTTCCCTCTGGCTTTCTTTTACCATCTGGCCATTTAGTTATTTCAACTACAACTATATCTCCAGTTTTAGCATTTTTCTTATCCCTTTTTGGTATGAATATATCCTTTTGAAATCTTTTATCATCTACAATAACAAATCCAAAATTTTTACTATCTTCATACTCTCCAATAGCAGTTTTATTAGCTCTCTCTACTACACTTACTATCTCGCCTTCGCACTTTTTAGCGCCTTTATCTTCTCTTACAATTCTTACTACAACTATATCTCCATTCATTCCATCATGTATATAATTTTTAGGTATAAAAATATCATCTTTATCTTCATCTTCTAAAATAACAAATCCGTATCCTTTTTGATGAAGTTGTAATTTCCCTTGAGCTAGTGAGACTCTTTCTGGTATTCCAAATTTATCATCCTCAGTTCTAATTATCATTCCATCTTTTTCCATAGATTTTAAAACACCTTTGAATTCTCTCCACTCATTTCTTTTTATATCAAAAATAGCTCCTAGCTCATCTATAGTCATAGGTCTATAACCAGGTTCTTTCATAAACCTTAATAAAGTTTGCTTTATTCCCATATTTTATCCTCCATATTCATTAAGAATATCCTTATTAATTTGCCCATTTTCCCTGCTATTTATTAGGTATTAACAGAGAATTTTCATCTCTTAGATATATTATATAACACTACTTTAAATAAATATCTAATTCTTTGTTAAATATTGCTTTTTATAAAAAATTTAAAATTTATTAAAATCTTTTAAAATTATATTTTAAATCTTTTATTAATTATTAAATTCTTTTTTAATATAATATTTTATGTGATTTTTAAAATAAAATTTGTAAAATTTTAGAAATAAAAGGATGACGGCTTATGCCATCACCCTTTTATATCTTCTTTACTATTAATATAACTAAAATATACTATTTTCATTATACTCTATAAAACAATTAATTTCAATGAATACTACATGAAAATGTTAACTAATATTCCACCATATGCAGCTATTAATCCTGCAAATACAACTGAAACTATAGTCATTAATTTAATTAGTATATTCATGGCTGGACCTGCAGTATCCTTAAATGGATCTCCTACTGTATCTCCAACTACTCCTGCCTTATGAGAAAAGCTTCCCTTTCCTCCATATACTCCAGATTCTATATATTTTTTTGCATTATCCCAAGCACCACCAGCATTAGCCATCATTACCGCTAATAGTACACCTGATGCAACAGCACCTGCTATAAGTCCTGCTAAAGCTTGTTTACCAAAAAACAATCCCATAAGTATAGGAATTACTACAGCTAGTATTCCTGGAAGAACCATCTCTCTTAATGCAGCTTCTGTTGATATACTAACACAGCTTTTATAATCTGGTTTTTCAGTTCCTTCCATTATTCCTGGTTTTTCTTTAAATTGTCTTCTAACATCCTCAACCATTTTATTTGCAGCTCTTCCTACTGCTTGCATTGTTAAAGCACCAAATAAGAATGGTATCATAGCTCCTATTAATAATCCTATTAATGTTAAGGGATTTAATAAGTCTATTGTCTGTAGGTTAACTACTTGTGCATAAGATGCAAATAAAGCTAAAGCTGTAAGAGCTGCTGATCCTATAGCAAATCCCTTACCTATAGCTGCTGTAGTATTTCCTACTGAGTCTAATTTATCTGTTATTTCCCTTACCTCATGAGGAAGTGCAGCCATTTCAGCTATTCCACCTGCATTATCAGCTACTGGGCCATAAGCATCTACTGCTACTGTTATACCAGTAGTTGCAAGCATTCCTACTGCTGAAAGAGAAATACCATAAAGTCCAAATGATGGAACTTGAGCTCCTCCACATATAAAATATGAAACCAATATACCTATTGCTATAAATATTATTGGAAGTACTGTAGATTTCATTCCTACTGCTAATCCTGAAATTATATTAGTTGCAGGGCCTGATTGAGATTCCTTTGCAATTTCTTTAACATGTTTGTAGTCTGATGATGTATATATCTCTGTTATCTTACCTATTGCAAGACCTACTAAAATACCGGCTAAAACAGGTCCAAAGAACACAAATGTTCCAAACATAATATAAGAGAATATTGCAGATGCTAAAATCATAACCACTCCTGCTGTATATGTACCAATATTTAATGATTTTTGAGGATCGTCTCCTTTAATTGATCTTACAGTTAATACTCCTATTATTGATGCAATAATTCCAACAGTTGATACTACCATTGGGAAAATACTTGGTGTATTATCACCTGTTATATTAATAAATGCACCTAAAGTAATAGCAGATATCATAGAGCCTACATATGATTCAAAAAGGTCTGCTCCCATTCCTGCAACGTCACCAACATTATCACCAACATTGTCTGCAATTACTGCTGGATTTCTTGGGTCATCTTCTGGTATTCCAGCTTCAACCTTTCCTACTAAGTCTGCTCCTACATCTGCTGCCTTTGTATATATTCCACCACCAACTCTTGCAAATAATGCTATTGATGATGCTCCTAGTCCAAATCCTGTTACGTATTCTACATTTAAATGGAATATCATAGTAAGAGATGCAAGTCCTACTATACCTAACCCAACAACACACATACCCATTACAGAACCACCTGAAAATGCCACATCTAAAGCACTTTTTATATTTTCAGTTGCTGCTTGTGCTGTTCTAACATTAGCTTTTACAGCTACTTTCATACCAAAGTATCCTGCTAATATAGAGAAAATTGCTCCTATTATAAAGCATATAGCAGTACCTACGTGTATAAATATAGCTATTACTATTGCTACTACAATAATAAAAATTGTTAGATACTTGTACTCCCTATTTAAGAAGGCCATAGCACCTTCTTCAATATGACCTGAAATTTCTTTCATCTTTTCATTGCCTGGATCTTTTTTAACTATGTTTTGCCTTAAGTAATATGCAAAGCATAGTGCAATTAGACCTACTACAACGGCTAAAATTAAATAACTCATAAATCCACCTCCAATATAATTATATATTATCGTGTAAACATATTCCATATATGTCATATGTTTAAAATAATTTTTACTTTTATTTCACATTTAAAATCCTATGAAAATTTAAATATATTTCTATTTTTAGTAAAAATATTTATAAATTTAAAAATAAAAAACAGGTAATACTTACAAAAAAGTAAATACTACCTATTTTAAAATAATCTATTTAATTACTTATTTATTACTAAATTTAATAATATTGTGTTTAAAGCAAATAATATTGATGTTATTACTGTTATTTTAACAAGTAAAGCTTCCTTAGTTCTACCTTTGTTTCTGCTAAAGAAAGATTCACTGTTACCACCTTGAATAAGTCCACTTAAAGCATCTGCTTTTGATGGTTGTAATAATATAGCAATAACAATTATAATTCCTAAAACCGCTTCTAGTATTAGTAAGGCTGTTTTCATGTCGAGCCACCTCCCGAATTTGATCTTTTCATCTTACATAGCTTTATAAAGTTATCATATCATATCAAATTTTCTTTTACAATAGTAAGCTTTTTTTTGCTATAAAAATAACAAATTATTAAAATAAAAACTAAAATATTAAATATTAAATAGGTTATTAAAGCCCACTCCATAGATATTTTTGATGCTATACTTATTATAAAATTAATAAGGGATGCTATAATATTTTCTATCATAGAATAAATAGATAATATTGTAGCTCTATTTAAGGATTCTATACTTTTATTCTTTATTGTTTCTGTGATTGGTTGTGTAAGTGCATATCCTCCTTCTATTAAAAATATAATAAGAATTGTTAAATATGCTTCTCCACTAACTATTAAAATTAAATTACATAATATAATAATAAAAATTGATATTTTATATAAATTTTTTACTCCTATTATCATCTTTATTTTATATGATTTTAAAGAAATAAATGTTGCAACCTGCATAAATGCTGTTAGTATTCCAAACCATTTTAAACTTACTCCATTTTTTATATAAAGAGGTTGATTTAAAAATACACATATAGAATGGGTAGTTTCATTTAAAATTCCAATTGCAACTATAAATAAAAGTATATTTTTATCTTTTAAAACTATTTTAAAAGTATCTTTTAAATTTTCTTTTTTATTATTTCCATCTTTTTTACTCTTATGATTTTTTACATCCCTTAAAAACATAGCAAGTAAAAATGCTAATGTATATGGAAATATAGTTATAAAAGCTAATAAATCTATAGATATTTTTACAATTATGGAACCTGTAAGAGCTGCAACTAGAAAGCCTAAAGTTCCACAAAAACCATATATACCAAAAACCTTGTCACTTTCCTTTTCATCTATGGACGAGTATATTATGGCACTATCACAGCCTGAGATTCCTGATATAGCTAAAGATGATAATAATGCTTCCATAAAAAACCTAAAAATGAATAAGAAAAATAAAAAATTGTTTTAGATACTAAAAACAATCCATAGGATATAACTAAAGTTTTTTTGTATCCTATTTTATCTCCTATTATTCCCCAAGGAATTTCAAAAATCATAATAAATATGACAAAAATACCTTCTAATAAAAAAATATCATTTAAGCCTAAGCCTCTATTTTCTCTAAAAACTACAGAAAAAGCTCCATAAAATACTAATCCTTGTAAAAAGGAAATACCATATAATATATATTTATTATTCTTCATAATGGCTACCCTCCAAATTAATTACAAAACAAATAAGCCTACTTTAGGCCGAAAATTTATTTTTTGTTGCATAATCAATCCTTAAGCGCTGCCATTAGGCATTCCCCTTTCTTACGCTAATTTTATTTATAACATAAATTTAACATACTTAAGTATAAATGTTAATTATTACTTTCATAAATAATATATATAGTAATTGCGTTAATAATATATATAATATTTAAGTTATATTTCTATTATAATTATAAATCATAAAAATTTTTAATTTAACTTAAATGGTAAACATTATCTAGTTTATTAATTACTAAAAAATTTATAATAACTCTATTTATATATAAATAACATTATATTATTAAAATAAAATCTGCCTTAAAGATTAATCTTTAAGGCAGATTTAGTTATATAAAATTAGTTAAAAACTTTTTAGTTAATTATTTTCTTATATTAAAGAATGCTTTTAATCCTCTGTATTCTGCTACATCAGCAAGCTCTTCTTCTATTCTTATAAGTTGATTATATTTTGCAACTCTTTCTGATCTTGCAGGTGCACCAGTTTTTATTTGACCTGCATTTGTAGCTACAACTAAATCAGCTATAGTTGTATCTTCTGTTTCTCCTGATCTATGAGATACTACTGCAGTATAACCAGCTCTATTAGCCATTTCTATAGCATTTAATGTTTCTGTTAATGTACCTATTTGATTAAGCTTTATAAGTATTGAATTTGCTACACATTTTTTGATACCATCAGCTAATCTATCAGTGTTAGTTACAAATAAATCGTCACCAACTAATTGAACTTTATGTCCTAGTTTTTCAGTTAGTATTTTCCATCCTTCCCAATCCTCTTCAGCCATACCGTCTTCTATTGAGATTATTGGATATTTATTAACCCAATCTACAAAGAAATCTGCCATTTCTGCTGCTGATAAAGTTTTACCTTCATGCTCTAATACATATTTACCATCTTTATAATATTCTGATGATGCTGCATCAATTGCAATAAACATATCCTTACCAGCTTCATATCCAGCTTTCTTTATTGCATCTAGTATAACTTGTATCGCTTCTTCATTTGATTTTAAGTTTGGAGCAAATCCACCTTCATCACCAACTCCAGTAGCATATCCTTTATCATTAAGTATTTTCTTTAATGAATGATATACCTCTGCACACATTTGTAATGCTTCACTAAATGATTTTGCTCCTGCTGGCATTATCATAAACTCTTGTAAATCAACTGAGTTGTCAGCATGCTTTCCACCATTAATTATGTTCATCATAGGTACTGGTAAAACTTTAGCATTAACTCCACCTATATATTGATAAAGTGGTAATCCTAAATAATTAGCTGCTGCTTTTGCTACTGCTAATGAAACACCAAGTATTGCATTAGCACCTAATTTACCTTTATTAGGTGTTCCATCTAAATCTATAAGTAGCTTATCTATATAGGTTTGATCTAATACGTTAGAACCAATTAATTCTTCAGCAATAATGTTATTTACATTATCTACTGCTTTTTCAACGCTCTTTCCTTGATATTTTGACTTATCTCCATCTCTAAGTTCTACGGCTTCGTATATTCCTGTTGATGCTCCTGAAGGAACTGCTGCTCTACCTATAGTTCCATCTTCTAATATTACCTCAACTTCTACTGTTGGGAAGCATCTTGAATCTATTATTTGTCTTGCTATAATGTCTACAATTTCAACATATTGTTTCATTTATATTTCCTCCTTATGTTTAAAAGGTATTCTTTTTTCATCTTAACTATTTAAAGTTTGCACATTATCATTAATTTTTATGCTATGAACCTAACAAAAGTAAATTTATAACTACTTAATTAGATTAAACTTTTTTTATTTTCATACTATTTATATTCTTCTAAATTCTCCAAAACCCTTTATATTTTTTGATTATTTACATAGAATTTAAAAATATCAATCTTTATATAAAATTTTAACTCTTATATTATAATTTATTTAAATAATTTTACTTTAATTTACATTTATTGTATTATTTTAAAATTAATTTATGTATTAAGAAAATAGAGTGTTAAAACACTCTATTTTCTTATCTATATCCTAAAGCAAAACCAACTTGATATACTATTGTGGCTATTATTAAAGCTACTATGAAAGTATAAACTGCAGTAAATATTGTCCACTTCCAAGAGTTTGTTTCTCTTTTTACAGCACCTAACGCTGCAACACATGGAGTATATAGAAGTGACATTACCATAAATGAAAGTGCTGTTAATGGAGTAAATACTCCCTGAATTGCACTAATTAAAGCATCTCCCTCATCAACGCCTGCATAAACCATTCCCATAGTTGCTACAACTGATTCCTTAGCTATAATTCCTGCAAATAAACTTACTGCAGCTTGCCAATTACCAAAACCTGCTGGTGCAAATATTGGTGCTAAGAAATTACCAACTTTACCTAGAATTGATTCATCAGAATATTGTTCTACTCCAGCTGGTAATACTGAAAGAACCCATATTACAACTACTAGTGGTAATATTACTACTCCAGCTTTCTTTAAGAATGCACCAGCCTTTTCCCAAGTAAGCATTAATACATTTTTAATTGATGGTATTCTATATGGTGGTAATTCCATAACAAAATATGATGTTTCACCTTTAAATAAAGTTTTACTAAATATCTTACCAGATATCAAAGCTATTATAATTCCTAAAGCATATAAAGAAAATAATATTATTCCTGCCTTATTTGGGAAAAACGCTGCTACAAAAACCATGTATACTGGTAATCTAGCTCCACAAGAAACAAATGGGTTAATTAAAATAGCTATCATTCTATCTTTTTTATTTTCTAGTGTTCTAGTTGACATTATTCCCGGAACATTACATCCTGATCCAACTATCATAGATACAAAAGTTTTTCCATGTAAGCCTAAGCTTCTCATTAATCTATCCATTACATAAGCAGATCTTGCCATGTATCCACTGTCCTCTAATAATCCTATTAAAAAGTACATAACCATAATTAATGGTAAGAATGAAATTACTGAACCAAGTCCAGCTATTAATCCATCACTTACAAATCCACTTAAAAATTCTGGTGCTCCTGATGATGCCAACTTATCTGATATGATTCCACCAAAATCCCCTATAGCACCATCTAACCAATCTTGCATTCCAGCGCCTATAGTGAATGTTATTTGATATAAAAGAAACATAATTACTGCAAAAATAGGAATTCCTAAAAACTTATTTGTAACTACTTTATCTATTTTATCTGTTAACGTTTCTTTTCTTGTATTTTGTCTTCTAATAGCACTAGATGTTATTGATGATATGTATGTATACCTTTTATCAACTATTGCCATTTCAGCTTCAAATCCTATTTTATCTGATATAGTATTATTACTCTTTTCAAGTTGATTTAAAACATCCACAGCTCCAACTTCTGTAACTAAATTTTTCATATAGTTATCATTTTCTAGAAGTTTTAAAGCTGTCCATTTTATCATATAGTTTAATTTATCTTTATATGCTGATAACACACTTTCTAAATTCTTAATCTCTTCTTTTAATTCCTCACCATAGTCTACTAAAGTACCCTTACTAGCATTTTTTGTGGATATCGCTGCTTTTATAAGCTCATCAATTCCTTCCCTTTTTAGTGCAACAGTAGGAATTATAGGAACTCCTAATTCCTTTGAAAGTTTCTTTACATCTATATCAATTCCTTTATCTTTTGCACTATCCATCATATTTAAAGCTACAACTACATTTGCTCCCATTTCAATTAGTTGAGTTGTTAAATATAAATTTCTTTCTATATTAGTAGCATCTACAACATTTATTACTACATCTGGTTTATCTTGTATTATATAGTTTCTTGCAACAATCTCATCTTCTGAATAAGCGCCTAAACTATAAGTACCAGGTAAGTCTACAATAGTAAATTCTTCACCATTATATTTTAATTTTCCTTCTTTCTTTTCAACTGTAACCCCCGGCCAGTTACCTACATGTTGTCTTGATTTTGTTAGTATATTGAATATACTGGTTTTACCACAATTAGGATTACCAGCTAATGCTATAGTATTCATTTCACTCCCCCTTAAAAATAATAATCATTATCAATTTATACTTAAAAAAATTTAATTCTGTTGAACCATTATTTTTCTAGCCATACTCATATCTAAAGCAAGTCTACTTCCACTTACTCCTAGTATAACTGATACACCATCATTTTTTATTATATCTATACTTGATCCGTGAGCAATTCCCATCTCTCTTAATTTTTTTCCCATAGCTTCACTCATAATTATGTTATTTACAATTACACTTTTTCCTTCTTCAATAAAAGCTACTGGCATTATCATATAATCACCTCTATACTATTATTGCTTTCGCTTCATCTCTTCTTAATGTTAACTTATATCCTCTAATTAAAACCTCTATAGGATCTCCTAAAGGTGCTTTTCCTGTAATTTCAACTTCTACTCCTGGAGTTATTCCCATATCTAAAAGTCTTCTTCTTACAGAACTATCCTTTTCGATACCCTTTACTTTTGCTTTATCACCAATTTCCAATTTCTCTAATGTATTCATTTATATTAAGCCTCCTATAAATTATTCTTTTTTAAAGCATTTTTACTCTTTTCTGTCAATTCCCATTTAATAATGTCATTTAATGCCTTATTAGAACATCCACAATTACACTTAGAACACATCTCAGGTTTACAACCTTCTTCTCTTTTTATGTATTCTTGTTTTATTAATTGTTCTCTAAGCTGCTCCGCCATTATTTCACTTATTCCAAGTTCCTTAGAAATTGCCTTAGATGAAAATTCGCCTCCATTATTTATAAAATTTAATATTCTTATAATCATCTTATTATCTCCCATTGATACCTATTATCATTGGTTAAAGTATAATTTATATGATAATGATTTTCAATATATATTTAATACTGTATGATGTAATTATCTTCTATTAATTGATAATAACTTTCATTTGCTTTGATTTACTAAATATTTAACAAAATATTATATTTTCCCTGCATATGTTAATGTAAATGTTTATATACAAACTTTTTATTTATTATTATAAAAATTAGTATTATTCATAATAATTTCTATATAAATAATACTAATTTAATAATAAAAAAAGATTATCTTAAGATATATTTTTATAAACCTTAAGATAATCTATATTTTTTATTTAGTAATTAATCTAATAATATATAAATTAAAAACACATATTAAAGTTAGACTATTTTATTAAACATTCTCCAGTCATTTCTTCTGGAATTTCTAGTCCCATAACCTTAAGCATTGTTGGGGCTATGTCAGCTAATTTTCCACCATCTTTTAATGATTTACCTTCGGCATCCTTTGAAATCCATAGGAATGGTACTGGATTTGTTGTGTGTGAAGTCATTGGCTTACCATTTGAGAAATCTATCATAGTTTCAGCATTTCCGTGGTCAGCAGTTATAAATACAGTACCTTCCTTTTCTAATACCTTATTTACAACTTTTCCAAGACATTCATCTACTGTTTCTACAGCTTTTACAGCTGCATCAACTATTCCAGTATGTCCAACCATATCTGGGTTTGCATAGTTAAGTATTATCATATCATACTTATCTTGATCTAATCTCTTTAATAATTCATCTGTTACTTCATATGCACTCATTTCTGGTTTAAGATCATATGTGGCAACCTTTGGTGATGGTATTAAAGCTCTTTCTTCACCTGCATTTGGAGCCTCTACTCCACCATTAAAGAAGAATGTAACATGAGCATATTTTTCAGTTTCAGCTATTCTTAATTGGTTTAAACCTTTTTTACTTACATACTCTCCTAAAGTATTTGTATAACTTTGAGGCTTATAAGCTACCTCTACTCCTTCAATAGTTTTATCATATTGAGTCATAGATACAAAAGTTAAGTTTAATTTTTCTCTTTGGAATCCAGTAAAGTTTGGATCAACTAAAGCTCTAGTTATCTCTCTTGCTCTATCTGGTCTAAAGTTGAAGAATATTACTGAGTCTCCATTGCTTATTTTACCTGTTGGATGTCCGTCTTCTAAAATAACACATGGTAAAACAAATTCGTCTGTTTTATTATCATTATATGAATTTTCCATACATTCTACAGCACTATTTGCAAATTCACCTTTAGCATTTACCATGGCATCGTAAGCTAATTGAACTCTTTCCCATCTATTATCTCTATCCATAGCATAATATCTACCACTTATAGTAGCTATTTTACCAACACCTAGTTCTTTCATATAACTTTGTAATTGTTCTATGAATTCTTTTCCTGATGAAGGAGCAACGTCTCTACCATCCATAAATGCATGAACATACACCTTTTGTAATCCACTTTCTTTTGCAAGCTTTAAAAGATCTTTTAAATGATCTATGTGTGAGTGAACTCCACCATCTGAAAGAAGTCCCATTAAGTGTAGAGCTGAATCATTTTTCTTAGCATTATTTACAGCTAAATTTAAAGCTTCATTCTTAAAGAAGTTTCCTTCTTGTATTTCTTTTGTTATTCTTGTTAATTCTTGATAAACTATTCTTCCTGCACCTATATTTAAGTGACCAACTTCTGAATTACCCATTTGACCTTGTGGAAGTCCTACTTGTAATCCACTTGCTTGTAATTCAGTATGTGGATATTCTTTAAATAATTTATCATAGTTTGGCTTCTTTGCTGCAGTTACAGCATTACCATCAGCTGCTGGTGCATCTCCAAATCCATCTAATATCATTAACATTACTGGTTTTTTAGTCATAGTACCCTCCAAAATAAAGAATTATATATCTAATTATATTATTAGTATAAATTCTTTTGTTACTCTTTAATAAATTACAAAATTATTATAATATGGTCATAATAAAAAAACAACAGCAACAAACAATTGGTATCAGTTGCCTATTGCTATTGTTTAATATAATTTATTTTAAATTCTAGTAATTAACTATACCAGAAAAATCTGCAGCTACTAAGCTAGCTCCACCAACTAAAGCTCCATCAATATCTGACTTTGACATTTGTTCTTTTATTGTAGCTGGTTTAACTGATCCACCATATTGAATTCTTACTTTTTCAGCAACTTCTGGTCCAAACATATCTGAAACTTTATTTCTAATTGCAGCTATTGTTTCATTAGCTTGATCTGATGTAGCAGTTTTTCCAGTTCCTATAGCCCAGATTGGCTCATAAGCTATAACTATTTTCTCAACTTGCTCTTTAGTTAATCCTTCTAAATCAAGTTTAACTTGAGCTCCAATTATATCATTAGTTCTTCCTGATTCTCTTTCTTGTAATGTTTCACCAACACAAAGAATTGGAATTATATTATGAGCAAAAGCAGCTTTTAACTTCTTATTAACAGTTTCATCTGTTTCATTGAAGTATTGTCTTCTTTCACTGTGTCCAATTATTACATAATCTATGTTTAATGCTTCTAACATTCTTGGAGCTATTTCTCCTGTGAAAGCACCTTTTTCTTCAAAGTGCATGTTTTGAGCACCAACTTTTATGTTTGAACCTTTTACAGCTTTAGTTACTGCATCTAGGCAAACAAATGTAGGACAAACTACAACTTCACATTTAGCATCCTTTACTAATGGTTTTAATTCTTCTACTAGTTTAACTGCTTCATCAACAGTATAGTGCATTTTCCAGTTTCCTGCGATTATTGGCATTCTCATTAAAATCACCTCATAAAATTTTTAATATTTTTTGCGAAAACAAGGTCTTGGACCATATTCCAAAACCCTGTATAATTTTTTAATTAATACTACTTATCATTTAAAGCAGCTATTCCAGGTAATACTTTTCCTTCTAAGAATTCTAATGAAGCTCCACCACCTGTTGAGATGTGAGTCATTTTATCACCAAATCCTAAAATATTAACAGCAGCAGCTGAGTCTCCTCCACCGATTACTGTTGTAGCAGCAGCGTCAGCCATAGCTTTAGCAACAGCTATTGTTCCCTTATTAAAGTTTTCAAATTCGAATACTCCCATTGGTCCGTTCCATATTACAGTTTTAGCAACCTTTATAGCATCAGCATATAAAGTTTCTGTCTTAGGTCCGATATCTAATCCCATAAATCCTGCTGGTATATTTTGATCTTCTGTAACAACTGGCTCAACATCCTTAAATTCAGCAGCAACTCTATGATCTACTGGTAATAAGAATTTAACTCCCTTAGCAGCAGCTTTTTCTATCATTTCCTTAGCATATTCAACTCTATCTTCTTCAACTAGTGAACTTCCGATTCCGTATCCTTGTGCTTTTAAGAATGTATAAGCCATTCCACCACCGATTATTAATGTATCAACCTTATCTAAAAGATTGTTTATAACGTTAATCTTATCTGAAACTTTAGCTCCACCTAAAATAGCTACGAATGGTCTTTCTGGTGTTTCTACAGCATCACCTAAGAATTTAAGCTCTTTTTGGATTAAGTATCCACATACTGCTGTATCAAGATATTCAGTAACACCAACTGTTGAGCAGTGTGCTCTGTGTGCAGTTCCAAAAGCATCGTTAACGAATATTTCAGCTAATGAAGCTAATTCTTTTGAGAATTCTTCACCATTCTTAGTTTCTTCTTTTCTGTATCTAGTGTTTTCTAATAAAACGACATCTCCATCTTTCATGTTAGCAACTGCTTTTTTAGCATTTTCTCCAACAACGTTGTCATCTGCTGCAAAAACAACTTCTTTACCTAACATTTCACCTAATCTCTTAGCTACTGGTGCTAATGAAAGTTCTGGCTTTGGTTCTCCCTTTGGTTTTCCCATGTGTGAGCAAAGTATAACTTTAGCTCCATTGTCTACTAAATATTTTATTGTAGGAAGTGCTCCATTTAATCTGTTTTCATCAGTTATAACACCATCTTTTAGTGGTACATTGAAGTCACATCTTACTAATACTTTTTTACCTTTAACTTGAATATCTTCTATAGTTTTCTTATTGAAGTTCATTTTATTCACCTCTACATAGAATATTTTTTCCGTATATTAAATTGGTCTGGCCTCATAGCCTTAACTATAAAACCAGACCATATATGATTCTCTTATTAAATCACCAATTAACAGTTAGTTTAAATTACTTTGAAACTTCAACGAAGTATTTTAAAGTTCTTACTAATTGTGAAGTGTATGACATTTCATTGTCGTACCATGAAGCAACTTTAACTAATTGTTGTCCGTTAACTTCCATAATCTTAGTTTGAGTTGCATCGAATAATGAACCGAAGTTAATTCCGATTACGTCTGCTGATACGATTGGATCTTCAGTGTATCCGAATGATTCATTAGCAGCAGCTTTCATTGCAGCATTTATTTCTTCAACTGTAGTGTTTTTACCTAAAACACAAACTAACTCAGTTAATGAACCAGTTATTACTGGAACTCTTTGAGCATTTCCGTCTAATTTTCCAGCTAATTCTGGAATAACTAATCCGATTGCTTTAGCAGCACCAGTTGAGTTAGGGATTATACTTCCAGCAGCAGCTCTAGCTCTTCTTAAGTCTCCCTTTCTGTGTGGGCCATCTAAAGTATTTTGGTCATTAGTGTAAGCGTGGATTGTAGTCATGAATCCTTCTTTTAATCCAAAGCTGTCATTTAATACTTTAGCCATTGGAGCTAAGCAGTTAGTAGTACATGAAGCACCTGATATAACTGTTTCATCTCCCTTTAATATATTTTGGTTTACGTTAAATACAACTGTTGGAAGGTCGTTTCCAGCAGGAGCTGATATAACAACTTTCTTAGCACCAGCTTTTATGTGAGCTGAAGCCTTTTCCTTTGATGCGAAGAATCCAGTACACTCAAGAACTACGTCTACGTTTAATTCTCCCCATGGTAAGTTTTCTGGATTTGCTTCTGCAGTAACTTTTATTTCTTTTCCGTTAACTACGAAAGCTCCTTCTTTAACTTCGATATCTCCATCGAATCTTCCTTGAGCTGAATCATATTTAAATAAATGAGCTAACATTTTAGCGTCTGTTAAGTCATTGATTGCAACAACTTCAAATTCTGGGTTGTTGATCATTAATCTTAATGCTAATCTTCCTATTCTTCCAAAACCATTAATAGCTACTCTTGCCATTAGAAATACCTCCTAGATATTATAAATTAAATATTTTAAAATATTTTACTTATTTATATGTAAATGCGGAATCTTTAACTGGTCAATTGATGTCCCAGTTATTTTTTTTGTGTCCCACAATACATTTACTATTATAAAACAATTATGATAATTTTTAAATAGCATTTTAAAGAAAAATATATTTTTTTTGAAAAATGCATTTTTTTGTCTTATTTTAATATGACCATTATACTATTTAAATATACTTATATAATTGCCCTTTTAATATATTTTTTACTTTGTTTATAAAAATAAAATTAATCTATAATTAATGTTAATATTTATTATCTTTTGTTCTTTAAAATTTCCTTTATCTTTTCAGCAGCACCCTCATCGGTAACTAAAACTTTATTTGATCCTCTTAAGTCTACTGATAGTATAGATTCTCCTTTGTTACTACCTCCAGCCACAGCAATAAGTTTTGTCTTTTTATCAATTTCTTCCAAATTAATTCCTATTGTAGGACTTATATATACAACATTAGAGTCACTATTAAAATATGATCCTAAAGCCTCACCTATAGCGCCTAATTTTATAAGCTTTTCTATTTGATTTTCAGAAAGACCTCTTTTTCTTGCCATTTTTTCTGCACTACCTATGCCATAAATTATAACATTAGATTTATTAATGGAATCAAGTACATCTTTTATATCTTTTTGTTGAGCTAATGTTTCTAAAATTTCTTCACTTAAATTTTCCGGTACATGAAGCATTTTATAATTTCCATTTAATTTAGATGCTAATTTAGCCGCTAATGTATTAGCTTGATTTTCCACTTTTTTACCCATTCCACCTCTTGCCGGAAGTACTAATATATTATTAAGGTTATGAATTGTTGGAAAATGTTCTACCATTTCTCTAATAGTTCCCCCGCCAGTTAAAGCAACAATATCATTGCTTTTTATTATATTTTTTGTATAATTGGCGGCTGCTTTACCAAGTTCTTTTAGTATTGTAGCATCATATTGAACATCTCCAGGAACAATTATAACTTTTCCTATACCTAACTTTTCTTCTATTTCTTTTTCTAAATCTGATAACCCTTTTATTTCATGAATAAATTCATTTAAGTTTTCAAGTATATTTTCTCCTTCTTTGGTTACAGACATACCTGGAGTATTTATCTCTATTAAATTTTGATTTTTTAAAAAATTTATTTCTGTTCTTACTATTCTCTCACCTAAATTTAACTGATTTGCTAATATTCTTCTTCCTATAGGTTGATTGTAGTAAATAGTTCTAAGTATGTTATATCTTTTTTCTAGAACTTCTAAAAGTTCTGGTACTATATTCTTTTGCAGTTTAAGAATTTTCTGCAATCTAAACACTCCCTTTGGCCATATAAAGTCCCAGCTAAAACAAAATTGTCCCGCCTTTAATATTATAATTCATATTTATAGTTTTTAAAAGTAATTTTCAAATACTAATTACTTAATAATTATAAAAATTATTTATTTTAAAAAGACTGAACTTTTTTATTTGTTCAGCCTTTCATTTAAAACCTCTTCCTCTTACTAGAGGATTTTATTCCTAGTTCTTCTCTATATTTTGCTACAGTTCTTCTTGAAATATTCATATTTTCTTTATTTAAAAAATTACAAATAACTTGATCTGATAATGGTTTCTTTTTGTCTTCTTTTTCTATAATCGTTTTTATCATATTTTTAATATTTATAACTGCTATATCTTCTCCTGACTTTTCACTATTCGATATACCAGATACAAACAAATCCTTAATTTTTACAGTACCTCTACTTGTTAATATGTATTTATCCTTTATTGCCCTGCTTACTGTAGATTCATGTATATTTAAGCTTTCTGCCACATCTTTTAAAGTCATAGGCTTTAAATATTTTAATCCATTATCAAAATACTCCCTCTGTTTATATAAAATATCTTCTAAAACTTTATACAAAGTATTTTTTCTTTGCTCTATGCTTTTTATAAGAAATATAGCATTTCCCATTTTGTCTTTTACATATTCTAAAGCTTTTTTATCTTTTTCTTCATTTAATATTTGTTTATAAATTGGATTTATAGATAATCTAGGTAAAACATCATCATTCATTATTATAAAATATTCATTGTTTATTTTCTTTATTTCAGCATCTGGAATAATAAACTTAACCTCATCTCCTGTATAAAATCCTCTTGAAGGTTTAGGTTCTAATCTTTTTATAATATCACCATATTCCTGTGATTTTTTAACAGATATTTTAAGATTCTTAGATATATTAGAATATTTATTATCTGCAATATCCTCCAAATAATTTTCTATAATCTCATATAATATTTCATCTATTATTCCTTTTTTACTAAGCTGTATTTTAAGGCACTCCCTTAAATCTCTAGCTCCAACATCATCTGGTTCTAAACATTGTACAATATTTAATGCCTTTTTACAATCTTCTAAAGGAATATTAATTTCTTTACATATCTCTTCTAATTTTATTGGTAAATATCCTCTACTATCTATATTCTCTATTAAGTAGCAACAAATACTTTTTATGTATTTATTCTCCTTTGATTCCCCAATTTGTTCATGAAGATATTCTTTTAACGTTTTTTTTGATGCTATAAAAGCAAAAGGTGATACCTCTTCCTCATAATTACTATAATTTTGAGAACTATAATTATCAAATTCAAAATATTTTATCATTTCTTTATAGTCATATTTATCTTGAACTTTAAGTTCCTCTTTTTTTTCAAAATTAGCATCTAAAACTGGGTTTTGAGCAAACTCATCATTTATATATTCTAATAAATCTACATTTGACATCTGAAGCAATTTTATGGACAATTGCATTTTTTGAGTCATTATTAACTTTTGTTCCTGTGATAACTGCAATGAAAAATCCATATTCATAAATATTACCTCTTGAAATTCCATATTGTAAACGATTTATAATTTTGTTGTTTCGATTACTTATACTATATATTATACATAATTTATGAATAATTAAAAATTATTTTGAAAATTTGTTCTTTATAATAAATTTATCTTATTATATTTATATAACATATTCCTCTTCCCTTTAAATTTTAATTTTTAAAATAATATTTTTTATAGATAAGAAAATCCTAATTTTTTAATACTATATATTAAAATTGCAACTTGTTACAACGAACCTTATAACCTATATTTTTAATTTATTAAATGAAAAAACTATGAAATTAGATTTAAAATCTTATTTCATAGTTTTTATTTTAATAAAACTTAATAAACTAACTTCATAAATAAATTTTAATATTTCTTTAATTTACACATATATAATGTTTAATATTATATAATATTAAACATTATATACTTTATTCTAATTGGAACATATACCATTGTGTTTCATCATTTTCTTTTTTACCTGTAGTAATTATTTTTCTATGATCTGGACTTATATAGAAGACAGGTATTTGTGAACATACCCTTTCTTTGCTATCATATAAACTACCTTTTACTATAAATTTATTATCCTTAAGCATACCATAAAAGATAAAACCTTCTTCTGCCTCTAATTTATCATCTCCAGCAGTATATAAAACTAAATTTGTGTTAGTATCTATTTTTGCGATATTTAATGGCTTATCATAATAAAATTCTTCACATTTTGTTATTTCTTTATTATCAAAATTTATACTATAAAAATTACTTTTAAAGTTTTCCTCTTCATCTTTTTCAATTACCTCTGTTATAATAGAGGACTTATCTAAAACACTTCTAATTACATTTGGTCTCCTATTACCAATGTGAATAATATCTTTAAAACCATTTTCTATATTAATTCTGAATATGCTATCTCCCTCACTGACATATCCATATTTATTAGTAAGATCTAATCCATAAATAGCCATACCCTTAAATTCTTTTTTACTGTTATTTTTATAATCTATAATATATGTAGTTTTATAATCTTCATTTTCCATTTCCTTATGAACTATAAGTTCAATTAATCCATCCTTTATAAAAATACATTCACTTCTATTTTCTAATAAACCTTCATCTATTCCTAATTTTTTTTCATCTAATAGTTTCGTAATATCCTCTGTTGTGTTAGTTTTTGCATTATATACATAAAATCCATATTTATCTTTTAATAAAATTATTCCTCCTGTAAATGCTTCTCCAAAAGTTTTAGTATCATCTTTTTTTAATAACTCCTCATACTTATCTCCCTTGATATTATATTTATAAAATATTAAAGAGTTATCCTTCTCTTTTACGGCTAATAAATTTTCATTATCTATCCAGCATAATAAATCAAGATCTTTTAACCTTTTTAATTCTCCCTTTAAAACAAGTTCATTTTTAGGATTACTTGTTCCATCTAACTCTATGGCATCTTTTTTAGCATTTTCAGAAACAACTATTTCTTTTTTATTACTGCATCCAACTACATTAAAAATTAAAGTAAAGATAACTAACAAGCTATAAATTAATTTTTTTCTCATATCTTCTCTCCTATTCTCTTACTTTTAAGCTAATAATATAATTAACTTATTACAAAACTTAATATAGTTGTTACAATAATATTAAATATAAATTAAGTGTTACTTCATTTTCTATAATATCCATCTCTATTTTGCCATCTATTTCTTCTATTATATATTTACATATATAAAGTCCTAATCCATTGCCCTTATTTCCTTTACTATTATTTCCTCTTAAAAAAGGCTCAAAGGCTTTATATTTAAATTTATAATCTAGATTATTAGTAGTATTTTTAATCTCTAATAAATACTTATCATTTTCTTTGCGTCCATAAACTTTTATAAAAGTATTATCTACTGAATATTTAAAAGCATTTTCTAAAAGATTGATTATTACGCTTTTAAATTCTTTTAAAGGAGCTGAAATTATACCCTCTTCTAATTGCCATATAATATCTATATTTTTTCTTTCAATTCTTATATTCATTTCATCTATGATATTTTTAACTAACTTTTCTATATTTATTTTTTCTCTTTCATTAGAGATTATTTGTCCCCTTGAAACTTCTAGTATATTACAAATCATTTCATTAAGCTTATTGCTTTCCTTTATTATTGAAGCTATAGCCTTATCTCTTAATTTTTCATTATTATAATTAGTAAGTAACAGTTCTCCATACCCAGTTATTGATGTTAGTGGAGTTTTAAGCTCATGGGTAACATTACAAAAGAATTCTCTTCTATTTTTTTCAAGACTATGTATATCTTCTATTTGCTTTTTTATTCTTTTTCTCATATTATTATACTCTTTTATTAAATCATCAATTTCATCATTTTTAATATTTTCTTCCATCTCATAGTTATAGTTACCTTTAGATATTTCTTTCACACCTTTTTGTAGATTTTCTAAAGATTTAGTTGATTTTAATACTATAAAATATATAATCACTAAAATTATAGAAAAAAATATTATTTCTACTAATGTAAATATTAAATATATATTTTCATTATTAACTATAAGTTCGTTATAATCTTTTATTATCTCTACTATCCCTAAAAACTGACTTTTATCATATAATTGATAAGCATAATATGCTGTTCTGTCTTTATTATTTTTTACTAAATATATATATGATTTGTTATTCTTTGCCTTTTCTATATGATCTTTTATATTATCATCCTTTTGATTTTTTATACACTGATTCCCATATTCTCCATTAGTATTATAAATACCTATTGTGCAGTTATAATATTTTGATAATTTATTTGTTAACTTATATGAATTTTTTAAAATATTTATTTCATCTATTTCCTCATTATTAATTAAAAAATATTGCTTTATAAATTCACTAGAATTATTTTTAATCATTATCATATCATTTTTTATACTTTTATTAGAGTTATAATAAATTATGTATTTAAAGGATATATTTAATAAAACCCCTCCAAGTATTAATAAAATAGCAACTCCAAAAGTTATTTTATTTTTAAGCTTTTTTAAAAACTTAAAATTAAATAATTTATAAGTCCTTTGATTTATGTTTATCTTTTGTTTATTTTCTTTTTTAAGCTTTATAATCATTTCAATTTATATCCTATACCAAAAATTGTTTCTATATATTTGTTCTTATCATCTTCAAGTTTAGCTCTAATTCTTCTAATATGTACATCTACCGTTCTAAGCTCACCAAAATAATCATAACCCCAAATTTTATTTAAAAGTTGCTCTCTTGAAAATACTCTACCTTTATTAACCGCTAGTAAATATAAAAGATCATACTCTTTAGGCCTAAAGCTTATCTCCTTATTAAATTTAATCACCATCCTTCCAGCAGTATCTATATAAGTTTCCTCTCCAATTTTAATAAAATTCTCTTTCTTATCTTCTTTTAAAGTTTTATTTTGAATTTTTTCAACTCTCTCTAAAGATTTATTTACTCTTGCTATTACTTCTTTAACATGAAATGGTTTAGTTATATAGTCATCTGCTCCTATCTCTAGGCCTAAAACTTTATCTACAACATCATTTTTTGCTGTAACCATTATTATAGGTATATCCTTTTCTTCATGAATTATCTTACAAACCTTAAATCCATTTATATCTGGAAGCATCAAATCTAATAAAATTAAATTTGGTTTAAAATCTCTAAACTTAATAATCCCCTTCTCACCACAATCTACTGACTGCACTTTAAATCCTTCAATTTCTAAAGCAAATGTTATCATCTCTCTTATACTTTCATCATCTTCTATAACTAAAATTCTTTTATTCAAAAAAAACACCTCATAATATTAAAATTTATTACCATTTTATCATCAAGTTGTTACAATGTTATTTCCTATAAAATACTTATATTTATTCAAATTCATCTTTAGCTTTTTTTAGTATCATAGTAATAAATTTATCTTTTTCTTTTGTATATGTATTCCTATCATCTTTATATTTTATAGCTAAAGCTTTTTTTAATTTTGAATACTCTAAAATATATTCAGTGTGTATTCTAAGATAATTTCTAAAGTAAATATGATTTTTCCATATATCAGAATTAAAAACCTCTATATGTAAATAGTGAGTCCTTAAGTTTTCACTCCCTTTTGCAAAAAATAATCTACCTAAAACTCCTGCATTTTCTCTAAAGCTATATCCTATTTCCTCTAATAAATACTTAAAATTTTCTACATTTTCTAATGACTTAACTGCTATTGCTATATCTATAATATGCTTTGCATCTAGTCCTTCTATAGATGTACTCCCTACATGCTGAATATCTAAAACATATTTTCCTACTAAAGAATATAATAATTTTTCTTCCTTTATATACTCTTCCTTCCACTGATTATTATAAGGAACTATTTTAACTTTCTTTCTAGATAGTCCAATCATTTAGTTACTACCTCACATTCTTCATTTTATATTGCCTTAAATTATATAAAATTTTCAATTTATTCCATAATAATAACTTTAAACTAACTAAAATAAAAATTCATTAACTTTCTAATAAATTTAATTTCAAAAATAAAAAAAAGCCGGTTAAACCGACTTTCTTTATTTATATTAATAGATTGAAAGAGCTATCTTTGACCTTTTTCATAAGGCACTCCATCAGCTGCTGGTGCTTGTGTTTTCTTAACAAATCCAGCTAAAGCAACTAATGTTAATACATATGGTAATGCATAGAAAAATTCATTTGGCATATTCCACCCAAAACTTTGTGCTATTATTTGAAATGCATCTGCAAAGGCAAATAGAAGACAAGCTCCAAAGGCTCCAAAAGGTTTCCAATTTCCAAATATCATTGCCGCTAAAGCTATATATCCTCTACCATTTACCATACCTTCTCTAAATAAATTTAAGAATCCTATAGATAATGATGCTCCTCCAAGTCCTGCTAAAACACCAGAAGATATTACACATAAATATCTTATTCTATAAACATTAATACCTAAAGTATCTGCTGCTCTTGGATGTTCTCCTACAGCTCTTATTCTTAATCCTAGTGGAGTTTTAAATAATAAATAGCTTATTATTATTACTAGTATTATTGCAATAAAAACAAACCAATTTAATTCTCCTAAAAGGTTTCCTATAACAGGAATTTTTTGCATCATCGCCTTAGGATATGGTACTGCTGTAACCCCATCTGTTTGTCCTTGTCTTCCAAAAAGCTCTACTATAAGATAACTTGTAAGAGCTCCTGCAAAAAGATTTATAGCAACACCAGAAACAACTTGATCTGCTCTTAAGTTTACACTTAAAAATGCATGAACTAAAGCCATTACTCCACCTGCAACTACTGCACAAAGTACTCCAATCCAAGGATTTCCTGTTCTATCTGATCCATATACAGCAAAAAAGGCCCCCATGATCATCATACCTTCAAGTCCAATATTTACAACACCAGACCTTTCAGACATTACTCCTCCTAACGCTGAAAATATAAGAGGTGTAGCCATTCTTAAAGTTGAAGCAATTAAAGCAACTACAATTGAAATACCTGCTACATTATTCATTTACCTTTACCTCCCTTCTCTTTTTCATCTTGTCTCCTATAATTTTATAAATTCCGTCTCCTGCAACAAATAAAATAATTATAGCTTGAACAAGATAAACAATATCCTTCGGAACTCCATTCATTTGTAAAGTTAATGAACTTGAATCTAATGCTCCAAATAATATTGATGAGAATATTACTCCTATAGGATTCGATTTTGCAAGTAATGCTACTGCTATACCTGTAAATCCAAAGTTTGGGAATCCAAAAAGTTGTATAGATTTATATTGTATTCCTGCAACGTGAGTTGCCCCTCCTATGCCTGCAATGGCTCCTGAAATAACCATAGCTAATATTATATTTTTCTTTATACTAATTCCACCATATTCTGCCGCCAATGGACTTAGACCTACAGCTCTAAGTTCATATCCTGAAGTAGTTTTCCACATAAAAAAGTACATTACAAATACCAAAATAAGACCTAATATTAATGCACTACTTGTTCTATTTGTTTGTCCTAAAATTCTTGCTAGTTTTGCACTTTCTTGAATTTCTAATGATTGAGCTTGTCCTGAATCGTTTAAAGGAAACATAGTTAAATAATTTAATAAATACATGGCTATAAAGTTCATCATTATTGTAGAAACTACTTCATTAGTTCCTGATTTAGCTTTTAAAAACCCTGGAATACCAGCCCAGATACCACCACAAATTATTCCGCCTAATATAATCAAAATAACATGCAGTACATGTGGTATTCCTGGTATTAAACCAATAATTGCAGCTCCAGTCATTCCTGATATAAATTGACCTTCAACACCTATATTAAATAACCCAGTTTTAAATGCTACTGCGTTTGCTAATCCTGTAAATAATAATGGTGTTACGAATACTAAAGTTTCTGCTAAAGTATCTTTATCGCCAAAACTCCCTTCCCAAATAGATGTAAATAGTATTTTTGCTGATTCAAAAAATCCTGTTTTAGTAGATATCATAACAAATATAACTGCAAATAAAAGAGCTAAAACTATAGATATTAATGAGAATAAAATGCTTTTCATTGTTCTTATATAGCTTGTTTTATTATTATCATTTTTATCACTCATAATTTAACCTCCCACATTTATTTTTTTAATTGTCCACCAGCCATTAATATTCCTAGCTCCTGTTCTGTAGCAGATTTTCCATCTAATAGCCCAACTATTTCTCCATCATATATAACTGCTATTCTATCCGCTAAATTCATAACTTCATCTAATTCAAGGGATACTAATAAAACTCCCTTACCCTTATCTCTTTCCTCTATTAATCTTTTATGGATATACTCTATGGCTCCAACATCTAATCCTCTAGTAGGTTGAGATGCTATTAATAAATCTGGATTTTTACTAATTTCTCTGGCAGCTATAAGTTTTTGTTGGTTACCTCCAGATAGTCCTACTGCTAAAGCATCTATTCCAGGACATCTTACATCAAAATCTTCAATAATAGTTTTAGCATGTTTTCTTATCTCTTTATAATTCATAACAGTATTTTTAGAAAAAGGTTCTTCATCTTGTATTCCTAAAATACTATTTTCTACTAAAGAAAAATTAAGTACTAATCCTCTTTTATGTCTATCTTCCGGTATATGTCCTACTCCCTCTTTTATAATCTTCTTTGTTGTATTATTAGTTATATCCTTATCCTTAAACTGAACTTTACCTTCTGTTGCTTTTCTAAGCCCTGTAATAACTTCTACTAACTCCTTTTGACCATTTCCATCAACTCCAGCTATTCCTAATATTTCTCCTGATTTGACCTCTAGATTAATACCTTTTAATATAGGTAACTTTCTATGATCCAAAGCCTTTATATTAGATAGCTTTAATATAGTTTTTCCTGGATTATATTGTGATTTTTCTATAACTAACTTTACCTTTCTGCCTACCATCATCTCAGCTAATTCATCTATATTTGTATCCTTAGTATTTACTGTATTTATAATCTTTCCTCTTCTTAATATAGTTACTCTATCACTCATAGCCATTATTTCTTTTAATTTATGTGTTATTAGTATTATAGATTTTCCTTCCTTAACTAGATTTCTCAATATTTGTCCTAATTCATCTATTTCCTGTGGTGTTAAAACTGCTGTAGGTTCATCTAGTATTAAGATATTTGCACCTCTATATAAGGATTTTAATATTTCTACTTTTTGTTGTTGACCTACTGTAATATCTTCTATTACATCATTGGGACTTATTTTAAATCCATATTTTTTAGCTAAGTCATCAACATCTTTTATTGCTTTTGCCATATCTATGTTTATACCTTTTTTAGGTTCAGCTCCTAAAACTATGTTTTCAGCTATGGTAAAATTATTAACTAACATAAAGTGTTGATGCACCATTCCAATACCAAGTTTTATTGCATCTGATGGAGATTTTATATTAGAAATCTTCCCATCAATTAAAATTTCACCTTTTTCTGGTTGATATAGACCATATAAAACATTCATAAGAGTAGTTTTTCCTGCCCCATTTTCCCCTAAAAGAACATGTATTTCTCCTTTTTTTAAAGTGAAGTTAACGTCTTCATTAGCTATAACTCCAGGAAAAACTTTTGTTACACCCTTCATCTCCACAACATTTGGCATATTTTTTCCTCCCTTCTAGTAAAAAAAGCTAGATGAAATACCATCTAGCTTTTATATTTAAATTAAATTTGTGGTGCCTTAAATTCCTTAACTTCTTCAGGAGTATCTGGAACTTTTATTTTCCCGTCAATTATTGCTTGTTTATACTTTTCAGCTAGTTTAATCACATCTTCTGGAGTGTTATTTTTAGTTGTAAGAGCCATATCTACTCCGCCTTCTTTAAGTCCAAGAACCATCTCATTACCTTTTCCAGCCTTAAAAGTTCCTTCTATAACTTCTTTAGTTGCATCATAAGTTGCAACATCAACTTTTTTAATCATTGATGAAAGTATTACATCTTTATATTCTGGAACACTCTCTGCTTGATCTTGGTCAACTCCAATAGCCCAGTTTCCTGTTTCCTTTGCAGCTTTAAACATACCTAATCCAACTGCTCCTGCAGCATGGAAAATAACATCACAACCATCATTATATAAAGCCTTTGCTAATTCATAACCTTTGTTTGAATCTGTAAAGTTACCTGCATATTTAACTGTTGTGTCATTGATTAATCCCTCTGCTGCTGCTGGATTTACTGCCTTTACTCCTGCTGCATATCCTGCTTCAAATCTTTGAATAGTTGGTATATCCATTCCACCTATAAAACCTACTTTATTGGTTTTAGTCATACTACCTGCAATTACTCCCATTAAAAATGATCCTTCTTGCTCTTTAAATGTAAGAGATTTTATATTAGGTAAATCTGATACTTCATCTATTAAAGCAAAGTTTTTATCTGGCATATCCTTTGCAACCTTCTCGGCTGAGTCTTTCATCATAGCTCCAACTGCAAAAGTTATATCACAATCCTTCCCTAAATTCTTTAAATTAGGTTCATAATTTTCTTGTTGCTTTGATTGAAGTACTGTTGGTTTTATACCATACTCTTTTTGTATTTCTTGTAATCCCTCATAAGCTGAATCATTGAATGACTTATCACCTAAACCACCTTGGTCTGTAGCCATCCCAACTTTAATATCACTTGCCTTCTTATTACTGTCTTGCTTTTTATCCCCACTATCGCTGCTTCCTGTACATCCTGCAAACAATGTAGCAATAACTGCAACAGCTGATAATGCTGCTATAAGTCTTTTTTTATTCATGTAAGAATCCCCCTTAAAGATATTTAAAACATCTAGGATATATTTAATTGCCTAAAAGCAATATCCATCAAATTAAATTAATTAAACTTATAAATAGCAACATTTAATAACAATATCTTATTTTAAGACAACAGTTATATTTTTCTTCAGTTTTATGATATTGATTTATTAATTATTTGTAAAATATACGCTAAAAAGTAATTATTTTCTTAATAATTATAACATATATCAAATTTATTGCAATATATTGAATATTCTTATTTTTAAATAATTTTATATTTTTACCATTTTTTCATTATTTTACAGATATTTTTTTAAATTATATGTAATTTTTCTTTAAAATTTTTTAATCTTATAACAAAATTCTTCTTACTTTATATTAAAACCTTCATAATACTATGATTATTCCTATTATATTAATAAAAATACTAATATTGTTTAAGTCGAAAAAACACTTTATTTTGTTGTTAAAAAATAAAAAAACAGATGAATAATAATAATTCATCTGTCTTTTCTTAAAAGAAATATAAAATTATTTATAGCCTTCAGCTACTAATACTTTCATAGCTTCATCAATATCATCCTTAGAAACAAGTACTACAGGTCCTGTACATCCCATACCACTTTCAGAATAAATTGATTTCTTCCAAAGAGCCTTGCAAGCATCTTCAAGTTCTAATATATCTATACCTGCAATAGCCTCTGTTACCACTTTTTTAGGTGGCATTACTACCTCTTCATTATCTTTTTTCTTTTCAGTAGTAGCTTTTGCAATTATCTCTTCTAATTTAGCCTTTTTAGCTTTTTCAAATTCTATATTTGCTTTTTCTAAAACTTTATTTTGAGCACAGGTTGCACAATATCTTAAAGCTTCGCATATTAATGGAGCTCCGGATGCTCTTGAAACTATATTTACAAGATAATTATAATTTTCTCCTATACCAGGACCATATCCAGCTCCCATAGTTTCGTAATATCCACCAGTAGTAAATGATGAGAACATCTTTATTAATAAGTTTCCTGTTAAAGAATCACATATCATAACATCTGGTGTTCCTGCAAGTAAATCATTACCTCTCATAACAGCTCCACCATCTGCTCTTCCTGATTTTGCAAATTCTATATCATAACCATTATCTTTTAAATCATTTAAAAGATTTTCTACTTTTCTTGCACCTTCTATGTTAAGGATTCCAACCTTTGGATTTTCAATTCCTAAACTCTTTGCAACACTAATTCCACCAATAGTATTTAAAATCATACCTTCAACTCTATGTGGTGATGTAGTACCTGTTGTTGTTGCAATTAACATTTCTTTTCCTCTTCCAGGAGTTATAACCTTACCTATAGTTGAAACACCTATTGGAAAATCAAAATGTTGAGTTACACAACCACTTATATATCCACTTTCTAAAAGTTCAGTCATTTTTTTATGTCCTTCTTCAGGATCATTAGCTTCCACTACTTCAAAACCATCTATTTTATTTCCACCAATTAAAACTATATCAAAGTCTTTATATTTATCCCTTGCTAATTTAGCAGCTGTTACCATTTCTTCTAGACCATGCTCACTACCTAAAACAGTTAATCCAATTTTAACTTTGGGTCCAAAACTACCTGTAGCTATTCCATCAGCTATTTCATTGAATATCTCTCCGATAAGCTTTTTTGCATTATTATTTTCCATGATATCACGCTCCTTAATTTTCTTGCATTAAGTAAGCAGCAAAATCCTTCATAGCTTCTGCTACCATGGTCTTAACTTCTTCCTTAGTAACTTGACTTCCTTCATTTTTTAGACCTTCATTCTTCTCTACAACAATTGATACCCCATCAAATAGATTGGTCATTCTTCCTAAGAATAAGCTACCTTTACCTATTATCATGAAGTTATTTAATTCTCCACTTAATATCTTATCTCTTCCATGTCCAATTATTGGAACACCTGATGGAATATGTCCTTGTGTTGGTGCAAATCCTGGATATCCTTTTTCTTTTACAAAGCTAGGTAATCCTTTTCTATCTAATTGACCTTTTTTAACTGCTAATGCACCTATCATTTTATAGTTTTGAGTTGGAACATCTCCAGCACCAGCTGGTTCAGTTATATCTGGAGTTTGCATTTCTGGAGCGAACTTATCTATATCAGTTATTTTAAGTCCAGCACCATCTAATGGTTCTAAAACTAAAGCCTCTAATACAGCTTGTGGTGAAGCTCCATGTCCTATGGTATGTCTTCCTATTATATCTGTTCTAAGAACTGGATTTACTCCATCATTTTCACTTACTAAAACTGCAAATCCACCTATACAATCTTCTAATATTTTAATTCCTTTTTTAATGTGATCTTTACCATTCATTCCTAATTTTGCTGTACATCCACCAGCAACTACTGCTACATTTTTATATATACCTGATTTTACAAGAGCTGAAGCTGCTATTAACGCATGGCTTGGACCTGCACAGAATCCTCTCATATCTGTTCCTGTAGCATTCTTACAGCCTACTACTTCACCAACAGCTTTAGCAACATTACCTCCACCTCTTTGGTTCATATCTCCAATAGCTTCTTCTGAACATTCAATTATATATTCAATGTCATCTGGATTTGCTCCATTACCATCACATAGATGCATTAAAGCTAATGCTCCAGATGCTTTAACTACTAAGTTTTCTAATAATGTATGTGCATCAAGATTTTTATCAAATTCATGAGCTCTCTTAACGCAGCCTACTAATTTTCCATCTATATATAATCCTTCTGCAGTATGAGCCTCCACTAATTTTTCTATTTCTGCAATATCATCGCCTTCTTTAAGAAGATCTACTTTGTCCTTTAACATTGGATGATTAGAAAGTTTTGCTTTTATTTCTTCTACAAAAGATTTTTCTAATTTGATTAAATCAAAAGAATCTGATAACTTCATTAATCCATAGAATTCATCCTCCGGCATTATTTCGCCATATTTACCATACCTATTAGCTCCTTCTACTGGCTCATTATACCAAGGTCTCTTTCTTTCTGCTAATTGATCTGGAGTCATGTTTCCTATATATGTTTGGTTAGGAGCATACTCTACAACCTCTTTAAAAGTTCTTAAATGATTTTTAATTTCTTTTAAGTATTCTGAATCAGGGTTTGATTCCCTTTCTACAGTTTGAGTTGTACCATTATGAATAACCATATCTGGTGTATCAACTAAAATATAAGAACCTTTTTTTATTACTGGAAAATCCATTCTCATTCCCCCCTATATTTTTAAAAAAGGTGCCAGGAACCTCTCCTGGCACCTTCAAAATTTTACTCAAATAATGTTTGATCTTCTATCTCTGTTTGAAGTGCTTCTAAAGCCTTTTCTGTTAATTTATATCTTAACTCATACTCATCTTCCTTTGATAATGCTGGGTTACCAAGTGGATGAGGTATTGCTATTGTTGGAACTATTCTGTTAGCTCCAACAGTAAGTGAAATAGGAGTTACTGTACACATATGAACTACAGGTAATCCTGTTCTTTCAATTTCTTTAACAAGTGTTGCACCGCAACGTGTACAAGTTCCTCAAGTAGACGTTAATATAACTGCGTCCACTCCAGCATCAACTAACTTTTTACCTATTTCCTCACCAAATTTTTTTGATGATGCAACAGCTGTACCATTACCTACTGTTGAATAAAAATATCTATAAAGTGAACCTATTTTACCCTGTTTTTCCATGTCTCTTAAGACATCTACTGGAATTACTCTATCTGCATCTTGATTTGCATAAGTTGGATCATATCCACCATGAGCTGTTTCATAAGTTTCTTCTGTTAAATCATATACGCCTTCAATATCATATTCTCCATATTTTGAAGCTGATGATGATTCTATATGATCTGGGTTACCCTTTGGTACTATACCACCAGATGTAACTATTGCTATTTTAGCTTTAGTTATATCTTTAATAGCTGCACTTGGATCTACCCTATCAAAGTTTGGCATCTTAAACTCTGTTTGGAATTCTTCGCCATTTATCTTTTTAACAAGCATTTCAACAGCTCTCTTTGATCCTCTTTCCTTTGCAAAGTAATTTTTTCTTATTCCTCTTTCAATATAACCTTCTTCAGCTGGAGTTCCTATTTCTTCTCCCTTAGCTATGTTTAATGCAAGCTTAGCCATCTTAGGAAGAGCCTGTCTCATACCAACTGCACTATTTTTTGTTTCAACAATATATAAATATTTTTTGAACATATCTGCTCCAGGATTTTCTGGATACATTGCTGTCATTACCGGAATTCCTAATTTATCTTGTACTTCTTTACAAATACTACCACAAGCAACTCCATATCTACCAGCATTGAAAGCAGGTCCTGCTATAAATAAGTCTGCATCACATTTTTTAACCATATCTATGATTTCAGCCTTAGCTTCATCCATATTTTCATTAAAATATGAGTCACCACAAATAATCGTATTTACTATTTGAGCTTCTCCTTTAAATTGACCATTTAATCCCATTCCTGGGCCTACAAAACCTTCTCTTAGTTCTGGTTTATATTCTGCCTTCTCTTCGCCACCAATACCAGCATAGAATTGGTTTATATAGTGAACCACTCTAATCATTCATCTTCCCCCCTTGGTGATTATCACAATCTAATTATTTATTATATTGTGAAAATTCATCTCTTACTGTTTTAACTTCCTCACGAATTGCATCTACATCTAGAACCATTTCCATCATTCCACATTGTTCATCATAAACAGCTGCATCGCATTCATCTTTGATTTCTGGTTCTATAATATGATAAACACCTAATCCTAATGCAATTCCTGCTAAAGGACCTGCAAAAGTTGGGTCTCCTGCACAAACTGTTTCAGCTGAAAGTCCTGCTGATTCGGCCTCTGCTCCACCTAATATAACAATTACATTTTCTGCACCATATTTTTCAGTTAAATCTTTTACTCTTTGTTGGATCTCCAGATCCATAGCTCCTGCGGCTGTTCAAACAAAGCATTCTGTTGATGCAAAAATTACTTCAGCTCCAGCACTTTTAACACATTCTTCTATAGCTGGACCTGGAATACCATCTCTATCTCCAATAGCTATAATTTTTTTTCCTTCTAGCATTTTTCAATCTCCTTTCAATAAAAACAAATCTCAGTTAAATAAAATCATTTTTCATACTGTTTTATAAATTAATATCCTTTAGCTGATAAGTAGTTAAATCCAACTTCTGAAGTTGCTCCAGTAATAACTTGAATTTCTGCATTAATTGAGCCATCTTCTCTTAAACTTCCTACATAACCACCTGCTATGATGTTAGCAGCTTCTGGATGTCCTATTACTTTTTTCATTGGAGGTAATGTTATAACTTGGTTTGCATTTCCTCCTGTTACAACAGCATCACCCTTTGGAGTTGAGTCTGCTAAAGATTGTGATGAACCATCTTGTCCTGCATACTCATCTGTAACTAATACAGTTTTAACTCCCTTGTCTGTAATCTTATTACAGTTCATAACTAGGTCAGCATCTGGGTTACCAAATCCCTCTTCAGAAATTATAACTGCATCTGCTCCTAAGAACTCAACTAGTTTAGCTGTCATATCTGAACTTCTTTGCTTGTCTGCTAAATAAACATTTTCGTTTGTTATAACACAACCTAAGAAGTTTATATCTTTACCATGTCTTTCATATAAATCTTCAATAATTGGATGATTTAAATGAACATAACTTGGGTTTTTATCGCAAGCAGAAACACAGTTACCACTTACTATTGCTCCATCAAACACCTCTGTTGGGTAAATGAATGTTGGTATTATCTTTTTAGCATCTACTCCATATACATAAGTATCATGAAGTAATCCTTGAGTTTGTAGCATATATACATATACTACCTTTGGTAAATTTGGGTATTCTGCAACTTGCTCTAATAATGGCTTAGTTTCAAATGTTTTTATTTCATCTGGTTCTAGATCTTTAGCACATTTTCCTAAATAAGTTGCTGTTCTTAAGCCTATCATTCTTAAAGTTTCTTCATGATGGTGTTTTTCTAAACCATCAGTAACTTCACAAATTGCAACTAAGTTTACTGTCTTTGAAAATGGTGTATATTTTGCACCTTCTCCAGACATATCAATTATACCTTCTTGGAATCCAACTACGCTTCCTGTTGTTACAACAGCAGCACCCTTTAATACGTTTGTTCTTCCTGAACCTACAGTATCTACTTTGCTAATGAATCCTGGGAATATTCCCCCATTTCCACTAACCTTTACTCTTGGTTCTATTACGTCTTTTACAGGTATAATTCTTGTTTCATCACCTGGTCTTACAATATCATAATCAAGTGATTTAATTCTTTCATCTACATTAACTTCTTCTAGTAATTCTTTCTTATTTACATAAAGAACACCTTCTTTAACCTCTGTCTTCTCTCCAAATTGAATGTCCTTAATGAAAATATTACCTAATTCTAGACGCATTTTTTCACCCCCATATAATTTCTCAACTTATAAATTTATTGTAAAATTAAATTGTTAACTGCAAATTAAATAATTATAAAGTTTCATAGTATGATTTTATAAAGTTTTCTACATCATCTAATGAACTTATTTTATCTGGAGTAATAGTTTGTACTTTTTCTCCTCCATTGTAAATAATCATTGTAGGTAAACCTAAAACTTTTTGAGCTATAGCAAGTCTTCTAGCTGATGATATATTTAAGCTTGAAAACTTAATTTTGTCACCATACTTGTCTTCTAATCCATGAACTCCTGGCATTAATTCTTTACAAATTTCACATTTGTCTCCCCAGAAATCAACAAATACTGGTTTTTCTGATTTAATTACCTCTTGTTCAAAATTTTCTTTATTTAATTCTATCATGTTAAAATCTCCCTTCTATACTAATATGTTTTATTTTTTATTCACTTAAGTATGCTTCAGCAGCTGTAGCAGCTTGTGCTCCATCAGATGCAGCAGTAACTACTTGTCTTAATGTTTTTTTTCTAACATCACCGGCTGCAAATACTCCTGGAATATTTGTTCTCATATCTTCGTCAGTTACTATATCTCCTCTTTCAGTCATATCTATTTTTCCTTTAAATAATTCTGAAATTGGAAGGTATCCAACAAAAACGAAGCAACCATTTACTTCTAATTCACTTAATTCATTTGTTTTAACATTTTTTATAATTAATTTTTCTAAGATTTCATCTCCTACAGCTTCTTCTACTACAGAATCTAATATTAATTTAATCTTAGGATTTTCTTTTACTCTTTCTACTAATGATTTAGCACCTCTAAATTCATCTCTTCTATGAATTATAGTTACACTTTCACCGAATTTAGTTAGATATAAAGCTTCTGTTAATGCTGAATCTCCACCACCTACTACAGCAATGTCTAAATCAGTAAAGAAATCTGCATCACAAGTAGCACAATATGAAATTCCTTTTCCTCTTAATTCAATTTCATTCTTAAATCCGCCTAATCTTGGATATGCACCAGTAGCTATAATTACAGTTTTAGCTTGATACTCTCCCTTTTTGCCCTTAATTGTCTTTATTTCTCCTTCTAATTGGACATCTGTTATTTCATCTTTTTCAAATTTAGTACCAAAATCTTCTGCTTGTTCCTTCATTCTTGCTATTAATGCTGGTCCTGTACAATCAGTTATTGATCCTGGATAATTTTCTAAATCTGCTGTTGTTGCAACTTGTCCACCAAATTTAGCTCTTTCAATTAATAGAGTATCTAATTTTCCTCTTGATGCATATAGTGCTGCTGAAAGGCCAGCAGGACCTCCACCAATTATAACGGTATCGTATACATGACTCATATCCAATCCCCCTTATATCCTTTTATACTTTTATTTATTTATGACGTTATTAATAAGGTCATAATCAATAATCATAAAATCTTTTTTTATCCTTTCATTCCAATCTGGACAATTAAACATCTTCATAAACTTTAATAATGAAGCTATAGAATCTTCAATTATTTGTAATGATTCAAAGTCTACATTTTCATTTTTCTTATTTGATATTAAAATAGTCCTATATGGAGTTTCATTAGGTTTTACACTACTCATTAAAGGATGAGTTAGTAAAGTATGTCCTTTATGTACATAGTCCCTAACCCTTTTAAATACTTCCTCAACATCTCCGTCAATATATTCCAATTCAAAATATTCTGGAATTTTTTCTTTCGTCATAGGATTATTAGTTATTACTTTAACATCACTTAACATGTTTACCTCTCCTTTTAATAATAAAAAAAGGACAAAAATAAATAGCATAATTGTAGCCATTTACTCTGTCCTTAATACCTGAGAGATTTACTCCTTCGGTGCTTTCGCTTTCCAGAGGTGTGTCATTAATAGGTTCTTTCGCCTGAGAAATTCGCAATGAAAGGCATTCTTCATTGTTTATACCTTCGGCCATCATAAAAAAACACTTTTATAATAGTCTCCCTATTAAATCATCCACATTTATTATCTTTGATTTTATTATATCAAATTAATATAACAAAATCTATATTTTTACAATAATAGTTAATTTTAAATTTATAATATCATTTATAAGATTTTTCAATAGAGATTTATATACTTCTTATTAATAATTAATGATTGCTGATAAAAAATAATCCACAGGCTTTTGGTCCTGAATGTACCCCTACAGTACATCCTACCTCTGCATCTATATATTTAATGTTGTTATTTTCTAAATATTCCTTTAAAGGTTCATATATATCTTTATTTTCAATATGAAGAAGAACTACAGCTTCATCCTCTTTATGTCCCATTTTCTCAAAGTTTTCAATTATTTCCTTGACAGCTTTTTTACTACCTCTAACTTTTTCCTTAACTGCCATCTGTCCATCTTTAACTTCTAATATTAATCTAATTCCTAAAACACTTCCAATAACTCCAACAGTTTTTGAAAGTCTTCCACCTCTGATTAAGTGTTCTAAACTCTCAAAGCCTAAAGCACTTTTTACATAAGGTATAGATTCTAATATTTGTTTTTCTATTTCTTTTATAGATAATCCTTCATCTCTAAGTTTAATTGCCTTTAATACTAAAACTCCCAATCCTGAAGTTACATTTTGAGAATCTATTACTACAATATCTTCACTTTCCACCATTTTCTTTGCAATACATGCTGATTGATAAGTTCCACTCATCTTTGATGAAAGTGTTAAAACCAATATCTTATATCCCTCTTTTAAATATTTATCATAGCATTCACAGAATCTATTAGGAATTATTTGAGCCGTATTTGGTAACATATCTAGCTCTTGTACTTTATCTAACATTTCCTTTGTTGTAATATCTACTCCATCTAAATAACTTTCCTCCCCAAAATTAATTAGAAGTGGTAGTACCTCAACATCATGCTTTTTTAATATTTCCATAGGGATATCCACAGTACTATCTGTTACTATTTTTATTTTTTCCATAAGCCTACGTTCCCCTTTACTTCATATTTGGAAATCCTATTTGTCTTAATGCCTCATAAGCTACTATTGCAACTGTATTAGAAAGATTCAATGATCTTGTACTTGAACTTATCATAGGTATTCTAATTCCTTTTAAGTCTTTATGAACTGATTCTGGAACTCCTGCTGACTCTCTTCCAAACATTATAAAGTCGCCTTCTTTAAACTCAACTTCATCATAATATTTTTCAGCATGGGTTGATGATAAAAATATTCTTTTATCTCCATACTTTTTTATAAAGTCTTCATAGCTTTCATGAATTTCAATATCAAGATACTTCCAGTAATCTAAACCTGCTCTCTTTAAGTGTTTTTCATCAAGACTAAACCCTAAAGGTTTTATTAAATGTAGTTTACTATTTGTTAATACACAAGTTCTCGCTATATTTCCTGTATTTTGTGGTATTTCTGGTTGATATAAAACTATATTAATATTCACTTTTATTTTCCTCCGAAGCAAAGTAAAAAAATTAAGAAGGTGATTCATTTTAAATCACCTTTCTTTTTATATTACAATAATTTAATTTTTTAGTCAAAATCTTTAATGAAAGTATTTATAATTTTTAACATATTTTGTCATTTTTTTCATTGTGTTATATACTTTTAAATTTATATAACTATATTTACCTACATACTTAAGGTTTTTCTATTATTATAAAAATATTTAAATAATAAGTATAATGTTTGTAATTAATATTAGCTATTTAAAATAAACTTTTCAATTACCTTTGATACTCCATTTCTATTATTAGAATCTGTTATATAATCTGCTTTCTCCTTAAGCTCTTTTATTCCATTTCCCATAGCTACTCCAAGTCCTGCATATTCTATCATTGAAATATCATTTTCATTATCACCAATTGCAATTACTTCTTCTCTTTTTATTCCATAATATTCTGCTAAATATTTTACAGCCTTCCCCTTTGATATCCCTTTTTTATTTACTTCCAAATTATACCATCCAGAGCTTAAAACTTCTAAGTCATTAAGTTTTTCTAGATCCTTTCTTACTTTTTTTAATTTACTTTTATTTAAATCAACTATTATTGCTTTAATAATATCATCTTTATATTTTGTAAAAATTTCTTCCCATTGTTTTTTTGAATTTACTTTTACTATTTTTACTTTTCTATTTCGTGGTTTTCCAAAGGTCATAACTAATCTAAATAGTAAACTTTGAAGAAAGCTATTGTTAAATATATAATTTGCAGTATGAAAATGTATGCTTACTTTATTTTTCAAAGCTATTTCTAGTATATTTTTACATATATCTTCTGATATTTGATTTTTATAAATAACTTTATCATTATCTTTTTCCTTTATTATTCCACCATTAGCAGCGATAACTGCTGATTTAGCTCCTATTAAATCTGAATAATATGCTGCATTATTAAAAATTCTTCCTGTAGTTATAACTATTTTTACTCCTTTATCAAAAGCTTTTTTTAAGGCAACTTTATTTCCTTTTGAAACTCTCTTACTGCTATTAAGCAAAGTTCCATCTATATCTATACAGACTAGTTTATATTTCATATAGAATCTCCTTTCTTAAATTATAATAAATAGACTATCTTAAAATTTAAGATAGTCTATTTATTAATTGTCATTTAATTACTTTTTATCTTTTTGTTTAGGATTTTGATTATTACCAACACTTGGCTGTTGTTGATTTTCATTGTTTCCTTGAGTTTTATCTCCACCCTGATCATTATTAGAAGGTGGATTATTTGGTTTTTGATTATTTTCGTTATTGTTTTGTCCTTGATTTTGATCAACTGGCTGCTGTGGTGCTTGTGGTTGTTCTGGAGTTTGTGGTTGTTCTGGAGCTTGTGGCTGTTCTACTGGTGGTGCTTGTGGTTCTTCTTTCTTGGCTCCAACAAGCTTAACTCCATCTACCTTTCTATATATATCGGTAGCTATTGGCTCTTTAGATATCTCATTACCATTTTCATAAGTAATTAAATAAGATTGAGCTTTATATCCTTTAACCGGTGTTTTATCCCACTTCCATTGACCTTCCTTTAAACTTTGATCTGAAACTTCTTTTACAGCCGGTTCATAAGTTTCAACTACATTTCCAACAAGCTCATATGTCTTATCACCTTTATCATTTTTATTTCCATATATATTAAATATTATATTTTTATCTCCAGTTATTATCCCCTCTATATAAATTGGAGATTCATAAGGATTTTTAAATTTATAATCTAAAGATCCCCAAGCAACTGTTGCATCTAATCCTAAAGGTGAATAACTAGTAGGCATTGAATGGTTATGTCTTTCAGTGGATCTAATTCCAGCTCTCATTGCAGCTCTATATAAAGCAGTAGAAACTTGACATATTCCTCCACCTAATCCATCTTGTACTTCATCATTTACAAATATAGCAGCATCCTTAAATCCTCTTTCTCTAGTTCTTTCTCCGACTGTATCGTTATAACTAAATTCCTCACCAGGCATTAAAATGGTTCCATTAACTGCATTGGTAGCTAAAGAAATATTTTTTGATCTTCCTGGATTTGAAGAAGAGAAATCCGATTTAAAAGTACCTAAAACAGAATTTATATCTTTTAATTTATCTTTAGTAACTTTAGGTTCTATATCCTGAACAGCTATCTCTACTTCATTATTGTTATTTAAATCTCCATTTATATTTTCCTTTATAGCTTTAGTTAATTCTTCTTCATTTATTTTCTTTCCTGCTTGTCCATCAACAATAGAAACTGTTCCATTATCTACTGTAACTTTAGCATTTACTGGTTCCTTATTTACAGATTTTTTTATAGTATCTTCAAAGTTACTTATTTTACTATCATCATAGCTAAAGACTAAATCTATATTTTCATTGCAACCATTTTTTATTAAATTGTTTTCTTTAAATATACTTCCACTTTTACCTATTTTTAAAGCTTTATTTGCTGTTTCTTCAACATTTAATTTAGGATTTAAATCCTCATATTTAAGTTGAAATTTTTGATCTTCTACTTTAATAGTTAAGACCTTGTTTTGAACTGGATTATTAAAAGACTCCTGTAAAATCTTCATAGCTTCATCTTTTGTTTTTCCAGATAAATCTATACCATGAACTTTAACTCCTGGATAAACCTTGTTCCCCCAAAGACTTACTGTTTTTTTTGCTGAGGTTATATAAATACCTGAAAAAACAGCTATAGCAATTATAACTGCAGAAGTTCCAAGAATTATAGCTTTAGTCTTTTTATTTAACATTTTACTATTTTCCTTCATTTATTAAATTCCCCTCTCTTAACACTGCAAATTAATTATACTACATTAATATATAGATATAAATAAATTAAAATTTTAATTTATTTAATAAATGTTTCCTAACCCAACTATTTATTTAAACCCAATTATGTTAAAATTAGTATATAAATATAATGATTTTGGGGTGATAAAATGAATTATGATTTAAAAAAAATCGAAAAATACCTTAAAGATATTTTAACTATTCCTAGTGTTACAGGTTCTACTGAAAAAATAACTAAATATATACTATCAGAGTTAGATAAAAAAAAGGTTACATATTCATTAACAAATAAAGGAAATATATTAGTAACCTTACCTGGTGAAAATTCTAACTGCAATTATGAAAGAGTTTTTTCAGGACACGTTGATACCTTAGGTGCTATGGTAAAAGAAATTAAACCTTCTGGCACATTAGCATTAACACCTGTAGGCGGATTTATGATGAACTCTATAGAAGGTGAAAACTGTATTGTTGAAACATTAGATGAAAAAACTTATACTGGAACAATTCAAACTATAAAACCATCTGTACACATTAGTGGCGATGATGCAAAAACATTAAAAAGAGATCCTGAAAATATGGAAGTTGTTTTAGATGAAAAGGTATTCTCTAAAGAAGATGTTGAGAAGTTAGGTGTTAATGTAGGTGATTTTATATCCTTTGATACAAGGACATTAATTACAGAAAAAGGATTTGTTAAATCAAGACACTTAGATGATAAAGCTAGCGTTTCTGTTTTATTAGGATTTATAGATTACGTTGTAACTAATAACATTAAACTTCCTTATACAACTCATATCTATATAACTACTTACGAGGAAGTTGGACATGGTGCTAAAGCTTCTATTCCTGTTAATACAAAAGAATTTATTGCTGTAGATATGGGAGCCCCTGGTCCTGGACAAAATTCTTCTGAATACGCTGTTTGTATATGTGCTAAAGATTCATCTGGTCCATATGACCTATCTCTTAGAAAAAAACTAATAAATTTATGTAAAGAAAAAGATATTAATTATAGAATAGATATTTATCCTCATTACGGTTCTGATGCTTCTGCAGCCTTAGCTGCCGGTTGGGATTTAAAAACTGCATTAATTGGACCTGGAGTTTTTGCTTCTCATGCTTATGAGAGAACACATTTAGATGCTTTAGAAGCTACATTTAAATTAGTTTCAGAATATGCTCAATGTAAATAATAATAAAAAATGTGATATGACTTACAAAGCCATATCACATTTTTTATTATTATAAACTCTTCTTATAAATTACAAGATATTATTTTGTCTTTTAGGATTACTATTAAAATATACTATACAAAAAAATATTTTTATTATCTAACATTAAACTAATTATTATTTATTATATATAATAATTTAAAAATTTAAATAAATTCTACTAAATATATTTAACCCTTATTTTAGCTAAGTTCTAATTATTATATCACCTTTAATATAAAATTTATCTTCTTCTAATATAGGCTCTCCTCTACTTTGAGTTAAAGTAACTTTTGATCTATTTTTAGAAAATTCTCCTGAACTATCAAAAGCTTCAACACCTATTTCTATAGGTCTATTTATTGGAACAGAAATTGTACTTCTTGGTATTCTATAATAATTAACTCCTTTACCTAATGTTTTTATATAATTAGAATTTACATATATATTATATCCCATTAAATCCTTATCTCTATTTGCATTCCATGTTACATAAATATAATTTTTATCCATACTAGCAGATAAGCCGCTAACATTTGAAGGTGGTTTTAATTCATCTATACTATTTGGTCCCCAGTTTAAATCTACAGGTGGATCTACACCTTTAATATTTCCTTGTTCTGTAAATTGCCAAATAGTCCATCTTTTCCATCCACCTATATCTGGTGGGTATGGAGGATTACCTGGTATCTCTTTATACATAGCAATCCATAAAGGCATATTACTAAGTGGATAAGAATTATTTACTTTAAAATCATCATAGATTTTAATAAAAAATAATCCTGTATAAAGCATTAATCTTCTTCTTGTCTTTTGTTCAAATCTTTTTCTAAATCTATCTATCCATCTTACTAATTCTGCTGTAGTTATAGTTTTCTCTATAGGTGATTCTATATCTAAAGTAGGAAATATATCTCCATAGTCTCCCTGTCCAAATCCTTGCTGAAGTACATTTATAAAATCATCACATTGAGAATCCGCTGTACTTAAATCACTAGAAGGTACACCAAAATGATATGCCCCAACTGGAATACCATAGTTTCTACAGCCTCTAGCGTATTCAATAAATTTTTTATCCACTCTAAAACTCCCAGTACCAGAGCCGGATGATCTTAAGTAAATAAAGTCTACAGTGCTAGCTAAAACCCTAAAATCCACATTTTCTTTAAATTCATTTAAATCAGGACCAAAAGTACTTGAAGAGGTTTTATTTTGCATAAGTCCTCCATAATATAGTAATCTATTAATAGAATATTATATTCTTTGTAATTTGTTCCTTATTTTATTTCTTTTTTAATTTTACAAAAAATGAAATTGTATTTTCATGACATTCACCCCATATAGTACCACCATGAAGTTCTACAATATTTTTACATATTGCTAATCCTAAGCCTGTGCCCTGTGATTTTTGAGAACTTCTTGATTCATCCATCCTATAAAATCTATCAAAAAGCTTAGACATTTTTTCATTAGGAATATTATCTCCTTGGTTTTCCACTATAATTGTTATGAAGTCTTCTTCATTAACTAAAGAAATCTTTATTTCACTTGGTCTATATGCATACTTTATTGCATTTCCTAACAAATTTTCAAAAACTCTTAACATTTTTGAAGAGTCTAAATTTATTTCTATTTTATCTGTAGGAATATCTGTAGCTATACTTAAACTATTTTCATCAAAAACTGGCATAAGTTCTTCTATTAATTGATATAAAAATTCTCCTATATCTATATAAGATTTTTTTAAAATTATATTTCCATTAGAAAGTTTAGTATACTCAAATAAATCATCTATTAAACTTTTAAGTTTTTCTGACTTATTAAAGGCTATATTTAAATATTCTTTCATCTGCTCTTCACTTTCATATTTTCCTTCTTTAACCAGGCCTATATAACCCATAATTGAAGTTAATGGGGTTCTTAAATCATGTGATACATTAGTTATAAGCTCATTTTTTGTTCTTTCTGATTTTCTTTCTGCTTCGATTTTATTATTTATCTCCCATGCCATAAAATTAATATTTCCAGCCAAGTTTTTAAGTTCATCCTTTCCCTTTTCTGCTATTCTAAAAGATAAATCTCCTGATGCTATTCTTCTTAATCCATTAGATATAGTCTCTAAATATTTCATTTTTTGATTTGTTATATATAAAAAACTTACTATAAATATAAATATTGAAAAAAGAATTGCTAAAAATGAATTGTGAGTAGTAAATTGTTGATTTACTATCATTGATTTTGGTGTATCTAATATAAATAAATAACTTAATTTATCGCTTAAGTTCACAGGGAAAAAGTATATTATTTCCCTTCCTTCCTCTTCATTCATTCTATTATTATTCATATCTTCTATTATTTCGATAGAGTTTTCTATCATTGCTTGTAAATCTACTTTTCCTTGAATAAAATTATCTGTTTTATAAATAACATTACCATCTAAATCTGTAATAAATACTTTAGCTTTAGTATCTTTATTATATATACTTTTAACTATATCATTAAAGTTATTTATATTATTTATATTTATTTTTCCTTCTTTATTTTTAAGTCTATTTAACAACTCTGTCTTTCTCTCATTTGCTCCATAATAATCATATTTTATTTTTGAGTAGGAATGAGTCTTTGTTAAAGAACTATTTGATATTCCATAAGCCATTAACGCTATAACAAAACATATTCCAAAAACCACCACAAGTTCAAACCTTATACTTTTCTCCATTTTACTTAAAAATAATTTCCATAATGATTTTATAGGCCTAAATAGTTTCATATTACCTATTTTTTTTAAAGCCCTTATTAAAAAATTATTTTTCAATTTTATAACCAACTCCCCACACTGTTTTTATATATTTAGGCTTTCTTGGATTATCCTCTATCTTTTCTCTAATTTTTCTTATATGAACCATTACAGTATTATCTGAATGAATAAAAGATTCTCCCCATACACTTTCATAAATATTTTCTATAGAAAATACCTTTCCTTTATTTTTTGCTAATAATACTAATATATCAAACTCTATAGGAGTTAATTTGATTTCATTATCATTTAAAAATACTTGATGATTATCAATATCAATTTTCAACTCTTCTATTTCCATTACATTATTACTTATATTTTTAATATTTTTACAGTTGTTATTTAATTTTAAATATCTTCTAAGTTGAGATTTAACTCTAGCAATAAGTTCTAATGGATTAAATGGTTTAGTTAAATAATCATCTGCTCCTGTTGTAAGTCCTAAAATTTTATCCATATCCTCACTTTTTGCTGAAAGCATAATAATTGGAGTATTTTTTTCTTCCCTTATTTTCATACAAGCATCAATACCATTTAAATTTGGCATCATAATATCTAGTATTATTAAATCTACATTATTATCTTCTAGTAATTTTAAAGCTTCTACTCCATCACAAGCTTTTAAAGTTTTATATCCTTCATTTTTCAAGTAAATTTCTATTAAATCTCTTATTTCTTTCTCATCATCTACTATAAGTATATTTTCCTTTTCCAAAACCTTCCCTCATTTCTAAAATAATTAAATATAAGTTTTAAAACCTCTCTACTTAAACTATTACCATAATTTTAATATATTGTCATTAAGAAAAACTTCAATATATTCTTAATATATTCTTAATATTAAAAATAAAAAGACTCTATAAAGATTTATTTTTAGTATAAATCCTTTATAGAGTCTTTTATTATCCTCTTACCTTAAGTGAATTTTCTATAATTAAATCTAAAAGTTTTGTAAAGCTTATTCCTACACCAATTGCACTTCTTGGGAATAAGCTATTTTTTGTCATTCCTGATAAAGTATTAACTTCTAATACATAAGGAACTCCATTGCTTACTATCATATCTACTCTACCATATACACTACACTTTAAAGCCTTATAAGTTCTTATAGCTAAATCTTCAACTTCTTTATGAAGGTTTTCTTCTAATTCTACTATAAACTCATCTGCTCCTCCATCAGCATACTTTGAAGTATAATCAAAAAAGTCTGACTTTGGTTTTATAGCTAAAACTGGTAGCATTTTTCCATCTAAAATAGGGCAAGTTATTTCATCACCTTTTACATATTCTTCGATCATAACTTCATTATCCCATTTTAATCCCTCTGCTACAGCATTTTTTACTTCTTCTTTGTTTTTAATAATAAAAGTAGCAACACTTGATCCACCACTATTAGGCTTAATTACTACTGGATATCCTATTTCATCTATTTTTTCATAGTCTATTTCATCAACTGATGTTACATTATACCATTTAGCTGTTCTTATATCACAACTTTTTAATACCTTTTTTGTCATATCCTTATCCATGCATATTGCACTACTTAAAATACCACAACCAGAATAAGGAATGTCCATTGTTTGTAATACTGCTTGAACTGTTCCATCTTCTCCAAACTTACCATGTAATGCTAATAATGCAAAATCTATACCTTTTGCTTTTTCAATAATATCTTCTTTTTTATCAATTACTATAGGAATAACTTCATATTTTTCCTTATCTAATAGTTCTACTATAGACTGACCACTTTTTATAGATACTTCTCTTTCTGAAGATATTCCGCCCATTATTACTCCAACCTTCATGTTTATACCTCCAAGTTATACGTAATATTTAATTTTAGAACTTATAATATTCTTATTTTTTAATAAAATTATGCTTTAAAAACATTTGACTTTCTAAGTATATCACTTTAAATAAAAGTTTTAAAGTTCACTTTAATTTATTAACATATTAATAAATATTTTTAATATATATCTGATAATTCAATAAATATTTTTTCTTCACTTGTTTTTTTAGTCTCAGTTTCATCTATTTTATCTATTTTTTCTGGCTTAATATTAGGCATATAGATTGTAAATTCACTTCCTTTATTAAGCTCACTTTGAACTCTTATGCTTCCTCCATAAAATTCAATTAAAGATTTTACTAAAGATAGTCCTATTCCACTACCTTCATGATTTCTTGTAAAAGATTTATCAACCTGCCTAAATCTTTCAAATATAATTTTTTGGTTTTCTTTTGAAATACCTATACCTGTATCTTTTATTTTTATATATATTCCTTTATTATTGACTATTAAATCCACTAAAATTTCTCCCCCTCTAGGAGTAAATTTTATTGAATTAGATAATAAATTAAGAATTATTCTCTCCATACTATTTCTATCTACATACATGTAGTATTCTTCTTCATTAGTATCAAAGGTAAGAATTAATCCCTTATTTTCTGCATAAGGAACTACAGATAATGTAAGGTTTTCTATTATAGATACTACATTTTCATAGCTATAACTTTTATTTAAAAATCCTGCTTCTATTTTTGTTAAATCTATAATATTATTTATAAGTCTCACTAATCTATAACAATTACTTTTTATAACATTTAAATAATATGAACTTTTTTCATCCTTAAAATCATTTTTTAGCTCCATAAGTTGTATAGCAGAAAATACAACATTTACCGGTGTTTTAAGTTCATGAGATATGTTTGCAAAAAATTCTGTTTTTAATTTATCATAGGCTTTTGCATCTAATAGCTCTTGTTCCTTTTTTTCATTTTTTAAACTTAATTCTTTTATTTGCTTATTTATATTTAGATTTTTTGCTAAACATAATGCCATATTTAACTTCTTATCTTCATCATAAATAGGAACATAATGTGCTTCTAAATCAATATGCTCCCCTAAATAATTTGTAATTTGAAACTTTGCAGTTACCTTTTCTCCTCTAAGTAATTTTTTAGTAATATCTTTATGAAGTTTCTTTCCTTCTTCATCTAAAAAATTATATATTGTATATTTTTTTAATTGATCTATATTCATTTTAAAGGCATCAATCATAGCTGGATTTGCATCTATTAACTTCCTTGGCTTTAATCTTATAATATAAGTAAAATCAGAACACATATTAAAAAAGTTTCTATATTTTTTTTCACTAACTTTTAGTTCTTCTTCTGCTTTTATTCTTTTTGTTACATCTCTTCTATTTATTACCGCCCCAACTACCTTATCATCTTCAAATATAATACTCACTAAAGATTCAACCCAAATACTACATCCATTTTTATTTATAGCCTTATATTCTGTAGAAAAATTAGTCCCATTTTCTAAAGCTTTCTGTACTTTTTCTTTTATTTTTTCTCTATATTCTAGATGTATAACATCGAAGGGAGATTGCCCTATATGCTCTTCCTTAGTTCCTCCAAAAATATTGCAATAAGATGTTGTAACATAGTTTATTTTAAGTTCTTTATCTATAGATAAAACTGTATCTTCCATATTGTCTGTAATCTCTCTTAATTTCTTCTGTAATTTTTTAACTTCATTAACTTTATCATTTGCAAGTCTTAATTTAGCTAAAAATTCACTAAATATCCCTATAACAGGCATTATAAACATTAATATAGTAAGAAGACTAATGGCTGCAAAATATTCTTGCCTAGTTAATACATCTATTATAATAAAAACCTGTTTATATACACAAAAGAAGCAAGTACCTAATATATATTTAAAAAATGATTTATATTTTCCAAAATACTTTTTTAATATAAGTATTAATACTATAAGTTGTAATATTAATACTATAAGATTAATAAAAAACATATATGAATTGTGATCAATCTTATGATTTATAAATAAAGCATCTATTATCCCTATAAAAACCCCAAAGAAAAAATACATTAATGAATAAAAAATCAACTTTTTTCTTGATAAATTATAATATTTACTTTTACTTTTATATGTTATAAAAATCATAATAAATACTGTTATTGTTTTCGTTAAATTAATGTTATGATTCAAAAATCTGTACACTATAAATTGATTATTAGTTATTCTCTCCATTAAGTATACACATTCAAAAGTCTTCCACCCTACAAACATTGCTGAAAGCATAGATATTATAAATAATATATAATCCTTAACTCCTAAATAAAAATAAAAAACCGCTATGGCCGCCAATACCACAAAAAACCATTCAACACCTTCTTCAAGTACTCTAAAGCTCATACTACCGTCATTTAAATAGCACTTTTTTAAATAAGAGCTTAAAAATATTGCACTTATTCCTATAAAAAAATAAATTAATAATGTTTTCCATAATTGTTCATTACTTTCTTCCAAAGTTTTATTACACATAACTAATCATATCCTTTGCTTTATAAATACATCTTTAATTCATAACATCATAAATATCTGAAAATTCAATATTAATCTTCTCAATATTAGCTTGACTTCTATCTTGAAAGTTATTTTTATCTATTTCACAATCATTATTTAAGGGAAGACCTAAAGTAAACTTACTACCTCTTCCTAATGAACTTTTTATAGATATAGAACCTCCATGAAGTTCTGTTAATGATTTTACTAATGATAATCCTATTCCACTGCCTTCATTTTCTCTTGTAAAAGACTTGTCTACTTGTCTAAATCTTTCAAAAATTGAGTCTAATTTTTCTTCTGGAATACCTTTTCCATTATCCTCTACTACAACTAAAACTTTGTCTTCTTCTCTTTTTATATTTACTAATATTTTTCCTTTAGGATTAGTAAATTTTATAGAATTAGATAATAAATTTAATATTATCCTTTCTATTTTATCTGGATCACAATGAGTAAATATCTCCTCATCTTCTGTATCAAAAATCACAGTTATATTTTTATTTTCAGCATAGGTTACTACTGATTGAGTTATCTCTTCAATTACTTTTACTATATTATATTTTCCCATAGAAAGTTTGAAAAAACCTGCATCTATTTTAGTTATATCTATTAAATTACTTATAAGTCTTAATAGTCTATAACAATTTTGCCTCATAACTCTACTATACTTTTCATAAGGCATATTTTCTAAATTATTTTTATATAAATCTAAAAACTGTAATGCTGAAAATATAACATTTATAGGAGTCCTAAGTTCATGGGATATATTCGCAAAAAATTCTGTCTTTATCTTATCATATTCTAATGCCTCATTTAATTTTCTTCTATTTTTTTCATGTTCTTTTTTTAGCTTAATTAAATTTACTTTTTCTGTTATATCCCTAGAAAGACAAAGAACTCTTTTCAAAGTTCCTCCTTCTATTATAGGAGAATAATCAATTTCTAAATATTTTTTCTCACCATTATAAATAAAACTTATAGGATGATCTTTAACAATATATCCCTTACTTAAATATTCTAAAACAATATTTAATGATTGAGCTATATTTCCATCGATTAAATTATAGTAAGACTTTCCTATTAAAGATTCTCTATTTTCACTTATAAATTCGCAAGCAGCAGGATTTAAATCTAATATTGACTTATCATTAACATCTATTAAATAAATACTATCTGGACATATGTTAAAAATGTCACTATATTTCTTTTCACTTTTTATTAGATCTATTTCTATTTGTTTTTTAAATGTAATATCTTTAGAGCTAATTATAGCTCCTATAATGGTTTCATTCTCCACTAAAGGATTAATATAATACTCAACTATTATCTCTAGATTATTTTCTATTTTCATTAAACATTCATTAGAAACAACATCTTTATTAGAAAACGCTTCTTTTATATCATTTTTTACTTTTTCAACATCTTCACTGCAAATATTATGAGTCCACGGCTTTCCTTTATATTCTGTATATTTTCCACCTAAAGCATCTACATAAGATTTAGAGCAGTAGGTTATTTCTCCATTAACATCTATTTGACATATAAACTCACAAACATTTTCTATAACTTGTCTAAATTTTCTTTCACTTTTTTCTGCACTTTTTGTTGCTCTAATATTTTTAGTCTCATCTATAATTAAAATATTAAAATTATAATTGTTATTTACCTCTTCTTCGGTTTTTATAATGTACATTTTTATAAAAACATCTTCTTTATAAATATTTTTAAAAGAAAGATTTTCTTCTAAAATATTATTATCATTAAAATTATTTACTGAACTATAAATCTTATCTAATATATTATTAAAATCATAATTATAATCCGTTAAAAAATTTCCTGCTTCTATATCAATATTAAAATTATTTAAGAGAAAACTTTTAATTGATTTATTTATAAATTCAATTTTTAAATTATTATCTAAAATTAATATACTATTTGGATTTTCATTAGCTAAAGTAAAGAATTTTAAAAGCTTACTTTTTAATTTATTTGCTTCTTCACTTCTTTTATTAGCAAATTCCATAGCCTTTGTAAATTCAAGACAAATACCTATAAGTGGTAACATGCAGTATATTAAATTAAATATTTTTAATGTATGAAACTGAATATCACTTTTTAAGTAGAACAAAAAAAACAATTTACATATAAAATACATTAAATAGTTAATCATAATTGATAATGTAAAGATATCTTTATTTTCACAATATTTATTCCAAACAAAAATTGTTATTATGAAATCAACTAAAATATTTATTACATTTAATATATATATTAATTTTGTATTGAAACTACCATTTAAAATATTATATAAATATAAATTTATAAAACTATTTATAAATGCTAAAATAATTATTAACAAACAAATTTTTTTTATATATTTCTTCTTTAATATTTTATTATTAAACTTTTTTAGGCAACTTACTATTATAACTATAGATATAATAACGTCTGGTATTATACTTATACTTGTTAAAAAATTCATATAAACATCTTCGATTATATAATAATTTTTCAAACCTAAAATAGCATTAAATAAATGTAAAATTGTTAAGTAAAAATATCCAAAGGCAATTGTCCATAAATATAAATTATTTTTAATTTTTGCATATAAAAATGTTCCTAAGGTTAAAATTAAACCAAGTATTAAATCGACAGCAAAAATATTAAGTTGTCTTTGTCCATTAATAAAATACATTCTTTGAATTTCTAATAAAAATAAGGTTAAAAACAATAAAATTGCTCCACAAATTATAAATTCTTTATATTGTCTCACAACTTTTCCCACATTAATTCTCCTTTTTCTATAATTAGTGTAAAATACTCACTATTATATTTTACCTCATTTTTGGTTTTTTTACACTATTTAACATATATATTTTTTATCTTTATTGACCTTTTTTTATTTAATGTCTACAATTGTAGAGTATAAACAATTTAATTTAATAAAATATAAGGAGGTTTTCATGAACAACAAAACCAAAGCGATAATTTTTATAATAATTTCAGCCTTCGGCTTTGCAATTATGAGTACTTTTGTAAAACTATCAGGTAACCTACCTTCTATAGAAAAAAGTTTCTTTAGAAATTCTGTAAGTTGTGTTGTAGCATTTTATCTTATAAAGAAAAGTGGTGCTCCTCTTTTTGGTAAAAAAGAAAATAGAGTTCCTCTGCTTTTAAGATCCTTGTTTGGAACTCTTGGAATTATTGCTAACTACTATGCAATAGATCACTTAATTTTATCCGATGCATCTATGCTTAATAAATTAAGTCCTTTCTTTGTTATTATATTTTCATTTATATTTTTAAAGGAAGATTTAAAACTAATACAAGGAATTGCTTTAGTTGTAGCATTTTTAGGTAGTGTATTTATAATAAAACCATCTTTTAACTCAAATCTACTTCCTGCCCTAATTGGGGTTTTATCCGCTACCTGTGCTGGTGGTGCATATACTTTTGTAAGATATTTAGGTGGTAAAGAGAAAGGGCAAACTATTGTATTCTTTTTCTCCTTTTTCTCTATAGTTACTACATTACCTTTTGTAATATTACAATTTAAGCTATTTACACTTAATCAATTTATTTGTCTTCTAGGCGCTGGTGTCTTTGCCTCAGTAGCTCAATTTGCACTTACTGCTGCATATAAATATGCACCTGCAAGAGAAATTTCCATATATGACTATACCCAAATACTATTTACAGCATTAATTGCCTTTGTTATTTGGGGAGACATTCCAGATTACTTAAGTATTATAGGATATGTTTTAATTCTTTCCGCTTCAATAATTGTATTTATCTATAATAATAAAAAGGATGCACAAGCTTAAGCTTGTGCATCTTTAAATTCTATAATTTTAAGTTCTCCATTATCTAAAGTTATCATTCCCTTATTATACTCTCCGACTAAAACTCCCTTATATGGTATCTCTTCTTTAGTTTTTAAGTTAATAAGTTTATTTTGTGATTTATCATTTAAAAATATATTTCCATTAATATTAAAAACTATTTCTTTAATATCACATGGTTTTGGCATATCTAAAGTACTAAAAGTAATAGAATTTTGTTTTAATGATCCATATAATATTTTAACTACATTATCGCCATTTCTTTCTGCTAAATAAAGATTATCCTCTTTATCAATTCCTATTATATTTATATTTTTAGGGTTTTGTACCTTTATAATCTTGTCATCATCATTGTTTAGAATTTTTATATTATCTCTACTTTTATAAACTAGAGAAGTTCCATTTGGAGGTACTGCAATATTTCCTTTACATGATAAGTTAGACTTAACTAAAGATAGTTGATTCATAACATTAGACATATAAATATCACTTAAGTTATTTCCCCTACATACTTTAATATACATTATATTAGTATCAGAGCAAACTATATCTTCTATTTTATCTTCACTACTTTTAGCATCAATTTGGAACTTATTCATATTAAAATCTAATAATTCTCTTTTTTCGTCTTTTTTAGCATCATAAGAATAGAAAATAAATTGATCTTTTTTCTTTTCTACTAATATAAAAGATGTCTCATTTCCAACCCACTTATAAAATACAACTTTTGCATTTTCCTCTGATTTTATATCCTTAGTATCTCCATTTTCTACATTACATAATTTCAAGTCTCCACTTTCCATATAAGTCATAAATTTACCATTATAGGAGAACTTTAAATCCTCTGCATCATTACTTACTTTTATTTTAGGAGTTGGCCTATTCTTTTCTTTATCTTCTATCTTAACAGCAGTAACTTTAAGTTCATTTTTCTGATATTTCTTTTCAAAAAATACAAAAATACCATTCTGTATAACCAAAGCAACAACCACCCAAATAACTAGGTTTTTTAAAGCTTTCTTATCTATCTTCATATGTTGTTTCCTACCTTTCTACATAAAAGGCTGTGGCAACAGCTCTTTCACCGTTCCATGAATTAGGAGAATTTATAACCTCTCCATTATAATACATAGTTGATGAGTATCCTCCATCTAAATTACCTGCATTAACAGCTCCATAATCTAAAAGAACCTCTTGAACATCATAAAGAGTTGCTCCCATTTTAGTTATACTCTTTCTACCATCAATAACTAAAAATAAAACTGTTCCATCCTCTTTTTGTCCTATTGCTGTACGAGGATTTAATCCACCTTCGTACCTATCTTTAATTAAGCCTTTTCCATTCATAATTAAAGTTGGAGGTCTAAAACACATCGCTTCTTTAACATTTAGTTTTTCTAATTCACTTATACTTCTATCACCAACTATAAGTTTTCCTTCTTTAGTAAATGCTACTACATTTTCCTTTTCTTTTTTATCTATATTATCCTTAGGATAAACTACCTTTCCATCAGATATTACAAATCCTCCTGGCAAAGCACCAGTTCCAGCATACATTGTTCCATCTGAAGACTTGTCTACAAAAGCTCCTCCATTAATAGCTGCAACTGCATCTCTTTCTTCTGCCATTTCACTAGTTTTTTGTCCATTTTTTCCTAAATATTTTGTCATTGCTACTTTTATTTTTGTTGGATCCTTTATTTCTAATAAATATCCATCAAAAGTATCTGTTTGTATATTATATCTAGTAATTTCATTATCATTTTTATATTTAATTTGTACATTAGGGCCACTTCCTGTAACCTCTGTAGTATCTGTTTCCTTTTTTACGCCTAAAGCTTTATCTACCACACTTTGTGGTATATATTTATCAACTAAATATTTATGCCTTGTTTCTAATACCGTTGATATTGCCATTTTTCTTACATTTTCATAAGGTCCATATAAAAATAATATGGGTGTTGTTATTCCCAAAAATAATATTTCAAAAAGTATGAAAAATAGAAATGTTTTTATATGTTTTTTATTCAATTTCATAAAGTCTGCCTATATAATCTGGCAGTCGCCCCCTTTCAGACTTTTTTATTTTATTAGTGTACTTTCCCATAGATAATAAATAGTAAAATCTTTATAATTATATCAAAATTTCTTATTTTATGGTATAAAATTATATTTTCTTAACAAAAAAATATCCATATTACATTTTAATTATATTTATATAATTGTACAATATGAAAATTTCAATTTATAAGTAATAATTTAACTATTTTTGTATAAATAAGCAATACATTTTACAACTTATTTTTAATTATTCAGCTAATAACTTAGCAAATTTTATACATTGTAAATTTTCAGGTCATAAATTTAATAACTTTTATATATCACAAATTTTTTCTAGTTATCATATTTAAAATTATAGAACTCATATTAACATAAAAAGATACATGATTAAAATATAATCTTTTAATCATGTATCTTTTTTATAAAAAATATTTTATATTTTATTCTTATTTTCTTTAAAATAATCACAATAATCTCTTATAATACACTGACCACATTTGGGGTTTCTTGCTATGCAGCATCTTCTTCCATGAAAAATTATAAGGTGATGTGCTAAAGACCACTGATTTTTTGGTATAACTTTTTGCAGTTGCTTTTCTACATCTAAAACATTATCTCCCTTTGCTAAACCAATTCTATTTGCTACTCTAAAAACATGTGTATCCACTGCAATGGCAGGAATACCAAAAGCATTAGACATTACAACATTAGCTGTTTTTCTTCCTGCCCCTGCTAAAGATGTTATTCCTTCCATAGTCTTTGGAACTTCTCCATTAAAATTTTCTTTAAGTTGTCTACACATTAATAATAAATTTTTAGATTTATTTCTATATAATCCAATAGTTTTTATTTTATTTTCTAATTCCTCTTGAGATAATTTTAAAAAATCATCTACTGTTGGATATTCTTTAAATAATGTTTTTGTAACCTCATTTACTTTCTTATCTGTAGTTTGTGCTGATAAAATAGTAGCTACTAAAAGCTGAAAAGGAGATTCATAATTTAATTCACATTTAGCATCTGGATACTGTTTTTTTAATAATTCTAATACTTTTTCTGTTTTTTTATTCATAATTACCTCCCTTATTTATAATATCCTCTATATTGTTCTGGTAATAATTTGGCTATACTATACATTATGTAATTCATAGTTCTATCTTCATATTTATGTTTATCTTCTAACTTTTCCTTTTTTTCAATAGTTATTGGTTCTCCAAAGACTACGTTAACTTTAGCATTATGCCATTTTTCCGCGTCCATATTTCCTTCTAAATTTATAGGAAGTAATTCTTCTGTTCCCCAAATTCCTATTGGAATTATAGTTGCCCTTGTAAGCTTTGCAATTAGCAAAACTCCTTTTTTTCCTTGAAGCATTTCCTTTTTTCTACTTCTCGTTCCCTCTGGAAATATTACAAGATTTTCACCACTTTTAACGATTTTAATTATCTTTGATATAGCATCTTTATCTGCTGAATTAGGCTTTATTGGTATTGTCTTTACTATTTTAGTTCCTAACTTTGTTACTGGATCATTTGATAATTTTACTCCTGCAACAAAATAAGGATCGTATTTCCTAAGCACCTTATTTAAAACAAGACCATCTGAATTACTTAGATGATTTGATACAAATATTTTAGGACCTTTAACATTATCTATTCTTTCTATTCCTGTAATTTTTATATCTGCATATTTTTTTAAATCTTTTTTTACAAGCATATAACTTATTTCTCTTACCCACTTTTCAGGTAATTTATCAATTAAATAAGCTACCCATGATGGAATCATAACTATCACCCTTCCCTTTTTACCAAATAATAAAATTTTACTCTGTCTTAGATAAATCTAAAATCCTATTTTTATACTCCTCTAAATAAGATGATTGGAATTTCATATTATATATACCTTCTTCTATTTCTTCTTTACTTAAAGCATATTTTCTTATTATAGAATTTCTACTTAAAACATTTTTTCCTCTCCATCCACAAGAAGTTAATTTTATACTTTTATTAAAATCTCCCTTAGTTATGGTTATTAGTTTATCTGTAAGATTTTCATTCATAAAATCTAATGGATAAAATTCTTTTATACCACTATACTTTATATATTTATTAAAAGGACAAACTTTTTGACAAGTATCACATCCAAATATTCTCCCATTTAATATATTAAACCATTTATCATCTATATCCTTTTTTTGAGTTATAAAAGATAAGCATATATTACTATTTTTTTTGTTTTTATTTATTGATTTAGTTGGACAATTTTTATAGCATAAATCACAAATACCACATTCCTTAAATTTTAGTAAATCTTCTAAATGTTTTCCGTCATCATCATAACTTTCCATAACTAAATCAGTAATTATTTCTCCTAAAAATACATAAGAACCATATTGCTTAGTTATTAACATGTTGTTTTTACCAATAAATCCTATTCCAGATAAATAAGCTATATATCTTTCTGGTAAGGGATTACTATCTACAAATCTTTCTGCCTTTCCTCCTAGAGTTTCTATAAAACCACATATTTTTTCTAAGTAAGAATTTACTACCTTATGGTAATCTTCTCCTCTAGTATATACTGAAAAACCATTTTCTTTATATTCATAATTATGTAGATAAGGGAAAGCTATAGATATTATAGTTTTCCCTTCATTTAAATACTGTAACGGATTTATTCTTTTTTCTAAAATTTCTTCTTCAAAAGGATTTTCTAAATTTAATTTTTTTCTATCTAATAGAAAATCCCTTAGCTCAATAAATTCTCTACATCTTACAAAACCTATTAAATCTAATCCTAAGCCTCTGCAAAAATTTTCTATATTATTTCTAATCATTTTTATCTACCTTTATTTATATAATCATATTATTATATATTGTCTTCTTTTCACCAATATAATTCTCTATTTCAATTATAACAGAAGATTCTTTTCTTTCTATATTTTTTGCCGGAATTCCAACTGCTGTTGAATAGGCTGGTACATCTTTTACAACAACTGCATTAGCTCCAATTTTTGAATTATTCCCTATATTTATAGGACCTAATACTTTAGCACCAGAACCTATTATAACATTATCGCCTACTGTTGGATGTCTTTTTCCCTTATCTTTCCCTGTACCTCCTAAAGTCACTCCATGATAAATAGTTACATTATCTCCAACCTCTGCTGTTTCTCCAATTACTATTCCCATACCATGATCCATAAATAGTCCTCTTCCTATTTTTGCTCCAGGGTGAATCTCTATTCCAGTAAAAAATCTTCCTAATTGAGAAATAAGCCTTGCCATAAAAAACATCCTTTTACTATAAAACCAATGAGATAATCTATAGAAAATTAATGCATGAATAGAAGGATATAAGAAAAAAACTTCTAAAAAACTTCTGGCTGCCGGATCGTTTTTCATAATATTTTTTACATCATATTTTAAATTTTTAAACATAAAATCTCCCTTCCTTATCTTGATTACAGTAATAAAAATTCCTTTCATTCACTAATCATAAAGTCCCATAGATAAATACTTTTCTCCTCCATCTGGTGATATTGCTAATATTTTTTTATTAGGGCCTAATTCTTTTGCAACAGTTAAAGCTCCAAAAAGTGAAGCACCAGAAGATATTCCAATTAATATTCCTTCTTTTTCACTATATGATTTAGATATCTTAAAAGCATCTTCATCCCTTACTTTAATAATTCTATCTACTACGCTTTCATTATAAATATCAGGTATAAATCCAGCTCCTATGCCCTGAATTTTATGAGGACCTGCCTCTCCTCCTGATAGAACTGGTGAATTAAAAGGCTCAACAGCAATTATTAATATATCCTTTTTCTTTTCTTTAAGCTTTTTACCTATTCCAGATATAGTTCCACCAGTACCTACTCCAGCTATAAAAACATCAAGGTCAGGTATATCTTTTAATATTTCCTCTGCTGTAGTTTCATAATGCTTTTCTGCATTTGCTAAATTGTTAAATTGCTGCGGCATAAAGTATCCCCTGTTTTTTACTAATTCTTTCGCCTTTTCAATAGCGCCTTGCATTCCTTTGCTTCCATCTGTTAGTATAAGCTCTGCGCCATATGCCTTTATTATATCTCTTCTTTCTTTACTCATAGTTTCTGGCATAGTTATTATAACCTTATATCCCTTTAATCTTCCTATCATAGCTATACCAATACCAGTATTTCCACTTGTAGGCTCTACAATAATATCCCCTTTTTTAATTATCCCCATTTTCTCAGCTTTTTCTATCATTCCTAAAGCAGCTCTATCTTTTATACTCCCACCTGGATTAAATTTTTCAAGCTTTAAATAAACTTCTGAATCATTATTTCCTACTAAATTATTTACTTTAACTATAGGTGTATTTCCCACTAAATCTAAAACATTATTAACTAACATATTAAAACCTCCAAAAATATTATTATAAAATAATCTATATTAAATTTTACGTAAAATTTTTTATTTTAAATTTGTATACAAAAAAAGCCTCATCTCTATCTCTAGAGACGAAGCTATAACTCCGCGGTTCCACTCTAATTAACTTAAAAGTCCTCTTAAATCAAGCACAAATATGCTCTATTACTATAACGGGTAATCCCGGGATACCATACTAAAGTTTCAGGTTCCAACTCTATAGTGCACTTCACATAAATTCTAAGTAGAAGGCTTTCACCGTTCCTTCCTCTCTGTAACTATCCTCTACGCTACTTTACTACTTCATAGTCTTTTCCGAGTAATCTGATAAGAATTATATATTTTATTATATGCTAAAATTGTTAAATGTCAACCAACAATTTTATACATTTATTTTTCCTTTTTCTCTCTTTTCTTTTTCCAAGCTGGAAGAAGTATTTCATCTATTATATCATGCATTAAAACTACCCCTACAAGCTTATCTTCATTATCTAATACTGGTATAGAAAATAAATCATATTTAGTAATTAGCTCTACTGCTTCATCTATTTCTAAGTTATCCTTTAATACCGCATCAGATTTTTTCATAATTTCTTTCATATTTACATTATTATTAGCCATTACTAAATCTCTAATATCTACAACTCCCTGAAGTCTCTCTTCTTCATCTGTTATATAAATATAATACATAACTTCTTCTTCTGGTTCTGTTTCCTTTAATAAAGCTACAGTATCTCCTACTGTTAAATCCATATTAAAGGAAATAAAGTCCTTATTCATTATACTTCCAACAGACTCATCTCCATACCTTAAAAGCTCTTTGATTTCTTCAACGTCTTCATTTTCTAGATTAAATAAAATTCTTTCTCTTTCGTCCTCATCTAATTCCTCTAAAAACTCTGCAATTTCATCATTAGGCATGTTTTCTAAAACTTCTAAAGCCTTACTATCACTTAATTCTTTTATAAATTCACCTTTATATTCTGGCTCTATTTCCTCTAATGCATCAGCTACTAAGTCATCATCTAAAACTTCAAATATTCTTTTTCTTTGCTTATCATCAAGTTCTTCTAATATATCTGCAAGATCTGCTGGGTGAAGAGTTGATAACTTTTTATAAGGAACCTGAATTTGAAGAGCATCATTAACCATTTCTAATGATTCAACATCATCCCACATAAGAACTCTATCTTCAGTATCTTTTCCTAAAAGTTTAAGAATTATCTTTCCAAGTCTTTCTATTCCCTTTCTTCTAAATTTAACAAGATTACCTGTCTCAACAGCTACAACTCTATATTCACCAGCAATTTCTGCTATTCTTAAATCATTAACTCTAACTACTTTTTTACCATTTATATCAACTATTTTTTTATCTAACAAATGATGAGATAGAAGATAGCTATAATTTCTCGGAAGAATTTCTTTTCCTCCCTTACTCTGTATTCTTATTTTTCCATTTTCCTTCATATAAAATCCAATATACCTAAATTCATAATCAAATATAGAATTATCTATTTTTACCCTATATCCAATTATCCTAGGATATCCATCCTCTGTAGTAACATAAACGTCTTTTAATATTCCAAGCACATCATCAAATTCGTCATATATTTTTTTATTTAATATGTTACTAAATAGAAATACCGATAACTTCTTCATGTCCTCACCTCTTACCTATATAATTCTGTACTATTTTATATTATAACACTTATACTTTGCAACAATAGTAGTTATTAAATTAGTGTTTTGTTATTTTTTTATTTATAAATATCTATTTTATTGTAAAACTTACTAATCTCCTCTTACTTTATTTTTTATAATCCTTATGCTAATATTATTTAGTAATTTATAAAAGGAGTTTTGTATATGAAACTAGCAAAAAAATTTTTACCTATTTGCAAAGAAGATTTAAAAAAAGCTAATATAGATACACTAGATTTTATTATTGTAACAGGAGATGCTTATGTAGACCATCCATCTTTTGGTACTGCCATAATCGGAAGGACCTTAGAAGCTTGTGGATTTACAGTTGGAATAATAGCACAACCTAATTGGCATGATGCAGAAGATTTTAAAAAACTGGGAAAACCTAAATATGGATTTTTAGTTAACTCTGGAAATATAGACTCAATGGTAAATCATTATACTGCTGCCAAAAGAAGAAGACATGATGATTTATACTCCCCCGGTGGTAAATCAGGATTTAGACCAGATAGAGCAGTAATTGTATACTGTAATAGAGTACGTGAAGCTTTTAAAGATGTTCCTATTATAATTGGTGGAATTGAAGCTTCACTTAGAAGATTTGCCCATTATGATTATTGGGACAACAAAGTTAGAAGAAGTATTTTAGTAGACTCAAAAGCTGATTTGCTTATATATGGTATGGGTGAAAAAACAGTTACTCAGATAGCTAATCTTGTAACCTATGGAATGGACATAAAAAAAATAAATGATGTTAGAGGAACTTGTTATATGACAAATGATATTTCATCATTAAAAGATTATATAGAAGTTCCATCCTTTGAAGAGGTTTCAGAAAATAAAAAATCTTATGGAGAAGCGTATAAATTAGAATATTATGAACAAGATTCCGTTAGAGGAAAAACAATTGTACAAAAGCATGGAGACAGATATTTAGTTCAAAATTCTCCTCAACTTCCATTAACTGAAGAAGAGATGGACTTTACATACAATCTTCCATACATGAGAAGACCTCATACAATTTATGATTCTCAAGGAGGAATCCCTGCAATAAATGAAGTTAAATTTTCTATTACTAGCCATAGAGGTTGTTTTGGGTCCTGTTCTTTCTGTGCATTAACTTTTCATCAAGGAAGAATGATCCAAAACAGAAGTAGTGACTCTATTGTTGATGAAGCTAAACTTCTAACAACCTTTGATGATTTTAAGGGATACATTCATGATATAGGTGGTCCTACAGCAAACTTTAGACATAAAAGCTGTAAAAAGCAAGAAACCTATGGAACTTGTAAAACAAAGCAATGTATGTTCCCAAAACCATGTAAAAACTTAATTATAGATCATAAAGAATATTTAAGTGTTTTAAGAAAAGTTAGAAGTCTTCCTGGAATAAAAAAAGTATTTATTCGTTCTGGAATAAGATATGATTATTTAATTCATGATAAAAATAATGAATTCTTCACAGATTTATGTAAGTATCACATAAGTGGTCAATTAAAGGTAGCACCAGAACATGTAAGTGATAAGGTTCTTTCTCAAATGGGAAAACCTAATAGAGAAGTTTATGATAGATTTGTAAAAAAATATTTTGAAATAAATAAAAAAATAAATAAAAAGCAATTTCTTGTACCTTATTTAATGAGTTCTCACCCTGGAAGTGATTTAGATGCAGCTATAGAACTAGCATTATATATAAAAGAAATGGGTTATACCCCTGAACAGGTTCAAGATTTTTATCCTACACCTGGAAGTCTTTCTACCACTATATATTATACTGGAATAAATCCTTTAACAGGAGAGAAGGTATATACACCAAAAACTCAAGAGGAAAAAGACATGCAAAGAGCCTTAATGCAATTTACAGTTCCTAAAAACTACAATACTGTAAAGAAAGCATTAATAAAAGCAGGAAGAGAAGATTTAATAGGAAAAGGACCAAACTGTTTAATTGATTGGAACGGCCCTAAACATAACAGTAAACAAAATCAAAGAAAACATAAAAGCTCACAAAAAAATAATGATAAACCTTCTTTAAAAGGTAATAAAAGTTTTAAAAAATCAAAAAGAGATTTTCATTCTAATAAAAATAGAAATTAAATATTTTACACTAAACAATTTTTATAAAAATAACAGCTACAAGATAAAGTTTAACTTTTATCTTGTAGTTTTTTGTTAAATAGGATTAATATTTTAATAAAACTTATAAACTAATTTCAATATAAACTTTTCTAATTATTTTTTTTAAAACTATCATAAGAATATATAGATAACCATAATACAACTACAGTTCCTATAAGAGAATATGGAAATATTTCCACTTTTAAAATTTTTAAAATCATCTCAAAAATTATTATCATTATAGTTCCCATAGTATAGTTCATTCCTATTTTATTTATATAATTTTTATTGAAGTTAATTTTACAAACTAATAATAAAAATACTAATATTCCTATATAAATTAAATCCATTATTAATTGGTTATTCAATGATATTGAATAACCTATAACTTCAGATAAATTAATTTTTGTATCTGTTATTTTTAGTATTATAATATAAATTGTCCATATAACAGCCATTATCACATAACTAAAATTAAAGTTTACCTTAAAATTTCTCCAAAAAATATAAAAACAATTCCAAATCATTAAGGGAATATATATAAATCTTAAAAATACTAAATTTTTAAAATATATAACATTTATTTGTTTGCTTATTAAAGTTAATATTATCAATGAAATAGTCTCTATTATTATTAATGATATAATAATTTCAGTAAAAATTTTTATTTTTTTAGGAGCTTTTTTTAATGTTATCAATAATAAATTTAAGGATAAAAATAAAATAAGTAACAACATAAGAAAGTATAGAAAAATCCTTAGCATATTTCTCCTTCTCTTAAAGTATTGTTACTTATATTTATTAAAATATGTTTTATTTTATTCCTAAAACTTTTATGCCAGCTTTATGACACTTTATTTCTATTGGAAAATCCGGTCCCTTTTCTCCATCAATATCTGTTACTATGTCTTCATTAGATTCTATTTTTATTTCACTAGTTTTAAAATATAAAACTTTATCCTTTTCTTCTAAATGTTCTCCTTTTAAAACCTTTATAAATAACGGTAATAATTCTTTTATAGGAACTGCTTTAAATACAATAACATCTAATTTACCATCCATTGCATCTGCTTCCGTAGCAAGTTTAAAATTTCCAGCTGTTTGGCCATTAAATACAAGCATTAAATACATATATCCATCGAAGTTAACTTCTTTTGAAGTTATTTTAACTTTAAGACTTCTAAAATTAGGTAACTGTTCTATCCCTTTTAAATAATAAGCTAATTTTCCTATAGTGTTTTTTAAGTGATCATCAGTTTTTTGAGAAACATCTGTAAATAATCCAGTACTTGCTACATTAATAAAGTATTTATCATTAATACTACTTACATCTACACCTTTAGGTTCACTTTCTAAAATTTGTATACATGCCTTCTCTACATTATTAGGTATTCCTAAAAATTTAGAAAAATCATTAGCTGTTCCTACTGGTAAAATTCCTATAGGTATATCTAAATTTCTTTCTTTCATTTTGTTAACAACTGTATCTACTGTTCCATCTCCACCTGCAACAAGTACATAATCTACATGGATATTGTCATCAAAGGCTTCTCCTAAATCTTTTCCTCTTTCTATTCTATAAACTATAACTTGATATCCATATTTTTGATGAACTCTTATTACTGTGTCAATTTCATTTAGTATAAGATTTTCACCTGAATATGGATTATATATAAATTTCACCTTTTTCATACAAAATTACCTCCGTGAATCTAAAACCTAGTTGAATCTAAAAAACTTATTATGTATGTTAAAATTATGTAAATATCTCTATTAATTTATATAAAATTATACCATCTAAGATAAACACTGTCGAGTTAACAAAAATATACAAATTCATTGTAAACTTATTTAAAATCTTTTGTTAAGTAATTATTAAGTAATTGTTAAGCTAATATTAAGTAAATATTTCTCAAATTCCCCTTATACTTTTTATTTAATATGTTATAATTATAAATGGAATTATATTTAATTTTACTAGGAGTGATTTTATGAGGAAAAGTTGTTTACCAAATGTATTTACCTTTGCCAATTTATCTTGCGGTGTATTTTCACTATTATGTACAATACAAAAAAACTATCTTTGGGCATCTATATTTATAATTTTAGCTGCTCTTGTTGATAGATATGATGGAAGAATCGCTCGTTTCTTTCAAGTTTCTAGTGAACTTGGAAAAGAATTAGATTCTTTAGCTGATTTAGTATCCTTTGGTGTTGCTCCATCAATATTAATGTTTACTTTATATAGTTTAAATAATTTTGGTCCATATGGTATTTTAGGCTACATATTAGTTATAGCTTATCCTATATGTGGAGCATTTAGACTTGCAAGATATAATGTATCAAGTTTTGATGGTGTATTTACCGGAGTTCCTATAACTATAGCTGGTAGCATAATAGCTATTTTTGCTCTACTAACATTTAATAGAGTAAGTACTATGACTATGGTATTAGGAATAATATTTATTATTGCTTTCTCTTATTTAATGGTAAGTAATTTTAAATTAAAAAAAGTTTAATTTAAATTTAAGAGGATATCCAAAAAGGATATCCTTTTTATATTATTTAATCTATATCCTTTTTATTTATAAATTCATCAAGAGGTTCTTCCTGATAAGGCGGATCTACCGGCTCATTATCATTACATTCTCCATCACAAACATCACAATCTTTACATTCTTTATTAAACTCTTTTTCAAAATCCTTTTTAGTCTTTCTTCTTTTTCTCTTCTTTTTTTCTCTCTCATCATTATTCTTTTTAGCATTAAATTCTTCTCTTTTAGAGTTTTGAAATAGTAATTCATTATCTATTTCAGTAAGAATAAGCTTTTTTTCTGTTTTTAAAGCTATAATATCAGACTTTAATCTAATATAGTCTAAATAAGCACACTCTACACTCTCTAAAACATCTAATAAAACATCTATTATTTCACCTAATTGGTTTGCTCTCTCTATTGCATTTCTTACATCTTTTTTTCTAGCTAAAGCAATATTATTTAGCTCACCTGCTCCACCTATTAATAATCTATATGCATTAACATATTTAGCTAAAAGTTCAGTTAAATTATTTACTTCACAAAAATATGCATCAAACAATTCTTTATAGCTATCCATTTTATCACCTTTGCTTTGATTGCTATTACAATAAATATATTAGATTTACTTTACATTATTCTTTAAGTAAAAAATTTAAATTTATTTATGTATGAATAAATCTAAAAGAAAAAGCCTGCATTATATTATATGCAAGCTTTTTTTAATAATTAATAAAATCTATATTATTCTTATACCTAAATTTTCTACAAACTCCTCATCAATATCGTCAAAAATATTATTAAATGAAATATTTTCATCATACCGTCTTAAAAGATCAAAATCATGTAATATTTCACCATTTATATTAAAGTCTTCAGTATTTTTAATTAAAACAGGGAAAAAATATTCTTTAGGATATGAAAAATACATTTTTTATCCTCCTACTTTTTTTCACACTTACAATAAAGTTTAAAATATCCCCTTGGAAACTTGCATAAAGGACAAATTTCTGGAGCATTTTTTCCTATGTGTATATACCCACAATTTAAACACTTCCACATAGTATCTTCTTTATTAGAATTATAAAGATTTTTGTTTTTTAACCCTTCATATAGCATCATAAATCTTTCTTTATGACTTTCTTCAACTTCTCTTAATTCTTTAAAGAAGTCAGCAATATCATTAAACCCTTCCATTCTCGCTGTATTTTCAAAATCTTTATATATACTTTCTGCCTCTTCGTTTTCTCCCATTGCTGCACTTAAAAGATTTTGTTCTGTGGAATTTATCATTTTTAAGTATCTTTTAAAAACTTCTCTAGCATGAGCAAATTCATTTAAAGCAGTCTCATTAAAAACCTTTGCTATCCAATAATATCCTTCCTGATTTGCTTTTTCACTGTATAAATCATATCTATTTCTCGCTCTAGATTCCCCAGCAAAAGTTTTTAACAAATTTTTTTCTGTTTTTGTTCCACTTATATCCATTTAACTCTCCTAAGGATTGCTTACTGTATTAATTTATGCTATAAATTACTTTTTGTTACTTATCTAATTAATTAAAATCCTATTCTTATCATCGCAGGTAATATATATTTTTTCTCCATTTAAATTTTTTGTTATAAGTCTTACTTTATTCCCCCATAATCTTTGTATATATTTTAAAGTTTCTTTACAATAATTTATTTCTAGCTCTCGCCCATCAAATATATGCTCTAAAGTTAAAGTATTATTTTTTATATTTAAGTTTTCTACTCTAATATACGGAACAGCACTTATTCCACATTGTAAAATTAAATTATCTCTAATTTTTTTCCAACCAATTTCGTCAGCAATTTCTGCTACAACATAGTCATAAGTTTTTTTACCATATTGAAATAAATTTAATTCCCTACAAAGTTCTTCCGTTAAATATTTTCTAAGAAAAGAACTGTCTCTTTCCAGTGCTCTAACCTCTAGTGCTTTTTCTAATCCATATTTTTCATGAATATTTTCAAATATTTTAAATCCTAAATAATATGGATTTAAAGAACCTATTACCGGTGCTATTACATCATTGTGTCTTTTTAAAAACTCAAAATAAAGACCTTGAGAAAGCTCTAATTTTTTAAGTATATTATAATGACAGAAACTAGCCCATCCTTCATTCATAATCTTAGTTTCAATCTGCGGAATAAAATATAAGCTCTCTCTTCTAACTATTTTTAATACACTTTTTTCCCATTCTTCTAGATTTCCATAATCTATTAAAAATTGCATTAAATCATCATCAGGTTCTAGAGGAACCTTAGATAAATCTGGCTCTTTAATCAAATTTCCATAATCTAATATTCCTTTATTTTCTATAGATTTATTATAATCTTCTAAAATATTTTTTTTAATCTCTTCTTGAGATATTTTCTTCTCTCCTACAACCCTTGGTATCTGGAACCTAATTGTATGAGCTGCATCTAAAATCTTCTCTACTTTTTTATAACCTATATTAGGATCATTAATATATCCCTTTATAATTTCTCCATCTAATTTAAACATCTCTAATACCGTATCAGCTCTTGTTCCTTCTTTAAAAAGTCTATTATTTTTAAAGAAATCATTATGTCCATAAACATGGGCCATAGTTAAAATTTGTAATAAATCAGTGTTGTCCTTCATCAAATAAGCAATACAGGGATTTGAATTTATAACCATTTCATAAGGAAGTCCCGTTAAATTAACTGAATATAAAGCTCTATTTTTTTCATAAGCTTTTCCAAAACTCCAATGTGAATACCGAGAAGGCATTCCCAAATATGCTTCATATGCTAACATATCTTTATATGTTATAATTTCAAATTCTTGAGGATAATAGTCTAATCCAAAATCTTTAGCTACTTTTTCTATCTTATTATTCCATCTTTCTAAATCCTTTAAATTAAAATCCATTATTCCTCCTCCTTAAGTTCATAACTAAGCATATTTTTTATTGCTTTAAATAATTCTTTCTTATCCTCTATTGTTACTGATATAAAATTACTCTTTTTGATTTCCTTTTGAAATTTTTCATACATAGTAGAAGAATAAGTTGAAGGTAAAAGTTCTGCATATCCAAACATATTGCATATATCACAAAGTTTATTTACAGCATCTATTGCATTTTCATTATCCTCACTCCAGTTATCCCCATCAGATCCATACATAGGATATATATTCCAAAGTTTCGGTGGGTATTTACTATTTATTAAATCCAATGCTTTATTTAATCCTGAAGAAATATAAGTTCCTCCTGATTCTCCCTTATGAAAAAATTCATCTTCACTAACGATTTTTGCAGTAGTTGTATGAGATATAAACTCAAAGGCTATATTACTATATTTTCTTCTTAAAAATTTAGACATTATAAAAAAGAAAGATCTTGCTAAAAACTTTTTTGTATTATCCATAGAACCTGAAACATCCATTATAAATATCATTACAGCATTGCTTTCTCTTTTAGGTTTCTTTTTCACCTTATAATATCTTAAATCCTCTTCTCTAAAAGGAAATCTTTCAAAAGAATCCTTAATTCCTAATTCCCTTAAAGCTCTTTTTTTACACTGTTTTCTTGCAATCTTAGCCATAACTGTTTTTTTCTTTGCAAGTCTTGGCTTTATACCATATCTTTGATATCCTCTTTTTCTACTTGTAGATTCTACTAGTATATCTGAAAATTTCTTCTTATCTAAATTAGGAAGGTTTAATTCATCAACTATATACTCTAATAGCTCCTCTAGAGTTATTTCAGTTTCATAAATATCTTCTCCTTCTTTATTTCCAGCCTTACCCTTTGCTATTTCTTTATAAGATCCATCAATTAATCTATCATCTCTTTTTTCATCTCCTGTACCAGTTACAACACCTTTATTATTCTTTCCAAAAATAAATTGATATTCTTTTATGCCTCTTATTGGAATTTTAAATTTTTTATTTTTACTTTCTCCAACAATGCTTTCTTCTGATAAAATATCACCTAAATTTTCCTTTATAGAATCTTCTACTAATTGTCTATGTCTTCTTCTATCTTCTATTGTTCTATCATATTCTATAGGATTGTCGCTACTATCTCTAAAAAGTGCCATTTTATCAATCCTTCCAAAGATTATTAGCAGCATACTTTAATATAACATCACAGCAATGATTACAATATCCATTTTTCTTCATCTCATAAACCATTGCATTATATTTTTCTGCCTGCTCTTTATCTCTAACTCTAGATTTAGTTATTATTCTAGATAAATCTTTAACTGATGCTGTTAATTTCTTTTCTATAGCTTCTTTAAGAGGTTCATAAGAAGTATAGTCTACCTTTCCTCCATTTCTTATAATATAGAACATATATGAATTAACATCTGACCTAAAGCCTTTAGCGGAAGATTCTGATACTCCTATTTGTTCCTCTATACTTCTCATAAATTCTTCATCAGCATTAAGTTCTTCCCCTGTAGATTGATCCTTAAGTTTTGTTTTATTAACATAGGCTTCTGCATTGTCTAAATAATTATTAAAAAGACTTTCCGCCTGTTCCCTAAAAGAATGTATAAAGGCTTTAGTTATTTCCTTTTCTAAAATTTTGTTATATTCTTTTCTTATAACATCTTGAATATATGCTAAATACTTTTTCTTCTCTTCCTTTGCTATATCTAAATCTTTAATTGACTTAATTATACTTTCCATAATACTAAGTGGATTTATACAATTATATTCTGAATTGGATAATGCATTATCAATAGCTTTAACTATGAATCTTGTAGAAATACCTTTCATTCCCTCTGATGGACCAGCTTCCTCTTTAAGTTCCATAATATCAATTTTTTTAGTAGTTCCTTGATCTACAATATCCTCTCCATTATATATTTTAAGCTTAGTAATAGGATCAACCTTACTTGATGGCACTAGCCTTGAAAGTATTGCAAACATAGCAGCAATTTCCATAGTATGTGGACCTATGTGTGCTTTAAAGTTACTTTTATTTAATATTTTTTCATAGATTTTCTTTTCTTCATTTAATTCTAGACAGTATGGAACTTCTATTTTTACTATTCTATCTAGTATTGCTTCATTGGTATGATCTGATTTAAACTTATCCCACTCTGCTTCATTAGAATGAGCTATTATTAATCCATCAAAATAAATCATAGAACCTTTTCCTGGAGATGGAATAGATTTTTCTTGAGTAGCAGTTATTATAGTATGAAGATACTCAACATCATTTTTAAAAACCTCTATAAATTCTACTAACCCCCTATTTCCAATATTAAATGCTCCGTTTAAAGAAAAAATTCTAGGATCATCTTCAGAGTACATATCCATTTTTGATATATCAACAGATCCTGTTAAAATTGATGTATCTTGATTATTAGGGTCTACTGGTGGTACTACACCTATTCCTTTTCTTGATCTAATAGAAAAATTCTTAGTTTCTACCATCATGTCTTCATATCTACCATTATATTCATTTAATAATCTATACTTGCATATAGGACAAAGATCCCCTTCTATCTGAACTCCTAAAGCCTTCTCAAAATCTTTTCTTAGATGCTTAGGTATTAAATGTAATGGCTCTTCATGCATAGGACACCCTTTTATACAATAAATAGGTTCAGACTCTTCTAGTAAATTTTTTAATGATTCTACTAAAGAAGATTTTCCTGCCCCTACTGGTCCTACTAAATAAAGTACTTGTCTTGCTTCCTCACCTTTCATAGATGCTGAATAAAAATAATTAACAAGTTTCATCAAAACTTTATCTATTCCAAAAAAATCTTTTTCAAAAATCTTATATTTTTTTATAGATTCATTCCCAAATATCTTTTTTATTCTTGGATTTTCTTCTGGTTTTAAAACCTCAAAACCTTTTTCAAAAATAATATCATAAATTCTTTTATGAGATAATTTAGCTATATTAGGATTTTCTTTAACTATTTCTAAATATTCTAAAAAAGTTCCTTGAAACTTTTTATTTCCAATATTTTCTCTATCATTCTCAATAAACTCTTTAAAATTCATTTAAATCCCTCCTTTTCTTTAAATATATTCATTAAGATAAAGATTCTATGACAAGTTTTAAGTTGTAAAAATCATATATTTTATATGTTGTTTTTTAATTTAAAATAAAAAAATAGGATATAAATTTATATCCTATTTTGAAAATTATTTTGTTTGTTTTTTTATCATAATAAATTATTTACTTTTCTTTTTACTAATAATATAAAATATTATAGCAACTATTAAAGTTAATATTTCAGATATTGGAATTGTAAGCCATATTCCATCTATCCCCAAAAATTTTGGAAGTATAAATACTCCAATCATAACTAGTATAATCCCTCTTAAAAATGATAATGTAGTAGAAAATCTAGTTTTTTCAGTACATTGAAAATATGTTATTGCAACAATATTTAATCCTGAAAATATAAATGTCATAAAGTATAATTTTATTCCTGTAATAGTAAGTTTTAAAAGCTCTCCTCTATCATTTGTAAATATTGAAGTCAATTGCTTTGGAAAAATTAATCCTAATAAGAAACATAATACTCCAATTGCCAGAGCTATTTTATTTGCAAATTTGAAAGCTTTTAATACTCTTTTTTTGTTATCTGCTCCATAATTTATACTTATAATAGGTTGTATTGCCTGAGATACACCATAATAAATTGCTGTTACAATCATAGAAAGATTAGCTATAATGCTATAAGCTGCAATACCTAAATCTCCTTTTAATTTGAATACACTTAAATTAAATGTAAAAATTATAAGTCCTGCTGAAAGCTCCATTACTAAACTTGATGCACCATTTTTAAATATTTTAGGAGAATGTTCGAAGGTTAAATTTGTAAAGTTAATATGTATGCTATTATGGCTTCTTATAAAGTGTAAGCTTAATACTATTATAGAAATAGTAGGGGCAGTTATTGTAGCAATTGCTGCTCCTTTCATCCCTAAGTCTAACGGAAATATTAATATATAGTCTAAAATTATATTAGAAAAATTTCCTAATATAACAGCCCACATAGCTAATTTAGGAGCTTTATCATTCCTTACAAAAACGTTTAAAGTAATTGAAAGTATAAATAATATAGAAGCATATAATATTATACTTAGATAGTCAGTAACTAATGGTAATAATTCTTCTGAAGCTCCAAAAAATCTAGCTATAGGATTTATAAAAAATATTCCTCCTAAAGTAAATATTAAACCAATTATAAGAGAAAAAATTATAGAAACTGTAAATATAGAATGGGCCTTTTTGTGTTGCTTTCTTCCAATTGCAATAGACATTGTAGTAGCACCACCTACTCCTAAAAGATAACCAATACTATTATAAAAATTAAATATAGGTACCGCTATATTTAAAGCAGCTAATCCATTATCTCCAATACCTTTTCCAACAAATAAGGTATCAAAAAATATACAAGCAGATAATCCTAACATTCCAGCAACACTTGGAATCATATACTTTAATACTAGTGATTCTACATTATCATTTAATAAATCTGGTCTTTTCTTCATCTAATCACCTCTCATTATTAAATAATTATGAAATCTATATTTTAAGAATAATAAAGCTTCTTAAATTTTTAGGACACATAATATAATTGTAAAATATTATTAATTTATTAACAACCTTAGTATTTTACAAATATAACTAATTTATTTATGTTTTTATAATAACTTATATTAATAAAATAAGATTTGATGTTAAGTATATAATAATTAACATCAAATCTTATAGATTATAAAGAAAGCTCTATTTCTTTTATTAATTCATCCATTAACTCTTTTACAGTAATTATTTTATCTATTTTATATGCATTAGATCCACAAAAAATTAATCCTTCATTTATATTTCCTTTAACTGCATTTAAAAGTGCTTTACTTATGCAGTAAGGAGTTTCTTTAGGATTACAAGGTTCTAAGCAATTATAGCACTTTAAGATGTTTTCTCTATTATCTGTAATTCTCTTTACAAAAGGATTCATAATGGCTCTTCCTGGCATTCCTACTGGACTTTGTACAATTACTATATCTTCCTCTTTTGCATTAATATAAGCTTTTTTAAACTCTTCTGATGCATCACATTCCTCTGTTGCCACAAACCTTGTAGCCATTTGCACACCATCAGCGCCTAGCTTTAGATATTTTGCAATATCATTTCCATCAAATACTCCGCCAGCAACTACTACTGGTATATCTTTATTATATTTTTCTTCATATACTTTTACTTCTTTTATTATATTTAAAATTTCCTTATCAAAGTCTTTTATAGACTCTTCTATATTTTCTTTTTTAAATCCTAAATGTCCACCAGCTTTTGGACCTTCAATAACAATCATATCAGCAGTCCTTTTATGATGCCTATCCCAAAGTTTTAATAACACCTTTGCTCCTTTTGATGAAGATATTATAGGAGCTATTTTTATCTTACTTTTACCTATTAAGCTTGGTAAATTAGTTGGCATACCTGCTCCAGATATTATAATATCAGCCCCAGCTTCTATAGATGCCTTAACAAATTCACCATAATTTTTCATAGCCACCATTATGTTAACTCCAATAATTCCTAATTGAGCTTTTTCTTTTGCTTTTTTAATATGTTTTTTTAAGCCTCTTATATTAGCCTTTAATGTATTAGTTTCAAAATCTTCTTCTTCATAACCAATATTAGCAGCAGATATAACTCCTATTCCACCTTCTTTTGCTACTGCTGAAGCTAAATTTGATGATGAAACCCCTATACCCATACCACCTTGTATTATAGGCAACTTAGCCTCTAAATCTCCAATTTTTAATGGTTTTATATTCATTTAACAATTCACATCCTTTGATAATAAAATATTTTGAATATCAAAATAACTTGTTGTATAGTATTATAATTTAAAGTTTATAACTTAACAACTGATTTTTAAATTTCTTAACTATTTATTAATTTTTATCTAATAAAAAATCCCTATATAACTCTAATATGTTGATTAATTTTCTAAGTATTTTTAAAGTATAAAGTTTTATATCTAAGATATTAAGGGATTTATTTTAAAATAATTTCTTAATAAAAAAGCTATAAATCTAATTTAGACTTATAGCTTTTTACTTTTAACTTAAAATAATCTAAAAGGTTACTTGTATACTATTTTAATAGCTTATAACTTTTAGTTTATAAATTAAAATCCATTATTTCTAGTTACTTCTTTAAACCATTTACCACTTTTTTTAATAGTTCTTTCTTCTGTTTTAAGATTTAATGAATAAAATCCATATCTATTTTTATAAGCATTTAACCATGACCAATTATCTATAAAGGTCCATAAATGGTATCCTCTACAATTAGCACCTTCGCTTATTGCTTTGTAAAGCCATTTTAAATGATCTTTTATAAAGTCTATTCTATAATCATCTTGAATTATTCCATCTTTAATAAATCTTTCTTCACTTTCTACTCCCATGCCATTTTCAGAAATATAACTTTTTATATTTCCATAGTTTTCTTTAAGATTAATCATTATATCGTATATACCTTTTTCGTATATTTCCCATCCTCTATAAGGATTCATCTTTTTACCAGGCATATCATAGTTATCAAAAAAATCTGTTGGTAATATTTTATCTTTATTTTTCTTAGGTGTTTCCTTTGCTTTCACTCTTCTTGGTTGATAATAGTTAACACCTAATAAATCTACAGTATTTTTCTTTATAAGGTTTAAATCTCCTTCATAAGTTTCTGGCATTAAATTATTTTCTTTTATAAATTCAATTAATTCTTTTGGAAATTCTCCCTTAACAGAAGTATCTAAAAAACTTCTATTAAACATTAAATCACAAAGATTTGAAGCCTTCATATCCTCTTTACTATTACTTCTTGGATATGAAGGAGTTAAATTTAATATTATTCCTATTTCACTTTTTTTGCTTTTACTTTGTAATGTCTTAAATCTCTCTATAGCCTTACTACTAGCTATTACAGAGTTATAAGCCACCTGTACTGCCCTTTTCATATCTATTACACAGGGATAATGATATACATCTAAGTATCCAAATTCTACAGGTACTATAGGCTCATTGAAGGTAAACCACTTTTTCACTCTATCTCCAAATAACTTAAAACATATTTCTGCATAATCAGCATAAGCTTCTACAACTTCTCTATTTTCAAATCCACCTATTTTTTGAAGCTCCATTGGCATATCAAAATGATATAAATTATAAAAAGGCTCTATACCATTTTCTATCATTTCATCTATAACTGAATTATAATATTTAACAGCCTCTTCATTAACCTTACCTTTTCCCTTTGGTATTAATCTTGACCATGAAATAGAGGTTCTAAAACTATTAAAACCTAAGTTTTTCATTCTCTTTATATCTTCTTTATATTTATGATAAAAATCAGTAGTCTTTTCTGGGCCTACTTTATTAAAAAACTTTTCTGGCTCAATACTATACCAATAATCCCATATATTTTGTCCTTTACCATCTTCCTTAGATGCACCTTCCATTTGAGTTGCTGATGAAGCTGCTCCCCACCAAAAACCCCTAGGAAATTTATACTCTATACCCATCTATTTACTCCCCCTATGTAATAAAATTTAATTTATAAAGATTATTTTTGTTCATAACTTTTAAAAATTTATACACAGAATTACTTTTTCTTTTTAAATTTAGTCACAAAATTCACTTTAATTGTAAACATATTCACCGCCATATTCAACTAAATCTATTATTAACTATAAAAAGAGCAATTAAATCTATAATTTTTTCATTTTATTATTTTTTCCCCTTACATGATTATCAATTATTTTTAAACATAAAGATCCGTATTTATTCCACTTCTTTTCTCCTACTCCTTTTATGTTTAAAAATTCATCTTTATTTTTAGGTTTAATATTTGCCATCTCTATTAAACTAGAATCTGAAAATATTATATAAGGTTTAACATTTTCCCTTTGAGATATATCCTTTCTTAATATCCTTAACTTTTTAAATAATTCCTCATCTAAAATTTCATACTCTTGATTAGTCTTTAGTAATGTTATTACTTTTTCTTTTCCTTTTAATATATTTATGGATTTAGAATTCAATTTAACCATAGAGTAGGTTCCTTCTTTTCTATCTAAAAGCTTTTCTTCTATTAATGTATAAATTATATCCTTTATGAATCTTCCACTGTGATTTTTCATAATTCCAAAGGTAGATAAGCTATCATATTTATTAGCTATTATTTTAGGGCCTTTAAATCCTCTTAAAATATCTACTAAAACAGAAATACCTACTTTTTCTTTAGTTCTATAAATACAAGATAATATCTTTTGAGCATCTATAGTTATATCTATTAGATTGTCATTTTTTAAGCAATTAGAACAGCTATTACAATAGTTTTTGCTGTCCTTATCTCCAAAATAATTCAATATAAAACTTTTATAACATCCATGGTATTCACAATATTCAATCATACTTTGAAGCTTTCTAATTTCCAATTCTCTTCTAGAAATTTTTGAAGTAGTATTTATTATATATTCTTGTAATCTTATATCTTCCCTATTATATAATAAATGACAACTACATCTTTCTCCGTCTCTACCGCCTCTACCTATTTCTTGATAATAACTTTCTAGATTCTTAGGAATAGAAAAATGTATTATAGATCTTACATTAGATTTATCTATTCCCATTCCAAAAGCATTAGTTGCTATCATTACATTTATATTTTCTAGTAAAAATTCTTCTTGAAAATTTTTCTTTTCATAATCACTTAAACCACCATGATATTTAGCTAAAGAAAATCCTCTCTCTTTTAAATATTCATAAAGACCTTCAACCTCTCTCTTTGTTGAACAGTATATTATTAAAGATTCATCATTATCCCTTATATAATCTTTTATAAATTCTAATTTATCTATTTCTTTATGAATACTTAAATATAAATTATCTCTATTAATAGAACCAAAATAAACATATGGCTCTTTAAGCCCTAATAAATTTATAATATCTTTTTTTACAATTTCAGTTGCTGTTGCTGTAAAAGCTGTTACAACTGGCCTTTTTTCTAAACCATTTATAAAAGATTTAATATATTTATAACTAGGTCTAAAATCATGTCCCCATTGAGACACACAATGAGCTTCATCTATAGCTATTTGACTTATATTTAACCTTTTTAAAAAACTTTTAAAATAATCTAATTCAAGTCTTTCTGGTGCTATATATAAAAGTTTATACTCGCCTATAGCTATATCTTTTAATATTTCTATTATTTCATCTTTTTTTAAAGTGCTATTTATATATGCAGCTTTAATTCCTACATCATTAATATTATCTACCTGATCCTTCATAAGTGATATAAGAGGAGATATGACTAAAGTTACTCCTGAAAACAAAATAGAAGGTATTTGATAGCATATAGATTTTCCTCCACCAGTAGGCAAAATAGCAAAAGTATCTCTTTTAGATAAAATATTTCTTATTATTTCATATTGTCCTTCTTTAAAGTTTTTATATCCAAAATATTTATTTAAAATTCTATATGCTCTATCCATAAATACCTTCCTTTCTTAATGTTTTCTCATAATAAAATCTTACTTGAAATTATATCATATTAGATTATTATCTATAAAAAAACTTATTATAATTAATTTATAAATAAAAAAAACTATTTCAAGGAAAGAATTTATAAATTCAGCCTTAAAATAGTTTTTGTAGTGTTAGGAGTAATTATGAAATCTTTTCAGATACATAATTATAGTGTTTATATATATTTTTTATTTCATTTATAATTAATGAAATACTTTTATCTTCTAATACAGCTTTTGCTACTAATTCCTTACTTTTGTCATAAAGCTCAAATATTGACCTTGCCCTCTCATAATTTGAATATACTTTCCAGTATCCACAAAACAATATCTCCTTTTCCTTTTCCATAAAAGCAATTACATCTTCTAAAGGGATTCCTAAAAATATACCACTTTCATGAGGAAAAGATATATGTTCAAATTTATTTTTTAAACAACTTAAACAATGTTTAAGAGTTAATTTATTACCATAGCCTAAATTACATAGAAACTCTTTATTCTTATCGGCTAAAAGATGTTTTTCTAATATTTCTTCATTATATATTAATATAATTAATCCATTAGATAACTCTTTTAAAATCTCATATTTAAGACCTAATTTTTTTATAAAATTTTCTCCATATGAATTCCAAGAATCAAGTAAGTTATTATTATTATTTGTAAAAGTTATGGTAGAAGAAGGTTTTATCCCTGATAAAACTGGGGCTATTAAATAGGTAATAAAATGTTCCATATAGTTTTTCTTATTCATATTTTCAATTTTATAAAAAAAATCTAAAGCCTCTTTATTCATACTTCTACCACTCCTTGAAAAAATAATATTATTCTACTAATTTTTTACCATATTCAACACACGCATCTGCTTCTGGACCTTCTGGAAGTCCATTAGCTATTAAGCCTTCCTCTAAAACATCTGCTCCACAGCTCTCCATTCTTTCAACCCAATTTTCCATCCATTCTCCAGTTCCCCAACCATAAGAACCAAATAAACCTATCTTCTTACCATTTACAATTCCTTCTATTGATGAAACAAAAGGTTCCATTTCACATTCTTCAATAACTTCAACTCCCATTGAAGGTGAACCTAATGCTAATATCTCTGCATCTTTAACATCGTCTTCTGTAGCTTCGCAAACATTTAATAGTTTTACATCAGCACCAGATTCCTTAGCTCCACTTTCTATAAGTCTTGCCATAGTTTCAGTATTTCCTGTTCCACTCCAATATATGATTGTTAATTTTTTCATTTTTCCTTCCACCCTTCTTTATTTAATTCTTTAAAAATATTTTCATTTATGTTATTATAATCTTAATTGAAATTGATTATCATTTATAAATTAATTATATATTTTATTTCTTATTATTTTATAAATTTTTATCTACAAATTTATAAAATCTACTTATTGCGGAGGTATTTATGGAGATAGCAAATAAATATTTATATGAAGATAAAATAAAAACAAAAATATTATCTGATAGATTAGAAGATGTGATAAATGAATATAAAATCTTTTCGTCTTCATTTATACAAAACAATAATAATAATTTAAGGGTTAAAAAAAATCATTTAATAATTCTATTAGTTTCTTTAAGTAGAACTCTATGCTCTCAAGAATCTAATTGTATATGCCTTAAGACTATTTGTGATGAATTTATAGACAAAATAGAAAATTGTAATGGTATAAAAGAAATCACCCATTTAGGGGAAGAAGCAATTAAAAGCTATTATAAGTTTATAATTAATTGTTCTACTCGTAGAGAAAATATAATAATAAAAAACGCTATAAGATTTATAGAAAATAACTTATTTGAAAATTTAAGTTTAGAGCTTATAAGTAAAAATATTCATATATCAAAAAATTATTTATCAATTCTATTTAAACAAAATACAAACTATAAAATTTCTGAATTTATTAATATAAAAAGAATTGATAAAGCAAAGGAACTTTTAATTTGTTCTGATTTGCCTTTAAGTTATATTTCAGATGTATGCGGTTTTAAAAATCAAAGTTATTTTTCTACAGTATTTAGAAAAGTTGTTAAAGTCTCCCCATTTCACTATAGACATACCTACAAAAAATATTAAATTACTTTAACTAACATATAATCTATATTAACCAATTTTTAATCATCAATAAATAAAACTTTACATTAATTTATAAATTCCTTTTATTACCTATATTGATTTTTATTATGATAAAGATCATCTTAAAGTATTAATTTAACATTTCTATTAATAATACTTTATACTATAATATTCAAACTTAATATCAAATGACAGTTACTAAAAATACATAAAATAAACCTATTAGCTTTTTTATTAAAAGCTAATAGGTTTATTTTATTTAAGTTAATTTATATATTTTTTAATTTCTAGTTTACCTTTTAAAATATGATTTTAATTTAGTAACTGTAGCATTTATATCTAATGATTTTAAAATAACTGATACTACTGCTACCCCGTCTATATTATTTATTATATCTTTTGTTAAGTTACTATCTGTAATTCCACCTATTCCATAGACAGGTATATTTACAGATTTCTTAATTTCTCCTAACATTTCAGCTGTTACATAGTCTGCATCTTTTTTGGTGTTAGTTTCAAATAAAGCTCCCACCCCTAAATAATCTGCTCCTTCATTTACCGCTATTTTTGCCTCTTCTACATTTTTAGTACTTGCACCTATTATCTTATTTTCTCCTAATATTTTTCTTGCATCCTTAACTTTCATATCTTTTTGTCCTAGATGAACGCCATCAGCATCTACTACTAAAGCAATATCTACTCTATCATTTATTATAAAAATACAATTATATTTTTCACATATTTCCTTTAAAATCATAGCTTCATCACAAAGCTCCCTAGTATCTTTATTTTTTGCCCTATATTGGAGTATTGTAGTTCCACTTTTTAAAGCTTCTTCAACTTTTTCACATAATTCAGAAAAATTCATCTCATAATCAGAAACAAGATAAACCTCTTTATTTTTAAAATTCTTCACTTATCTTCTCTCCTTTTTTTATATTTTCTTCTGTTATAAGAGAAATATTGTCTAGCAATCTATGTTTAAAGGAAAATATTCCTTCATTTTTTTCTAAATTGCTTTCTGCTACTTCACCACAAAGTCCCCAAAATACCACAGAAGATAAGGAGGCATATAGCTGCTCTTCTTTATTTACCTTTTCTCTTTCACTAACCGATGCAACAAAAGCTGCTAATAATGCACCTAAAAAACATCCACTACCTGTAACCTTTCCCATTAAAGAAGATCCATTATCTACTACAAAAGTTTTTTCTCCTAATATAACTAAATCTCTTTTTCCAGAAACAACTATTATGATATTTCTTTCTTTTGAAAAATCCTTTGTTTTCTCTATTACATCACTACTTAAGCCTTCTTCTCCCTCTAAGCAATCTATGCCTTTGAAAGAACTATTCATTTTAACTATTGATTTTATTTCAGAAAGATTTCCTTTTATTACTGTAGGATTTCCTATAGATAATAATTCTTTTAAAAACTCTTTTCTATATTCTGTAGCATGAACTCCTACTGGATCTATAACTACAGGAATATTATTTTTTAATGCTGCCTTAAAAGCAGCTATCATTCCATCTTTTTGTAAGTCATCTAATGTTCCTATATTTAAAACTAATCCATCACTTATAGAAGTTATATCTCCAGATTCTTTAGAGCTATGAGCCATAAGAGGTCTAGCTCCTGCTGTTGTAAGTACCTGTGCCATATCACTAATAGTAACTAAATTTGTAATGCAATGTATTAAAGGTTCCTTATTTTCTAGGTTTTTTTTATATTTATAAACATTATAAAACTTCATAAAATTCCTCCTAAAATATTATGTAATTATAAAAATAAAGTCTTCTAATAACATCTTCTATACTGAAATATAACGTATTATTCTATTACTCCAGCATCCTTATAAAGTTTATAAAAATGATTTGTTGGTCCTACTCCTTTACCTAGTTTGAAACCATTTTTAATAGCAATAGTTATATAGTCTTTAGCCTTCTTTACAGCTATCTCTACAGAATCTCCCTTAGCTAAATTAGCAGCTATAGCTGATGATAAAGTACATCCTGTACCATGAGTATGTATTGTATTTATTCTTTCTCCAGTAAGTTCTATAAAGTTTTCTCCATCATATAATATATCCATTGCATCTTTTTCTAAATGTCCACCTTTTATAAGTACATATTTAGGTCCTAATTTTATTAATTTTTTAGCACTTTCTCTCATATCTTCTAAGGTTTCAATTTTTCTTTGTAATATTTCTTCTGCCTCTGGTAAATTTGGAGTTATAATTAGTGCTAAAGGAAACAACTCCTTTATAAGAGTATCTTTTGCATCTTTAGATAATAAATTAAATCCACTTTTAGAAACCATAACTGGATCTAACACTATAGGTGGTAATTTCTTTATTTTTCTAAGACTTTCTCCTATAGCTTTTATTGATTCTATTTTAGATACCATTCCAATTTTAATAGCATTTACATGTATATCATCAAAGATTACATTTATTTGTTTCTTTATTATTTCCGGTGAAATATCTTCAATTCCGAAAACTCCCTGTGTATTTTGAGCAGTAATTGCTGTAATCACACTCATTCCATAAACTCCATTTGCTGAAAAGGATTTCAAATCTGCTTGTATTCCAGCTCCTCCACAAGAATCTGATCCTGCTATTGTTAATGCATTTTTCATATTAACTAACCTCCATATTTTTTATTAATTCTTTTATCTGTGGTATATTTAAAAATAAAATGGCAAAGGCTGCTCCTCCTATACAACTTAATGAAAAGGGAAAAATAAAAGCAAATAAAGCTACTTCTTTTCCCATTACCATTTTTGCAATAGGATAAGCTACTAAAGCTCCTATAATGCCAGTTCCTATTACTTCTCCTAAAGCTGTCATATAAATCTTTTTAGATCTTTTATATATAATTCCAGCTACTAAAGCTCCTATCATACTTCCTGGAAAAGCGAGTAAAGAGCCTGTCCCTAATATATTTCTAATTAATGAAACACAAAAAGCATTTAAAACTGCATAAAATGGACCTAAAATAATTGCAGAAACTACATTTATAAAATGCTGTATTGGAAACATTTTTCCTCCAAGAATAGGAATATAAAATATAGATCCAAAAATTACTCCTAAGGCTATTAATATTCCACTAATTACAACCTTATAGGTTTTAATTTGATAAAAATTTTTTTGTGAAATTCTCTTTTTTCCCATAATAGTCCCTCCTCCAAAAAAAAATATATGTAGAGGAATATTAAAAATATATAATCTAAATCCTTAAGCTATTAATTAAAAAATTCAAATTTACTTTTAAAATTATCTTAAAAAATAATTAAAATATTTTTTTATTTAATATAATTTGAAAATAAAAAAAGTGTAGCCTAAGGCTACACTAATATTTCATAAATTAATGCTTCCCTACGCTGGTATTAACCAGATCAGGTGTTAAGAGTCAGAAAATATTGTTTTCAATCTCAGCTAGCATATACTAGCCCCTCTAGCACACAATACTATTATTTTTTATTCTTATTATATGTTAATTTAATAAAATTGTCATCTACTATAATTATTCTTTATCTTTACCAAAAACTTTTTTTCTAAGTTCCAATCCTGTTTTAGTTGTAGCAATTCCTCCCATTGCAGTTTCTCTTAGTGCAGAAGGTAAATTTCTTCCAACTCTATACATTGCTTCTACTGCATCATCAAAAGGAATTTTACTTTCAACTCCAGCCATAACTAAATCCGCAGTAGTTAAAGCACTAACTGCCCCTGCAAAATTTCTTTTCGCACAAGGAATTTCTACTAACCCAGCTACAGGATCACAGACTAATCCTAAAATATTTTGAAGAACAATAGCGCCTGCATCTAAACTCATTCTAGGAGTTCCACCCATCATTTCAACAACTGCAGCGGCACTCATAGCTGCTGCTGAACCACATTCTGCCTGACATCCACCTTCTGCTCCAGCTAAGGTAGCATTTTGCGCTATTATGATTCCAACTGCTGCTGCTGCAAATAATCCTTCAATTATTTCATCTTCAGTTTTATCTAAAGCTTCTCCAGCAGTAGTAATTACAGCCGGTAATATACCACAAGAACCTGCTGTAGGACAAGCAACTATTCTTCCCATTGAAGCATTTACTTCTGAACAAGATAACGCTCTTCCCATAGCCTTAACCATTACATCTCCAGTTAGTGACTTACCTTTCTTTAAATAATTATTAACCTTATATCCATCTCCACCAATAAGTCCACTGACAGAAAAAACTTCTTTTTCCGATCCTTCTTTTACTTCTTCTTTCATAACATAAAAGGTTTTTCTCATAGTTTCAAAAACTTCATCTTTAGAGCAACCTTTTTGCTCCATTTCACTTAAGATTGCAAATTCACTTAACTTTATTCCTTTTGAACTACATATGTAAAGAAGATCCTCACCATTTTTTGCAAACATAACCTTAAACTCCTTCCTTAACTGGATTAATTGTTATAACTTTTTTTACTGCACTAACCAGCTTTATTTTTTCCCTTATATCTGAAGGAAGTGTTGAATCTACTTCAAAAACCATAGTAGCTTCCTTTCCCTTTTCCTCTCTAAAAACTTTCATAAAAGCTATATTTATATTTATTTCAAATAGTATAGTAGTCACCATAGATACTGCTCCAGGAACATCTCTATGAGAAATTATTATTGTCGGATACTCTCCTGTAAATTCAACTTCTTGACCATTAACCTCTGTAATTATAATACTTCCTCCACCTATTGAACTTCCCATTACCTCACAAACTTCATCTTTAGAATTAGTTATTAAAAACTTAACAGTATTAGGATGCTGATCCCCTAGATCTGTTTCCTTAAAATTTATAATAATCCCCATTTCCTTAGCTATTTCTAAGGATTTTCTTAATCTAACATCACTAGGCTCCATTCCTAAAATTCCAGCCACTAAAGCTCTATCAGTTCCGTGACCTTTATATGTTTTTGCAAAAGATCCATGAAGCAAAAATTCAACTTTAACAATATCTTCTCCAGCAATAGCTCTAGCTACTTTTCCTAGCCTAGCTGCCCCTGCAGTATGAGAACTTGATGGGCCTATCATAACTGGTCCAATTAAATCAAAAACTCCGTACTTTTTCATCATACCTCTCCTTTTATATCATTAAATAAATTTGAAGGTTAAAATTATTTAGCTTACAGTATTATTATGCACTTTAAAGCATAAATCCTTCAAGAAAAATATTAATATTTAAAGTATAGGCCTAGAAATTTAACAAATAAGCCAAATCCTAGACTTATACTTTTTCACTTAAAGTTTATAAAATTATTTATATTTACCATAATAATTTTTTTATAAATAATATACATCTATTTAATACTTATAAAAACAACTACCACCTATAAATTCTCTTAATATAGAGTTTTCTGGTACCATATCTTTATTTACTTCCTCAAATAAATTTAAAAATGATTTTAACCTAAGAGCTTCATAATAAACATCGCTTGTTTTCTTTATTTTAGATAATTCTTTTATTGCATATTTTTTTAAAATAGCAAGTTCATAAACTAAAGTAGAGTTAAACATTACATCTGCCTGCTCTTGATAAACAAATATATTTTTTTCCTCACCTTTTTTAATATCTGGCCACATTCTTAATGTATCTTCTGCATCATATCCTCTAGATAAAGAATCTCTTACTATTCTCCTTATTTTTCTAACATCTGTAGTTGCTATTCTATTATGATTATCTACATTAAGTTGAGTTAAAGCACTTATATATATTTTAAATTTATTATATGCTGGTATTGATGATGTTAATTTATCATTTAATCCATGTATTCCTTCAATTATCAATACTCCATTTTGTGGTAACCTTATTATATTATTTTTCCATTCTCTTTTACCAGTTATAAAATTATATATAGGAATTTCTACATATTTTCCTTTTAATAGCTTACTCAGATGTTCATTAAAAAGATCTAAATCTAATGCATTTATAGATTCAAAGTCAGGTTTTCCATTTTCATCTAAAGGCGTTTTATTTCTATCAATAAAATAATCATCTAATGATATAGGAATAGGTATTAATCCATTTACTCTTAATTGTATTCCTAATCTTTTTGCAAAAGTTGTTTTACCAGAAGATGATGGTCCTGCAATTAAAACTATTTTTACCTCATTCTTTTCATTTACCATATCTGCTATATTTGCTATCTTCTTTTCATGTAAAGCTTCTGAAACTCTTATTACATCTCCAATATCTCCATTTTCTATTTTCTCATTTAAAAATCCTAAATTAGGCACCTCTAATATATTAAGCCAATTTTCAGTTTCATAAAATATTTCATTTAATTTAGGTTGTTCTATAAATTTAGGTATAACCTTAGGATTACTTGCATCTGGATATCTTATTATAAATCCTGGTTCATTATATTTTAATTCAAAATATTTTAATATTCCTGTAGAATATCCCATTGAGCCATAAAAGTAATCATATCTTCCATCTAACTCATAAAGTTTTATTTCATCACTTTTCACATACTTTAATAACTTAACTTTGTCATCCATTCCATAAGAAGCAAAAATTTCAATAGCTTTTAACCTACTCATTGAAACTTTTTTTATTTTTAAATCTTTTCTTATAATTTCATCCATTCTATTCTTTATAAGTTTAACTTCCTCTTCATCCAAGGCTGTTTCTTTATGAATTTCTCCGAAAATTCCCTTACTTATAGCATGTTCTATAGTTATCTTACTATCAGGAAATATATCTAAAACTGCCTTTATAAGAACGAATTGTAATGTTCTTATATAAGTTTTCATTCCCATTATACAATCTATTCTTACATCTTCAAGTACTCCATCTTCTTCTATTGGAGCTGTTAATTCATAATATTCATCATTTAGCTTTGCTAAAACTAAAGGTAATTCGTCTAAATAATAATCATCTTTAAGTAGTGAATAGAACTCAATACCCTTTTGGACATAAACTTCCTTTCCATTATTTAATTGAATTTTTATTTTTGTCACAACAATCACCTCTTATAAATAATTATACAACCTTTACATTTAAAATTATCATAATTTTTTGAATAATTTATACTTTCAAAAGTAATCATATTAAATAGAGGTGTTAATATGATTATTGTAATAATAAGAACTGTGCTTCTTTACTTTCTTGTTGTTTTAATTATGAGACTTATGGGGAAAAGGCAAATTGGAGAATTGCAGCCTTATGAACTAGTAATAACTATGATGATTTCCGATTTAGCTTCTTTACCTATGCAAGATACAAGACTTCCTCTTTTATTAGGAGTAATACCTATTGTTACATTACTAATATTAAAAACTGTGCTATCTGAACTTCAACTTAAAAGTTACTTTGCAAGAAAAGTTTTAGATGGAACTCCTTGTATCATTATAAAAAATGGAGAAATTAACTTTTCTGCTTTAAAAGACCAAAGAATAAATATTGACGATTTAATGGAAGGGTTAAGATTAAATGGATTTTTCGATGTCACTGATATACAATATGCTATTTTAGAAAATAATGGTCAATTATCTATAATTCCTAAAAATGATTCTTCTCCAGTTACTAAAGCTGATTTAAAAATTAAAGAAAAAGATGCCGAACTTCCTTTAGTTTTATTAATAGATGGAAGATTAAGTGAAACAGCATTAAAAAGTCTTGGTAAAAATCATAATTGGTTTAATAAACAGCTAAAGAAAAATAATATAAAAAGTAAAGATGATTTATTTATAGCTATGATAAATTCTAAAGGAGAATTTTATTTTCAAAAAAAAAATAATAAAAATTCTCAAAATAGCTAATACTTTAGGAGGTGATTATTTATAAAAAATCTAATAGTTTCTTTCATTATATTTTTTTCATTGTTAGGATTTATAATTTATTCACATATTAATTTAACTAATACTTGCAACAAAATAATAAATATATGTGATAATATAGAGGATGATATTCAACAAAATAAAAAATCAGATGGTATAAAAAATTCTATAGCCTTAAAAGATTATATTCAAAATTCTTATTCATTATTAACAGCATATTTAAATCATGCAGATTTAGATAATATTTTAATAGAAACAATAAAACTTTCAGAGTATATAGAATATGATAATGAATCAGATATCTTTGCAACTTTACATGCTATTAAGCATTCTACTTCAACTATAAGAAAACTACAAAAACCTACTTTAAATAACATTTTTTAAAAAACAATAAAAATATAATAGGTTTTATGTAGAAAATCTTTTAATATTAGTTTATAATGTGTACATAGGGATTAGTCCCAGCGGGACTAAATTAGACCCTTTACATAAGGTTAGTAGCTTTATTGAAAAATATGAAAGGTGGTATAAACATGGCATTAGTAACTACTAAAGAAATGTTTAAAAAAGCTTATGAAGGTGGATACTCAATAGGAGCCTTCAACATTAATAATATGGAAATAATCCAAGGAGTAATAGAAGGAGCAAAGGCTAAAAATTCACCTGTAATTCTTCAATGCTCAACTGGAGCTATAAAATATGCAGGAGCAAACTACTTAAAAGCAATGGTTGATGCTGCTGTAGCTGAATCAGGATTAGATGTAGCTCTTCACTTAGACCACGGTCCAAGTTTTGAAGCTGTTAAAGAAGTTATAGATGCTGGATTTACTTCAGTAATGTTCGATGGATCACACTTTGATTATGAAGAAAATGTAAAGAGAACTAAAGAAATAGTTGACTACGCTCACGCTAGAGGAGTTGTTGTTGAAGCTGAATTAGGAGTTCTAGCTGGAGTTGAAGATGACGTTGTTGCTGACGCTCACATCTACACTGATCCAGATCAAGCTGTTGACTTTGTTAACAGAACTGGTGTTGACTCATTAGCTATAGCTATAGGAACTTCACACGGAGCAGTTAAGTTCCCACCAGATGCTAAACCTGAATTAAGATTTGACATCTTAGAAGAAATCCAAAAGAAATTACCAGGATTCCCAATAGTTCTTCATGGAGCTTCAGCTGTAGATCCTGCAACTGTTGCAACTTGCAATGAGTTTGGTGGAAAAATAGCTAACGCTAAAGGAATTCCAGTAGATATGCTAAGAAAAGCATCATCAATGGCTGTATGTAAAATAAACATGGATACTGATATAAGATTAGCAATGACTGCTGCTATCAGAAAAACTTTTGGAGAACAACCAGAAGTATTTGATCCAAGAAAATATTTAGGAAATGCTAGAACTGCTATCAAAGACGTTGTTATAAGCAAAATAGACAACATCTTAGGTTCAGCTGATGCAATGAACAAATAGTATTTAAAATAATAAAGAGAATCTCAAAATGAATTTTCATTAAGAGATTCTCTCTTTTTATATCTATAAATATATATTTTTTTATAAAACTATGTAATATAATATTTATTTTTTATCAAAATAATCATCTATAATTTTTTCTGATATTCTTTTATATCCATTAGCCATATCTACAATTTCTAAAACAGAGACTAATTTCTCCTCATAGTTTAATTTTTTGTCACTTATTCTCTCTTTTATATCTTTTTTTATTTTTTCTTCATTATATTTTTTTCTTTTTAAAAACAAACTATATATTTTTTCTAAATCTATTTCCTTTCCTTCTTCTATTTTATTTACTATTGGATTTAATAATATTTTTATATCTCCTATACTCATAGATTGTTTTAAAAAATATATTAAAATCATAAGTAATATATGATTTTTAGTATACTTCTTTTTTAAAGCATTCATTAATAATTTATCTTTAGTATAATTATTTATCATAGTTTTAGTTAATAACTTATCATTTTCATTTCTTCTTGTATATCCTAAATTATCTTCAAATAGAGTAATAACTTGATCCATATAAAGATCTAAATTAGGTATTTGCTCTAATGTAACACTATTTCCTAAATTTACATAATTAAAGATTGAATCTATATCTATTATTATATCTGTATCATTTTTTGATTCTATTTTAATATCTTCCTTATTCAAATTTCTCCCTACTTTCTATTAATATTAATACATGTAGTTTCAAAAACTATATATATTAATATTAATAGAAATACTTAGTAAAATCAAGAAATTTATAGTTATTTCCTGTTTTTATTTATTTTTTAATTCTTTTTAAAACTTGTATAAATTAATAAACTAATCATATAATATAGCTATAACATAATGTAGTTTATATAACTACTTATCATTATCAGGAGGCGACGATATGATTAAACATTTCAGGGAACCAATAAATACCTTAACTCACCTAATAGGTGTCATTGCATCTTTAATAGGATTAATATTTATGATAACAAAGGTTTATACTGGCGAAAATTTCTTTACTCCTAAGATGGCTGGAGCTATTATTTTTGGACTATCTCTTATATTTTTGTATGCAGCCAGCTCTCTATATCACTTAGTTAAAGTTTCTGATAAAGCACTAACTATATTTAGAAAAGTGGACCATTCAATGATATTTATTCTAATAGCAGGTACTTATACGCCTATTTGCTTAATGATATTAAGTAACCCTATTAAAACAATTGTATTATCCATAGTTTGGTCATTAACAATTCTAGGTATACTATTAAAAGTATTTTGGTTTAATTGTCCAAGAGCTCTTTATACTTCTTTTTATATAATAATGGGTTGGATGGCTTTATTTTTAATTATTCCTATATATAAAACCTTACTTCTTAAAGGGTTATTATGGCTAATTGCAGGAGGAGTCCTATACACTATAGGTGGAATAATTTATGCTAAAAAGTCTCCTAATATATGCAGTAAATTTGGATTTCATGAATTATTCCATGTATTTGTTTTGTTAGGTAGTTGTGCTCATTTTTATTTAATTTATAATTTTGTTTTATAACCTATTTTATTTATAGTTTTATTCTATAACTTATTTAATTTATAAATTTTATAACTTTTTAATAGATTATTTTAAATACTATTATATATATTAAAATATTATTATATATTCTTTTCACTGTTATTGGTCCTATAAGTTTTAAAATTATAAACCTTTTAATAAATAAAAGTGGATGCATTAAAGTTTAATTTATACAATATATATACTTTAAGTAATAAAAATACTTAAATATATATTGCAATAATAACTTTTTTGTACATCCACTCTAATTATTTTCCCTATAAGAAATAATTATTTTTTAGTAATTTATAACTAAATCTATTTATAATTATTTTTCTATATAATTCATAATATGTTTTATAACCATATTAATACTTCCATCACCATTTCTTTGAATTTCAAATCTTAACGGATCATCATAAGCATCCTCTGTTATATATAAATCTATATCTTTATCTATTTTTAATCTAACTCTTTTTAATTTTTTTTCTACCCATTGCTTATCTACCATAAATTCTTCTTCTAATCCTTGAGAAGATGTAAACTCTTTAAAATTCTCTACTATATGAGGTTCTTCTTTAAATAGTTCCTCTGAAAGCTCATTTATATTTATTGTTTCATCTTCTTTTAATTTACTTTTTATTTTACTTCTTATTTGTTCTGCCTTATCTGCATCTTCACTTATGTTGTTTCTAGTCCAAGTTTCCGCAGCTTTTAAAAATGTTTTTGTCATATCTCTTTCATTGTTTATAATTGTACAACCTAAGAAATTATTTATAAAATAGTTAGCTCCATATTCATCTTCATCTTTTGATTTTTTTTGCTTATCGATAACCATAAGATCTATTCCATTATCTTCTCTTATAGGCTTTATAAAAGCACACTTTTGTATCCTTTGACTAGAAGCTGGAAGCCCTGCACTTTGAGGTACTATTCCTATACCTATTTTATCTTGTACAAAATCTACTTTATGAGTAAAATTTTTAACATAATCCATTTTTAAAATTCCAAGCATAGGACCTTGGTCTGTTGATAAAGAAAGAATTATAAGATCACAAGAAGGTATATTTCCATTTCCATTCATAACAGCAAACATTTGTCTTGCTAATTCCTTAGATACCTCTACTATATCGTTATTTATTCCATTTAAAAATTCCTGTGAAACCTCTTTAACTATATGTCTTTCTGGATTAAAAACTGCATACTTTAGTTCTTCATCTTTTAAAACTCTTTCAACATGTTTATATAAAAATTTATAGACATCCTCATTTAGATCCATTTTATATTCGTTTAATATAGGTTCATCGCTATTATTATCTAAAATATGAATGACACCTTCTAAGATATTTATATCATTTACGTATTCCATTAACTACTCACCATCCTGGATATAATAAAAATTAAAATTCCTTGAAATTTAAATTTCAAGGAACACTTAATATTATATATTACAAAATATATTTCTTAAACATTTATCTTTAATTTATACTATAAATTTTTCTTTATTGCTTTAGGATTAAATATAAAACATGCATCTATAAAAGCTTTATTGGGAACAAATTCTATTTGAGCTCTTGTCAATCCTTCCGTTAAAATAGCTACATAAACCCTTTCAGTGTTTCCTGTTGGAATCGATTTAATAATTTTTGTTGGTTTATTGGAAAAATCTCTATATGCATCACTATCTTTAGGTGCTAATAAAGCAACTTCTTTTAAATTAAAGGTAACTTGTCTCTTTCTTTTCTTCATTTCATATATGGCATCTATATCGATTTCTCCATTAGTTAAGGCATATTCATATTCAACATAAAAGTATCTTTTTAAATACCAAATCGCTCCAGACACCACAAAAAATACAATACTAAAAACAGCTCCTCCTAATACCAAAAAAAACATTGCTATAACAAAAAACACCATCATTAATGCTTTAGCCATATTGTATGGTGTCTTATTGCTTACTAAAACTAGTTGCTCCTTAAATTGATCCATTTTAGCCCTCCTCCTATTCTCTCATTATAACAAATTATACCATAACTCCTTAATAAATTCTTTAATTTAGGTTCCTTTTAGACTAAAATATATATGTAACTTTATAAAAACTTTTTAATAAAAATTTATAATTTATCACAAATATAGAAAGGAAGATTACATGACTGAACTAGAAACTAGAATAATAAATATAGATGTAGAGTTTATTAGAAATAAGATGAAAGAAATTAATGCTATTAATGTAAAAAAAGAAAATCAAATAAATAATATTTTTGATTTTGAAGACAGAAGACTATTAAATAATAAAGGATATGCTAGAATTAGAACTGTTGATGATTTAATTAATAATAAAACTATATATTTTATGACTACAAAAAAAATGCTTTCACAAGAAAAATTCAAAGTAATGGATGAAAAGGAAGTTATAATAAGTGATAGTAAAATTGGTGAAGGAATATTTAAATCTTTAGGATTAGTTTTAGTTGAATCCATAAAAAAGTATAGAGAAAGCTATAAATATAAAAATTCTCTTATAGAAATAGATATAAATGATCCTAGTTTTTGCCCTTTTCCATATATAGAAATTGAAACTACAAATGAAAATGAATTAGAAGAAATAGTAAATCTATTAGGATATGAAATGAAAGATACTACTTCTAAAACTATATATCAATTAATAGCTGAAAATAATCAAAAAGATATAGAAAATTACTCTAATTTAAAAGGAATTTAATCTACATAATAGTTTTTAATAATAACTTATCCCGTTAAATAGATTTTATAACTGTATCTACTTAACGGGACTTACTTTAAATTAACTTATAGTTTTTTATTTTAACTCTTCCAACTCTTTTTCAACATCTTCTTTACTTATAAATGTTATATAAGTAAACTTACATTCTAAGGCCTCTTTAAATTTTTCTTTAGCCTCTTCTATTTTCCCTAACTTTTTTAGCACTATTCCATAATTATAATATGCCTCAGGATAAGTAGGTTTTAAAGGCATTAGTTTTTCATAAAGTTCCTGACTTTTTTCTAAGTCGCCTTTATAATAATAGCTAAGTGCTAAATTATCAATTATTCCTCTATCATCTTTGCTATAATCATAAGCTTCTAAATTAAATTTTAATGCCTTATCATAATCTTCATCAAGTATATAAAAATATCCTAAATTTTGATATATTATAGTATTTTTATATTTATTATAAGTCTCTTCTAAAATTTCTATAGCATCTTTTATTTGTCCTTCTTTAACAAAAATAACCGCTTTTACATTTCCATAAGTTATTTTTTCATGATCCTTTAATTTTGATGTATTAACTGAATTTAAGATTTCTTTGCTCTTTTCTATTTGTTCCTCTTTTAATAAAAGAAATGAATAAGTAAGTTTAAGCCCATCATCTTTATTTCCTTTTATTAATTTGTCATATATTTCAAAGGACTCCTTTATATTTCCTTCATTATATAATTTAGCAGCCTTTACTTTACTAAAAAAAGAAAATATCATTTTAACTCCTCCTACTGCTGTATAATAAATAATTTATATCTAAAAAGTATTATATCACATAAAAAATATAAATTAATTATTCTTCTATAATTAATTCTTTACTCTTTTTCTTTAGAAAACTTAATTTAGTTTCTGATATTAAAATTGCTAAAAATATAAGTAGGCAACCTATTATTAGTTTAAAAGTTAATTGTTCATTCAGTATTATTATAGAAAATATACTGCCAAAAACTGCTTCCGTAGATAATATAATAGCAGCTTTAGTTTCTGTTGTATATTTTTGAGCTAAAGTTTGAATAAAAAAAGCTATTGTTGTACTAAAAATTCCAAGATATATAGCAGGCATAATAGCATTTATAGTAAAAGTAAAAGTATATTCTCTTCTAAAAATTAAAAATATTATCGAAAGTATACCTGCTGTTATCATTTCAATAGAGGTTATAAGACTTGGATCTTCTTTCTTAACAAATTCTCCTGTAAAGAATATATGAAAGGCAAAACATATAGAACAAGATAATGTTAAAACATCACCTTTATTAATATTAAATTCACTATCAAGGGTTAAAAAAGCTGCTCCTGTTAAAGCTATTATAGCCCCACATACCCCATACTTATCTACAGCTTTTTTAAATAGTAGTCCAATAAAAGGTACTATTACTACATTTGTGGCAGTTAAAAAAGCATTTTTTGATGCAGTTGTATATTGTAAGGCTACTGTTTGAAGTGTAAATGCAAAAAATAATAACACACCAAGTAAAAGTCCTCGATTAAAAGTTTTTCTTTTTATCTTTTTAAACTTCTTCATAAAGATAATTCCCATAATAATTGCAGCAATAGAAAACCTAAAAGTCATAACTTGTATAGGAGTCATATTGTTTAATGCTAAATCACTAGCTACAAAACCACTACCCCAAATTATTGCTACAATTATAAGCCCCAATTCACCTAAATATTTCTTCATAATAACCCCCTTTATATGTTTAAATAGTTTAAAATATATAAACTTAAATGTATTTTCCTAAATTAAATTATATTAAACAAAAACCATATATATACTATTTAAAATAAATATTTAGTTATATTTTTAAATTGACAGTATATTTAAATTTTTCTCCTTTTACAATAGCTGTTGTGTACTCTATTATTCTATTTCCTTCATAACTTATTCTTTCTACTTTCATACAAGCTACTTCCTCACTTAAATTTAATGATAAAAGTTTTTTTATTTTATCATTAGGTAAAATTGGATAAAAACTCTGCTCTGCATTAGAAAAAATAATATTATAATCCTCCTGAAAAATATCATATAAAGCTCTCTCATTTAAATCATAACGTTGAAAATTAAAAAATCTATCACTAGGTAAAAATGTGGTTTCAAATAAAATAGGTTCATTTTCAATTTTTCTTATTATTTCTATTTTATATACCATTAAAGAATCTTCTAATTTCATAATTTCTTTTATTTCTTTTGAAGGATAAATTTTTTTTAAACTTAACAATCTATACTTTGGTATTCTTCCAGATTTTTTTAGTTCACTTGAAAAACTATAAAATTTATTTAAATATTGATTAAGAGGTCTAATAGAAACAAAACTTCCTTTTCCCTTTTCTTTATATATAAGTCTATGCTTTTCTAACTCACCTAAAGCTTGCCTTATAGTTGATCTACTTACTTTAAAACTTCTACTCAATTCATTTTCAGATGGTAATTTACTGCCTTCTTGTAATATATTTTTTTCTATTTTTTCTTTTAAATAAGAATATATTTTTATATATAGTGGTTCAATTAAATTCCCTTGTAACATCTGAATCCTCCAATTATGTTATTTAATTTAATATAAATTATATAAATATTATTTGTTCTATATTAACAATTTAATAATAGTATAACAAAAAATATCCATTTATTAAAATAAAATGTAATTTATTACTAACAAGTTAATAATTAAAGATATTTCATTCTAATTAGGATTTATTGCAATTAACTTGGCATAAATCCTAAATTTAACTATTGACATATATACAAAATTAGGAGTAAGTTATAATAAAGTGGTAATTACAAGTTAATAGCAAAAATCTTTACTTTTAATAAATTTATTAAAGTTTCAGTTTGTTTTTATTTAAATATTATTTTATTTATTCTATATTTTTTTATAGAATTTTTTATAAAAACTTGTACGTACAGGATAAAAGAAAACGTTTAATACTGCATAATTTCAAAGGAGGACAAAAAATGGTATTAACTATTATTTCGTTTTTATTTTTTACTATCTTAGTAGCAGTAATATCTTATATTAAAACTAAGGGAACAGATACTTCTGCTAAAGGTTATTTTTTAGCAGGAAGGGGTTTATCTGCTTTTGTAATAGCCAGTTCCATGGTACTTACCAGTTTATCTACTGAACAACTAGTTGGTGTAAACGGTGCATCCTATGAATCTAACTTTTCAATAATGGCTTGGACAGTTACATCTATTGTTCCATTAATAGTTTTAGCAGTCTATTTACTTCCAAGATACTTAAAAGGTGGGTTTACAACTGTGCCCGAATTTTTCGAAGAAAGATACGATTCGGCAACAAGAAGATTAATGTCACTTTTATTCTTAGTTGGATATGCTTTCGTTTTAATTCCAGGTTCTTTATACTCTGGAGCAGTTGCATTTACACAAATTTTTGATATTCCAAATACATTCCACATAAGTTTTAACGCGTCCTTATGGATAATCATTTGGGCCACAGGAATCATAGGTGGCATTTATGCTATTTTTGGTGGATTAAAAGCCGTTGCCGTATCTGATACATTAATGGGTATTGGATTATTTGTTGGTGGTTCTTTAATACCTATATTTGGTTTAATAGCTTTAGGTCATGGAAACTTTATGAGTGGAGTTAATACAATAATAACTAATTATCCAGAAAAGCTAAATGCAATAGGTTCTGCCTCATCTTCTACTCCATGGCAAACAATTTTTACAGGTATTCTTATAATAAATTTCTTCTATTGGAGTACTAACCAAGCAATAGTTCAAAGATCCTTAGGAGCTAAAAATTTAGCAGAGGGTCAAAAAGGTATATTGATAGCAGGAGTTATGTTATTGCTACTTCCACTAATCCTAAACTTACCAGGTACTATTTCTTATGCAATGTTTGGAGATACTTTAAAAAAAGCAGATTTTGCCTATCCAGTTTTAGTTGCAAAGGTATTACCAAAACCTTTACTTGGATTTTTTACCGCAGCAGTTTTAGGGGCAATACTTAGTACCTTTAATGGATTTATAAATAGTGCTATAACACTTTTTTGTGTAGATATATACAAACCCAAATTTAGACCTAATGCATCTGATAAAGAAATTTTAAAGGTTGCTAAAATAACAGGAATAATTATTGCAATTACATCTATGTGTATAGCTCCATTAATTCAATATGGTTCAGAAGGAGTATTCTTACTTTTAAGAAGATTTGCCGGTTTCTTTAATATTCCAATTGTTGCCCTTGTCTGTATAGGATTTTTAAATAAAAGAGTTTCAGGAAAAGCGGCAAGAATAACTGTTTATGCCCATGTAGTTTTATATTTCTTACTGATTTGGATATTTAAAATAAATACAAACTTTGCAAATGTAATGGGGGGCTTATTTGTTTTTGATATATTATTAATGCTAATTTTAGGACTAAAACTTAAAAGGGATGTCCCTTATTCAATGAATAGTGAAAATAAATCTAATGTTAACTTATGTTATTGGAAATACTCCGCTTTAACAAGTTCATTATTAATAGCCTCATTAATATATTTATACGGCTTATTATCTCCTATAGGGATAGCAACTAAAAATAGTAATCCTAACTTCTTATTATACTCAATAATTTATTGGATTATATCTATAGTTATATCACTATTCTTACATAGCATTTTTATGAAAAAAGTTTTTAACAAAAACACTATTTTAATTGAAGAAACAAATTGCTAAAAATATAAAAAGGGGTATGAGAATATGAAAAAGAAAAATGTTCTTTTAATAACCAGTGATCAGCAACACTGGAATACAATAGGAGCCTTTAATAAAGAAATAAAAACTCCAAATCTTGATAGATTAGTTAAAGAAGGTACTACATTTTCTAGAGCTTATTGCCCTAATCCAACTTGTACACCAACTAGATGTAGCATGATAACAGGACTTTACCCTAGTCAACATGGAGGATGGTCTTTAGGTACAAAGATGCCTGAAGATGTTTTAACTATTGGAGATATTCTTCATGAAAACGATTATAAAGTTTCCCTTATAGGTAAAGCTCATTTTCAACATAATTTACAAAATGATAAATATTCTTCACTAGAAGCTATGCCTATTCTTCAAGACTTTGAATTTTGGAAAAACTTCAATGGTCCATTTTATGGATTTGACCATATAGAACTTACAAGAAATCACACTGTAGAATTTCTAGTAGGTCAGCATTATGTTCTTTGGATGGAAGAAAAGGGATTTAAAAATTGGAGAGATTTTTATCAGAAACCAATAGGTACTTTAGATTCTAATGAAAAAAGAGTCTGGCATATTCCAGAAGAGTATCATTATGATACATGGATTGCAGAAAGAACTAATGCCATGTTAGATGAATATAAAAAAAAGGATGAGAGTTTCTTCCTTTGGGCTAGTTTCTTTGATCCTCATCCACCATATTTTGTACCGGAACCTTGGGCCTCAATGTATGATCCAAAAGATATAAAGTTGCCTCATTTTAAAAAAGATGAACATCAAAATACTTCTCCATTATTAAAGAAAACTCAAGAAATAAATCCGGATTTTTCTGAATATTTTGAGCCAAAAGACAAAAACTGGTTACATGGTTGTCACTCTCATGTTCATACAGAAGAAGAATTAAGAAAAGATATTGCAATATACTATGGAATGATTAGTATGATGGATCATTATATAGGAAAAATTTTAGATAAATTAGATAGCCTTAGATTATACAATGACACAATGGTAATTTTCACAAGTGATCATGGTCACTTCTTTGGTCAACATGGCCTTATAGCTAAGGGTCCATTTCATTATGAAGATATGATTAAAGTACCTATGATAGTTAGAGATCCAGGCTCTGTTCCTTCAGGAAAAGTTAATAATTCTCTTCAATCATTGGTAGACTTAACTCCAACAATATTATCAAAACTTAATATTGAAGTTCCGAGAACTATGTCTGGTAAAGATGAAAGTAAAGTTTGGGATGGCAAAAAAGATAAGTTAAGAACTTACATTACTTGTGAAAATCAACATACAGAAAAAACCGTAAATTTAAGAACATTAGTTACTGATAGATATAAAATTACTGTTTATTATAATAGAAATCACGGAGAAATGTACGATCTTATAAAAGACCCTAAAGAATTTAATAATCTATGGGATAATCCAGATTATGCTGAACTTAAAACAAAATTACTTCTAGATTTTATGTCTGCTGAAATGGATAAGGTTCCACTTTGGATGCCAAGAGTAAGTTTAGCATAAAATCTATAATTAAATATTATAAATATGTTATAAAGTATTTTTAAGGAGGCATTATGTATTATTTAGGAGTTGATGGAGGAGGTACAAAAACAGCTTTCTCTTTAATAGATAATAAAGGAAATATAATAAAAACATTAGAAAAAGGAACTTGTCACTATATGCAAATAGGTTTAGATGGATTTAAAGATGTTATCGAAAATGGAATTAATGAAATTTGTACAAGTTCTAATATATCTATAAAAGATATTAAACATACTTTCTTAGGAATTCCAGGTTATGGCGAAGTGGAAAAATATAATGAAATTTCTCATGGAATACTTCTTGAAATATTTAAAAATTCCAATTTTACATTAGGAAATGATGTAGTTGCTGGCTGGGCTGGAAGTTTGGCCTGTAAATCTGGAATAAATTTAGTTGCTGGAACTGGAGCTATTGCCTTTGGTGTAAATGAAAATTTAAAAGATGCAAGAACCAGTGGTTGGGGCTGTTTCTGTGGTGATGAGGGCTCTGCTTATTGGATAGGAAAAAAAGCAATCGAACTATTTACTAAAGAATCTGATCATAGAATAGATAAAAGCATTATTTATAATATATTTAAGGAAGATTTAAATTTAAAAGAAGACTTTGATTTATTAACTATAATACAAGAAAAATATAAATATTCCAGAACAGAAATTGCTAAATTATCTATGATTGTTTATAAAGCTGCTAAAAATGGAGATGAAAAAGCTATAAAAATATTTGAAGATGCAGCTGAAGAGCTCTACTTAATGGTAAGGGGGATTATAAATCAATTAGAGTTTAAAAATACTACTTTAATTTCTTATAGCGGCGGTGTTTTTAAATCTGGTGATTTAATCTTAAATCCTTTAAAAGAAAAAATTAAAAATTTAAATTGTAAGTTAATAGAGCCTAAGTTATCCCCTGTTACAGGTTCTGCGCTTTACGCTTATAAACTTTCTGGAAATACTATTACTGAAGAAATAATAAATAATTTGATATCTCAAGAAAGCAAGTTAATTTAAATTATAATAGCTTTTTATGTAAACAACTTAATTTATAAAAAGTATACACAAAAGGACTTTTCAAAATAGAAAAGTCCTTTTGTAATCACTTAAATTCTTATATTTATTAATTTTAATTGATTTTATATTTTTCTTTTATTGTTTTTATTTGCTTTAAATTTTTTCCTATCTTTATTGAAACTCTAAATCCATGAATTCCAATAACTATTCCTAAAATTATAAGAAAAATTCCAGCACATAATAGTATTATACTAGATGAAAGTTTTATAATAGTACATCCTGCTATAACTAAACTAATAAAAGTCCTAAGATAAGATAAAAAAGTTCTTTCATTAGCTAATATAGTTCTATCTGCAGCTAAAAGATCTCTAAGAATCAAATCCTCTTTATCAAACTCATAGATTTTTTCAATCTTTTGCTTTTCTCTTTTTAAAAATTTCTCTTTGTTAATTTCTTTTTTATTTTCCAAAATAACTCCCCCTAAATTCTCTTTATACTATTAAATTTTTAAAATTTATTTTTATATCTATATAAAAATAAAGAATATTATTTTATTATTTATCTTATAAATAAATTGACAGTAAAAATCTATAATGATAAAATTTAATTAGTGGTACGTACAAGTTATTTTGCTATTTTATTTTTAAATTTATTCTTATATACATATCAGCTAATAATCAGCTTTTATATATATAAGTATTTTAAGTTTATTTTAAAACAAAACTATTTATTTTTCAACTGGTAATTACAACATTATATGTTTATGTAAAATTTGAAAGTAGGTGTTTTCATTGATAGGTGTAATTACATTAAACCCTTCAGTAGACAGGCGATATTTAATTGATAATTTAAAAGAAGGTACTGCTTATAGATGTGAAGATTATTCATTTACTGCTGGTGGTAAAGGTCTTAACGTAGCTAGAGTTATAAATCAATTAGGTGAAAAAGTTAAATGCCTAGGTTTTTTAGGAGGCTTTTCAGGAAAATTTATAAAATCTAAATTAGATTCTTTAAACATAGAAAATGATTTCTCTTTTATAAAGGAAGAAACTCGTACATGCTTAAGTTTACTATCAAAAGATGGCAATCAAACAGAAATATTAGAAAAAGGCCCTACTATTAGTTTAGATGAAATAAAAGATTTTAAAGAAAAATATATAAAACTTTTAGATCAAGTTGATGTTATAGTAGCCTCCGGTAGTTTACCTCAAGGATTAAATAAAGATTTTTATAAAGAATTAATAACATTAGCTAATAATAAACATATTAAATTTATTTTAGATACAAGTGGTTCTTCTTTAATTGAAGGCATAAAAGCTAAACCTTTTTTAATAAAACCAAATCAAGACGAACTTTCAGCTATAACAAGAAAACCTATTAATAATATAGATGAAATAATAGCTGCTAGTTCTCATTTAATAAATTTAGGTGCTAAAAATATAGCTGTATCATTAGGTAAAGATGGAATGATTTTTATTTCTGGGGAAAAAATCTATAAGGTATCTGTTCCAAAAATTCAAGCTGTAAATGCTGTAGGTTCAGGTGATAGCACTGTTGCAGGATTTAGTTTTGGTATCTCTAAAAAATATAATATTTTTGATGTATTAAGATTATCCAATGGCTGTGGAGTTTCTAATACTCTTCAAAAAGAAACAGGTTTTATATCTTTAAATGATTTAAATAATATAATCAATAGTATTACCATTAAATATATAAAATAGCTATTTATAAAAGTTTATTTATTAGTCATAATAATATTATAAAACTTTAAAATAAAATGGACTTTTAAGAGGTGAAAAAATGATAACAACTATACAAAATGAGTTTTTATCTGCATCAATAAAAAGCTTTGGCGCTGAATTGTGCAGCTTAAAGCTCTTAGAAAACAATAAAGAATTTATATGGCAAGGTGATCCAAAATACTGGGCAAAGCACTCTCCTATATTATTCCCTATATTAGGAGGTACTAATAGCAATAATTTTATTTATGAAAACTTTGAATTTTCTTTAAGTAAACATGGTTTCGCTAGGGATTTAGATTTTGAAATTGTAAATAAGCAATCAGATTCTATAAAATATTTACTTAAGTATAACCCTAAGACTTTAAGATTATATCCATTTAAATTTGAATTATATATAACTTACAAATTAACAGGAAAATCCTTAAATATTTCTTATGAAGTAAAAAATATTGATAATAAAAAAATTTATTTTTCAATAGGTGGACATCCTGCTTTTAATTGTCCAATTGACTTAGAAAATGAATTTATTGAATTTGAGAAAGCCGAAAGCTTAGAAACATTTTCATTAGATTTAGATAAAGGATTATTAAAAAATAGTAAGGACATCATAAAAAATAATTGTAAAGAGCTTAATTTAGATTATAATTTATTTTCTCCACAAGATACTCTAATATTTGAAAATTTAAATTCTAAGTTTTTAGTATTAGGAAATAAAAATGAAAATGAGAAAATTAAAATTTCTTTTGGTGATTTTCCTTACCTAGCACTATGGTTTAAAAAAGCCCCTTTTATTTGTATAGAACCATGGTTTGGACTACCTGATTTTATAGATTCAAATAAAGTTTTTAAAGATAAAATAGGCTTAACTATCTTAGATGCTAAAAATACTTTTAATTGTTCTTACGATATAGAAATTATATAAATCCTTCCACACTTTATTTAAATTATATAAAAACTCTATAATTTATTATATTAAAATTAGAAAATAAAAAAGCTAGTCTAAAAAATTTTTAGACTAGCTACTTTTCTATTTATTTTTGAAAATGTCTATCTAATAATCCTTTAAATGCTTTTCCATGTCTAGCTTCATCTTTACACATTTCATGAACTGTATCATGGATTGCATCTAAGTTTAATTGTTTTGCAAGTGTTGCTAATTCTTTCTTACCCTTACAAGCACCATATTCTGCATCTACTCTCTTTTGTAGATTCATCTTAGTATCAGAATCTACAACTTCTCCTAACATTTCAGCAAATTTAGCTGCATGCTCTGCTTCTTCAAAAGCTATTCTTTTGTAAGCTTCAGCTACTTCTGGATATCCTTCTCTATCAGCTTGTCTTGACATTGCAAGATACATTCCAACTTCTGTACATTCTCCATTAAAGTTAGCTCTTAAACCTTCTATTACTCTTTCATCAATTCCCTTGGCAACGCCTATTCTGTGTTCATCAGCCCATTGCACTTCACCTTTTTGCTCTACAAACTTATCCGCTGGAGCTCCACAGATTGGACATTTTTCTGGAGGAGTCTCTCCTTCATAAACATAACCACATACTGAACAAACAAATTTCTTCATTTTTAATACCTCCCATAAAAAAAGAATTATATATCAATTAAAAAAACTTTTATGTACTAGTTTATAAAATTTAAAGTTTTTCTAATTAATTGCAACACTAAAATCTAAACTTATTATTTAATCTCCATTGGAAATCACCATCAGTAAAACTTTGTGGGACAACAGATCTTCTTAATTCAAAGAAATTATCTAAATTAGGACTAGTCCATCCTTGTACAGTTGTTACTGCTGTTTTAAATCCTAATTCCCTTAATGAATCTATAGAATCTTGATTATAATCTCCATAAGGATAACAAAAATGCTCTACAGGCTTTCCAGTTATCTTCTCTAGCATATCTTTAGACTCTAACATTTCATTCCTTTGTTCCTCTTTACTTAGTTTAGATAAATGAGGATGAGTTACTGTATGAGATCCTATAAGTATTCCATAATCACTCATTTCTTTTATTTGCTCTGAGTTTAAATATGCTGGATTTTTATCTACATGTGATGTAGCAACATATATAGTAGCTGTAAAATTATACTTTTTAAGTAATGGAAATAAATTAGTATAGTTATTAGAGTATCCGTCATCAAAAGTTAACATAACAGATTTCTTTGGAAGAGGCTTATTACTTTTAACATAATTATAATACTCCTCCATAGTTAATGTATTATATCCATGCTTTTTAAGATATAAGAATTGTTTATCTAATTTTTTTGGTGGCATAGAACCATCATTTTTTCCATCTTCTACTGAGTGATAAAATAAGATTAAAACCTCTTTTTCACTTAATTCATTTCCAAAATTTAATGGCATTTCAGCTTTCTTGTCATTGGTGTCTTTACTTTCATCATTTACTTTTGCTACTACTCTTTCAGTTTTATTTTTAATACGATGTGAAACTATTTTAGTTCCTACCAAAACTACTATTAGTATACAAAATAGCAAAAATATTATAGTTTTTTTCCTCAAAGTTTTATCCCCCTAAAGATTTATTAAATTTTTAAATTACATCCTTACCAAAAGGCATTAGTGATAGTTTAGCCATTTTAATGCATTGTCCTGCAAAAGGTATTCCTACTATAGTAATAGCTAATAAAAGAGCACTAAGTAAGTTAGATAATGCCAAAGCAAATCCTCCAAATATTAACCATAAGATATTTAAAATGAAACTTACTCCATTATCATTAGTTGTTACAATTTCCTTGCCAAAAGGAGCTAACTGTAATCTTGCCATTTTAAAGCATTGTGTTCCTATAGGTATACCTATTATAGTTATACACCAAACAATACCTATAAAAAACCAACCCAAAGCATTAAAAAAGCCTCCAAATATAAACCAAAGAATATTACCTAAACAAGACATATATTAACTGCCTCCTTCTATCATCTTTTTTTATAATAACACATATAATAAACATATTTATTAAAAATTAGTAAACTTACTTTTAATTAAGTTTATTGTAATATTTTATTAAGGTAAATTTTATATATTTGATATAAATCTCTTATAACTATATTGAAGTTTTTGTAAAAGTTATTAATCTATTGCTTTTATATATGTTCTATTATATAATAAGTACTAAAATCGATAATTAAAAAAGCAGTGATTAGGAGTAGTAATATAACTAATAGTCTTAAGAGAGCTACTGGTTGGTGTAAAGTAGTGATATTAAATATGAACTTACCTATAAGCTTACTTGATAAAAGCAAGTACGTATTTCTACGTTACAGATTAAAGTGAAAATAATTTTAATTATTTTAACAAGAGTGGTACCGCGGAATTTACCTTTCGTCTCTTTATTTATAGAGATGGAGGGTTTTTTTATTGTAAATTTATTCATAATAAAACTATATAAAGTATATTAAAATTTTATATTTTTATTATAAGGAGGATGTAAAATGAGTAAATATGGAACTGCCATAGATAAAAAGTGGCAAAAAATCTGGGAAGAAAATGAATTATATAAGTTTGACAATAAAAATTTAGATAAAAAACTATATGTTTTAGAAATGTTTTCATATCCTTCCGGAGCAAAACTTCACGCTGGACATTGGTTTAACTATGGTCCTGTAGATTCTTGGGCAAGATTTAAGAGAATGCAAGGTTATAATGTATTTCAACCTATGGGTTTTGATGCTTTTGGATTACCAGCTGAAAACTATGCTATAAAAACTGGAATACACCCTCAAGATTCTACAGAGAAAAACATTGAAACTATGGAAGAACAGCTAAAAGCTATGGGTGCAATGTTTAATTGGGAAAATGAAATTGTAACTTGTAGACCTGATTACTATAAATGGACTCAATGGCTATTCTTAAAATTATATGAAAAAGGATTAGCATATAGAAAAAAAGCTCCAGTAAACTGGTGTCCATCATGTAATACTGTACTTGCTAATGAGCAAGTATTAGATGGCGAATGTGAAAGATGTGGAACAGAGGTTATTAAGAAAGATCTTACTCAATGGTTCTTAAAAATCACTGATTATGCTGATGAATTACTTGAAAAACTTGATACATTAGACTGGCCAGAAAAAACTGTATCAATGCAAAAGCATTGGATAGGAAAATCATCTGGAGCAGAAGTTACTTTTAAAGTTAAAGATCAAGATATAACTTTTGATGTATTTACTACAAGGGTTGATACGTTATTTGGAGTAAGCTATGTTGTGTTAGCTCCTGAAAATCCTTTAGTTGATAAATTAACTAAGGATCAATATAAAGATCAAATAGAAAACTATAAATCAGATACTCAAAAACAATCTGATATTGAAAGACAATCAATAACTAGAGAAAAAACTGGAGTGTTTACTGGTAGCTATGCAATAAATCCTATAAACGGAAGAGAGGTTCCTATTTGGATAGGTGATTATGTTCTTGCGAGTTATGGAACTGGTGCTGTTATGGCTGTTCCAGCTCATGATGAAAGAGACTTTGCTTTTGCAACAAAATACAATCTTCCAATAGAGAGAGTAATCAAGGCTAAAAACAATAAAGAAACTGAACTTCCATTCTGTGAATATGGCATTATGATAAATAGTGGTGAATTTGATGGATTAACTTCTGAAGAAGGAAGAAAGAAAGTCGCTGAAAAATTAGCATCAATGAATCTTGGAGATGAAAAAGTAAACTTTAGACTAAGAGATTGGTTGGTTTCAAGACAAAGATACTGGGGTGCCCCAATTCCAATAGTATACTGTGAAAAATGTGGAACAGTAGCTGTACCTGAAGAACAACTTCCAGTTAAACTTCCATACAATGTAGAATTTACTCCAGATGGAAAATCTCCACTTGCAAAATGTGACGATTTTATAAATACTACATGCCCTCATTGCGGCGGCCCAGCTAAGAGAGAAGCTGATACACTAGATACTTTTGTTTGTTCATCATGGTATTATTTAAGATACCCAGATGCTCATGATTCTGAAAAACCATTTGATAGTAAATTAATAAATAAAATGCTTCCTGTTGATAAATATGTAGGAGGTCCTGAACATGCTTGTATGCACCTTCTATATGCTAGATTTATAACTAAAGCACTAAGAGATATGGGATATTTAAACTTTGATGAACCATTTAAATCTCTTACTCACCAAGGATTAATTCTTGGTCCAGATGGATTAAAAATGAGTAAATCAAAAGGAAATACTATAGCTCCAGATGATTATATATCACAATATGGTGCTGATGTGTTTAGAATGTACTTAATGTTTGGATTTGCATACACTGAAGGTGGTGCTTGGAGTGATGACGGAATAAAATCTGTATCTAGATTTGTTGAAAGAATAGAAAGAATTATAGATTCATCTAGAGAAGCTATTAAAAAAGGTGAAAATAATAAAACTTCTATAGATAAAGCTGAAAAAGAATTAAACTTCTGGAGACATAATAGCATTAAGAGTGTAACAGAAGATACTGATAAACTTCAATTTAATACTGCCATTGCTAGAATGATGGAATTTATAAATGCTTTATCAAAGTATACTCAAGAAAAGACTATGAATCTTTCATTCTTAAAAGAAGCTATCGAAGATTATTTAAGATTATTATCACCTTTTGCTCCTCACTTTAGTGAAGAACAATGGAACTTATTAGGCCATAGCACATCTATCTTTAATGAATCATGGCCAACATTTGATCCAAAAGCATTAGTTAAAGATGAAATAGAAATTGCTATTCAAGTTAACGGAAAAATAAAGGCTAAAATAAATGTTCCATCAGACTTAGATGAAGAAGGAATAAAATCTTTAGCTTTAGAAAATGAATCAATTAAATCTGCTACAGATGGTAAAAATATAGTTAAGGTAATAGTTATAAAAGGAAGACTTGTTAATATAGTTGCAAAATAATCTGTACTATAAATTTTTAAAAATATAGTTAAATATTTATGATTATATAAAAAGGTATGAAGAAATTATTCTTCATACCTTTTATTTTATATAAATAAAAATTACTATATATATCTAGCACCTTCGCCTTAAGATATTTTAGTTAAAAAGTTTAACTATTATAGAAAAAGCTATATAAATTATAATAATTTATATAGCAAAATATATTATTCATTATTTAATACTTTTTTAAACATTAATAAAATATCTCTGACCTCATTTTCATCTAATCTTACAAAATCATCTATTTTATTATGATCACTTAATCTGTTAAATAAATCTTGAGCCATATGAATCCAATTTTCTGGTATATATATCATCAATAAGTCTTCTATTGCACAACTTAATAAAAAATGTTCCATTCCCCAAAAACTATATTCATCAATACTATGAATTTTATTGAATTTTATATAATCTTCCACTACATTTTTTGTTAATTTATATTGATATATATCTGAATAAAAGCAATTAAAACTTTCTCTTTTAGCTTTAAAAGCATCTCCTTTTATTATCCTAAGCTTGTTATTTTTAGAGAAGTTTTCCCTGTATAAGTTTATTATATCTTCACTTATTTCATAAACTACAACTTCTTCCACATCATCTTTTTTTAATATTTCTTGAACAACATACCCAAGTCCTAAGCCAACTATACCAACTTTTCCATAAGCCCACTTTATAGCTTCAAAACTTCCTTGAATTTCATAAGGAGATATACTCATCATTATATTTTCATTTTCTCTTAATTCTATAATACTAACCTTTGAATCATTTAAATCTTTATATAAATATTTCTTTGGATTTTTAATATTTGTTTTTAGAATTGAATATTTATTTAATTTTTTTTCTTTTATTTTATTTTCATAATCTTTTATCTTTTGTATATAATAACTCTTCTCAAAAGGTATCATAAAAATTCCTCTCTTTAAATATAATAGCTTTTTATCAATTCTTAAATATTTAATATGGTAACTCCTTAATATGGTAATTGCTCTCTTTAAAATTTTCAATATATTTATTTATTATATCTTTTTTTAGCTTTAAAAATTCCTCATAATTATCTTCTGTTATTTCTTCTCCTATTTTTTCAAAAGCATCCTTTGTAGCTAATTTATCTGAAAGTTCATTCCAAAACATATTTTCATTATAACTTTCAATATATTCCTCTTTAAGATCTATGTCTCTTAAAAGGATATTATTTATCTCATTAAAAGTTATATAACAATTATCTTTATAATCTGAATTACTCCTCTTATCAGATAATATATACTTTAGCACTTTAAAATATTTATCTTTCTCCTCGCAATCTGATTTTTCAATTATATAAGCCCCTAATAATAATAATTCTAGCCATAATTTATACTCTTTGCTTGTTAAAGAAATATTCATAATCTCCCCACCTTGTATCATACAATGCTATTTTATCATTTTTGTATATTTTTGGAAACTACTAATTTCTTTTATTATTGATTTAATCTATAGATAATAGTATTATTATTATTAAAGTGAATAAACTAATATAAAATAAACCCTTAAGGAGGAAAATTTGATGTCAGCAGTAAAGATGAGTGACGCTGCTTATAAAGAATTTAAGCAGTTTTTAGATGAAAATGATATAAAAGACTTTAACATCAGAATTAATTTAGCAGGTATGGGCTGAGGCGGTCCAATGTTTAATATTGTTCTGGATGAACAAAGAGAAAATGATGTTGTAAGTAAAATAAATGAAGTAAACTTTTATGTAGATAAAGATTTAGTTTCTGATTATGAAGGATTTGTCATACTATCTACTGAAGAGAATGATGGTAGAGGTCTTTCTTTAAAACCTTTAGTTCAATCTGAAGGTGGATGCTCAACTTGTTCAAGTTGTCATTAACAGAATTTAAATTTTATATTTAAAATGATAAATAAAATTTTAATATATTACTTATAAAGCTAAAGCATTGTTGTTAAAAAATATCAACAATGCTTTTATTTTTGAATTACTAAATTTTTTATTTGTTTTTAAATCTAATTAATTATATTAACTATCTGAAAAATCTAGATTTTTATATTTATCATTTATTTTATTTATTGATTGCAAAACATCTACCCAAAAATCATCTTTTAAAACCTTTTTCCTAAACTCTTCATAATCATTATCTTTAGATGTGCTTCCTATAATTTCATCAAAATAATTTTTCACATTATTAGATATAGTTAGCATTATTTTTAAATTATTTTTATCACTTTCTTTAAGTTCTAAGTATTCTCCACATTCATAAAGACCTTTTTGTATTATTTGATCCATATAACTTAATATTTGATTATATATATCATTTTCAACTATTTCTCCCGTATCAACTTTTTTACTTAAGAAAACTATATTAGAACTTTGATAAAAATTATATTCATCTAACAATTGAAGAATATTATCATGAAGTTCTTCATAATTATAGTTCATCTCTATTAATTCCTTTTTGTTTATTTTATTATCACCATTCCAAAGTTCTAAGGATTTTAATATTTTTTCATTGTTATTTTTGGCTAATAAAATTTCATTATATATTTTTTTACCTGTTCTATTTTTATAAACTTCTTTTAAAGTTAGCAAATAAATATTTAGGCAAAAACTTACAAATAATATAATTACTATAGCTAGCACATATATATTTTTGCTACCTTTCTTCATAATACATCCCCCTATAATGTTTATGTAATTAATTAATTTTATCACAAAAATACTTGTTAAATCCACCAGCCTTTAAAACATTATATTATAATATCTAAAGTTTATTCTCTTAATTTACATTTTATCTTGCCCAATCATGAATAGCTTGTCTTATAGCTTCTAATCCATAGGTATTACCATAATTTTCTTTTTTTATTCTTTCTAATCTTTTCACTTCTCCATAAGGATTTTTTAAAGATAATTCATTATTATCATCAGTTAAAACCCATAATATTCTTTTATTTATAGGTCTTATTGGTAATTCTTTTTCTCCTAACCCATCTGTAAAATAAACTAATATATTATTTTTTAAATTATTTTCATTTATATATTTAAAAACAGGAGTAAACTCAGTAGCTCCATTTTTTTTACTTCTTGGTTTTATATCCTTTATAGATTTTAGTTTATATACTCTTCTTATTTCATTATCACACTCTATGACTGATATTTTAGCTTCTTTTTGCTTACATATTGCAACTATCTCTATCATTATTTTATTAAATTCATCATCACTCATAGATGCACTTATATCAATTGCTACAATTATATTAGAAACTGTTAAAGGTAGTTTTCCCATTAATTCTAATCTGTTAGGTTGTCTTCTATCTCTTCTAGTTATTGTTCTTCTATACCCATTTCTTACAGAAGGTATAAGTCTTTTTAAGTACTCATTCCATTTTATTTGAGGTCTATCACTTAAATCTTTTAAAATATTATCTATTACATTAGGTGCTTTCCCTTTATAAGCATTAAAAGCAGCTTTCTTTTTTATCTCTTTTAAACTTTCTAAAGATATATTTTCACTCTCCCACATTTCATGACAATTATCATAGTCTATTTCTTTTACTATGGAATTTTTATCTTTAATATCTTTAACTTCTTTCTTTTTTAATCCATAACTTATTTCTTCTGTATATTTTTCTAAGGTCATATCCGCCTTTAAATCAATGTTAAACTCTCTTGAAACACCATCTAATCTTTTGCACCAAGAAGGTAAAACCTTTATATATTGATTTACCACTATATCCATAGCTATATTTACTGCCATAGAAGGATATTTCATTTTTAATGCCTTTTCTCTTTCATAGTGTCCAAGAATTATATGATATATTTCATGCTTTAAGAGGCCTTCCATTTCTTTTCTGTTACATTCTAAAAATATCAATGGATTAAAAGACATTCTAAATCCCTCTATATTTATTATTGTCACTATAGGCCAAGTTATATTAAGCTTTATATCTCTTTTTACTTGAATCATAAAGCTTCCAAAAAATTCTTCATCTTTTTCTAGCATATTAACTATAACTTTTTCTATAAGATTAAAGAATTTTCTTTTATAATCTTCAGTTATATCATTTTCTTTTTGCCAAGTTAAAGCTTCCTTTAAAAGATTTTTTCTATCATCTTCAAAACTCATTTTTTTCTCCTAAACATATATTTCAAAGAAAGTCTCTATAAACTCATCATTATTTAACATAAAATCATATAATCTTTTACTATGTTCTGCTTTTATTTCCTTCATTATTGATAAAGCTAAATCCTTTGGATAATCTCTAAGTAATGTGGCAAATATATTTATATCATTTTCCTTTATTTCCTTCTCTTCTTCTAAATAATTCAAAGCACTTTTTGCAGTAATATACAAACGAGAATGACTTTCTTTTCTTATTTTTTCTCTTATATCATAAGATATAATCTCATCCTTAAATAAGTCTTTACCCTTTATTATAGGATTCTTTAAACTCTTTAAAAATCCTATAAAGTCTTGAGCAATATTGCTTCCCACATTCCCCTTTACCAAATTATAAAATATATCCAAAGAAAATTTATCTTTATTGTTTTTATAAACTTTAAATCCCTTAGATATTCTCTCCCAACTTCTTGGTGTAGCTTTTATAGTTTCTAAAGAATTAGGTGTATGAAGATGCTCTGGAAATGTAGATATAAATTCTATAACCTCTTCTGCAACTTCTCCTTTTGTCATAGCCCATCTAATCCATTCCTTAACATCTGAATCTAACTCTATCCAAATAAATCTATCTTCTTGGGCAGGATCCATATCAATTACTTCATAATTACTTTGTTCAAAATTATCATATTTATTTGATGGATTCATAGCCGCAATAATTTTTACCTTTTCGGATAATTTGTATCCATTTATCTCCCTATTTAAAATCAAATTCATAAGTTCTTGCTGAACTGCATGTTCGCATCTATTTAACTCATCAATAAAAAGCAATACTTCTTTTCCCTGAGATATAGCCTCATCTATTTCTACTAATTTACTATGAGTTGCATATATTGTTGCTCTACTTTTAAATTTTTTTCCTTCTCTCTCATAAGTTCTATCCTCTATAGTTGGAAGACCTCCTATTTCTCCTTCTTTTAAAAGATTTCCATCTATAGTTACTAAATAATAATTTTTTTCTTCACTTAATTCCTTTGCTAAAGACGTCTTACCTATTCCACTTTCTCCTATTATTAAAGGAACTGCTCCTGATAAAAGGACTAGTTCTGTTGTCTTTATACATTTATCAAAATTCACTTTTATATTCCTCCAATATTATTAACTATAGACTTAACTTATAATCTATAGTAAACTTTTTAGCTTTCTTACTTCCATATTCCTTTATAAAAGCCATCTTATCCATCTCTAAAATTTCTAACTCTAGATAATCCTTAACGTATTTATAATCTATATTTTCATTGCTTAACTTTTCCTTTAAAATATCTAAGACCATATCTATATTAATTTCTTCATAAACATATTTAATAATATTTATATTATCCTTTATAAATAATCCTAAATCATCATAGCTATAATTATTCATATAATTTATACTTTCCTCATTCTCATTTATAGCTAATCTTTTACTTTTTATAGTAGGATTTTTGATAAACTTTATAGCTCCCCAGTAATTTTTTATAGCCTTTATTTGAACCTTCTCTGATGGATCCTTTATATATTTTATTGCATCAAAATCTTTTTCTACTGCTAAAAGCTGTAATTCTTCTGATGGATTTTCTACATATTGAATTGCCCAACCTTTAGTTTTTATAGCCTCCTTAACTATTTTTTCTGTTTTATTTTCTATAAGTTTTAATACATTCCACTGACTTTTTACTGCTAATATACAAAGTTCTTCTGAAGGATCTTTTATGTATTCAATTGCTAAAACATTAGATTTTATTGCTTCAAGTTTAACTTCATCACTTGGATTTTCTATATATTGTATAACAAAGCCATTTTTCTTTACAGCTTCTAATTCCATCTCTAAAGTTTTATTTTTTATATTTTTTATAAATAAAGGATTTTCCTTTATCATATTTAATTCTCTATTTTCCATTATATTTTTACCTCTCGTTAAAATAGAATAAAATCACCATTTCAATTTTATATTACTTAATAATTATTATCAATATAAATGATAATTTATTTTATTCTTCTTAAAATAATTATAAAAGGTGTAATATACCTTTATGAAAAGTTCTATTACACCTTTTATTATAAACTTTAAAATTAAATTTTTAATTTAAACCTTTAATTAAATTTTATAGCTCTAGCTATATTTTTCAATCTCTCTTTGTATTGAATGAAGAAGGTTATTAAATTCCCAAACTTCTCCCTCCTCAATTAACTTATTTAAAGAAATTTGATATCTTGAAGCCTCTGCTATCCTACCTAAAGATATTAAAGTTATTATATTATTCATTATAGTTGATATTACATCTGATTTTACTTCAAATAATTTTTGAGCATCTTTTATCTCATCTTTTATTTCAAGCATCTCTCTATCTAGATTAAAAGCTGCATCTGCTGCATTTTTAAGCTTTTGCTTTATTTCCTTAGGAATTTTTTGCTTATACTTATAATTAAGAGAATGCTCTGCTGTAGCCCAAAAATTCATAGCTAAAGTCCTTATTTGAAATTCTGCTAATATTTCCTTTTGCTCTTCCGCCATATTAACTGGATACTTAATTATTATATGATAACTTCTATAACCACTTTCCTTAACATTATTAACATAATCTTTTTCATAAAGTATTTGCATATCTTTACGTTCTCTTAATATTTCAACAACTCTTTGTATGTCATCAACAAATTGACACATAACCCTTATGCCTGCTATATCCTCCATTTCATATTGTAGTCTATCTATTGGTATTTCAAATTTATTAGCTTTTTCTAATATGCTAGCAACTTCTTTAACCCTTCCAGTAACAAATTCTATTGGAGAATATTCATTTTTTCGTCTATATTCTTTTCTTATACTTCTTAATTTTACCTTTAGCTCTTCAACAGCCTGTTCATAAGGCATCAGAAAAGTCTTCCATTCTTTTATTGCCATACCTTATCACCTTTAATTGTTTTGTACAAAATAATTATATCAAAAAAGCAATACAAAAGGTAATATAATTTACCATTACATTTTTCTGTCATAATGTGCTATAATATTCTAAAAATATAAATTGGAGGCAATATGTTATGGGACTTTTCTTTAACAAAAATAAATATCCATCTTCTAACGAAGAAATAATTGTAGAAAAAGATGAAAATTTATCTGATATACCACCTAAAGTAAGCTCTGAAAAAATTAATAATCTAAAAGATGTAGTAGAAACTCTTTATACTGATTTTGATAACACTTCAAATAACTTTGAATATTTAAATAATACAATTTCTTCTATATCATCTACATTTGAAAATGAAAATAATGAGTTAACTTCCGCTAATAATCTACTTAAAGATTTTAGAAATACTATGGAAGATTTAGCCTTAAACATAACTAACGTTCATATAAATATGTTAGATACAGATAAAGTAGTAAATAATGGAATAAGCACTATAAACTCTTTAGATAAATCATTAAGTGAACTTAATGAAGCATTTAAAACTTCTTATTCTACTGTAAACGAATTAGTTGAAAAGTTAGAATCTGTAAACCTAATCACCTCTGCTATAAGCGAAATAGCATCACAAACTAACCTTTTAGCTTTAAACGCTGCTATAGAAGCTGCAAGAGCTGGCGAAGCAGGAAAAGGATTTTCAGTTGTTGCTGGTGAAGTAAAAAAACTTGCAGAAAACTCAAAATCCGCAGTACAAAGCATAACAAATATACTTGATGAGATAAAAAAGGATATTCTAAAGGCTTCTTCTGCTATGAAAGATGGAAATACCGCTCTTACAACTCAACACTCTTCCATAACTGATACTAAAGAAACTTTTAATGATATTAAATCCTACATAGATGCAGGAACTGATGAAATAAATAATTCTATTATTAATTTAACATCTGCATCACAACATAAAGATAACGTACTAAATTTTGTTGAACATGCTAAGGAATTATCTTTAGAAAAATCTTCATTAATAGACGAATTCTCTATGGACTTTAAAAATAATTATTCTAAAATATCTTCATTTAATAATTCAGTTAAAAATTTAAAAGATTCTATTTCTGATTTATAAAATAATTTATTTTAAATGATAAATTAAAAGAATCCTCTTATATTAATATTAAAAAGAGGATTCTTTTAATTTTTCAATAAAATATTTTTTATTAAAAAATCATATTTTAATTAGCCTTATCTTCTAAGTACTTTTCCTTTATTTTATTATTAATTTTCTTATTATTTATCTGTTTTTCATAACATATACTATTTTTTATTTCACTGTTATATAACTCTTTTCTAAAGGCTATCATTGTAAATAACATTATTACACCAAAAGGTAAAGCCATAAGTATAGATGCATTTTGTACCATAGATAAACCTCCTGCAAAAAGTAAAGCTAATGTTAATGCTGATTGTATTATACCTAATATTATTTTTCTTGAATTTTTAGGATTATTATTTCCATTAGATGCTATCATAGCTAAAACATATGTTGCTGAATCTGCACTAGTTATAAAGAATGTAAATAATAATATTATTGCTAATATTGAAATTGCTAATCCCATTGGATAATTTTCAAATATAACAAAAAATGTGGTTTCAACTTTTTCTATGGCTTTTTCAGCTACATTATGAGGTACATTCATTCCTATTGTTCCAAATACAGCAAACCAAATTAAACAAAATCCTGCTGGAACACATAAAACTCCACCAATAAATTCTTTGATAGTTCTTCCTTTTGAGACTCTTGCTATAAATATAGCCACAAATGGAGCCCAAGCAATCCACCATCCCCAATAAAATAAAGTCCATTGTTTATACCAATTTCCACTTTGAAATATATTATTATTTTCTCCAACTAAAGCTATAGCATAATGTTTTATTCCTACAAATAGATTATATACCATCTCATTAAAAGGTCCCACAATCATAGCTGCTATTAAAAGCATTACAGCTAAAAGCATATTTAAATTAGATAAATATTTAATTCCCTTTTTTACACCTGTACAAGCTGATATTAAAAATAGGCAGGTTATTATTACTATTATTGAGGTTTGAATTAATTTATTTTCTGGTATACCAAATAAATAATTTAATCCACTATTTATCTGTAAGGTTCCCATACCTAGTGAAGTTACTATTCCTGCAATAGTTGCAAAGATAGTTAATATATCAACTGTTTTACCAATAGCTCCTGTAGCTCCCTTATCTCCTATTAAAGGTATAAGTAAGCTACTTATAAGGGCAGGTTTCTTCTTTCTAAAATGCATATAAGCTAAAGCTAAAGCTAATATTGAATAACAAGCCCATGCTGATATTCCCCAATGTAAAAATACTTTCTTAAATGCAAATACTTTAGCTCCTTCTGTCAACCCTTCCATACCTTCTGGCTTAATATAATGTGTTAATGGTTCTGCAACTCCCCAAAATACTAATCCAATTCCTATTCCAGCACTAAATAGCATAGCAAACCATGTTATGTTCGAAAATTCTGGTTTAGAATCATCATCTCCAAGTTTTATATTTCTAAACTTACTAAAAGCAAGCCATATACAAAATATAAAGAAAGATATCATCAATGCTGAATAAAACCAAGAAACATTATTAGAAATCCACTCTAAAAAATTATTCACCATAAACTCAAAACCCTCTTTAAAAAATACAGCCCAAATAAATATAAGAAGTGATGCTATTAAACAACTTTTATAAATAAAATTATCTTTACCTTTTTTCAAAAAAATTCCTCCTTTTTAACTACTTGTAATTGTTAACAAGTTGTCAGTTTGTATTTTAAAAAAATAGCAACTTTTAAACTAATATAAGTTGCTAGTTATAACAACTTAATTTTAACATACAAGTTGTCACTTTTCAAATTATTGGATATAAAGGGCAATTTTAAAGGCTTTAATATGTTTTACATTTTATTAATACAGTGATAAAATCTTATTGTTAAAGGAGTGTTATTTAATATGCTAAAAAAATCTAAAACCCCAAATTATATAAAAATAGCTGTGGATATTGCACACAGGATTATAAATAATGAGTTTATAGAAGGTAGTAAAATCACCGGTAGAACAACCTTAGTAAGTATATATAAGGTTTCTCCAGAAACAATAAGAAGATCAATTGCTTTACTAACAGATATGAATGTAGTTAAAGTAAATGATAAAAGCGGCATAATAATAAACAGCAGAGATTCTGCTAAAGTATTTTTAAATAAATTTAAAACTCAATCTGACTTTTCATCAATAAATAATGAAACTTATCAATTACTAGCTCAAAAAAAGATAATTGATGAAAAAATAGATAATAATATAAAATCTATTATTCAATTTGCAACTCAACTTAGAAATGTGGGAACTATAATTCCCTTTGAAAGTGTAGTAGAAAAAAATAGTATAGCTGTTGGTAAAAGTATTGGTGAATTAAATTTTTGGCATAATACCAAAGCTACCATAGTAGGAGTTAAAAGAAATGGAGAAATATTTTTGTCTCCAGGACCATACTTTACCCTTTTAGAAAATGATATATTAGTATATGTTGGTGAAGATGAAGTTTTTCAAAATATAATTAATTATATAAAAGCTCCTAAATAAAACTATAAAATAAAAATTATTATTTTATTACCATATTGCAAAAAAACTCCTTCTTGTTAAATATAATCCTAATTATTTTTACAAGGGAGTTTATTTTTTCAGTTTACAAAAGTTTTTAAAAAAAACTTTATTTTAACTTCCATAGAAAAAAATAAGAAATATCTTTTGATATTTCTTATTTTTTCTTTTGCTTTTTGTAAATTAAATTTAATCTAATATTTTTAATGGATTAAAATTTAAATAATCAGAGGATGTGATTATATATTCAACATTGTTTTTAGTTCCATTTACAACCTTACTAAGTCCGTGACCATGCAAATGTCCATATATAACTTTTTTTACACCATAACTTTCAAATATTTCTGTAAAAGCTGAATCTCCAAGGGATTCATTGCTTGGTGGATAATGTATCATACATATTATATTTTTATATCCAGCCTTTTTTGCCTCATCTAAAGATAACTTTAATCTTATTTGTTCTCTATCATAAATTTTTTTATCTTTCTCTGTGAATTTATCATTTTCAGGACAAATCCATCCCCTAGTACCGCAAATGGCCCAATCTTTATAAGAAAAAAAATTATTTTGTATAAATTTCATGTTATCATACATTTTATTTAGTTTTGATATACTCCCCCACCAATAATCATGGTTTCCTCTTATAAGAAACTTTGTTCCTGGTAATTTATGAATCCACTCTAAATCATCTTTGCTATCTTGAGCTTTCATTCCCCAAGAAATATCTCCACCTATAAGAACATAATCCTCTTCTTTTATTTTATTTATCCAATTTTCTTTTATCTTTGCATCATGATTAGCCCAATTATCTCCAAAAATATCCATAGGCTTATTAGTATTTAAAGATAAATGAAGATCTGAAATAGCGTATAATGCCATATAAAAATTCACCTTTCATCAAATAGTTTATCTACATCTGTAATGTAGGCTATTATATGTGCCACTCCTTCATATAATTCCGGTGGAATCGCATCTCCTACATCCACATTACATAGTAAATCTGCTAATTCTTTATTATACACTACTGGAACATTATTTTCCTCTGCTTTTTCAATAATTTTATCAGCTATAACTCCCATGCCTGCTGCTGTTACCGTTGGTGCATCAAAGTTTTGTTCATATTTTAAAGCTGCCGCTTTACTTCTATCTTTCATATTTACCTCCTAAACCCTAATGTCAATAGCTGAAATACTTCCATCATTAAAAAATTCTCTACAGTTAGTTAAAGTAGCATCTTCCATTCTTCTACTAACTATTACATTAACATTATAACCTATATCTTTTAATAGATTGCATAATTTTTCTTTTCCTAAATCTAAAGGTTTTACCCAATATTCATCACACTTTAAATCTACATTAAAGTTTTTATCTTTTATTTTTATATATCCATCTATAGTCCCCATATTTATAGTTTTTACTGTAACTACTAACTTAACATCCTTAGAATCTATTTTTTTGCCACTTTTTCTATCATCTTTTATCATAAGTTTACATTCATATTCTTTTTCCTTAAAATTTATAGGAACATCTAACATGTAATAATTATCACTTAAGCTATTAAAAATTTTTAAACTATTTATCATATCCTTAGATAAATTTAAGGTGTTTAATCCATCTTTATGTGCAATATCTTCAATTATTTTTTTTATTAACTGACCCTTTTCCTTAAGCTCTTGTTCTATAATATTAGAAGATTTACTAGTTACTCCATCCTCTAATATCTTTCCATCTCTTAAAGGCTTAATGTCTTTTAATAAATTTTTAAGTTCTTCCTCTTTTATTGAATTTACTAAGCTCTCCTTATTTCCCTCTATACCTATATTATTTTCACTTAATATACTTTGTAATTCTTTTCCTACAGAACTATCTTCTAAAATAAATTTATTTAATATACTATTAAGCTCATTATTTTCTTTTCCATTATTTCTTATAATATTTATTATACTTTGCTTAGTGGCTTCTTTTATTGAATTTAACTCACTTTTATTTATATCTATATTTTTATTTGTTAAATCTTTTATTATTTCCTTAAAGTCTTTATCATTAAGTTTGCTTAATGTTGTATTACTTTCCTTTGCTTTAGTTAATATATTTTTTACTATATCTTCTTCTGATAAATTCTTAATAGTTGAAATTAAACTATTACTTTCCTCTTTTCCTAAAGATTCCACAGTTTTATTTAAAATTATATTCTTTAATGTATTTTTAACTCCACTATTATCATCTTTAATTAATGTTTTAAGTATGTTTAGTACATCTATCTTACTATTTTTGTTTTCATAAGCTTTTTTCAATGCATCATTTAAATTGATATCTTTATCCCCATTAGAAAGATTTAACCCTTTATTATTTTCTTTAATTAATTTTTCTAAATCTAAATTATTAGGATTTTTATTTCCATTAGCTTTCATATCTTTATCAAAAGAAGATTCTAATTCTTTATCTATATTCTTTAAAAACTCTAAATCTTCATCATTTATAAAACTATTTATATTTTCACCCTTCAATTCACCATCTTCTAAATTTTCGCTAATCTTTTCTAAAAGATTGAATATATCCTCTCTACTTTTAGATAATTTAAGAAAACTTTTTATATTATCACTTGTAAGATCTATATTATTTTCTAACATCATAAATAAGTCTTCATTAGATAGATTTTCTAAGGAAGAAAAGAAATTTTTTAATATATTAATTACTTTTTGTCCTTCTACAGATGCCTTTTCTATTCCTTTACTAGCTAAAAAGGAATTAATAAACTTTTCTATTTCCTCAGGATTTTCCTTTATATCAGCCTTAAACTTCATTAAAGTTTTAGCCTTTATTACATTCTCTTTAGAAATATTCATATTATGTTTTATCATCATTTTTATTACTTCTGTATCATCATCTTTAAGTCCTTCACTTTTTAATAAAGAATCAATCATTTTATCCTCTTTATTATCTTGTGATTCACTTTCTTTTATAACTTTAAGTTTTAATTTTCCATTTTCAAATCCATCAACCTCAAATTTAACTATTCCTTCTTGATAACTCTTTGAATCTCCTTCTATCTCTGCAGCAAACTGCCACCCATCAAGAAGTTTTACCACTGATTCTTCTCCATTTTTTCCTTTAACAATTCTGCCTGAAAATTTTTCTCCTACTTCAAAAGTTAATTTACTAGAAATCTTTTTATTATTTGAGACAACTGCATTTGAAACGTTTATAATTGATGGCATTTGCTTCCCTCCAAATCTTAAAATTTATATTAAACCTTTTACTTATCTTTATTATCGAAGTTTTTTATTTTTTATTCAGAAAAAAATAACTTGCATAAATTAAGGAAAATCCATTAATATTATGCAAGTTAATATTACATACTCTATAAAAATAATCTAAAAGTTTTTAATTAATATATTATTGATTACTGAACAACTATTTTATTATAATTTTTCTTTCCTCTTTTAACCAAAGCACTACCATCTTCAATGTCACTTTCTTCTAAAGTCTTTTTAAAATCAGTAACCTTTTCTCCATTTAATGATAATCCACCCTGTTGAATTAATCTCTTAGCCTCTGCTTTTGATGGCATAATTTTAGTTTCTACTATTATATCTATTAAATTATTTCCTAACATATCTTTTGAGATAGTTACAGTAGGTACATTAGTCATATCATTACCACCTGCAAAAAGAGCCTCTGCAGCTTTTTGAGCTTTTTCAGCTTCTTCTTCACCATGAACAAGCTTAGTTACCTCAAAGGCAAGAACCTTCTTAGCTTCATTTATTGCGGCTCCTTCTAAAGCTCCAAGTCTTCTTACTTCATCCATTGGAAGGAATGTTAATAGAGCTAAACATTTTTGAACATCTGCATCATTAACATTTCTCCAGTATTGGTAGAATTCATATGGTGTAGTTTTTTCAGGATTTAACCATAATGCACCATTTACTGTCTTACCCATTTTTTGTCCCTCACTATTTGTAAGTAAAGTACAAGTCATGGCATAAGCTTCTCCTTGAGTTTTTCTTCTTATAAGCTCAACACCTGCAATCATATTTGACCATTGGTCATCTCCACCTAATTCCATTTTACAATTATATTTTTGATTTAATAAGTAAAAATCATATGCTTGCATTAACATATAGTTAAACTCAAGGAAAGATAATCCTTTTTCTAATCTTTGCTTAAAACATTCAGCTGTAAGCATTCTATTTACTGAAAAATGAGTTCCTACTTCTCTTAAAAATTCTACGTAGTTTTGATTTAAAAGCCAATCTCCGTTATTTACAAGTATAGCTTTATCATCAGAAAAATCTATAAATTTTTCCATTTGTTTTTTTATTGATGCAACATTATGCTCGATTTGCTCTTTAGTTAACATCTTTCTCATATCAGTTTTACCGCTTGGATCTCCTATCATAGCAGTACCCCCACCAAGTAAAGCTATTGGTCTATGTCCTGCTCTTTGCATATGAGCCATAAACATCATAGCTATAAAGTGTCCTACGTGTAAACTATCTGCAGTTGGATCAAAACCTATATAAAAAGTTACTTTTTCCTTTTCTAATAATTCCCTTGTTTCATTTTCATGAGTAAATTGTTTTATATACCCACGTTCAATTAATTCGTCTAATACATTTGCCATACCTTTTTCCTCCTATACAAAAATTCAAATTTTTATATTTAGATTTTAATTTTTATAATTTTATTTTTAAGATAATTTATTTAAATATATAAAAAAACTCTCGTTCTCTGAAAATATTCAGAGGACGAGAGATTAATCACGTGGTACCACCTCAATTTATCTCACATAAATTATGTAAGACCTTAAAAGATGCATCTTAACATCTTTGTTCTTTTAACGGGAACTTCCGATATCAGCCTACTAACTACTAAATAGCTTTCGGTGAATGACTCTAAGATGTATTCAAAGTATTTATCTTTGCACCTCTCACCAACCGGTAACTCTCTGTTAAGTATCAATACCTTTACTCCTTCTTTTCATAGTCTTTTCTTATTCATTAATTTATTAACTAGTATAGTTAAACTTTAATGAAATTATACTTAATTTTAAATATTATGTCAAACTAATATATTAAATATGAGCTATAACTTCTATTTCTAAAACTGCATCCTTTGGAAGTTTTCCTACTTGGAAACAAGATCTAGCTGGTGGTAATTCCTTAAAGTACTCACCATAAACTTCATTTACAGCTGCAAAATCATTTAAATCCTTTAAGAATACTGTTGTTTTTACAACTTTGTCTAAAGATGATCCCACATCTTCTAAAATTGCTTTAACGTTTTCTAAAGAAGTTTTTGTAGCTTCTTTAACATCACTTATAAGTTCCCCCGTTTTTGGATTTATTGGTAATTGACCTGATGTAAAAATAAAATCTCCAATTTTTATTCCTTGTGAATATGGACCTATTGCACCTGGTGCATCTTTTGTTGATATAACTTCTCTATTCATTAATAACGCCTCCTAAATTCTTCGATTTGATTTTATTTTACCTCCTTTTATTATTTTTTTCCACCTTTAAATTTAATTAACATAAAAGAGCCACTAAAAACTAGTAGCTCTCATTATATTAATTTATATATTTTCTATTTTATTTTTTATGAAGCGTATTTTTTTATAAACTCAGGAATTTCATTCTCTCCATTCACATTTATATAAACGTTTACTCCAAATTTTTCTGTTAAATCATCTAGCTTAAAAAATAAATGTGCCGCATTTTCTATATCTGATTCTACAATATTAGAAAGTCCATCAATATAGATATTCTCAATATCATAATCTCTAGATATTATGCCACACAAAAGTCCATATAATGACTCAAAGTCACTTAACGAAAAGTCATTTGTAGATATAAATCTAATATTTCTATTAAGTTCAATTCTTGGTCTTGAATCATCGTCAATATATACAGCGTTTCCTTTTTGACTTAAAATATTTGAGTTAGCCAAATTAATAAGTTCTTTTGTTTTACCTGAACCTCTTTCATTGCAAAACACCTGAATCATCAGAACCACCCCTCACAAATTATATTTGCTTAAATATATAAATATATTTCTTTACTAATAGTATATAATATTCTGAAAATTTATTCAATTATTCCTTATTTTTAATTATTAACAATTAGTTAACAATTTAAGATAACTTTATAAACTTATAATTTTAAAATAAAATATTATTTTTTAACAAAAAATACACTATTACAAGCATATTATTTTATAATGCTTTAATAGTGTATTTTATTTATAGTAAATTTTTTTATTAATAAACTTATAAAAATTTTTATTGAGTCTTTTATCTTTAATAATTATTTTAATTATTTTTTTATTTTACTATTTAATAACTGTCTCTCATTTCACTAGATCCTTCTATATTAACATCAACAGTTAATATTAAATCTGTTTTTCCAATTATACTACCTTCTATTGATTCTTTAGGATAATACATATTAAAGTATCTTCCTGCTTCAAATATATCTACTTCTTTTTTTCTAAAGAAATCAAATGTGCTAGATATATATTGACTTATATCTTTCTTTTCAGTTTCTTCAAGTTTTTTTAATGATGTATCATTAATTATAAATCTATCCTGGACCTCTGCTATAGAACAATTTATAGTAATATATTTATATAGTTTTATTCTATCTCCATCATATTTTATTTTTGTTTCTGTTTTACTATTATTTATTTCTAAGGTAATATACGTTTTTGGATCTTGTGGATTACTTACCTCTAAAACACCATTATCTACATTATCATTTAAAAAGCTATACGCTAGAGTTTGCTTTTCTGTAAGTCTTTCTACTAAAATATCATTATTTAAAATAGCTCCTCCGCTTAAAGAAAGCTTATTATCCTCAGAATTATTAACTATTTCTAGTGCTGATATAACCGTATTAGTTCTTCCAGATGATCTTTCTGTAAAGAAATCATTTATATTTGTGGAGATAACCTTAGGATTTTCCTTAACTTTTATAGCTAAATCATTTAAAAATATTCCTAAGTATTCTTCATTCTCATTAGCAGTTTCAAATAATTTTTTTACATCTCCAAAATATACAAAAAGATATGGCTTAACTAATAATTCTTGGTCTCTTCTTAATAGATCTAAATATTTTTCTAATCCTGATTTAGCAGCATTCTCTGAAAAAATATAAGCTTTACATTGAGTAAAATTTATTTTGTATGAAGATGCTAAATTTATATCTCTTATTCCTTCTAAAATAGTTTTAGACTTTCCTTTATAAAGTATCCTTTTACCTTTATCGGAACTATCATTTGCATCTCTAAAAGGTTTTACACAATCTAAATATATAGCCACATCTCCATCTTCATTGTCAAAAAAGCAAGTAGTTACAAAAACTACTTTGTTTATATCCTTGTAATTATAACAGCCTATAAATGTAGTTAAGATTATAATTCCTAATATTAATGATATAACTCTCTTATAATTTCTTCTCATCAATATCATCCTCTTCTATAACTTTTTTAGATATATTATCTAGATTCCCTCTAAATACCAAGTCCTTAAATTTATATTCTTTTGCTGTTCCAATAGGAAATAAATAAGAATATCCAGATGATTTTAAGTTAGCTAAATGAGTTACTAATAAAAGTGTTGCTGCAAAAAATCCTGGAAGTCCTAAAAATGCTGAAAATAATACAATTATTATAGACCATATAGACATAGCACCATAAGATTTTGGTATTAAAAAGTAAGATAATGCACTTATGGCTATTACCAATATTGTTATTCTAGAGGCTAATCCAGCTCCTACTGCAGCATCTCCTAAAATAAGAGCTGCTACAATAGACATTGCGGTTCCTATTGGTTGTGGAAGCCTTAGTCCAGCCTCCTTTATAAGTTGGAAAAAAGTCATCATTATAAGAACTTCAATTATAGTTGGAAAAGGTACTCCTGCCCTAGATACAGCCAATCTAAAAACAAAAAGAGATGGTATCATTGAGTAATGATAGCATATAGTTGCAACATAAATTCCTGGCATAAATGTAGCTATAAAAAAAGCAATCCATCTTAAAGTTCTTGTAAAATTAACAAAATACTTATTTAAATAATAATCATCTGGCATATGAAAGTTTTCTAAGAAGAAAAAGGGTGTTGTAATTACAAAAGGAGTTCCATCAACAATAACTCCAACTCTTCCTTCCATAAGCTTTGCTACTGTTTCATCAGGTTTTTCAGTATATCCTACTGTATCAAAAACTGTATTTTTATATCGTAACTTATCTTCTATGTAATTAGTATCAAGAATAAATTGATAATCTAATTCTTTAATTTTACTTCTAACATAATCAATAAGTTCTTTAGGTGCTAAACCTTGTATATAAGTTACACAAACTACAGTTTTAGATTTTTCGCCTACATAAATAGCTTCAAATTTTAAATCAGAATTTTTTACCCTCTTTCTAATTAAAGCTACATTATCTACAAAAAGTTCTGTAAACCCTTCTCTTGGTCCTTTAAGAACTGATTCAGTAACAGGTATTCCTACTCCTCTACTTGCAATATTTTTTGCTTCACAATAAATCATACCTTTTTCATTTTCAAAAATAATAATAACATCACCAGATAAAATATGAAGAAGTGCATCTTCATCATCCTTTGGATACCCTACTGTATTGATACTTAAAACCTTGCAGCATATATCCTTTAAAGTAAATACATGTTCCTTTTCTAAAACCAAAGGTTTAACTATATACTCACTTACAAAAGATGTTCCGCATAGTACATCAATAAAAATACAAGTAGCTTTTCCTAATGCAGTATCTACTTCTCTGTACTTAACATCAAAGCTGTCTTTTAATCTGTCTTTAAAAAACTTTAATTTTTTTTCCATAATCATCACCTAGAAATATTGTTTTCATAAAAAATGTTTAATATTCATTTTTTAGAGAATACTAACTAAAGGATTTTTTAGGTAATTTATTATTTTAAATATAGGAATTTTATTATTTATAAGAAAGGTAGGTGAAAACCGTTATATTATTTCCTATAACGGTAACAATATTGGAAAAATTAACTTCTAAACATTTTTTATTTTTTATAGTCCCTATTGTAATGATGTCTATACAAGCATATACTTCTCTTTTTATTAGAGAGAGCAGAACAGATACATGGATATGTACAATAGCTGCCGCTTTAATTTTTTTAATATTTATATTTTATATATTTAATATTTGTGAAAAAACAAATGGCTATGATTTTAAAGATGTAATATTAAAAGCTTTAGGAAAACCTTTAGGAAATGCTTATATTTTTCTATTTGGATTAGCTTTAATATTATCAATAATAGAAAGTGCCATAATCGAAAGTGGTTCTATTCATCATACTTTTTTCTTAGAAACACCTACTTGGTATTTAATTTTATTTTTTATATTACCAGCTATATATTGTATAAATAAGCCTCTAGATACAATAATTATTGTAGTATTAGTATTTGTACCATTAATAATTCTTACAGAAACTACCTTAGAAATATTGGTACATAAGTATAAAGATTTTAGGTATTTATTTCCCGTTTTGCAATTTGGAGTCACAAAGCAAATGATTTTATCAACTTTAAAGCAAATAGGATCTTTAAGTAATTTTATATTACTATTCCCATTGCTTTATAAAATCTCAGATAAAACAAATATAAAAAAACGCTCTATAATAACTTTATCTCTAGTATGCTTATCCTTAATATTTTTAATGATAGGTACTATTTCATTTTTTGGAACTACTAGAGCTTCAAACATATACTTCACTAGATTTTTAAAATCTCAAAGAATATATTATGGAGGTTTCATAGAGAATGGAGAGGCCCATGCACTTTTACAAGTAGTTTTAGGTTGGTTTTTAAAGTATATAATATGTTTCTATGTTCTTTTAGATGTTTTTAAGGAAAAAATTAAAAATCGAAAAATTTTTATAATAGCTTTAACTACTATTATTTTTATTTTTTCTTACTTTTTATCAAGTAGTATATTTAGACTTTTTGAATTCTTAAAATACTTTCAGTACTTTAATTTTATAGTTTTATTTATTTTTCCTTTAATAATATATGCTATATATTCAATAAAATATAAGAAAAATAAATCTAACTTTCCTTCCCCAAATTAAATTTAATCATAATTATGATTAAATTTAATAAATTTAAAATTTTTTTAATTTAATCACAATTTTATATTGTTTTACATAGTATATATGATATAATTATTAATGAAAATCATATTAAATTTTATAGGTCACTTTAGTTAGATAATTTTTCTTCCTTTAATACTCATTCCAAAAATTGACGGTTAATTAGGAAGTATAAATATCACCTAATAACCTATGAATTTAGAGGAGGTCTATTAAATGGAAGATAAAAAAATAACATGTAAAGATTGTGGTAAAGAGTTCATCTTTACAGTAGGAGAACAAGAATTTTTTAAAGAAAAAGGATTCGAAAATGATTCTGTAAGATGCCCTGATTGCAGAAGAGCTAGAAAAGCTCAAAAAATGAATAGATAATATTTGTTTTTTTAATTGAAATTAAACCCTGTATATACAGGGTTTTTTATTTTATAACTTTAATTTTATTAGTTTTTCATTTTATAATCTACTAATTATTCCTTAATAGAATTAATTTTAGAAGCTTCAATCATAACAAATATTGCCGTAAGTATATGCATTATCCAACCAAATAAAGGAATCCATCCTAAGGCAGATCCTACTATACCTAATATATTTCCTGCAATAGGAAGTTTCTCATTCCTACTCATAACAAGTATAGTTATATGAAACATAAGCATGATAAGAAGAGGAATCCACAAAAGTCTTAGTATAAAAAGCCCACCAAAAATAGGAACAGCTAAAAAGGCTTCAATACCTCCTGCGAACCATTTAAGAATTTTAATATTCTCTCTCATACATTAACCTCTAAAAAGTATTTTTAATATAATATGCATAGAAATAATAAAATATTAAACTTCTTAAAAAATAAAACTCCAATTTTTTATCTAAGTAATAATTAGATAAACGCTGCCTAATATAGTAATTAAATCTCCATTTTAAAAATATTATCTTTTATAAAAAATAAATATAATATATAATTACATGAAAAAAGAAATTTTTTAAAACTCGTTTCAAAAAATTTCTTTTATTAGAATATTTTATTTTTAAACTAATTAAATACTTTTTTTCTTGCTCTAAGCATAACATTTGCCAATGGTAAGGCTATAACTATTCCTGTTACTACTTGTATTATATTGCCTGGTATATCTTTAGCAGCATAAACTAAAGCTGCAGTTATCCCATTTACTTTTCCTGTTAATAAAGATGCCATTAAAGCTCCAGCGAATAAGTATCCAATGACCATAAATACTCCAGCTGTAATAAAACTTATAAGATATGTTTTAAATGTTTTTTCTTTAAATTTTTCTAAAATATCGCCTGCTATATAAGCCATAACTCCTTTAATTATAAAAGTAAAAGGTGCCCACAAAAAATACCCCCCATAAATATCTACTAGTGCCATACCTACCGCGGCTGCTAAGGCCCCTCTTTTTTTTCCTAATAGTACTGCTGATAAAAGAACCATACAATCTCCAACATGCACAAATCCCCCTATTGTAGGAATTTTTATTACATTGCCAGCTAAAAATACTAAAGCTATCATAAGTGCTGTTAAAATCCAATTAAGCAGACTATAAGACTCATTTCTCTCCATATAATCCTCTCCTTCATTTTTATTAAAAAGCACATTTTCACTTTAAAAGAAATTATATAATTATTATAATATTGCAGTTTATAAAAAGCATCAAATGTATGGGTACAATTATTTTAAACTTTATCTAAATAAATTATTAATGATTAATATAAATTTATGTATTTCATATACCTTTACCGGTATGATTTTTTATTTTAATAATTAAATTTTTGTTGACAAAAATAATATAGAAGAATAATATAGTTAGTAAGAATTTTATTAATATTATAACCTTTGATAAGAAGTAGTAGGCTTAAACCCAAATTTACAGCGAGTTGTATAAGGTGAGAGTACAACAATTATGATTAAGTTAAATGGATCTTTGAGGTTCTTAAAGGAAATTATAGTATTTTAAGACGTAATTCCTACGTTATAGGGATAGGATATAATTGTATCTGAAAAAGATGAGATTTTTCTCTAAAACTTAGGTGGCACCGCGTAATATCGCCCTATGAATTAATTCATAGGGTTTTTTTGTATACTTTTATATATAAGTAAATTATAAAAACAAATTTTAAGTTTTTATTTATCATAGAAAGGAGCTTATTTATGGAAAATAAAAAAGAAATAATTTTTAGTGGAATTAAACCTTCTGGAGATTTAACTTTAGGCAACTACTTAGGAGCTATAAAAAACTGGGTTAAATTACAGGATGAATATGATTGCTTGTTTTGCGTAGTAGATTTACATGCAATAACAGTTAAACAAATTCCTGCTGATTTAAGAAGGAGAACTCTTGAAGTTCTATCTATTTATATAGCTTCTGGTATTGATCCAGAAAAAAATACATTATTTATTCAATCACATGTGCCTGCGCATTCTGAAGCATCATGGTTATTAACATGTAACTCATATATGGGTGAATTAAGCAGAATGACTCAATATAAAGATAAATCACAAAAAATGGGTGAATCAATAGGAGCCGGTTTATTTAATTATCCTATATTAATGGCTGCAGATATACTTATATATAATACTAACTTAGTTCCTGTAGGAACAGATCAAAAGCAGCATCTTGAACTTGCAAGAGATTTAGGAATTAGATTTAATAATACTTATAGTGAAACCTTTGTAATCCCAGAAGCCTATATTCCAAAGGCTGGAGCAAAAATTATGGATCTTCAAGATTCTTCAAAGAAAATGTCTAAATCAGATACTAATCCTAATGGATTTATATTAATAATGGATCCGCCGGAAGTAATAAGAAAAAAAATTAGTAGGGCTGTAACAGATAATATAGGGGTTGTAAATTATTCAGATGATCAGCCTGGAGTTAAAAATCTTATAAATATTCTATGTGCAATTAAAGGCATAACTCCTGAAGAAGTTGTTAAAAACTTTGAAGGAAAAGGATATGCTGAATTTAAAAATGTAGTTGCAGATGCCATAGTAGAAGAACTTACTCCAGTTCAAGAAAAGGTTAAATCTCTACTTAAGGATAAAACTTATCTTGAAAGTATCTATGGAAAGGGCGCCGAAAAAGCAAGTTATTTAGCAAACAAAACATTAAGAAAAATGAAAAAGAAAATAGGATTAATTCCTGAAGCAAAAAAATAATTATATAAAAAGCAGATAAATTATTTTTAATTTATCTGCTAATATTTTTATTATTTACTTTTATAAAAATCTAATGTTTCTTTTAATCCTTTTTCTAATGAGTATTCTGGTTTCCATCCACAAGCATTTTTAATCTTATCGTAAGTCATATAACTATATTTTATATCTCCAGGTCTTTCTTCTTTATAAACTGGAGTTAAGTTATTATCTGTTAAATCATTGAAAGTTTTAAATAAATCATTAACTGAAATTTCATAGTCTGTTGCAACATTAAATAATTCATTATCTAAGTCATTTAATGCTATAGCATTTGCTTTTGCTACATCTTTAACATAAACGAAATCTCTTGTTTGCTTTCCATCACCAAATATACATGGCGCTTTACCTTCTAAGAACATTTCACTAAATATAGCTACAACTCCACCTTCTCCTGTTGAGTCCTGTCTAGGTCCATAAACATTAGAATATCTAAATGAAGTATATTTCATTCCGTATAATTTATAATAAACATATAAATAATGCTCTATTGTATGTTTAGTTACACCATATCCACATTGCATATTTAATGGATGATTTTCATCTACTGGTAGATAAACTGGCTCTCCGAAAATAGCTGCTGAAGCTGGATATATTATCTTTTTAACTCCATGCTTTCTTGCACATTCTAATATATTTAAACTTCCATTTATATTTATATCTGCATCCTCAAAAGGATTTTCTACAGAATTTGGTACACTAATTTGAGCTGCATGATGTGAAACTACATCAAATTTTTCCTTTTGAAAGACTTCTTCTACTTTTTTATCTCTTATATCCATTTTATATAATTTAGCTTTTTTATTTACATTCTCTTCTTTACCATGAGTCATATTGTCAATTATGCAAACATCATGGCCAAGTTTTATATATTCATCAACAATATGTGATCCAATAAAACCTGCACCGCCTGTAACTAAAATTTTCATAGTTTTGCACCTCTTACTTTAATAAATTTATAACCAATTGTATATATAACTATTATAAATTTATTAATTAATTATTCAATAGTATTTTGTTATTAAAATCAAATTTAACATATGTATTTAATAATTTTTAAGGTTTAAATCTAAATATTACTAAAAATTTAAAAGTTATTTTATATTTTTCCAAGGTTCTGTTTTTAAATACTTTATGAATGGTTCTCTAAGATCATTCTTTCTTAAAGCATATTCTACAGTAGCTTGAAGAAATCCAAGTTTATCTCCTACATCATATCTTCTACCTTCAAAACTATAAGCATACATAGCTTCTTCTTGAATTAATGTTTTTAAGGCATCTGTAAGCTGAATTTCTCCACCCTTTCCTGGCTTTGTATTTTCAAGAATTTCAAAAATTCTTGGTGTTATTATATATCTACCTAATATGGCAACATTACTTGGAGCCTCTTCTAATGATGGCTTCTCAACTAAATCCTTTACTTTATATACTCTATCTTCTATATATATTCCATTAACTATACCATATTTACTAACATCTTCTTTAGGAACTTCTTGAACTCCTAAGATTGTAGTTTTATACTCATCATAACAATCCAATAATTGTTTTAAGCATGGTTCATCACTATGAACAACATCATCACCAAGTAAAACAGCAAAAGGCTCATTTCCAACAAAAGTCTTAGCACAATATATTGCATGACCTAATCCTCTTGGCTCCTTTTGTCTTACATAATGTATATCTACTAAATCTGTAATATCTCTTACTAATTCTAAAAGTTCACTTTTCCCACTTTTTTCTAATTCTATTTCTAATTCTACTGATTTATCAAAATGATCCTCTATACATTTTTTATTTCTTCCGGTTATTATTAGTATTTCTTCTATTCCTGAGTTTACTGCTTCTTCTATTATATATTGTATAGTTGGTTTATCTACTATTGGTAACATTTCCTTTGGCTGAGCTTTAGTGGCTGGTAAAAATCTTGTACCTAGTCCAGCTGCTGGAATTATGGCTTTTTTTACCTTCATTATATAATCCCCCGTTCATTTACATCTAATTTTACATTTAATTTTACCATAATTATTATCTTAAATAAATATATTTAAAGAAACCGTTTCCAGATTCTCTATAATTTTAACTTATTTAAATATAATTAAAGAATTTTTTCAGTAAATAAAAAATTTATTAATTTTACTTTTATTTCTTTAGGCTATACAATTAACTTATAATTATAATTTTTATTGTATATATATTTTATATAGAGAATTTAATTATATATAATATTAATAAAAAATTTTTAATGTTTCTTCTTTATTTCAACCATCTATAACTTAGTTATTAATCCTTTCCTTTATGGAATTTTATTATTGATATCTTCAATATAATTGTTTTCTTCTTAATTTTACTTAAATAATAAAAACAACTAAATAATAATTTCTTATATATAAATTTTAATATTTAAAGGAGGCTATATTATGTTAAATTTTACTTATTGTAATCCTACTAAAATTATTTTTGGTAAAGGTACAATAGAAAAATTGGGTATGGAATTAAAAAATAATTCAATAAAAAAAGTTCTTTTTCTTTATGGCAAATCATCAATTTTAAGAAATGGAGTACATGAACAAGTAGTAAATTCTTTAAAAGAAAATAATATAGAATTTATAGAATTATCTGGTGTAAAGCCAAATCCTGTACTATCAAAGGTAAGAGAAGGCATAGAAATAGTAAAGAAAAATCAAATTGATGGTATTGTTGCTGTAGGTGGCGGAAGTGTTATAGATTCTGCTAAAGCTATCTCTGCTGGTTCTCTTTATAATGGAGATGTTTGGAACTTCTTTGAAGATACAGATGAAGTAACTAATGCATTACCAATATTCACTGTACTTACAATATCCGCAACTGGTTCAGAGATGAATTGTGGTGGAGTTATAACTAATGAGAAGGAATGTAAAAAATGGTCATTTGGCTCTCCTTTACTTTATCCTAAAGTTTCTATATTAGATCCATCAGTTCAAAGTACCTTACCTCCTATACAAACTGTAAATGGTGCCATCGATGCTATAAGTCATGTTTTTGAACTTTACTTTGGAGGAACTAAAAATACAGATATGCTAGACGAACTTTCTGAAGGTATTATAAGAAATATAATGAAGCATACAAAAATTTTATTAAGAGATAACTCAAACTATGAATCAAGATGCGAATTAGTATGGTCTGCTACCCTAGCTCTTAATGGAATTAATGGTACTGGAAGGGCTGGAGATTGGTCTAGTCATCAAATAGAACATTCTCTTAGTGTATTTAATGATATTTCTCATGGTTCTGGTTTAGCTATTATAATGCCAGCTTGGATGGAATATGTAAAAAATAAAGCTATAAATAAATTTGCTAGATTAGGTGAAAAAGTTTTTAATATTACAGAAGGTTCTAATGAAGAAAAAGCATCTGAAGCTATAAATTCTTTAAGATTATTTTATAAAGAAATTGGAGCTCCTACTACTCTAAAGGAGATCGGAATAACTAAAGAAGATTTAATAACAATTGCAGTAAATGCTGGAAGACTTGCACCAATTGGTACATTAACTCCTTTAAAAGAAGATGATATCCTTAAAATATTAGAATTAGCCTTTGAATAAATTTATTAGTTTTAAATTTAAAGTAATATTCTAATTAATTTTTTAATATTACTGGAAATAAAAATTCCAGTAATATTTTTTTACCCATGGAATTATAACTCTCCTCTTAATCTAATTGTATTTCCATTTAAAAATTTAGCTTCTTCTTCATCATGAGTTACCATGATTACTGTTTTTTTCTCTTCTTTCCAAAGGGTTAAAAAATCCCTCATAATATCATATTTTAATTCCTTATCTAATCCCTTAAAAGGCTCATCCATAAGAAGTAAATTAGAATCATAAGAAAAAGCTCTAGCCAGTGCCACCCTCCTTCTCATTCCCCCACTTAATTCCTTTGGAAATTTATACTTTACATCTTGAAGTTTAACTAAACCTAAATATTTGTTTATTTTATCTTCAATACTCTTTTTGTCTAAGTATGATTTTAAAACAAAAGATATATTATCATATATATTAAACCAAGGAATTAATCTATCCTCTTGAAAAACATAAGATATAAGATTTTCCTCCACAGTAATAAATCCCCTATCTGGATTCATATCTCCACTTATTAAGTTAAGCAAAGTAGTTTTCCCTATACCTGATGGTCCTAAAATACAAGTAATTTTATTTTTTTCAAAGTTTAAAGTTAAATCCTTAAAAACTATTTTGTCCTTAAATCTTTTTTGTAAATTTCTAATTTTTACTCCATAGCTTACTTCACCATTCATAAAGCACCTCAAAATACCTTTATAATTTTTGATATTATATTTGAAATGAAAAATTATATTAATCAACTAATTAAATATATAAATAAAATAACTATAAAATCATTATTAATTTTATAGTTATTTTACTTTAACTTTTTCCATTTAAAAAGATAAGTTTTAAATAATATTTCAAATATATAACTTAATATTATTACTACAATAGTCCAAGCAAATAAATCATTAGTTTCTATTAAAGATTTAGCATTTAAAAGATTTATTCCTATAGAGTACTTTGGAGTACTTAAGACCTCAGATGCTACAGCAACTTTCCATCCTAATCCTAAACACATTAATATTCCAGATACTATATAAGATTTTATCCATGGAATATATATATCTTTTAAAACATATATCTTTTTTACCTTAAACACCCTAGCCATATCTAATAAATCTTTATCTACAGTTTTAATTCCCTCTAAAACATTAGTATATATTATAGGAAAACAAACTAATATAGTTGTAAAAATTGATACATTTCCCGACTTAAACCAAAGAAGGGCTATTATTATTATAGACATAACAGGTGTAGCTTTTACTATCACTATAAAGGGAGATAAAATCTCTTCTATAATTTTATTTAATCCACTTAATACACCTATACTAACTCCTAAAATAATAGAGAAAAGAATAGCTATTATAACTCTCATTATACTTGCCATTACACTTTGCCAAAAGTACATACTAAAAGATAAATTAATTAGTGACTTAAATACTCCAAAAGGTGTTGGAAACAATAAATTATTATTAATAAAAAGGGAGCTTAGCTCCCACATAAAAATCCAAAATATTAAAATAAAAATTTTTTTACTTGCCTTCATAATAGAAGTCTTCATTTGGTAAAGCTCCTCCAATAGATTTAGGATTACTTTCTTCTAATACCTTTAAGAATCCTTCCATTGCTTCCTTTCCTTCTTTTCCATCAATAAATACTATATTACATTTTGGAATGGCTTTCTCTGCAATTTTAGCATTAGGTATTATTCCATTTTCTTCTGCAATTTGACCTGTCTCTTCTAAATTATTATTAACAAAATTTATTGATTCCTCATATTTTTTTAGGAAAGTATGTAAATCATTCTTTCTATTTTCTATAAAGTCTTTTCTAAATATCAAAGTACCCATAACTAGTTTACTTTCACCATTTGAAACCTTATCCCACTCTTCAGTTAAATTTATAGGTATATTTAAATCCTTATCCTTTGACTGAACTATTGTAACAAAAGGTTGTGGAAGCATTGCAAGATTAACTTCTTTTGAAGCTATTGCTGTAGCAAGATCTTGATGTGACATTTTATAATCAATAGTTAAATCTTTTTCAGGATTTAGTCCATTTTTGTTTAATATATAATTTAAAGCATATTCTGGCACAGCACCCTTTCCTGTAGCATATAAAGTTTTTCCTTTTAAGTCTTTTATAGACTTAATTGTATCTCCATTTTCTACTATATACAAAACACCTAATGTATTAATAGCTACAAACTCTACTTTTCCTTTTGTTTTGTTATATAAAATTGATGCCATATTTGATGGAACCATAGCTCCATCTACTTCTCCATTAACAATTTTACCAATCAATTGATCTGGTGAATCATATATAGATATATCATATTCTTTTTTATCATCCTTTAATAATTTTAAGGCACCTAAAGCTGTAGGTCCCTTTAAAGCAGCTATTTTTATTGGCTCACTATTTTTAGTTTCTTTAGGTGATTCATTCTTAGAACTTCCACCACATCCTATTGTAAAAATCGACATAGTTAAAACAATAAATGTTATTAATAAAGCATTAAACTTTTTACCCACATAATCACTCCTTAATTTTAATATATAATTGATAATTATTTTCCATTACCTATTATATAGCAAATTATTACTTTTTTCATTATCTAAGCATAACTTTTTATTTTATAAAAATCTAAATATTACTCAATGACTTATATTTTAAGTTTATTTAATACTTTTTATCTCTTAATATAATAAAAACTCCCTCTATAGTATCAGGTTTTATTATATTAACCTTATACTATAAATGGAGTATGTTATTTTAAGATAAAAATTGTTATATTAATTTAATTAATCACTATGTTTTTAATAAGATATTTTAATAAACCATTTATGATTTTTCAGTTACACTTTTTATATATTCTAAATCTATATTTTTTCCTGGGCATGATGTTTGATAAACATCATTATGTCCTATAATATCGTTTATATTATATTTTTTAGTAAGATATTTTAATAAATTTATTAATGAGTTCTGTTGATCATTACTTATTGTTTCATTTTGAAAATTTCCTTCTAAACATATTCCTAAAGAAATAGCATTATATCCTATTGTGTGAGCTCCTATAGCTTTTTCAGGCCTTCCCCTATGAATTGTTCCATCTTTATTTATAAAGAAGTGATATCCGATTCCACTCCACCCTTTTCTTATATGTCCTTCATGTATAGCCTCGCAATCAGCTTCTGTAGTAGATGAATGATGTATTATTATACTTTTAACATTTAAATTATAATTTAATTCTTCTTTCCATTCATATTGTTCATCTACTATATTTAAATCTTCCTTTAAAATTTCTAATTTTTTATTTTTACCTAATAATTTATAAAAAATATTTGATTCATTACCTAATGTGTTATTTTTTATATGTATTTCTCTACTTATATTAGAAATATATATAAAAAAACTTATTAATATTAAAACAAGGCAATATCTTAAATAAAATTTTCTATATATAATTAATATTTTTCTTATAGTAACTCTCTTTTTATCTTCTTTATTCAATTTAGAGAATCACCTCTCTATAATAAATTAATCTAGCTTACCAACTATTTTAGTTCCATGAAACTCCTCAGCTCCAACATATTTACCAAAAGCCTCATAATTATTTTTAGTTATATCTCCTCCAGGTAATATTATTATTTTCCCATTAGATTTTTTTATTAAATTCTTTATTATCTCTTTTCCATCTGTAGCGCTAGCAGCTCCCCCTTTAGTAAGAACTCTATCTACACCAATTTTTATAAGTTGTTCTAAAGCTTTTTCTTTATCATAAACTTCATCAAATGCCATATTAAATGTAACCTGCATTGGCTTGGCTAGATCTACAAGATCTTTTGTCCTTTTAACATCTATGTTTTTATCCTCATTTAATATTCCAAAAACAACTCCATATATACCTAGACTTTTACATAACTCAATTTCCTTTTTCATTATTTCAAATTCTACATCTGAATAAAGGAAATCTCCTCCCCTAGGTCTTACTATAACCATAATAGGAATATTTAATTTTTGCTTTGCCATTATAATAGTTCCATAGCTAGGGGTTGTCCCACCTTCTGATAAGTTATCGCAAAGTTCAATTCTATTGGCTCCAAGCTTCTCAGCCTTTAATGCTTCCTTTAAATTTTTAACACAAGCTTCAAATGTAAACATTTTAACACTGCTCCTTCAACCTTTAATTAATTATATATTACCATTATTTAACATTTTTTAACAGATAATATTTTTATTTTTATATAAAAATTTAAAAAATTTTTACGTATTTATATATAAATATGGTAAAATAATTTTTATTTATAATACACTTATATTTTAATCTAAAGAAGTAAAAAACTATCCTAAAGTTTAATTTTAATACTTTAGGATAGCCTATATATAAATCCATAACATACAATTTTATTTGGATAAATTCTCATATCCATAATTCATGTAATTTATTTACCTAAACAACATTTCTTATACTTTTTACCACTTCCACATGGACAAAGATCATTTCTTCCAACCTTTTTGTTATTTTCTTTATCTTTATTTTTTCTTGATAAAGCATTCATAATCATTCTCATATTTTCTACTTTTTGCATTTCATTTATTTGATTTGTAATATTTATTAATTCTTTATCAATCTCTAATTGTTCATCAGCTTTTACTTCTTCATTAGTTACTATACTTGAATCTTTTTTACACTCTTCATTACATTCTACTAATAAACCTACTAAAATATTTTTTACCTCTTCTGTAATGATTAAAGTCTCTTTATTTTCTATTTTTCCTGTAAATAAAATTGCCTTATTTCTTAACTCTATAACATCATCTATATTTATATTTTCATTAAAATCTAAAATTCCTGATGCATTTATGATGTTTTTAATTAAGTTTTTATTGTCATCACTTATAGTTTCTAAAGTAGTAGATATTTTATTAAGTATATTTACTATTATAGTTTCTATTAGTTCATCCTTTTTTAACTTACTAACTCCCTTTATTTCATAAGATTTTACTATTTCTTTTAAATCATCTTTAGTTAATCTTCCTAATTGATATCTTAAAGAAAAATCCTTATCCATATCCTTCCACATCTTTACTGTTTGTCCCTTTATTTCATTAGCCATTCATTTTTCTCCTTTCTTACTCCCTAAATAATACAATAATTTCTCCGACCATCTCTACACTTAAAATCCTCAATTACAAATTTACCCATAAACTATTTCACGCAAAAAGAAACTCAACTTTTTAGTTAAGTTTCTTAAGACTTCCTATTGTAATCTTTAAAAGCTAGAAATCACTAATCCACTATAATATATTATAATAAAATCAAAAATTTTGCACCTAATACTGTTTTTTTACTTAATTTAAACTATAATTACTTAAAGCAAAATAGTATACTCTATAAAAATTCCGCTATATATGAATAAAATATTTTCTAAAAATATTAAATAATTAATAACTTCTTTTCACTTTATTTATACTAAATCATAGAAAGTCAATTATTTTCTCTCATAAACATACCATATTTATTGAAATCCTTCAATTTTTCTATTTATAAGATTAATATTTTTTCATTTTCTATAAATTTAAATTAATTAAATTTTAAACTTTTACTCGGAAGATTATATACAAGTTATAATATACGCTTTTTATTTTCTCTTAATAATGTAATTAAGTCAATATATTATATTAAACCTTTAAATTTCTTGATGTAATTGATATTTTAAATAATAATTTATAAAAATAGGTATTTTTATTAGAATCATCTTTGTTATTTTTAGGTTTTTTTAATTATTTTTAAATCTTTTATAGTTTTCTATAAATACCTTTAACGCTTCTTGCCATTCTCTCATATTATCTCCAATTGTACATCTTAACATCATATTATCTAAAGATGAAAACTCAGGTCTTTTTGCTGGTCTTTTAAATTCATCAGAACTACATGGTGAAACCTTACAATCTATTTTTGCATATTCTATTATCTTACAAGCAAAATCATACCAAGTACACTCTCCATTTCCTGTACAATGATATATACCATATTCTTCAGTATTAGCAAGTTTTAAGATATGATAAGCTAAATCTTCTGCATTAGTAGGATTTCCTTTTTGATCATCTACAACTTTAAGTTTTCCCTTTTCTTCTCCTGCTTTCATTATAGTATATACAAAATTATTTCCATAATATCCATAAAGCCAAGCTGTTCTAACTATAAAATATTTTGTACTAAAATCTCTAATAAAATCTTCTCCCATAAGTTTAGTTTTTCCATATACACTTACAGGACCAGTTAAATCATATTCTTTTAAAGGCTTGTCTCCCATACCTTTAAAAATTTCTCCTTCTCCATTAAAAACATAGTCTGTTGAAATATGTATTATCTTAGCCCCTATTTTTTCTGCTGCCTTAGCTAAGTTTCTAGCTCCTAAGGCATTAACTTTAAAAGCTATATCTTCATTTGATTCACATTTATCTACATTAGTATATGCAGCACAATTTATAACTACATCCGGTTTTATTTCATTAAAAGTCTTTATAACATTATCCATTATAGAAATATCAAGTTCCTTAGATGAAAGTCCTACAGTATCTTCAATTTTAATTTCACTAGGTATATTACCAAGATCACATTTTCTATTTTCAATTATTTTCATTATAGCAGTACCAAGCTGTCCATTAGCTCCTGTAATTAATATTTTCATAACACATCCACCTTTCTTAAATTTTAACTTTTACCTATATTCTATAAATTACTTAGTTATACTAATTGTATACTTTCATACAAGTTTTAATCAACTTATTAAGAGTGAATTTAAGGATTAGGCAAAAATGTTTACTTAATTTTATATTAAATACATTTATTGCAAAAACACTCCCTTTAAATTAACGAATTTAATATCTTCGTAAAAATTTAAAAGGAGTGTTATTAACTATCTTATTAAATTTAATTCTTAAATTATAAAATACTCATTAATCTAAATATAGATACTAAGTTTTAAAACTAAAACATATTTTGCACTTCATTTGCAATTATTTTAGCTTTTTTACTTTGATCTCCACTATCTGAACATTCTATAGCTTCTTCTGAGTTTGTGATAAATCCTAACTCTATTAAAACTGAAGGCATCTTTGTTTTTGCTGTAACTGATAAACTTCTATCATGGAAACCTCTATTAAAAAGACCTGTTCCTCTTGATAATGAATTTATAACATTTTGTGCAAATCTTTCACTCTTTGTTCCTGCCTCTGTTTTAACATCTGGTAACATAACATCATACCATTCATATCCATGAGGGTCTTTTCCCCAATGATAGCCATTTCCTGTTGGATCTAATGGAATTTTATATGAACTATAATATGATGTAGTTCCATGAGCACTAGGCGTTCCACTATCATGGTGTAAACTTATAAATAAATCTGCATTTAAATTATTTGCTAAGTCTGCTCTTCTTTGAAGAGAAGTTTTTGAATCTTCATATAACATATCCCAAGGTTGTCTTGTCATAGCAACTTTATAACCTTTGTTTAAAAGTTCTGTTTGAAGCTTTACAGCAACTTGCATATTTAAATCTCTTTCAGAATATCTTACTCCATTAATATTTGAATACGCACCATCATCTCCACCATGATTATGGCCTGCATCAACTACTATAAGTTTTTGATTCTTTGTAGCTACTCCATTTTCATCTATATTCCATCCATCAACAGTATCATTAGTTACCATTGATCCATTACTTCTAAAATAGTACCAATTAGAACCTATAAATAGCCATCCTCTAGTCATTTGTCCATTAGAATTTAAATAATATTTAATTCCACCATCTACAAGCCATCCTGTTTGCATAATTCCATCAGAATTCATATAGTACCAATATCCATCAATTGATTGCCATCCTGTAGTCTTAACTCCTTGTTCATTATAATAATATAAATTATTATTTTCTTTTACCCATCCATTTTTAACAGATGGTTTTTCTAACGTTGCCACACCATTAGTTGCTATTGTCCAACCATCTATTACAGTATCTCTAGCCATAGATCCATTGCTATATAAATAGTATCTCTGATTATTATCTGTTATCCAACCAGTTTGCATTGCACCATTAGAGTTCATATAATACCAATATCCGTCTATTGACTGCCAACCAGTTTGCATAATTCCATCAGAATTCATATAGTACCAAGCACCACCTACAAATTGCCATCCAGTAGTCTTAGAACCATTTTCATTATAGTAATACCATTTATCATTATCTTTTATCCAACCGCTTTTAGGTTGTTCTACTTTTTTAGGTGTTGCTATTCCATTGTTATCTATACTCCAGCCATCTACTACAGTATTTGTAGCCATAGCACCATTACTTTGGAAGTAATACCAATTATTATCGATAAATAACCATCCTATAGTCATTTGGCCATTATAATTTAAGTAATATTTGTTTCCTTGATCTAAAAGCCATCCTGTTTCCATAACTCCATTTGAGTTCATGTAATACCAGTATCTTCCTATAGATTGCCATCCTGTAGTTTTGTTTCCATTATTGAAATAATACCAATTGTTATTTTCTCTTATCCAACCATTCTTTGATGGATCTATTATTTCAGGAGTAGCAATTCCATTGCTATCTATTTTCCATCCATCTACTACAGTATTAGTTGCCATAGAGCCATTACTATTTAGGTAGTACCATTGGTTATTATAAGAAAGCCAACCTATTTTCATAGCACCATTTTGCTCTAAATAATATTTATTTCCTTGATCTAAAAGCCATCCTGTTTGCATGATTCCATTAGAATCTAAGTAATACCAATGTCCACCATTTGATAACCATCCTGTAGCTTTTGATCCATCATTATTTATATAATACCAATGTCCATCTTTTGATAACCATCCTTCTTTAACAGTATTAATAGTATTATTAGAAGATGAATTAGTATTTGTTATAGATGTACCATTGATTCTATCATACATTTCTAAAACTTCAATTCCATACTTAGGATTCGGTGCCCATTTTCCACCTAAAGCACTAACTGTTTTTGCCACTCCAGCTATAGTAGAAAAATGTCTTGGATCTAGTGTATTTTGTCTTGGATATCCTTTAGCTCCAGCATATAAAGCTAAATGATCTAAGTGAGCTTGTACACCCTCATCCCAAGTTTTAAATCTGTGGTGAGCATTAGGGTCGGTATCATCTCCACCTGATGTATTTTTTAACCCACAAGGATTATGATAAGATTCATCTAATACTCCTCCAAATCTTCCATAACCAGTTTCTTTTGCTGCTTGTACATATGCAATTGCTGGGTTAACATTTCCATGATCTTTAGAATATTTCCAGTATAAATCCGCTAAAGATATAAAAGTATCAGTAGCTCCATACTTTTTTGCCCATTGTTTAATTTTTTCCTTTGTTATTGATGTAGAGGAAATTATATTTATATCTCCATCTACATAATTAGCATTCTGTACCTTTAATGTATCTAGTCCTACACTAGTATCAATCATTTCCGTAATTCCATTAGCTGCTTTTATATTATCTTGATATTTACCATTATTTTGACCATTTACAGTTACTGCATTAGCTGTTGTACCAAAATAAAAAGTACAATTTGCAGAAAGCACAAAGGCTATGCTCATTGACAGTGCCTTTCTTTTATTTCCCAACATTGTATCTCCTCTCCGTTTTATAAACTAATTCTATGTATAATTTTACTATATTTTTAACTAATTTGTAAACTAAAAACAAGCAATCTATTATATTATTAAATTATCGTTATGTACTATTTTTTATTTATTATAAAACAAAAAATTTACAGTCTAATAACTATATTATTTATAATAAAAATATAAAATATTTTATACTTTTATTACTTAACATTATAAATAATATAGTTATTATAAAAATTAGATTATTATTTTGATAAATAAATTTAATAACATATTATTTAAATAATATCATCTTGGTATAAATCAATAGATATTATTTTTATATTATGAACTACTCTTTCTTCTTCTGGCGGTAACTCCATATAGTTTTCTCCATAAAGATTAATAAGATAATCCCTATAAAGATTAGGAACATTAACTACTATATCTTCAAAAACTCTTTTCTTTAAAGGAAAGACTTCATCATATTTAAATTTATTATCCCAAAATAAAACTTCTTGTCCATACCCTAATATGTTACTAGTATTTTTCAACTTTTTGATTTTTCTTCCTTTTACAATTCTTTTATCTGTAGATAATATGTTGCCTCTGTCTAACCCCTTTAATATTTTTCTTATAATATCTTTTTTAAATCCTTTTTTTTTACACTCTTCTTTAAAACAAGAAAGCTTAAAAAGTTTTTGATTTTTCATCTGAATGAATTCTCTTTTAAAATAATTTTCACTATAATAATCTATAGGAAATATATCGATAAAAGCGCCCTGATGATATTCAGCATCTTCATTCTCAACTAAAATAAATTTCTTACTTCTAAGTTTTACCCAATTATATTTTACTTCTTCTTCTGTTTTATAGGACTGAACAAATATATTTCCATTAAATTCCTTGTTTGCAATTTCTAAGAATTTATTGTAATCTTCTCTTACCATACAAACATCAATATCATCATCCCAAGGAATAAAACCCTTATGCCTTATTGTTCCAAGTAAAGTACCACCTTCTACCCAATAATTTAAATTATACTTTTCACATACCTTTATAAACTCAGAAAGTATGTTCTTTAGTACTTTTTGAACTTGTCCTAACTCATTACTACAATTCATATATTCCCCCCGAAAATTAACGTACTTAACAAGTTTTTATAAATTTATAACTTTTATCAGTTAAAGTGTTACTTTATTTTAAAAAATTATCACAAGAAGATATTTAAAATATATTCTTGTGATAAAGCTTAGAAAAATATAAACTTAAATTTCATACATCTTTTCATAATATTTTTTATATTCACCAGAAGTTATATTTTCCATCCACTTTTTATTATCTAAATACCATTTTATAGTCTTTTTTATTCCAAATTCAAAAGAAGTTTCAGGATACCATCCAAGTTCATCTTTTATTTTACTTGGATCTATTCCATATCTCCTATCATGACCTTTTCTATCTTCAACAAATTTAATTAGATTTTCAGTTACTTCTTTATCTACATTTTCCTGTATATAACTTATAACTGTTTTAACTATTTGAATATTAGTTCTTTCATTATGTCCACCTATATTATAAACTTCACCAACTCTACCATTTGTAATTACCATATCTATTGCCTTACAATGATCTTCTACAAAAAGCCAATCCCTAACATTTAATCCATCACCATATATAGGTAAGTTTTTATGATTTAAACAATTATTTATTAAAAGTGGTATAAGTTTTTCTGGAAATTGATATGGTCCATAATTATTTGAACATCTAGTTATATTTATTGGCATTTTATATGTATCTCCATAAGATTTAACTAAAAAATCTGCTGAAGCCTTACTTGCTGAATATGGACTATGAGGATCTAATGGAGTTGTTTCCATAAAGAAGCCTGTATCACCTAATGATCCATAAACCTCATCTGTAGATACTTGTAAAAATTTAACTCCATCTTTCCATCCATCTTCTTTTTGCCAAGCATTTTTAGCACAATTAAGCATATTAACTGTACCTAAAATATTAGTTTTAACAAATATTTCTGGGTCTTTTATACTTCTATCTACATGAGACTCTGCTGCAAAGTTAACTACATAATCTATATCAAATTTTTTAAATAATCCATCAACTAATTCTTGGTCACATATGTCCCCTTGAATAAATACGTGATTTTTATTATTCTCAAGACTCTTTAAGTTCTCTAAATTACCTGCATATGTTAATTTATCTAAATTAATTATTCTTATATCATCATACTTATTAAGCATATACAAAACAAAATTTGAACCTATAAACCCTGCTCCACCAGTTACTAAATAAGTTTTCATATAAAATCTCCTTTATTATAAAATATTTTCTTTATTTATACACAAAAGGAATATTTAATTCTTTTAATGTTTTTTGGTTTTTATCCTTTTCAGATAAAAGTATTTCTTCTATTCCATCTATTGGCCATTCAATACCTATATCTGGATCATTCCATAAAACACCACCATCATATTCTGGTGCATAAAAATCAGTACATTTATAATTAAATATAGCCTCTTCAGATAATACTAAAAATCCATGAGCAAATCCTTCTGGTACATAGAATTGTCTTTTATTTTCCTCTGAAAGCAAAACACCTTCCCACATTCCAAAAGTTTCTGATCCTTTTCTTAAATCTACAGCTACATCATAAACAGACCCTTTTACTACCCTTACTAGTTTTCCTTGAGTATGCTTACTTTGAAAGTGAAGTCCTCTTAAAACTCCCTTTCTTGATTTTGATTCATTATCTTGTACAAATTCCATAGTTAAACCTGCATCAAAAAAATCTTTTTTGCTGTAAGTTTCCATAAAATATCCTCTTTCATCTCCAAAAACTGTAGGCTCTATTATGTATAAATCTTTTATTTTCGTTTCTATAAACTTAAATTTACTCATTACAAATCACCTTTCTTATGAAATAATTGATTAATGTGATTTTAATTAATGTTTAATATTAAGTTAAAGTCTATTAATGTAAAACTTTAAACAACCATTAATAATAAGTAAACTATAATCTTGTTACAGCTACTTCTTTATTTAATCTTTTCATTTCTTTTTCTTCAAATTCATTAACTATATCTACTAAATATTTTCCATAGCCTGTTTTCATTAATGGTGCTGCAAGTTCTCTAACCTTGTCAGCAGATATCCATCCCTTTCTAAAGGCTATTTCTTCTAAACAAGCTATATATGTACCTTGAGTGTTTTGAACAGCTTCAACAAAATTAGATGCCTGTAACATTGAAGCATGAGTACCTGTATCAAGCCAAGCCATTCCTCTTCCTAAAAGATTAACACTTAAAGTTTTTTCCTTCATATAAAGTTTATTTAAGTCAGTTATTTCAAGCTCACCTCTTTTTGAAGGTTTTAAACTTTTTGCTTTTTCTATAACAGTATTATCATAAAAATATAGTCCTGGAACTGCATATCTTGATTTTGGTACTTCTGGCTTTTCCTCTAATGATAATACCTTTCCATCATCGTCAAATTCTACAACTCCAAAAGCTTTAGGATTTTGTACATAATATCCAAATATACAAGCTCCCTTATCCAATTTAGCTGCATTTTGTAGGTGATTTGAGAAGCTTTGACCATAAAATATATTATCTCCTAATATCATGGCAACTTTATCATCACCTATAAAATCTTCTCCTATTATAAATGCTTCTGCAAGACCATTAGGATTTTCTTGTATTGCATATTCTATATTTAATCCTAAATCAGTACCTTTTCCAAATAACTCTTTAAAATTCACAATATCTCTAGGTGTTGAAATTATAAGTATATCTTTAATACCAGCTAACATAAGAACTGACATTGGATAATATATCATTGGTTTATCGTAAATAGGAACCATTTGTTTTGACATTGCCTTTGTTACTGGGTATAGTCTAGTACCTGATCCACCTGCTAGTATAATTCCTTTCATAATTGCCCATTCTCCTTTAAAATAAAAAAATTAGCTTGCATGCTCATCTCCAAATAAAACAAAAAAGGTTTTAAAGATAAGTTTTATATCAAGCCACGTACTTCTATCTTCTACATACTTAACGTCTAACTTCATCCATTCCTCGAAATCTATATCATTTCTTCCTTCAACTTGCCAATAACAAGTTAATCCTGGCTTCACTTCTAATCGTTTATTCATCCAATCTTCAAATTGTGCCACTTCTTTTTCTAAGCTTGGTCTAGGTCCTACTAAACTCATTTCACCTTTCAAAACATTTACAAGTTGTGGTAATTCATCTATGCTAGTTTTTCTTATGAACTTTCCTATCTTAGTAACTCTAGGATCATCTTTAATCTTAAACATAGGTCCTGACATTTCATTTTTATCTTCAAGTTTTGATTTTAGTTCTTCAGCGTTATTAACCATTGATCTAAACTTGTACATTTTAAAAGTTTTGCCATTTTTCCCAACTCTGACTTGTTTAAATATTATAGGTCCTTTAGATTCTGTTTTTATTAATATTGATATTATTATCATTAAAGGACTTAATAGTAATAAACCCACAAAGGATCCCATAATATCTATAATTCTCTTAGTAAAATTATAAAAAAACCTAGTATCTTTTCCTCGTTCCTTTTTAAGGTCTTCTACATGACCTTTTACTATATTAGTATTATTCATACTCTACCAACTTACCCCCTACGATATTATTCCATACATAGCAAATAAATTATATCATACATATTCAAATTTAGACAACTTATTCCAAAACCTTCTAAATTACTATTTTACTATTAAATTAAAGGACAATTTAATCACTTTAACTCGAAAATTTATCTTAAAGGAGATTTATTAAATTATACTTATATTTTATCTTAAATTTTTATAATTTTATAGTCCCTATTATACTAACTATAGAAAAGTTTAATCTATATTCTTGTAAATTTATGTTTAAATTAGGATAATATAAAATAAAGCTTAGTAAATCGACCTTAATGTCAGATTTACTAAGCTTTTTATATTTTTTCTCTTTATTTTTATATACTCTTAAAAATTTAAAACTGATTTTAATTTATTTTAAAGTTTAAAATAATAAATATCTTTTTAAAAATTTTTATATTAATAATATTAATTGCTAACTATAAATTTTCCTCTTTCCCTCTGATAAAACCAATGCTAATGTAATATAGAATATATATAAGAATTCACAATCCATCACATTGTCAAACATAGCGCCTAATATTATTGCAATAAATCCAAATAAATAAATCTTATCCTTTTTCTTTCCTAAAAGTATTAAGAAATAAATAAGTACTATTCCATATAGTATAGCTCCTGCAACTCCATTTAAAATAGCTTCATTAAAGAATATATTATGTCCATTCGTAAATTTAACATAATCTTGAAACTTTTCAGTTCTAATCCAAGGATCATCTGGCATTTTTATTATTCCTTCTGGATGTTTACCAATTTCTCTTAAAGTTGCCTTCCATATATCTGTTCTATGTCCTATTGTTAAAACATCTCTTTTTTCTCCTAGATATTTTACAAATCCAAAGGATCCTAAAGCTATTATTCCACAGACAATTATAGCTAAAATTATCTTAGATATAGGGTTCTTAAATATATAAGAAAATCTTTCTTTTATATTTTCCCTTTTACTATATATTAAATATAATACTGTCATAACTACAAACACTGCTAAATATGTCATTGAATTAGCTAAATATAGATCTATAAGATTTATAATAATTCCAAAATACTTTATTATATTTGGCATTAACTTATCTTTATAAATTATAATAATTCCTATAATACAAAATGCTGCATATCTTGATTTATGTGTAAGTATCCAAAATAATCTCTTTTCTCCAAAAGAGTTTAAAGTTTCTTGTTTTGAAACTAATCTAACTACAGTATGTAAACTTAAACCTGCTCCACAATATCCTAAAGCATACATTATAAAAGCTAATATACCAGCTATTACAAAAATATATGCTATAAAATTTAAAACCTTATCTAAGTAATCACATTCCATAAGATATGGATATAAAAATATAAATAATATTAAAGGTAATATTTTCATAAATGTTTGAAAAGCAAAATCAGGATTAATAACAAACGGTAATATCATAGAATACACAATATATATAAAGATTATTAAAAATCCTATCTTTCTATCCATCCAAAATTCAATATAATTTCTTAAATATCTTATATTAAAAATTATAAAAACCAATAAAAACACACCTGTCGCAAGCATAGGAGTATTTATTTGGTAGATAGCTCCTTTAATATGTACAGTCTTTGCAAATATAAGACCATATGTAAAAAACATTAGAAACATAACTAAATAATAATTTAATTTTTCTTTTCTCACTTAAACTCCTCCAATCTTATCTTCAAATAAATTTTTCCATATTCCAGCTATATTTCCTAGGGAATATTTTTCAACATTTTTCTTCGCATTTAAAGAGAATTCTTTTAGTTTATTTTCATCATTAATAATTTTCTCTAATGATTCTACATATTTTTCTTCATTAAAAGGCTCTATTAAAAATCCATTTTCATTGTTTTTTATCATATCTTCAAAACAATCCTTTATATTAAAAGCTATACAAGGTAGCCCCTCTGCCATAGCTTCTAATAATACCATAGGAAACCCTTCTGAAATTGATGACATTGCAAATATAGACGCTCTTTTATAATACTTTTTAATATTAGTATCAAAAGGTACTAATTTAACTCTATCTTCTAATCCGTAGTCTTTCACCATTTTAGATATATCTGCTTTTAATTCACCATCTCCAACAATTTTTAAAGTCCAATGTGAATTTCTTTTTGATAATTTATAAAATATATCTATAAGCTTATGAAAGGCTTTTTCTTCACAATATCTACCTACAGAAATAATTTCTTTTTCTCTTTTAATATCCTCTTTAAAATCATTATCTATTTCAATTCCATTAGGAATTGAAATTACATTTTTCAAATTACTATTTTCCTTAAAAAGTTTAACCTCTTCATTGGATAAAAAAACTGTTTTATAAGCCCTTTTATAAAAATACTTAGTTAACTTTCTCCAAAAGTTTTTTATGCTATCATATTTTCCATGTTCGCATGCAATAACCTTTGAATTTATATATTTATCATTCTTTAAAATATATATATTGAAAAAAGGATTCGTACTTATTATATAATCATAATCTTTATTCTCAAAAAGCTCTCTAACTTTTTTTATTCTTTTAGTATGAAGAGTTATCTTATTACAATTTTCATCTTTATAATTACAATATATTAATTTTACTTTGTCATTAAACTTAAAGGCAGGAGTTTCTCTCTCACAAGGAAAAAAAGAAATAACATCTACATCATAATTATAAACATCACAAAAGTAATTAGATAAATTGCAAATTACTCTTTCAACTCCACCGATTTCGTTAATATGATTTGTGAAAAAAGCTATTTTCATATTATCTCCTCAATCTTATTTATTTTTAATCTCTTTTATTCTTATAAGTAATGGTAAAATTTTAAATTTTAATAAAAGAAACTTAATCTTTTCTCCATTGCCACTACATTTATTAGATAAAGCTGCTAAAAGACCTAATTTGTTATATAAGGTAAAGATATTATTATCCCTTAAATTATAAAAACTCTTTTTTAAGTATTTAGTATATAAAAAATAACTATAGTTACAAGCAAAGATATTATAAGAATCTATCTCTTCTTTAAAAGCTTGTACCTTTTCTTTTTCATCTATAAATTCATTAACTTTAATCACTGTATCATTAAAGTCATCTATCATTTTTTTATTATAAACCTTTGTAATAGCTCCTGCTCTTTGTCTATAATAATAAAACTCACTATTTAAAGTAGTAATTTTATTTGCATAAAATAATAATCTTACTGTAGCTTCCATATCTTCATAATATTTTCCCTCAGGGTATCTTATATTATTATCTATGAATAAACTTTTTTTATATATTTTATCTACTGCAAATCCTTCTATAATCTTCTTTTGAAGAAATAATTTTAAAGCTTCCTCACTGTTATAAACCTTATACTCCTTAGAAGTTTTTGATTTTATTATATCTCCATCATAAAATCTTATATTTCCACAAGTAACTATATCAGAACTTTCCCTTTTGGCTAAATTATACATATCTTTAAACATATTAATATTTACAAAATCATCACTATCAATAAAAGCAACATATTCTCCAGTAGCATAATTTAATCCTGTATTTCTTGCAGCACCTAATCCTTCATTTTCTTTATTTATAAGTTTAACATTACTTTTATTTTTTATTAAATCTTCTATAATGGTTAAACTATTATCTTTAGATCCATCATTTACAATTATTATTTCTAGTTCCTCTAAAGTTTGAGAAAATAAACTATCCAAACATTCTTTTATATAATTCTCAACATTATAAACTGGAACTATTACTGAAATCTTATAGTTCATCTGTTCCTCCTACTAAAATACCTCTTTTCTTTCTTATAACTAGTACTTTTAAACTTATAACCATAATAGCTTGTATTGCTATTGCAAGTATAACACCAGTTAAGCCTAAATATTTAACTAAAGCAAAGAAATATAAAAGGTATAATATATTGCTAATAGCAATTATAGGTACATTGTACTTTATAAATCCTAAAGATATAAAAAGAGGATGTAATCCCATAAAGGAATGTATTATAACATTAATTCCTAAATAAAATATAAGAAGTCCTACATATCCTTTAGGATCAGGTATAAGTAGCCATAACCATAATTTATTTGTAAATAGTACAAATACTATTGTTGCAATGCCTATACTAAATATATAAATAAACATCTTCTTGCATAATTTTATTGCACCTTTATAGTTTTTCTTTGAAGTCATTTTACAAAACTCTGGATAAACTACTTGAGTTATAGGTGCAGAAATTTTTTGAAGTATTCCACCAATCTTTTGGAATACCTTATAAATTGAGTTATCTGCAAATCCTAAGTATCTATTAATTAAGAATGTAGTAATATGATTTACTGGTAAATCTAATGTTACTATAATATTATTATAAAAATTAAATACAAAAAACTCTTTGTCTAAAGTGAATTTTTCTTTATAGAATTTATGCACATTATAAGATTTTAATATTCTATATGCTGCTATAAGATTAAATACATTTCTAAGCACTTCCCCTAAAGTTTCTATAATTAGAAAATCAAATAAAGGACTTTTTTTAAAGAAACAAATACAATAGAAAATAAATTTAATAAATCCAATTGCAACATTTATATATGAAACTAAATTAAACCTACCATATATTCTTAAAATTCCTATGGCTGTTCCTTGTAAATTCATAAGGACAGTTATAAGATAAATTCTAATATACAAAATAATAGAAGAATCCCAATGCATAAATTTAGCTACAAAGGGCAAACAAATCCATCCCATTAAAGTAGCAATAATTGCCGTTACTACATCTAAGGAGAAGGATTGATATATATACTCTTTTATTTTTTTTAAATCATTATTATCTATTGCATAAGGTAAATATTTAATAATCGCATTAAAGGATTGAAAATTAAATATATCATTAAATAATAAACAATATGTTTGTACCATAATAAGTACACCATTTTGGTCTAATCCTACTGTACGAATAAGCATAGATAAACATACTAAAGTTAACACAGTGGATACTGAATCTCCAGACAAAATAACAATAATATTTTTAAATATATTATTTTTAAACATATTCTTTAGGAACGACAACTTATCACCTCATCTATAAATAAAAAATATAAATGAATACTATCTTAGTTATCTAGAAATAATTTTTCATATTTCTTAACTATATAATCCCAAGAATATTCCTTATTTATTCTATCTTTTGCTTTTTCAGATAGCTCTTTTATCTGAGCTTGAGAATAACCTTCAACGTCAAATATTAAGTTTTTTAAGCTATTTTCTGTTTTGTCAAAGTAAACAGCACCATCTTTTCCTACTTCTTTATTAAAAACTACATTTAATAATATATTAAGTCTTGTAGTTGCTAGAGCTTCTAAAAGTGATGGATTAGTACCACCAACTTCATGACCATGAAGATAAGCAAATGCATTTCTTCTGATTTCTACTAACATTTCTTGATCATAAACTGTTCCTACAAACTTTATTCTTCTATCCTTTTCAAAGCCACTTTCTTTAAGCTTATCATAGAAGCTATTTTGCTCTACATTAGTTATAATAACTAAGTCTTCTTTAGAATCAGATTTCATAAATTCTTTAATCATAAGTTCATAGTTATTCTCTGGAACAAATCTTCCCACTATTAGATAGTAACCATTTTTACTTATATTAAACTTTTTATACCAAGCTTCTAGCTTTTCATAAGCTTCATTTGAAATAGCATTTTCATTCACATCTGCTCCATAAGCTATAAAAGTAGTTTTTGGTGAGTATATTTTATACTCATCATTTATATATTTTTCTATACCTATAGAATCACAAACTATGTAATCACCATTTTTTATCATTAATTTCTCTGAATACTTCCAATAAGCTTTAATAGCATCATTCCATTTGCTTCTTTTCCATTCATGACCATCTGGATTTATAAAAACTTTAATTCCTAACTTTTTTAACTTGTTTTTATATATATTTAAAAATGGTCCTATTCTACAAGCTAAAATATACAAAATACTATCTTGTATATTATTTTTCTTAACATATTTCATAACTTTTTTCATAGCTGCTATATCATAATAAACAGCTTTTGCAGGACCTATATTGGGAGTTTTAACATTAAAACAACGAGCTCCATTAAATTCAAATTCATTATCATTGTCGCTCATACAAGCTACATGGTATTTTATATCATCACTTTTTTTATATTCAGTAAGCTTATGAACAAAAGTTTCAAAGCCACCATAATTTGCAGGTATCCCCTTTGATCCTATAATAAAAACGTTCTTCATAAAATCTTCTCCCTATTTTTTGTCATATAATTTTTCAAAATTTTTAACATAACTTACTAAAGAAAAATCTTTTCTTTGTCTTGAAGCAGAATTTTTTCCCATCTTTTTTCTAAGATCAGAGTCTTTAAGTAACACTTCTATTTGAGAAGCTAAGTCCTCTGGATTATTAACATCTGCAAAAAAACCATTAAAGTTTTCTTTAACCATTTCTGTAACTCCACCATGTTTGTATCCAACTACTGGTTTTCCTGACGCCATAGCTTCTAAGACAACTGTAGGAAGAGGATCTGGTGATGTAGATGGTAATACAAATACATCAAATAAACAATGAAGATTTTTACTATCTTTTCTATAATCATCTACTATAATTCTATCTTTACAAGGACTTTCATTAACAGCTTTTTTAAGATTTTCCATTCTCCACTCTTCACCTTCAAAGACTCCACCTACCATCATAGCTTTAACCTTTGGATATTTAGGGAGAATCTTATTTACAGCTTCTAAAAAACTTCCTTGACCTTTCCATGAATTAACTCTTCCAATCATTCCAACAACTATTTCATCATCTTTTATATTATAATATTCTCTAAGATACTCTGTTTCATTATTCTCATTAAAAACAGTATTATCTACTCCGTTATATATAACATCTACTGGAGTTTTTTTAAAATAGCCTGTATTTAATAAGTGATTTCTAACAGCATTAGAAACTGCAACTACTCTATCAGCTCTTTTAGAAATTATATTGCATAAAACCTTATTTACAAATTTAGGCTTTGTAATTATTTCATGTATATGCCAAACGTTAAATATATTTAATTTCTTTTTTAAATATCCACCTTCTAAAACCGCCATAGTATTAGAATGTATTATTTCTATATTATTATCCCTACAGTATTTCAATAGTATTTTATTTTTTTCTCTATATTCTTTAGCATATTGAAAAATACCTTTAGGATTAAAATACTTTCTTCTTAATATAGGATAAGGAAGAACCTTAACCTTTGCTCCTATTTCTTTCATCTTATCTACTAAAGGTCCATCACAAGGAAGAATTATATGAAGTTTGTATTTAGATTTATCTAAATTTTTCATAAGTTGTAAAAGCACTATATCAGCTCCATACAGTTCCGCACCTGCATGTAAATATAAAATATTTTTCATCACAAAAAACTCCTTCAATTTAAAATTAAAATTCTATACTGTGAAACTACTCATTTTTAATTCTAATATTAGAAAAATATTTTACTATATCAAACTTAATATTATCTATAGTTTCAAAGAAAAGCTCTGACCCTTCTAATTGATAAGAACTAACAGGATCTTGTTGTTTGTAGCTTCTTAAAACAATATATTGTTTTAAATTTTCCATTCTATCTAAATGATTTATCCAATTACTATCAACAACTTTAAGCATTACGTTCTTAACTAAATCATTAAATCCTTCTCCTAAAATTTCTTTCTTCTCATCTACACTTTTTAGGAATTCCTTTTTATATTCTTCTATGACATCTTCTCTTGCCATATTTTTTAAATCCTTTATATCAACATCTAAATTTAATAAGAACATATTTTGGAAATACTCTATCATTTTATTTAAAACTTTAGTGTATTCTTCTTCATTATAATCATAAACTGAATCATCTAAATGCTTAATAACAGAAGTTTCTATTACACCATCTGCCATTTGAATTAGTTGATCATAACCATCTATTCCCTCTAATATTCTGTCTCTTTGGCTATAAATTACTTCCCTTTGCCTATTTATTACATTATCAAATTTTATAAGATTTTTTCTTGCTTCAAGATTATCTACCTCTACATTACTCTGTGCAATTCTTGCAACCTTTTTTGCAAAGTTTTCATTTACAGGTTTATCTTCTTCACCTTCATATTTTTCAATTAAATTCTTATATTTTTCTGGTGCATGAAGCTGAACTATCTCATCTTCTAATGAAACATAAAAAACAGACTCGCCTACATCCCCTTGACGTCCTGAACGACCTCTTAACTGATTATCAATTCTTACAGAGTCATGTCTATCAGTACCTATAACTTTAAGTCCACCTAGCTTTTTAACTCCTTCACCTAAAATTATATCTGTACCTCTACCTGCCATATTAGTAGCTATTGTAACTGCACCTTTTTGTCCTGCCCTAGCAACAATTTCAGCTTCCTTTGCATGATGCTTAGCATTTAATACTTGGTGAGTTATTCCTTCCCTTTTTAACATAAATGATAATGTTTCTGATTTTTCTACTGAAGATGTACCTACTAAAACTGGTTGTCCTTTTTTATTTGTTTCTATTATATCTTTAACTACTGCATTAAACTTTTCATATTCTGTTTGATAAACTATATCATCTCTATCTATTCTTGCAATAGGTTTATTTGTTGGAATTACCACAACATCTACATCATAAATATCTCTAAATTCTTTTTCTTCTGAATAACCAGTACCAGTCATTCCAGACATCTTATTATACATTTTAAAGAAATTTTGATAAGTTATAGTTGCCATAGTTTGGTTTTGACCTTCAATTTTAACTCCTTCTTTAGCTTCAATAGCTTCATGAAGTCCATCTGAAAATCTTCTACCATCCATTACTCTACCAGTAAACTCGTCAACTATAAAAACTTTACCTTCCTTTATTATATAATCTTTTTCACGTCTCATTACATAATTAGCCTTAAGGGCTTGGAAAGTATAATGCTGTATATCAAAGTTTTCTAAGTCAGAATAATTTTCTATTTTATAATATTTTTCTGCTTTCTCAACGCCTTGTTCTGTTAACAGACAAACCTTAGCCTTTTCATCAATTGTAAAATCCTCTTCTTCCCTTAATCCTTTTACAAAATAATCTGCTATATTATAAAGCTTTGAAACTTGCTTTCCAGCACCTGATATTATAAGAGGAGTTCTAGCTTCATCTATAAGTATTGAATCAACTTCATCTATAACACAAAAATTAAGTCCCCTTTGGACTTTTTCTTCCATACTTTGAACCATATTATCTCTTAAATAGTCAAATCCGAATTCTGAATTAGTTCCGTAAGTTATATCACAATTATAATTATCTCTTCTTTCACCAGGCTCCATACCTTGAAGTATAACACCAGAAGTTAATCCTAAAAATTCATATACTTTATTCATTTGATTTCTATCTCTTTCAGCTAGATAGTCATTAACAGTTATTACATGTGAACCCTTTCCTGTTAATCCATTTAAATATGTTGGTAATGTAGCTACTAAAGTTTTTCCCTCACCAGTTTTCATTTCCGCTATTCTTCCTTGGTGAAGTACAATCCCTCCTATTAGCTGAACCTTATAATGTTTCATTCCTAATACTCTAAAAGAAGCTTCTCTTAAAACCGCATAAGCTTCAACTAAAATATCTTCTAAAGTTTCTCCATTTTTAAGTCTATTTTTAAATTCATCAGTTTTACCTCTAAGTTCCTCATCAGATAAAACAGAAATCTTTTCATCTAAGGCTATTATTTTGTCTGCTATTTTTTCTACTTTTTTAACTTCTTTCTTACTGTAGTCTCCAAAAATCTTATCTACTAGACTCACTCTTTTCACTCCTACTCATTAATTTATAATAAAAATCGTGTATTCTTTCTTTAAATATTTGTGAAGTAAAATTGTCAGTTACAACCTTATAAGCCGCTTCACCCATATTTTTTCGAAGATCATCATTAGTTACTAACTTATATATATAATTTGCAAGGTCATCTTTATCTCCAAACTCTGCAAAGTATCCAGTTTTACCATGAGTTATCATCTCTGTAACTCCTCCGCTTTTAAAGGATACCACAGGATTTTTAGAAGCCATTGCTTCTAAAACTACTGTAGGAAAAGAATCATAAGATATAGATGAAAGTACAAATACATCTAAAAGACAATGAATATTTGCATTATCTGTTCTAAAAGACGAATAAATAAATCTATCTTTAAATTCGCTATTATTTATCTTTTCTTTTAAATCCTTAACTCTCCATTCTTGCCCTTCAAAAGCATCCCCTACAATTAATGCTTTTACATTATATGTATTTCTCATAACCTCTTCCATTGCTTTAAAGAAAACCTCTTGACCCTTTATAGCATTTATCCTACCTATAAATCCTACAACTTTTTCATTATCCTTTATTTTAAATTCTTTTTTTAGATAATTGATATCGTTATTAGGATTAAATTTATTTAAATCAATTCCGTTATGTATAACTTCAAAAATTTCGTCTTTAAAATATCCTGTCTTTTCCCAATGATTTTTAACTGCATTGGATACTACCAACACCTTATCACATCTTTTTGACATTATCTTGCCTAAAGCTTTATATATAATTTTAGGTTTATCTAACATTTCATGAACATGCCAAATATGTTTTATTTTTAACTTTTTCCATAAAGAAGCTCCTTCAAGTACAGCAACAGTATTGCTATGAATTAAATTTATATTCTTTTCCTTGCAAAATTTTTCTAGCTTCTTTATAGAAGACCTAAACTCTCTCATATACTGAAATATACCCTTTAAGTTAAAATATTGCCTTCTTAATATAGGATAATTAATAATAGAAACATCTATCCCATTTTCTCTCATTTTAACAGCTAAAGGGCCATCACAAGGAAGTACTACATAAGGTTTATATTTAGTTTTGTCTAGATTCTTAACAAGCTCTAAAAGAATAACATCAGCACCATATAATTCAGCGCCTACATGTAGATATAATATGTTAATCAAAATTTACCTTCCTTCCTTAACCTTTGTGAATAGATTTATGTAACTATTTTTAACTATATTCCAGTCGTATTTTTTACCAGCCTTTAAACATTCATTAATCATTATACTATATTTATCTTTATTTCTGTATATTTCTTGTAATAAATTTATAATATCTACAAAGTTTTCAGAAGTAATATCTGAAGATTTTAATATACAACCTAAATTATTATCTTTTATAACATCGCAAGCTCCAATATTGTCAGAAATAATTACTGGTGTTCCAGAAGATACACTCTCTAAAACAGTCATATTATAACTATCAAAGTTGGATAAAGCCACTAAAAAATCATAATCTTTATATAAGGAATTAATTATCTCTTTAGGTACCTCTCCTTTATAGTTTATATAACTATTTTTATCTATAGAGTTTAATATATCTTTATAGTAAGCCTCATCATCATATCCACCATAAATATCTAATATAGCTATAAATTCATTTTGAGAAGAATTTATAGCTTTTATCATATTTATAGCTTTATCTATTCCTTTTACCTTTTTTATTCCACCAGAAATTATAAATTTAAATTCTTTAGTTAATTTAATATCATGATTATCCTCTAAAGATTTTTTATCTATAGAACTATAATTTACTCCACTATTTATTACATATGTCTTCTTACTTCTTTTGCATCTTGAAATAATTAAATTCCTTAAGAATGAAGACACACAAATAATATTTGGAAAATTTTTCAATATATTTCTTTCTAAATAATAATATTTAGGTGATGATATACCACTATATTTATCCTCTTCCTCCCTTAGTCCATGATACATTAAGAAGTATTCATGTTTTCTAAAAATTTTAGAAAATAAAAGCATAAAAAAAGGCAATTTTAAACCTTCTCCATTTACCACAAAAATAGATTTATCTTTTTTAGGTAAATATTTAAAAAATATCTCCTTAATCAAGTCATTAAAACTACCATTAAAAGTTTCAGGACAAAGAATTTCTATATCTTTGTCCTTTTCTAAATTCTTAGTTAAATTATTAAAAATTTGAGTAGGGCCATAATTTCCTTTGTGATTATTATGCCAATTTAAAAAATATATCTTACTCATTAAAACACCCCGTTTGCTCTATTAAAAAATATGTAATCCAAAACATAAGTGCAATTTTAGGATACTCCATATAATTATCTAAGCTTAAAGTTATAGCAAAATAAATTAATGTTAGTCCGTTATATCTATTACTCTTAAATAAAAGTAATATTAAAGCTACTGCAAAAAGTATAACTCCTATATATCCAAACTCTCCCATAATAGATATATACTGAGAAGTTGGTTGATCTACTATAGAAAGTCCCATTCTTTGATATATTCTAGGTCTTATATATTTTCTAGCATATTTATTAACGTATGTAGGAAACCTGTCCTTATTATACCAAGTAGTGTAATATCCACTAACTGTTAATGCAGATCTTGATGAATAATATCCTGCTCCAACTCCTATAGCTGCTGCCTTTAGGTCTTTTTGAGGAAGCTTAATATATGTATCTTCATAAGTTTTTAATTTCTTTATTCTTTCATTTCTAAATTCTGAATTAAAAAGTGTGTCTTTCATCTGTTCTCTAACCCAAGGGTGAGAAGTAAACCAAAAGGTTCCAACTAATGCTACTATTATTCCTAAAAATAAAATTTTAAATTTAGGTGATGAAATAAATAATATAACATATATACCTAAAGCTAAAAAGAATAACATAGTATTAGCTAAAGTTACTGTACTTAAAGAAAAAAGTACACAGATTATAAACCCTCCAAGATATTTTTTTTCTTTAGTTTTATTAAAATATGCAAAAAACTTAATAGATCCAAAAATAAATAAATTGAAAAGTTGAACTCCTTGGCTAACTCCTAAAGTTCCTATAGACCAATCTCCGAAGAGATTAGATAAAACTACACCAAAATTTAAAATTACAACTAAAACTACTGCTATCATTTGAGAAATTAGTGCTGTATTAATAGTTTTATCTATTGTTTTATAACAGTCTACATCTAAAAATTTAAACATTACTGGTATAGCCATAAAAACTATATTATACATAAAAAATAAAATTACATTAGGAAGAGGAACTCTGTTAACTATAATATTAAAAACCAAATAAATTCCTAATATAATTATCATTCTAGTAAAGGTTTTATCTTTAAAATCTAATTTTCTCTTTTTCAATATTATTTGTATAAAATAATAAATTCCTAAAAGTCCTACAAAACCAATTATAATAAAGTTGTCACTTATAAGTATAGAATAAATAGCCATAACTATTAAAAGTTCCTCTATACTTATAGACTTTTTATAACAAAGATATATGTTCTTTAAAAGTATTATAAAAAAGGGTATGTAAAAAAACTTATAGTTTTCCATTAAAGTTAAAGGAAACAAAAAAGGAATCATAATAAGTAAATCCCACTTATTAAACTTCATAATTACTCTCCTTATTATTTGTATTTTCTTTATATTTTTATAAAAAATCTATATTTATTTTATCATATATTGTTTTTTTTTAGAAATAATATTAATTTAATCTATAAGTAAATTTATAAAATCCATATTTTTTAAACTATATAAGCAAAAATTAAAGATAATAGTCTTTTATAGATATAAAGGTTATATTATGATAAAATCAGAAGTATTTGAAGAAAAGGAGTGATTTTATTGACTTTAAACTCTATGATGTTTTTTACTATATTCTTCACGTTTTTTCCTTTATATTATATAAGTAAAAAATGGAAATGGGTATTATTACTTTTATTTAACTATTATTTTTATATAATTGCTATGCCAAGTCATGTGTTAACAATACTTATTACATCTATTAGTACATATATAGCAGCAATAATTATAGAAAAAATCAAAAATCCTAAATATAAAAAAATATTTACTGGTATAAGTATTTTATCATTTTTATTTGTTCTTATTTATTTTAAATACTCAAACTTTCTTTTAAAAAGCTTAGGATTTACTATAGATAATAAAATAAAAACATTAATAGCACCTATAGGTATAAGTTTTTATACTCTTCAAGTTATATCTTATTTGGTAGATGTTTATAAGGGGAAATTAAAGGCCGAAAAGCACCTAGGCCATCTTCTTATTTTCGTAAGCTTTTTTGGAACTATTCTTTCTGGTCCTATAGAAAGAGCTATAGATTTTCTTCCCCAATTAAAAAAGAAAATCACTTTAAATTTTGATTTAGTTTTTGATGGGCTAAAGCTAGTTATAGAAGGTTTATTTTTAAAAGTTGCAGTAGCAGATAAATTTGGCGTTTTTGTAGATGCTATTTATAATAATCCTTCCCAATATAAAGGTTATCCATTAATCTTGGCTACATTATTATTTGGACTTCAGCTTTATACAGATTTTAATGGATATAGCTTAATGGCAAAGGGCTTCTCTCAAATGCTTGGATTAAAAATTATGGACAACTTTAATAATCCTTATTTTTCAAAAAGCATAAGAGAATTTTGGAGAAGATGGCATATATCTTTATCCTTTTGGTTTAGAGATTATGTATATATTCCTTTAGGAGGAAAAAAAGTTTCTACTTTAAGAGGATGTTTTAATAGACTTGTTGTATTTACCGTTAGTGGTCTATGGCACGGAGCCAACTGGACCTTTATTCTTTGGGGATTTTTACATGGATTTTATCAAAGCTTTTCTTTAGTGATTCATAAACTTTTTCCGAATAAAAAATCAGCTCCAAAATTAATACAAATAATAATTACTTATTTATTAGCAAACTTTGCATGGATTTTCTTTAGAGCAAATACTATGAGTGATGGTTTATATATTTGTAAAAATCTTTTTAGACATATAAAACCATTAAATTTACATTACTTATTAAATATAATAACTTCAAAACAACTGATAACATTTTTTATACTTATAATATTTATATTTATACTTGATTATATAAAAGAAAAATCTATAAAGCTTCCACTAATAGTAAATATAATTATTTATACAATTATGTTATTAGGAATATTATGTTTAGGAAATCCAAGTGAAAGTAGCTTTATATACTTTAACTTCTAAGGAGGGGAAAAAATGAAAAGTATATTAAAAAAATTAATAATTTCCTCATTAGTAGTTGTATTTTCATTCATATTTATATGTGTTCATTTTAAAGATTTTGGAAGGCACTTTCTAAGTGCATCTTTTTCAAACTACTATCATGGAGATTTATATGGATTTAGTAAATTGGATAATTTTAAAGAAAATATCTCCCTTACACCTATAAAACCAGAAACAAACTCCTTAGGAGATGCAAAACTTATAACAATGGGTGATTCTTTCTTTACAGCTAATTATGATAGCCCTATATTTCCAGACCTTTTAGAGGAAAAATCAAAAGAGAGTCTATATAATTTAAATAGACAAGTTTTTCAAACTTATAATGATAATCCACTTCAATATTTTGAAGAAACAAATTACATAAAAGGGAAAGAAAAAATACTAATCTTAGAATCTGTAGAAAGATATGTTATAGAAAGAAGTGTTCGTTATACTGAAGACTTTACAAATGTTAAAGAAAAAATTGTTCCTAATGATACTAATATACCAATAAATAAAGAAGATCCTTTAAATATAAAATTAGCAAAATTTTTAAATCCAGTAAGAGAATTTTTACCTCAAAGTAATTTAGAGTACTTTGCATATAATTCTGTTTTCACTGAGCCATTTTATAAATTAGGAAAAACTTTTAGATTTTCTTTATACGATGAATTAGATTCAAGAATAGGTACATATTCAAATAATCCAAAAAATCTTTACTATTATGAAGAAACTAATTTTGCAAAAAAGCAAAAAGATGATGCTCTTATAAATGAAGTAGCAAATAATATAAATTACTTAAAAAATCAATTAAAAGAAAAATATAATATAGATTTAATTTTCTTAATAATTCCAAATAAATATTCTTTATATTGTGAAAATGCTATGTATCCTATGCAATATGATAATTTTATTCCAAGGCTTACCAAGGCTTTAAATGAAAAAGGGGTAAAAGCTCCTGATATATATAGCCTATATAAAGAAGAATTAAAGAAAAATCCAAGTGCTAAGTTATATTATTCTTCTGATACTCACTATGCTCCTTTAGCTAAGGATATAGCTGTTAATGCTACATTAAGGGAACTTATTAAAAATTAAATTTTAAATAAAAAGAGTTATCTCAAAGTTGAGATAACTCCTTTTTTTAATTAGAATTTAAAGCTATATTGTGCATATTTACCATCATTCATTGACTTTATTCCTAATGATACTCTTAAATTTAATTCTCTTGCAATTTTACCTGATTCATTAATAAGTTCTTGTTGACTCATATTCATTCCTACTTGTTTAATACTTAAAGTCCCTTTTCTAGAATTTAAAGCTTCTCTTAAAAGATTGTCTAGTTCTTCTAAAGATTTTACAGCTTTAAATACATTTCCCTCATCATCTTTTTCTTCTATATTTTCTATCATATTTGTAAATGAATATTTAGTTCCTGTAGCACTTGGATATGTAACTCCAGGTTCTGCTTCTATTCTATGATCTTTTCCCATTTCTGCATCTGTTAAGTTAAAGTATTTATGTGATATTGGTAACATTGGTTTTGTATGACCTGAGTAAATTGGATCATCCCAAGTAACATCTACACAGTACCATTCACCATCAAGTTTAACCATTGACCATCCATGTCTTTCTCCTGTACCATCACCATGAGATCCATATCCTGTAACATATTTATTTTCTATTCTTGCTTTATTTAATAATAAAGAAAATGCTTTTGCATAACTTTCACATACACCAGTTTTTTCTACCAAAATTCCATATGGATTATGATCTTCTGGACGAACTGGCTTATCATTTACATGAGCTGTATCATATTCTGCACTTTCAACTAAATAATCGTGTAATGCTAATTCCTTTTGAAAATCATTCATACCTGGCTTTATTACTTTTGCAATAACTCTATCCGCTTCTGCCTCTGCCTCTCTTTTATGTCTAATCATTGTATCTTTATCTTTAGCATATTTTACACTTATAGTTAATGTTTGTTCTGCGCTACCTGGATAACCTTGTATACTAGCACTACATCCATTGTATCCATAAGATATTGTTGGATTTTCTATAAGTATCTTATTTATAATATTTAAATCGTATGTTTTAGAATTATAATTAGTAACTTTTAATATTATTTTATCATCAAATCTTTCTAATCCTTCTTTTAAAGCATTATAAAATTCTGATTCTGAATTTATAACTATAGGTCCATTTGGAGTTTTAGCTTTTACTGTAACTTTTATTTCTTTTGTTACTATTGCTCCCTTGCTATCCTTTACTTCATAAACGACCTTATAAACTCCAGCTTTTTTTGCATTTACTGTATTTTCTTTAACTGTTACTTTAGATGTTAGGTCCTTATCTTCTTTATCTGTTGCACTTATTAGTCCAGCCTTTTCATCAAAAGCATCTCCTTCTTTTATTTCTACATCTTTAGCCTCAATCACTGGAACTTCATTTTTTGCATTTACTGTAACTTTTATTTCCTTTGTCACTGTTGCTCCATTACTATCTTTTACTTCGTAAACAACCTTATAAACTCCAGCCTCTTTTGAATTTACTGTATTTTCTTTAACTGTTACTTTAGATGTTAAGTCCTTATCTTCTTTATCTGTTGCACTTATTAGTCCAGATTTTTCATTGAAGTTATCTCCTTGTTCTATTTCTACATCCTTAGCTTCAATTACTGGCACTTCATTTAATAATGTTGGTTTTACTACAGCCTTTACTGTAACCTTTATTTCCTTTGTTACTGCTGCTCCTTTGCTATCTTTTACTTCGTAAACAACCTTATAAACTCCAGCTTTTTTTGCATTTACTGTGTTTTCTTTAACTGTTACTTTAGATGTTAAATCCTTATCTTCTTTATCTGTAGCTTTTATTAATCCAGACTTTTCATCAAAAGTATCTCCTTCTTTTATTTCTACATCTTTAGCTTCAATTACTGGAACTTCATTTAATACTGAAGGAATTACTTCATCCTTTTTAGGTTCTACAGTATCTGGCTTTTCTTCCTTTTTATCTTCTATACTAGTATCCTTACCATCTTCAGTTTTTATCTTATCTTTGTCTGAAGGAGTTGAAGAAACATCTTCTTTTTCTTTATCCTTTTCTGGTGATACTGGATTAGTTTCAGAAGAAACCTTATCCTTTTCTTTAACTGAATCTTCTGGCTCTACTGATGGCTTAGTTTTATTTAAATCATCTTCTTTTGAAGTATCACTATCTTTTTTATCAGTTATATCTAATGAAGTATCTTTATCTTCTTTTTTAGGAGCTTCTTTTACTGTAACTTTTATTTCTTTGGTTACTGCTGCTCCCTTGCTATCTTTTACTTCATAAACAACTTTATAAACTCCAGCTTTTTTTGCATTTACTGTATTTTCTTTAACTGTTACCTTAGATGTTAAATCCTTATCTTCTTTATCTATAGCTTTTATTAATCCAGACTTTTCGTTAAATATATCGCCTTCATTTATTTCCACATCTTTAGCTTCAATTACAGGCACTTCATTTAATACTGATGGTTCTGTATTCTTCTTTTCACCTTCAGATTCTTGTGGTTTTTCTGATGGCTTAGGTTTATTTGAGTCTACCTTTTCATCTTCCTTTGTTTTTGGATTTTCTGGTTTTACCACAGGATCTTCTTTTGGTTTAACTTCTTCAGGCTTTACAACTGGTTTAGGTTCATCTTTTGGTTTTACTACTGGATTTTCCTTTGGTTTTTCGTCCTTTTTAACTTCATCCTTCTTTTCTTCAACTTTTTCTGGATTTGGCTTAGGTTCTACTTTGTCTTTTGATGAACTACCATTATGTTTCCTATTAGGTTCAACTTTTGACGGTTCTTTTTTATTTTCTTCCTTTTTAGCATCTTCTAATTTTTTTATTTCTTTAGCTTGTTCGTTATTAACTCCTTCTTTTACTGTAACCTTATCAATAACTTTTGCTAAATCTTTAGTATTATTAGAATCTCCAGTTTTTAATTTCACATCATTATTATTTATAACTAAATCTTTAACTTTAGATGTTTTTTGTATATTAACTATAGTTTCACTATTAACTTCTACATAATTGAAATTTCCATTTATATTTAAAGAACTTGCATTAATTATAGTAACTTTAGTTAGTGAAAAGTTACCATACATATCTACAGATTTTTTGATTGAAGTTGTTTCTCTTATATTAACATTTAAATTTTTTATATTTACAGTTTCGTTCACAATACTTGTCTTAATTCTAGTAGCACTACTAATATCAACTATATCAATAGCAGTTCTAGTTCCCTCAAAAGAAACTGTTGGTTCATATTTTATGTAATCTATATTTAAATATTTTATTATGTTATTACTTAAGTATATTTCTGGTTCTATATTTAAGAAATTTCCACGAACTAAAGGATATTTACCATTCTCCTTATCACCAGACACTTTATCTGTTAATGTAACATTTCCTAAATTACAGTTAGATATTTTAAAACTTTTACCACAATTCTTTATTAAAACATCGCCCTTTACAGTTACACCATCTAAGTTGACTTCTTTTTCTGCACCAGTACCTTCAATTATTAAATTTCCATCTACATTTGTTCCATTTAAATGAACATCGTGACCTTTAGTATATATAATAAGATCTTTTTTATATGTATTCTTTCCTAAAGTTACATCTTTTTCATCTATGTTATCTATATTTTCAGTTTCTTCTACAACTTGTACTTCTTTTTCACTATCAGACTCTTTAATAGTCTTAATTTTTTCTAATTCCCCTTGTAGATATTCTTTATTTAAAGGATTCTTTATCATTTCTATAAGATCACTTGTAGCTTTTATATCCTTTTCTGATTTGCTTTTCCATGTAACAAGTAATGAGTCTAGGGCAATTCTATAATCCTCTGTCCAAATAAGCTTTCTTCCCCAAGTACAAAGCTCATTTAGAAGATATTGCTTATCTACATTATTTAATGATGAGTTATTTATTTTTGCTTCTAATTCATCATAAAGCTTAGCACTTTTATTTTTGCTTAATTTATCTAGTTCACTTACAAAATATCCTATTTCATCAGACCATACATCCTTTACTGCTGGAGCTAACTCACAAAGATACTTGTCCCTTTCACTGATATTATCAACTTTTAATATAGCAGCATAAGCCATATTATAATGATAAAAAGTCTTTTGCGTTAATGCAGAATGAATCCAATCCTCTACATTATTTTTACTTGCAGCTTTTACTGTAGGTGTACTTATTAAAAAGTTTGCCGCTATGGAAAAGGCTGTAATCATAGTTATTAATTTTCTAGCACTTTTACTCATTTTAATCCTCCTTAAATTTATATTAAATATCCTAAAAACTATAAAAAATAATCTTTAATTGATATTTTTATACTATTATCCAATATATTATTTTTCTAAATTTTATATAATTTTTTTAAAATTCAATTTAATTTATTTGAAGTTTACTATGTTAATGTTAAGATTACCTATGTTATTTTTTAAATTCGATTTCTCATTACTTATCGTAAATAAATACATATTTCTTCAATTATTTTTGTTATATTTAAATAAATATTACTTGTTAAATTCTATATAAAATAAAAAACTATCTTTAATTACAGAAATTATTTCTATAGTTAAAGATAGCCTTATTATTTAATAGTTTATTATTTATTTAGTCTTCATCATAATGACGATTGTTTTCTAAAATATTTTTAGCTTGAGATGCAGAATCATTTACAATTCCTTCTTTAATGAAAATATCTTTAACATTATTTGTTAAAAAGCTTACTATATCTCCATTATCTGATTTTAAATCTACACCTTCACTGTCTATATCTAAGATATCAAAAGAAGAAGGTGATTTTATATCTACTATAGTCTTTTCAGATACTTTTAGTATTCCAAAAATACCTTCTAAGGATAATTTATCTACTCTATATGTTTGAAGCATTGAATGATTAACATCCCCTTTTATCTCTACATTTTTTTCTCTTTTTACATTTTTATTTATATCAACTTGTATCTCTCTTATAAAGCCTTCATTAATATTTGATTGTATTTTAGCTGGACTAAATATACCTAAAGCTTCAATATCATTATTATCTCCTCCAAGGGTAACATTAGGTTGTCCATCTTCAAATATTAATTCTAAAGTTCTACAATAAATATTATTTATATTTATATTAGAATCTATATTAGTACTTCTATTACTTAAAATTAAGCTACTTACTTCTAAATTTTCACCATTAAAACTAGCGCCACAATTTCTAACACGAACACATCCATTGCTTTTTATATTAGATAATGTTATTTGTTCATTTCCTCCGTTAGCTTCTATAATAAGATCGCCATTTACCCTAACTCCATCTAAATTGACATTATGTCCTTTAGAATGTATAGTAAGACTTCCTTTATAATCTTTTTTATTTATGGTTATATCTTGATTTTCATCATTAACTATAAAAGTATCTTCACCTTTTTTATTGCCATAATAATAGTCTTCGAAACGCTCTTCATTAACTTCTTTTTCTTCCTCTAATTCATCATCTTGAGCTTTGTGTTCTTCTTCTATTTGGGCTTTATCATCAATTGGATTTTCTATATTTCTTTCATCCTCTACTTGATTGTCTTTTACCTTCTCTACTTCCTTTTCCTCTTCTTTTTCTTTCTTTTCTAAAACATCTATAGGTTCTTTATCTTCATTAGAATCATGTTTATCTTCATGTATTCTATTTTCATTTATGTTATTTTCTTTTTTTATTTCTTTTTTAGGTTCTTCTTTTTTGTCTTGTAAACCTATTTGTGACCCTTTATTATTTTCTACTATACCTTTGTTTAAGTCTTTTCTTTTTGATTCTTCTTTATCCTGTTTATCTTTATTTAAATCTTTTTCTTTTATTTCTTCTTTCTTCTCTACTAAATCTTTTTTATTATTCTCTTCTATTAAATCTAAATTTTCTTTAGGTTTAACTTTATTTTCTTCAACTTCTTTAGCATCTACATATGCTATATTCTTTATTTTTTGTAGCTCATCTTTTAAGTATTCCTTATTTAAAGGATTTTCTATATTTTCTATAAGTTTATCAGCATTTTCTATATCAATATTTGATTTACTTTGCCAAGCTAAAAGTAATGAATCTAATGCTAATCTATAATCATCACTCCAAATAAGTTTTCTTCCCCATGTACAAAGTTCATTTAAAAGATATTGTTTATCTACATTATTTAATGTAGACTTATTCATTCTCGCTTCTAAATCATCATAAAGTCTTGCACTTTTACTCTTTGTAAGCTCTTCTAAATCCTTAACAAAAACCCCAATTTCATTATTCCATACATCATTAACAACTGGAATAAGTTTGTTTAAATATTGATCCCTCTTATATGGATCTTCAATTTTTAGTGCCTTAGCATAAGCCATATTATAATGGTAAAAAGTCTTCTGAGTTACTGCAGAGTTTATCCAATCCTCCACATCATTACTTGCTGCTTTAGCAATAGAAGAACCTACCAAAAAATTAGCTACTATAGCAAAAGCCGATACCATCGTTATAATTTTTTTTACTTTTTTACTCATGTTTCCCCCTAATAATATGTAATTTTAAAAATGTACTATAAAATTACAAAAATGATAACATTCGATTCATTATTACATTTTAATGTAATTTATTTTGAATTTTTTAAGTACATTGCATAATTTTATTATAATTATATACTTTTTTTAGTAATTTGTACACAGTTAAATATATTTTTATAATATTTTCGACATAAATTTTAAGTTATTATTATTTTAATATCTTTTTGCAATTAGATTTTTAAAATATTAAGGATTTTTTTAGATTTAATACTATTTTTGTAAAAAAAATTATAATTAAGGATATAAGAAAACATAAAATAAATCTAAAAGATATGTTAAAAAATATATTATTTATAATTATGTATTTATCTATCACATATAAAATAAGTGGATGTATTAAATATATACCAAAAGATTCCTTAGATATAAAATTAATAAACTTATTATATTTAATATTTACATCTTTAAAAGTAATATAAAATAAAATAGATGCTAATATAGTAAAAGGACTTAAGTAATTAAAAAAGCATAACTTATAATTTGTATTGCAAGTTTTATATGTTAAATAAGCAGTAACTATAGATAGTAAAAAGTATCCTAAAAAGCATATATATCTTTTTAATTTTATTATTTTAATATCTTTAAGAGTATAGCCTAATATATAATATCCAATATAATAACTAAACTGAAAACACCATAAAACTTCTATCTTTAAAAAACATTGTATAATTCCAATTGATAAAGAAATAATACTAATTATATTTAGATACCTCTTTCCCTTATCTCTAAAAAACCATATAGCTGGAGTAACTAAATACAAAACAGTTATCATATATAGATACCACATTTGATAATAGGTATCCCCTTTAAAAATATCCTTAATCAATCTATTAATATCTCTAAACATATAGTAATTAAGAAAAGCATATATTATAGTAAAAAATATAAAAGCTGGACCAATCCTTTTCATTCTCTTTTTATAAAAATCTTTTATCCTTTCCTTCTTTCCTACTAAGTATCTTCCACTTATAAATAAAAATATAGGGACAGATACTCTTGAAAAGCTATCCAATATATCAACTAATATAAATCTATTACCTAATATATTGATATTTTTATAAAATATAGGAGCAGCTACATGTATAACAACTACCATAATTATAGAAATAACTCTTAAAAACTCCATATTATCCTCCTAAATAGATATTTAAGTAATTTTGAATATTTATATAAATAGTATAAACAAAGCTAATATCTAAAGCCAAATATAATTTATCTTTAAATGTTCTTATATTTAAGAACACTTTTAACTAAATAGAAACATACAAAATATTAACAATAAATTATTATTAAAATTATTTATTTTATAAAAGGCAAATTAATTATTCTTTTAAAATATTATCAAATCAAAAGATTTTTCTTTAATATTAGAAATTTAATAGCTTTATGATATAATAATCATTATAAAAGTGAAACTGAAAGGAGTTTAGTTATGAGTCATAAATTTAATTTACATATAAGTGATGAATTTAAATTTAGTAAGATGCAAGCTAAAATAATAGAAAAAGAACTTAAAAAACTTCCTGATATGAAACCAAATACATTAAAAATAAATCCTATATATTTATATAAACATGAAGACTGTTATGAAGCTTGTGTTATTATAAGAAGTACAGTTAAATTACCAGTAAACCTAACAAATATACCAATAGCCTTAACTTCTAAGGGAGAAGTTAAATCAAAAATTCAACCTGATTTAAATAAGTTAGGATTAATAAAAGATCATGAAGCTATTCCAATAATATTAAAGTTTCCAATGACAGAAGAATTAGCAAAAGAAACTATAAGAGGATATAGCATAATCTTCTTAGATAACATAAAAGCTATAGAAACTTCAAAACCATCTTTGAAAAAAGTAGATAATTCCTTTAATGATTTTGAAAGAAAAGTTATTGAAGAATATGTAGAAAAAACATCTCCTTTAGAAAAAGATACCTTCACTATAGAGGCTGGAAATTTGTTTGAAAGAGAAGACAAAGGAATTATTCCAATGTACATATTCAACACAACAAGTAAGCCAAGAGAATTAAATAAAATAGAGCTTGTTATGACACCTCAAGGAATCGGAGCTGCAAGACTTGTCAAAATGATAGACAAGATTCAAGGAGAAGAAAATGGAGTAACAGTAGTTCCTATAGAAATAACTAAAAAAGATACTCCAGCTACTTTAGAAGAACTTAGAAATTGTAAAATAACAATTAGCTTAAAAGATCAACAATAATATTATTTAATATAAAAATAAATTACAATATATTTTAATGAATATGTAATATTATATAATAAAATTAGAATTTAAAGATGATAAATAATTCTATTTTAGATTAAACATTAAAAGAAAATTTTAATAATATAATATCTTATTATCTATATAAATAAAGTGCAGATAACCTTAAATTTAATAGAAGTTATCTGCACTTTTTAATTTATAAAATTAATTTTTTAAAACCTTTCCTTCTAACTTTCCTGAAGTTATAGCTGCTATATTTCCAGCTCTATCTTTTATATATATTTCTTCATTTTTATTACCTATAGGCACAATAGATACTATTCCATTTTGATTTACAGAAATATTTTCATTAAGAGTGATTTCTAAAAAATTATCACCTATAATTTCATCATCAATACTATTAATAGTAAGATTAGAACCATTAATTTGAACATTTAAATCATCTTTTAAACTATTTTGCAAATTCTCTAGGTAATTGTTATCTTTATTATTCATAGAATTTATATTATTAGTTAAATCTTTAAGATTTTCATCAAATTCTACTTTAATTTTATTAGAGGTTTTATCATTTAAATTATTAACTAAATACTTAGCAGAAACTATTGAAGGTTTTTTATTGTCTGTTAAAGTTATTACCTTAGTATAATTTCTGTTGTCACTTAAAGCACCAACCACTGAACTTCCATCTTTAGTTTTTACTTTATCATTTATTTCTAAAAGATAAGAACCAGTATTTTTTATAAAACCTTCTGGAACAGTTATTATAACTTTTTTATCATAATTATCCATAGATATAGTAGTTCCTTCTGGAAAACTATTTCCTTCTAAACTATAATTAAATAAGTCACAGGCTGATTTATCCATCTCATATTTGTAATCTATAGTTATCTTATTAACCACACTACCGTTTATTATACTAGGTTTTTCATAATCAGTATAAATATCAGAAACTCCAAGTACCACTGGAGATATATACTTATACTTATCTATTATAATTGTTTCTTCATTATTTAAAATATGTTCTATAAAACTAGAAGCCTTAACTGCACCTCTTTTAAAAATAATCTTATAAGGAGCCTTATCTTGATATTCTTTAAAGATACTTTTACCTTCAAAACCCTCAAGATTAATAAATAAAGATCTGTTTTTTTCATAACCTTTGTTATCATATGAATCATCTATTATTTTAGTGTTTTTATAATCTATAGCCCTATGTATACCATCTTTATCTGTGACCATAATTTTAGAAGGATCTAAATCCTTTATATCTTTATTAAACTCTATTATTATACCTTCATCACACAACCCACAATTTTTAAAATTTATCCTTGGAGTTGCGGTATTTTTTGATAAAGTTACTTCTCCTTCATAATATCTTCCTAAAACCCCTTCTATATTATAATAATTTCCTAATTTTACTGAAAGTTTTATAGTATTTTCATAATCATCAAAAAGCTTATATGGAAGATTATAATCACTTAAAAATTCTACAGTAAATTCTTTAGAATAATCCTTATTATACCCATTAATATCTTCATCTAAATCTCTTACTGAGGTTATAGTAAATTTAGGTGTACCATTTTCTCCATCAAGTTTTAAATAATTCTTCTCTATCTTTAAATTATTCTTAATAGTATTTATATCTATATTATCACTAAATATTATATTAAATGCTCTCTCATTATCATTTGAAGGTTTTAATTCTTTAACAAAGGGGATTTCATCATTTTTAATTTCATATTCTACATTTAAAATATTAGATATATTAGCTAATGGGTAGACCTCATCAGAAACCTTATAAAGAGTTACGTTATGAATTCCCTTTTTTATTAAATCATATATAAGCTTTCCTTCCTTAAAAGCATCATTATCTGTAGATCCATATTGAACTATTACAGAATAATCTCCTGCTTTTTCTATATATTTAAGCTTTGTATCTATATTTTTATTAGAAGAATCATATAAGGTAATTCCATCTACTTTTATAGCATCAATAGATTTAATAGGTTTATTAAATGAAATCTTAAGCTCTTTATCTCTATTAGCATTATAACTTGTGGTAAGTTTTGAAGATAATACCTTTGGTTTTTCAGTATCTATAAACTGCTGCTCTTCCCCCTTATACATATTAACTCTTTTACTTTTATCTAAAGAATAAATTCCATTTTTTACATCTACAATATATTTTGAACCATTACGTAGCATACTATTAGAATTTTTATCTTTATATAAAGGAAATATTATATAATTATCATCATTATTAAAGGTTATATTATTGTAATCTATTAAATCTTCTATATTTCCATTTTCACTACTATATGTATTACCATCTATTGTAAATATATAGTTAGTTAAATCTAAGGCAGATTCTTTATCCACTGAATCATCAAAAGATACTTTTATCTCTCTAGAATTTAAAGCTTTTATTTCAATAACTTCTAAAGGAGTAATTTTTTCTACTTCATTTATTTTACTCTCTATTGGAAATAAGGTATCTTTTTTTAAATATTCTCTATTTAAATAATTTAAGTTATTTTCTCCATATAAAAGATCATGAGCTTTATTTATAAGTTTTCTTGCTTCCCTAACTTTTCCTTCCTCTAAAAATGATGAAGCCTCCATTGCCCAATCTATAATTAATGGCAAATGAGATTGCTTTTGAAATATAGGAGATCTTGTCCAATAGTCAAGCTCAGCATCTAAATATTCTTTATCTACCATAGAAATTTTATCTTCGTTATAAAGTGCCCTAACCTTTAAAACCACAGAATTATACTGCTCTATAGATTCATTTTTTTGAACCACATCTTGAATCTCCGCTATAATATCCATCATTGAAGAAAATCCTAAAATCTCATCTCTTAAAGGAGCAAGAAGGGAAAGCCTTTCATAATACTTAGGATTATTAGGCTCCGCCATAATAGAAGCATAAGCCTTATTATAATGATATAAATCCTTAGAATTTCTTGCAAATTCTATAAGCTCCTCTGGAGAAAAGTTCTCCTTTTCTAAAGCAAAGACTAAAGGGGATGGAAAACATAGAGTAATTGCAGACATAGAAATTAAAGTATTTTTAAATTTTCTTTTGTACATAAAAAAATCCTCCTAAAATATACTACCAAAATTATTTTTATACTTGGTTATTATTTTAGAGGAATTTTTTAATTATGAAAATATAAATTATAAAAAGAGAAGAATACATATGTATTCTTCTCTTATAAATTCAATCTAATTTAATTTTACAAACTAACTAGCTACAGTTACTGGTACTTTAGCTATAGTTGTAGTTCCTTCTGTCTTATCTGCACCCTTTGTTAATGTTACTTTATAATTGTTATCATCAACTTTTTCAGCTTTTACTGTTATATCTTTATCAGTAAGTTTTGCTTTAATAGCATTTTCAACATCTGTCTTTTTATCTTCAGTTAACTTAGAACCTTTTGTTAATTCTATATTTTTAACTTCACTTTTTGCATCATCTACAGACTTTTGATTTGCTTTTTTAGCAGCTTCTTGTTTTGCAGCTTCCTCTTTTGCTGCTGCTTTTGCTTGTGATGCAGGAACCTCAACTGTTATTTCTTGAGTATCAGCTTCAGCCTTTGTAGCAGTATTAGTAACTGTAAATACTAATTTTACTGAAGTTGCATCATCTGGTGGAGTTATTGTTCCATTTTTAGCTATAACACCCTCATTACTTGATGATTTTATTGCTATTGTATATCCATCTGGAACATTTGGCATTTTTAGCTTATTTGCATCAACAGCTGGAGCGTCCACTTTAGTTATAGCACTTGCTATAGCATTAACTTTCACTTGAGCTGCTGCTTTAGCTTCTACTTCTTGTTGTGCTTTTATTGCTGCAATTTCAGAAGCATTTCCTTGTTCAGTTCCTGAAACTTTTACATCATCTCCATTTTGTGCTAATGTATTTCCAGCTTCATCTGAGATAAACATAGCAGCATTATCATCAGTACCTACAGGTACTACTGATATTACTGAATTTGAATCTATTTTTACTTCATTAGATAATACTATATCTAATGTATTAGCATTATTATCAAATCTACCTATTGTAGCTATTGTTTGATCATTATTATTTACCTTTATTTTGAAATTAGTTATAGCTTTAGCAATGTTCGCCTTAGCTGCTTCTGCTGTAACATTTTTACCATCTAATTCTTTTCCGTTTTCTTGTAAGTTATTTAGTAAGTTTTCACTAAATTTAACTCTAATCATATTTGTAGCTTTATCATTTGCATTATCAATAAGAACATATTCTGCACTCTCTAAAGTTGGTTTTACACTATCTTTAAGCTCTATTGCTTTATTGAATGCTTGATGATTAGTTAGTTTTCCAACAACTACGCTTCCTTCTACAGTTTTAACATTCTTGCTTATAACAAACATATTAGTTGCATTTTCGCTTATGCTACCTTCTGGAAGAGTTATTGTAACAGTTTTATTGTCAGCTCCCATTGAAATTTTAGTTCCTTTTGGTAAAGCTTGACCATCTAATGTATAGTTATTTAAGTCAACAGCTGTTGCTGACATTTCTTTTCTGTAGTTAATTGTTATAATATTAGTTACTATACCATCAACTGTATTTATGTGAGAATCTACATCATTTTCATTTAAAAGTAATTCTGGAGTAACAGTGCTCTCATCATATACTGTTACTTGTTGCTCTGAATTGTATACTGGTGATTCTACTGCACCTGCTACATACTTTTGAACAGCTCCATCTTCAAATGTAACTGTGAATGGTGCTTTATTAGAATAATCATTTGATGTAAAATCAGCTAATTTAATTGTAACAGTATCTGTATTATTAGATGTAGCAGTTTTAACTGTTCTTGTTATACCATTTTTATCTGTAACATTGATTTTTGATGGTTGAACATTAGTAACAGCCTTATTAAATACTACATTTATTCCTTCATATTTAGCTGCTTCATTTGGCTTAGCTGTATTATTTAATTCACATTGGTCAAGTTTAATTTGTGGACCTGCTGCATCTTTTGATAAAGTAACATTTCCTTTAAACTTGTCTCCTATATATCCTGCTGATGTTTTATAATTTTCTAATTTTACTGAAAGATTTACTGATTTTTCATCATCTTTATAAAGTTTATAATCATCAGTATCTGCACCAATTGTAACTTTTATAGCTTTTACATTTGTTTTACCAACAGCAGTAGCTACATTGTTATCCATATCCCATCCTTCAACAGTTATTGTTGGAGTTGTAGCTTGATTATACTTAACATCTCCCTTTTTAACAGTTAAATTTCCTGGTTGAACAGTATTTATATCTATATCTTTATTAAATTCAATATAGAACTCTCTATCATTATCTTCATCAGCTTTTACATTTGTAACTTCTGGAGTTAATGCATTAACTGTTACATCATATTGTGTAGTTAATGTAACTGCTGTATTTTGCATTGATGCACATGTATCTGCTACATTATAAGCAATAACATTATGATTTCCTAATGCAGTTATTTTATTTATTGTATCTTTACTCATAGTTTCTGGTAAAGTTACTTTTACTTTATAATTTCCTGCTTCATTTGTTATTGTAACATTATCAACTGCTCCATCTTCATTTGTTATAGTGTTATCTTTATAATTTATATTTATTGCTTTTTTAATAACTGTTTTTCCATCTATTTTAAGTCCGCCTATTGAACTAACTGGTTCATTAAATACAAGATCTATAGTGTTATCTTTTTCTACATCTTGATTAGCTGAAACTAATGTTGGAGCTTGAGTATCATTAAATTGTTGCTCAGTTCCTTGTGTTAAAGCAACCTTTTTATCTTTAGCCACTGAATAAATTCCATTGCTAATACTTATAGAATATTTAGTTCCATTTGACATTGCTTGATTTAAACGGAATATAACAGCTGTTCCATCAGCATTTAATTTTGTATTTATTATTTTATAATCAGCTGTTTTATCTGTAACTGAATTTCCATTAATTGATATTTGATAATTACTTTAATCTATAGCTGTATCTCTATCAACTGGAGCATCAAATTTAACTTCAAATTCCATTGGATTTATAGCTGTAGCTGAAACTAATTCTATTGGTAATTTAGCAACTGCATCAGCAACATTTTGTGCTACTGGAGCTACTGTATTATTTTGTAAATAAGTTTCATTAGCTTGATTTATGTTATTTTGTCCTGCTAATACAGCTTGTGCAGCTTCTATAGCTGTTTGAGCTTCTCTAGCTTTTCCATCTGCTAATAACTTTGCAGCTTCATTTGTTTTATCTATAACTGTTTTAAGATCTGATTGAGTTGTGAATATTGGTGTTCTTGTCCAATAAACTAATTCAGCATCTAAATATTCTTTATCTGTTTTGCATATTGAACCATTATCAAATAATGATTGAACTTTTGCAACTACTGCGTTGTATTGTTCAATGCTTTGGTTCTTTTGAACTTCATCTTGGATTTCAGCAATGATTTTCATCATTTCATCGTATCCTTTTATTTCTTTAGCTACTGGAGCTAATTCACCTAACCAAGTATTGAAATTTGCATTATCCTTGTCTGCCATTATTGCAGCATATGCTTGGTTATAGTGGTAAAGATCCTTTGCGTTTTTAGCATATGTAATAAGATCTTCTACTGTGTTCTTATTTTCTTCTGCAGCAAATGCTGTCATTGATGGTGCCATAACACCAGCCATTGAGCTCATTGCTAAGAATGCACTTAATGCTTTTTTATTCATATTAATTCCTCCTGATAAAAAAATATTTAATTTAAATAATACTTTTAAACCTTTATTTTAAGTGATTTCTCACTGGTTCACTTTTTAAATCTCTATTAATTTCTAATATAATTTCATATAATCATTTATTTGTAATTTTATACATATTTCATAAGTTTATATAAAAACAAAAAATTACAAATATTTCTATCCATCTATATGTATTTTTGTATTTTATAAAAATACAAAATTGTAAACTGTTTCTTTAAATCTTATTTAACAATTAGTAAATTTGTTGAAATTAATAGTATCATTAGTTTAATTAGAATATTTTGTTTTATTTACTAAGTTATATTATAGTCTTCTTGTCCAATTTTTTCAACTATAAATAAAGTTTATATTCTAATTTACAGAAGTTTTAACATATTTTATTTAAAAAATTTGTCTATACATACTTTACATGTATATATTTTGCATTAATTAGTACAAACTGTCAAGATGATTAACTATAATTTTTAATTGGTTATTAGTGATGATTTTACCACTATATATCTCATATTCCTTTATTTATTTTATATTTTTAAATTTGTTTCATTTTTTTACCATGAGATTGTTAATTATTAAATTAATGTTTTTTTATATCCTTAATCTGTAAAGCTACTGTTTTTCTATATTACTTTATAATTTGTAATATTTTAGTTTTATTAATAACCTTATAGAATGGAAAATCTTTGTTATATTAAAATCTTTTAAAAAATATTTTTATTTTTTATTAAATACAAAAAAGGAATTATAAAAATCAAATTTGATCCTTATAATTCCCCTATACATTTTAAAATTTGTATATTTAATTTTAATTTTTTATATCTTTATTTTAGATTTCTATTTAATTTCCCTATAAAGTTTCCTATAAAGAAAAACTGTAGATAATTTAAATTATCTACAGCTAGTAATAATATAATCTTATTACCTAATATATTTTTTTGATATCAGGATGAATTGTTAACTACACCAAAGCCTTATTAGTTTTTCTTTTTCTTCAATAAAATTATTAAAGTTTTGCTTTTGTAAATTTTGTTCCTCTGCTCCTTCTATTTGGCTCTTTTCACCATCTAAAGGAGTCTGTCTATTTCTACTTTGAAGACCTAGCACCAAATCAGAAAGAATAAAATCCTCAAAAATTTTAGCTTCTGGTTTTACATCTTTCTTATTTATCACTGCAATAGTCTCTATATTATAGATATACCTCTTTAAATCAAAATAGTCAACATTAAAATCGTCCCATTGTGCAAATAAACCATCAAAATCTGTCGTAATTGCTACCTTACACTTCTCCTCATGTATATTTTTAGCTACTTTAGAAGAATATTGTTCAATTATTGGATTGTTAGATTTTATCTTTTTAAATATTTCTTTGGCCTGCTCTTCTCCATACCTATTATATATATATTGTATAAACATATATCCTGCTGAAGTTGTAGCTGGATCTAATATTGAAAATTGTCCATTTGCTTCAGGTGATATTAAATAATCTATAAAATTATCTTCATTTAAGTTTAAATCTTTAGTTTTTGCCACTCCTAAATTATAAGCACTGATTCCTGTCCAATAGGTCTTCCCATTTTCCTCATCTTTAAAGCCCTCTTTTATTTTATCAAATCGCTTTGGTTTATAATCTAAAAATACGCCTTCTTTAGCTAATTCTTCAGTATCTACTATAGATTCACCAAGCCATATATCTACCTTTTCCCTATTTTTTTCATCTTTTAAATAATTTTTAGCTAAAGTAGATGGCATCATAGTAGTTTTTATTAGTATATCTGGATATTTTTCATTAAAATAATCCATATACTCTCTTAAATATTCACCGTCTATGTCATAAACTATATTTACTACTGGCTTTTCTTTATGAACTTCTTTTTTTATTTCAGTAATTTTATTATTACATCCCATTAAAGATGGAATCATTAATGCTGTAAATAAAAAAGGTATTACTTTTTTAAAATTCATGGTTTCCTCCATTAGTTGAATTTCTATCTGCATATGTATTTTACAGTTAACTTTATAATACAATAATATACTTTTTATATTCAAGTATTTTAAGAGTTTATATTTATTTTGATTTTTATTATTAAATGCTTTAAATATTTTTTTCTTTAAGTTCATAAATATTTAATTAATTTACATTCTATTTAGGCCTCTTAAATTTTATGTTTTGTAAGTCACATATGTATTTTTGCAAAAAATATAAGTTTTTTTGCATTTTATGTTAAGTTTTCTTTTTTTTCTCCGATGATTTATTAGGGCATATTTTTCAAATAAATTTTACAAACTTTTAATGTTATAAAATTTATAATGAAAAAAATATGTTTAGGAAACTACTTATAATTTCTACATTCAAAATTTTTAAATTCAAAATTATAATCCTTTTTAGTTACTACCAAAACTAAAAAACTAGACTACTTAAATCTTTTAGTTTTAAGTAGTCTAGCAACAGATTATTTTTAACTTATAATTCTTACTTGAAAATATATTATGACCTAATATATTTTATATGTGCTTTTTTAAATTATATTTTATCATTCAGGATTTTCTATAGATCATTACCCCTATACACATACACATTAATGCTATAACTAGTATTGGTATAGAATCTATAGAAGATCCTGTTTTTATTATTCTATGGCTTTTCATAGTTTTTTCTTTATAATTATTTTTATAATTATTATCTTTTAAATTAGTTTTACTTAAATTCTCTAAATTATATTCTTTACTTTTTTCTATATTAGATTTACTATCTAAATCTTTTTTATGTAAAATTACCATACTTTGTGGCTTTTCTTCATTATCTTCTATAATAGTTTCTTTTTGATTTTCTATATTATATTCTTTTTTCTCTTTCTTATCTTTTACAATAATCTCTTTAGTCTTGTTTTCCCCAGAAATTATAATAATTTCTATAACTCCATTATATTTTTCATATCCTTCTGGAGCTTTATATTCAATGATTTTGTATCTCCCTGATTTTAAATATAAACTTGCAACTCCATTTTTATCTGTTACTAACTCCTTAATCTCTGTACCATCTTTTTTTTCTATTTTAAATATTGCTCTTTTTAAAGGCTTATTAATATCAGCTACATCTACCTTCTTTATTTCAAGTTTACATAGGTCTAGTTTATTTTGAAAGCTAATTTCTAAAGACTTATCTTCATCTTCACCTACATTTATAAAAAAAGACTTCTTCTCATTAGATTTTAAATAGCCTTTTGGAGCCATTCTTTCTGATATTGTATATTCCCCATCACCTAAAAAGAATTCACAGACTCCTTTATATGGTATGGTTACAGTTTTTATAACTTTTTCACTCTTTTTTGAATATATATCAAAAACTCCTCCATCTAAATTTTTATTATTTAAATCTACTAAATTTACTATAATCTTTCTTTTATCTTCATAATTAGGTTTTATGTTTATATTTTCTAAATTATTTTTAATAATTATATTGTAATTTTCCTCTCCTAAAAGAATATTAAACTTCACTTCATTCTTTAGCTTTTCATATCCCTTTGGCGCCTTAGTTTCTATAAGTTTATACGGTCCTGATTTAAGCCTTACTTCACTTATTCCATATTTATTTGTCGTTAATTTTATAGGATTTCCATAACTATCTAATACATATTTACCAGTTAAATCTTTTATTTTAAATTCAGCACCATTTAATTTTATATTTGAATTTTTAGAGTCTAATCCTAATATTTTTACATTACAATTATCAGCATAGTCCTCTACTTTAACTTTTAAAGGTGATACTTTATTCTCTAACTTTATAACTATACTTTTTGTTTCATTGCTTAATAAATATCCCTTTGGTGCTATAAGTTCTTTTATCTTATAATTACCTAAAGGAAGTTTACATTTTCCTATACCATTTTTATTGGTAGTTATTTCTGTAATTAATTTTTCTCTTAAAGCTCCATTTTTATATTCTTCCTTATAAATTCCAAAAACTGCTCCCATTAGTTTTTTATCATTATTTTCCTTATCAACTTTTGTTATAACCAAATTACCCTTTGCCTTTATATAATCCTTTTCATTATTTAATATTTTTAAATTATTATCTTTAGAATTTTTTACTGAATTATTCTTATTATTTTCTAATGTACTTTTTATGTTATATTTATTCTTTAAAATGTTTAAATTATTCCTCTGATTTTTGTTTTCTACTGCTAAAACTTTATATGAATCAACGGATATAAATAAACTAAAAAAGAAAATAATAATAACCATAAAATGAGTAATAGAAAGCTTTTTACCCATAATTTTATCCCCCTTTAGTAAAAATAAACGGCCTTATAATATCTACTAACTAAAGCACATCCTATAAATTGCTAAAGCTCAGTTTAACATACTTATATTTTCTTATAAAATCTCTTTATATATATGATTTTATAAAAGAATATAACCAATTAAACATTACTTGTAATTTCTTATATTTTCTCATCTTACTTCAATATTTCTAAAATTTAAAAGTCACATTAAAAATTTATTGATATAGCTTCTAAAATATAGAGGTTTTTTGTCATAAAATCTATTTTTCTTTTAATTTTTACTAAAAATATACTTTATTTACGGAAATTTAATTAAATGTTATTTAAATATTATTTAAATTTATTTGTAATATAAAAATAAATATCTCCATATGTAAAATGTATTTTTACATATGAAGATATTTTAGTTTATATCTTAATTTTCTATTTCTTCTATAGTTCTTTTTAGAAATTAAATTATAAAAGAAAATATATTAAGGTTTTTATTTAATTTAGAAATTATATATTTTTTATGATATGTAACTTATAGAATCATCTTGAAAGAATGTATTTCCATTATATAAAACTAAAGAATCTGTTATTCCTTCTTCATCTATAAGCTTATCTACATCATCCATGTAATATCTTAAATCTACCATTAATATTTCACTAAAATCTTCTGTTAAAAATGGTATCATAGAATTTGCGTAAGAATCTTTAAATACTATTAATTTTCTATCGCTATCACTTAAAGTTTTTATTCTTACTAAAGAATGATTTCCCCCTAAAAATATCCCATATTTATCCTTTTTGTTCAGGAAGCATGTATCATATAAAGAAGAAGTTTTTTTATTTTCCTCTATATAATCTATTAAAATATCTTTGTCTTCCTTTGGAAGATATATATTTATATCGTCTCCCTTTATTCCTCTAAATCCACCCCTAGAATAAGATGTTCCATAAAAATTATCTGTAACCTTTAATATATTATAATTATCTTCATCCTTTAAAGAAAGCTTTGCTACTTTTTCAAAACTTTTATATCCATAATAAGCTCCTTTAGTTGTCCAATGATGATCTGTTTTATAATATATATCCTTATCTTTATTACTTAGTAATTCATTATAAGTATCAACCCATATATAATCTTTTATGCTATCTTTTACTTCATTAATATAATCTAGCTGCCCTATAACAGGAGCATTTTTAGGTAATTTTTCTTTTATGATTTCATAACTATTTGGTACTATCATTATATATTTATTTATATTTTTAAATTTTTCGCTGAATCTATTTAAAGCATCTATCTTCTCTTTTGTTTCTTCTTCTTTAGGTTTTTTAAACTTTTGAAATAAATATCCTTCTTTTCCCAGAAAAACATCATTGCTTTCCTTTTTCCCTAATAACTTATCTACCTCAGATTTTATACTTATCCAAGTGTTTCTTAATAAAAATTGATCTGATATATATTTTTCATATTTTTTAGTAAACCTATTTTCTTCTAAGGATTCTAAGGAAAATTTAGGCCTTTGTTGAAGCTTTTTATTCTCTTCTTCTGAAAAATCCTTAGATGGAGTTATAATATTTACTATAAATATAAATCCAACAAAAAATATAAATAGAAGCATTAATGTAATTTTATATATATGCTTATTTTTAGCATTATTTTTATACTTTAAATTTTTAGCTTTTATATTACCCTTAATCAAATTTTCAATTTCTTTATTTTTACTTAATTTAATATCTTTTATTTTATTATTTTCCTTGCTTTCCATAGTTCTATCCCCCTAGAATCTAAAGTATAAAAAAGGATTATAGCTTTCATTAACTAAATATGCCGTAGAAAAAAATAATATAGACATATTTGTTATAGCTAAAATAACCTGACCCTTTTCCTCTAAGTTTTCTTTTAATTTTTCATATACTTTTTTTACTATAGGTGTTGAACATACAATCAATATAATAAATAAAATTAAATTAGTTGTTAGATAATACATAGCCTTACTATCTATAATATGATTTCCGTTTATTCCAAACATAACTTTTATATAAGATAAACCTTTAGCTATACTTTGAAAATCAAAAAATACCCATCCTACAATTACTATAATCATAGTATATATGTGAGATATTGTTTTTCCTAACTTGTCTAAAATTCTTCCTAAGAAAAGTTTTTCTAAAAATATTATTAATCCAAAATAAAGTCCCCAAACTATAAAGTTCCAATTAGCACCATGCCAAAATCCTGTTAAAAACCACACTATAAAGAGATTTCTACATTGAATTAATAATCCTTTCCTATTTCCTCCTAAAGGAATATATATATATTCTCTAAACCAACTTCCTAATGATATATGCCACCTTCTCCAAAATTCTGTAGCACTTTTTGATATATAAGGATAATTAAAGTTTTCATTAAAGTGAAAACCAAACATTTTTCCAAGGCCTATTGCCATATCTGAATAACCACTAAAATCAAAATATATTTGAAAAGTAAAAGCTATAATTCCTATCCAAGCACTCAAAATAGAAAGCTCATTTATTTCTAAAGCTTTAATGCTTGTCCAAACTAATGCGATATTATTTGCAAGTAAAACTTTCTTACCAAGCCCTACTACAAATCTTTCTATTCCATTTGAAAAATCATCAATGTTTTCTTTTCTAATTTTTAGTTCCTTTGCAACATCTGAATATTTTACAATAGGTCCAGCTACAAGCTGTGGAAACATTGTAACATATGCACCAAAGGCTATAATATTTCTTTGCGCCTTTACTTTATTTAAATAAACATCAACTACATATGATAAAGTTTGAAAAGTATAAAAGGATATTCCTACTGGCAATGGTAATCTTTCATATTCCATATGTAACCCAAATATATTATTTATATTTTCTATAAAGAAACCAAAATATTTAAAGAACCCTAAAAGTCCAAGGTTTATTATTACTGCAAATACCAGTAAATTTCTCTTTATAATCTTTCTTTTATTATTTTTTTGAATTAAAATACCTATTATGTAATCAAAAATAGTGGTGAAAATCATTATTATTATGTACTTAGGTTCTCCCCATCCATAAAATATTAAACTTGCCACTAATATTATAAAGTTTCTTAAAGACTTAGGTGATAAATAATAAACCAATAATGTTATTGGCATAAACATAAATATAAATATCAAACTGCTAAATACCACTTTTTTTTCACTCCCTAAAAATTTAATCCTTAGTAATTAAAATTGCTTTTTTATATTTTTAATTAGTTCTTCTTCATTTTCTGTAATTATCATAACCACATAATTTCCTTTATGAAATAATATATGGTTTTCTATTAAACTATATTGCTTAGGAGCATAGTCTTTAAAAGCCTCTTTTTGTTTTTCTATTCTATTTTCAATTTTCTCATTTATTTCTTCTATAAAATCTTGGTCTTTACATTTTGCTATAAGGATTTCTGTTACATCCATATTAGAAGATGGTAAATATAACTGAAACTCCTCTAATTTAGATGGATCTATTCTATAGTATTTTCTTAAAGCCAATTTATCCCCTTTTTTAAGACTATCTAAATTAACTTTGTCACTAATTGACGCCACAATATTTTCTACTTTAGGATTTTTATTTTTTAAAATATTGCATCCTAAAAAAACATTTATAACAAATATCAAAATTAAAAATGTTAAAAACAACTTTTTCTTTACTCTCATTTTTATCTCCTAATTTATCACTTGTAAAATTTAAATGAACTTGTTAGTTAAAGGATTTTGTCAATTTATTGTTTCCTTTATATATGCAAGCCAATAATTATAAAATTCCATTTTAGGATGTATTCCATCTGGCTCATATAAATCACCTTTATTCTTTAGTATAAATGAACCATCAATAGATTTAACTCCCTCTTCTTTACAAAGCTTTTCTATATTTTCATTAAATAAAATTACCCTGTCTTCTTTTAATCTAATATCTTTATTAGATGCAAAATCTTCTATTGGCAATATCTTTTCAACAATAACTTCTGCACCCTTAGATTTTTCTTTAACTTCTCTTATTAAAACTCTATATTTTTCTATAAAATCTTCTACTTTATCGAAATTTTGCAAGTCATTCATACCATAGAAAACAATAATCTTTTTTGCCTTTATATTATAAAGTTTTGGCACCTCTCTTTTTTGAGCTGCTATTACATTTTCTCCTTTATAAGCAAGGATTCTATATTCTGGTATTATTCCATAACTTTTCATTGCTTCTGTTATGGAATCTCCCATAAAAATATAATCCTTAAAAAATTCCTTATTATTTTTATCTTTTCCTAAATCATTAATTATGTCATCTAATCTTTTATTCAATTTCTTTTTATTATCAAAATCATTAATTTCATTTTCTATCTTATTAATATCTTTATTTTTTAAACTATCTATTATCTTTATAGAGGCTTCAAACTCTTCTTTTTTAATCTTTTTTGCTGAATATAAATTATATAAAATAGCTATAAAAAATATTACTCCTACAGCTAAAAATACATTAGTAAAAATTTTAAATTTTCTTTTCAATCTCTTCTTTTTATTCATGAGATTCACCCCTTATAATGCAACAAATTTACAGCAGTTTTTATTATATCACTGTATATTAATTATTTGTAACAAAATTGTGTTATATTATATACAATTTAATATAATTTGATAATAATTTAATAAATTAAAGAAATATCCAATTCTTACGATAAATAAGTATAATTTAAAATAAACAGTTAATTCCTAAGGGGCCTTCTAACTACACTACATTTCCTACTTTTTTAATTTTAAAGTTAAATTTTACAACATAAATTGTATAAGCCCCTTTTGTATTATAAAAATAAGACTATGGAAAAATATATATTATATAAATTTCCATAGCCTTTTTATAGATAAATACTTTTGTTATTTTAAGTTACATTCTTATTTATTATTTAAAATCTTGAATTGCTATTCTTGTCTTTATAAGCATATTTTCAATTTCTTGTACATTTTGTTTTGCCATACCTATAAATAGCATATCAGTTATAGCAAGTTGTGCCGTTCTAGAACTTATAGCTCCTTCTCTTAAAGATTTTTCTAAAGATGGTATAAACAGTGTTACATCTGATATTTTAGATAACTTATTATTTACACTAGCTTTAGTAATTGCAATAGTTGGTACATTTAAACTTTTAGCATTTTCCATACACTTAAGTACCTCTTTTGTTTCTCCTGAATATGATATTCCTAATGCTACATCTCCAGGCTTCATAAGTACTGATGTTGTTATTTGAAGATGAGTATCTATATGGCTTATACATCTTTTATTTATTCTACTTAATTTATAGTAAAAATCCATTCCTACTAAAGCAGATCCACCAACTGCATATATATAAATATTATTTGCATCTTGCAAAAGCTTTATAGCTTTTTCTAAGTCTTTCTCTTTTATTAATTCTACAGTTTTATTTATAGTCTCTTCTATTGAATTTTTTATTCCATAAATAATACTTGTAGTTGTTAAATCTCCATCTAAATATAAAAATCCACTTGCTTCTTTTTTCTCTTTTAAATTTATAGACATACGTAGTTTTAATTCATTAAAACTATCAAAGCCTATTTTTTTAGAGAACCTCACTACTGTAGGTGCTGATGTTTTTGTAATATCTCCAATTTCTTTGGCAGATAAACTTATTATATCTTCTTTTACCGATAACAAATAAGTTGCTATATTTTTTTCCTTCTCTGTAAAGTCTTTAAAATTATCTTTTATATAATCAAATATATTCACCTAATCACCTATTTCTAATAACTTAAAGGAAAAATGTTTTCCTCCCTTAATATAGTTTAGCAAAAAATAATCATCCTTTACAACAGAAGCAACTACATTCACTCTATTATCTTTTTCTAAATCATTAATTAATATTTGAAGTTCTCCCATATATCTTCCATAATCAATATTATCTATAGTTATATCTCCATACTTTCTATCTATGGTATTTTCAGGATAAATTTTCTCATCTTTTATTAATATTCTGCTCTCTGTAGCTCTTATTGCGTCTCTAGCCTCATCAGTTCTTGATGTATATCTGTTCTTTAATAATGCTAAGGAAATATTATTTTTAGTCTTTGGAATTATCCTCAGCATAACCTCATCACTTTTTAATGATGCTAAATCTTTAAGTTCTTTATAACTTGGAAGTGCATCGCCTATAAATACTGAATCTACTCCCATTGCAAATAACCCATTAGCAGCAAAATAAACAGGTTTATTTCTATGATCCTCTAAGGTTGGAAGTCCATCCTTTAAAGGACTTCTTTTTCTATTGTTTGATTGAATGAATGCCCCTATTTTTATTCCCCTTTTTGTTAACATAATATTTTTCTCTAATAAACACTCTTTAGAAATCCCAGTTCCCCTTCTTGGGTAAAAGTTATGAAGGGCATCTATATTTTTATAGTTAGGATTATACTTATCTAATTCATTTAAAAAATCCTCTGTAATAGTTGATGCATTTAACTGTATCTTTATATTATATGGATTATGACTTATTTTAGCTATTTCTGCTTCTTTATATCCAAAATCTATTCTAATTGTTTTTATTCCTAAATCTTTTATAGCAGATAAATCCATATCTTTTATTCCTAAAAATTTAAAAGTATTAGGGGAAATGTCACTTATTATATCCATATCAAAATTTTTAGCTAAATTAAAAAATTCTTCTACTTCCTTTTTTAATATATTATAGTTAGCTTCTGGAATGTGTAAAGATGTAAAAATCCTAGTAAAACCTAATTTATAAGCATCCTTTAATAGCTTTATATTTTCCTCCATAGTATTATCTAAGCCAAAATATATTGATATACCACAACTCATAACTCCAACTCTCCTTTTAAAATTCATATTATTTTTAAATCTCTTTTTACTTCTACATTTTTATAAACATTTATTGTTAATTAAAGAAGTAACATAAACTCTATTTGTTATATGTTACTTCTTTAAAATTAACTTTTTATTATACTAGGCTTAAACTACTTATAAAATTATAAAATTTTAAATCTAAATTAACTAATATATTATCTAAATAAAGTATTCTTAATTCTCAGGATCATCAAATCCTAAAATTCTAGTTGCTATATATCCAGCTGCATATGAAACTAATACTCCTAATATATACATTAATGCATGGTTAGTTGTTGCAGCTAATGGTAAACCTGATAATCCCATAGATGTTGCACACACCTTAAATCCTGCTTGGAAAGCTCCACCAAAAGCTCCTCCTATACAAGCTCCTAAAAATGGTTTACCAAGTGGTAATGTAACACCATAAATTAAAGGTTCACCAACACCCATCATTCCAACTATTAATCCAGATGCTACAGTTTTTCTTATTCTCTTATTCTTAGACATTCTGTAAACAGCAATTGCAGCCCCAACTTGTCCTGCTCCTGCCATAGCTAAAATAGGTAATAATGGGTTTAATCCTGTTTCACTTAATAACTCTGCATGTATTGGCACTAAGCCTTGATGGAGTCCTGTCATTACTAATGGTAAGAATGTTCCTCCTAGGACAAATCCTGTTACTACTCCACCTTTTTCAATAGCTGTTTTAGTTACAACCCCTATTCCATCAGCTATTATTCCACCTAAAGGTTGTAATATAAGAAGTGCTACAAAAGTAGATACAAGGATAACTATCAATGGTGTCAAAAATAGGTCTAATGTATCTGGTACATATTTTCTTGTAATCTTTTCTATATAAGATGAAAATGCTACTACTAATAATACTGCTATTATTCCACCTCTACCTGGAACTAGATTTATTCCAAATAAGCTTACATCTGATAAAGCTGGGTGAGTTATTATTGCTGCCATAACTCCACCAAGCATTGGAGAGCCTCCAAATTCTTTAGCTGCATTAACACCTACAAATAAATTTAATCCATAGAAAACTGCATTACCAGCTATTTTTAATATTTCTATAAAAGAAGTTGAACCTAAAGCTGGATTAAATTTTAAAATGATATTTAATATAGCTGTAACAAGTCCACATGCTATAAAAGCAGGTATTAATGGAATAAATATATTAGCTAATTTTTTTAAAAATAATTTAAATGGAGTTGCATTTTTTTCTTTTATAGCTTTTTTAAGCTCCATTCCTTCTAATTTTTCTTCTACCTCTCCTGATTCCATTCCTACTAATTTAGAAAATTTATCAGCTACCTTATTTACCTTACCAGGTCCTATTATTACTTGCAGCTGATCATCTGCCTTAACTACGCCTAAAACCCCTTCAACTTTTTTTAGACTTTCAATATCTACCTTATCCATATCAAAAAGTCCTATTCTAAGTCTTGTCATGCAGTTATTTATGGACCTAATGTTTTCTTTCGGACCTACTATTTTAAGTATATCCGAAGCCATTTTTTCAAAATTAGTACTCATTTATACTCCCCCTTTTAAAATAGTATTTATCTATAATGCCTTAGCAATGTAGCCTTTACTTTCTGATAATTTTTTTATGGCCTCCTCCTTTGATATTTCTAATAAAATCATAAGAATAGTCAACTTAACATTATAATCTGTTTCCTTTAAAATCTTCTCTGCCTTTTCTTTATCAACCCCTGTTGCTTCTATAACTATTTTTTTTGTTCTCTCTATAAGCTTTTTATTAGTTGCCTTTACATCTATCATCAAGTTACTATAAACTTTTCCAAGCCTTATCATAACTCCTGTAGATAACATATTTAAAACCATCTTTTGTGCAGTTCCTGCCTTTAACCTAGTAGAACCTGTAATAACCTCTGGACCTACTATTACTTCTATAGCTGTCTTAGAAAATTTAGAAACTTCCGAATTTTCATTGCATGAAATAGACATAGTATAACATCCTAAAGAATTTGCATATTCTAATCCTCCTATAACATAAGGAGTTCTCCCTGATGCGGCTAGTCCAATAACTACATCATTTTTATTTAAACCTTTACCCTTTAAATCTATAACTGCCTTTTCTTTTGAATCTTCTGCTCCTTCCTTAGCTCTAAATATAGCCTCAGTACCACCAGCTATAATTCCTTGAACTAATTCTTCTGAAACTCCAAAGGTTGGAGGACATTCTGAAGCATCTAATATTCCTAATCTTCCTGAAGTTCCTGCTCCCATGTATATAAGTCTTCCACCTAAATTTATTTTTTCAACTATTGTATCTATTCCTTTTGCTATTTTATCTAATTGACTTTCAATTGCTTTAGCTACTTTTCCGTCTTCTTTATTAATGATTTTCACCATTTCTAAAGTTGAGACTCTATCAATATTTAATGTGTTTTTATTTCTTTTTTCTGTAGTTAATTTATTTAAATCTATATTTTTTTCTATCACTTTATTCCCTCCCAGTAAAAATAATAATTTGAAAATTTATTATCTATACCAAAATTATACCACTCCATAATTTTATTTCAACTTTATTTTATTTATATGAAATATCATTTCATTTTAATATCTTAAAAAAGCTATCTCTTATTTTGAGATAGCTTTCTAATTCATTGTTTAAAAATCTAAAGTATACTTACTTTTATAAATATGTTTTTATTTTAAATATTATCTTTTGATATTTAATTTTTCCTTTATCATATCAATCATTTCATACAACTCTGGTACCTTAAAAATTAATATCAATATAGCATATAAAGCTACTCCAATAATTATAGAAATAATCATTGCAATTATATAATTAATTCTTAATTCTAAGAATTGATATCCATATTTAACTACAGTAGCCATTATAAATGATGCTACAAAAATTTTTAATGAACTTTTAAAGGAGCTTAATCCATTTATTCCACTCATTTTTCTTCTTAATGTAAAAATTAAAATAATTGTACATACAAAAGCAGAAATAGATGTTGATAAAGCTAACCCACCAAGCCCCATAAATCTTACTAAAATCAAATTAAATATTATATTTGTAGAAACACCAATAATTCCTATAATCATAGGTGTTTTGGTATCTTGCATTGCATAAAAGCCTCTATTATATATATCTTCTATTCCCCAAACTAGAACTCCAATAGAATAGAAAATTAGAGCTGTTGAAGTCATAATAACTGATTTTTCATCAAATTCTCCTCTTTGATATATAACTCTAACAATTGGAACACTTAATACCATAATACCTAAAGTTGCTGGTATCATAACTAAGTTTATATTATTTATAGCCTTTGAAATAAATAGTTTTAAATTATCCTTTTCTCCAGCGCTAGCAGCTCTAGAAAATTTAGGATACACAACTGTTATTATAGCAACTGCAAATACAGAATATACTAACCCATTAATTTTTTGAGCATAATTTAATGCTGAAATACTTCCTTCTGGTAATCCAGATCCTATAGTTTTATCTACTACAGAGTTAATTTGGTTTACACTTGCACCAATTATTATTGGCATAATAAGAGAAAACATCTTAGCAATTCTCTTATCTTTTAAATTAACAAAAATACTATATTTATATTTATGCTTAATAAGCCATGGTATTTGAACTATTACTTGCATTGCATTACCAATAAGAGTAGCTATTGTTAATCCTAATATACTATGATTCCCTAGTAGAATATAAACTATAATAGGTATATTAAGAGCTATTCCTATTAAAGCTGGCGCTACAAAATCATCTAAAGTTTGAAGTATAGCCGTATATCCACTATTCATAGCCATAAAAAGTATACTAATCATACTTATTTTAGTTAAGGATACTGTTAAATTATAAGTCTCTGGTTCAAAATTTGGAGCTACTATTTTTACTAAGTATGGTGCAAATATAATTCCTACTATACAAAGAACTAATGAAATGCTTAAAAGTATATTCATTATATTGTTAGCAAAGCGGAACATCTCCTCTTTACCTTTTTCTTTATAGGTTTCACTTAATATAGGAATAAAAGTTGTTACTATAGCTGCTCCAATTACTCCAAATAATATGTTTGGTACAGTAATTGACATATTGTAAGCATCAGTTTGAAATGTTGTTCCAAAAGCTTTAGCCATTAAAGTATCTCTAAGAAGTCCAAAAACTTTGCTTACTATACTAATAACAATTATTATACTAGCTGATTTAACCGCTTTATTATTTTTCATATTTTTTGTCCTTTTCTTCTTTTATTTAAATATTTTAAAAATAAATTTCCAATAAGTTGATTATACAATATTTAGTTAAATAACTTTAAAAATAATTAATTTTTCTAAGAAATTTAACATTCTTTTAACTTTTTGCATTTTTATTGTTAAGTAATTTACAGTTAGTCTTTAATATATAAAAACAATCCTTAAAGTAAATAAAACTTA
>NZ_FQVM01000002.1 GCF_900129365.1 Clostridium fallax
TCTTGATCATATCTTCTGCCCTTACTCATAATGGACACATCCTTTCTTAACTAAATATTATTTTACTTAGTTCGACTTAATGTGTCCACTACTTTATACTAACACCATGGTTATTATATATGTAGAGAGATACGTAAAAGATCAGATGTTCCAATCATAATAGTTACAAGCAGGGATAGTGAGGTAGACGAATTAATTAGTATGAATTTAGGAGCAGATGATTTTATTACAAAGCCTTATAACCTAGAAATATTATTATCTAGAATAACTAATATATTAAAAAGAATATATGGAAACCTAAAAACTAACAGCATATTAAATTATAAAGATTTTAAATTAAACCTTTCAAACGCAACAGTTATATATATGAATAAATCTTTAGAACTAACTAAAAATGAGGTTAAGATTCTTTGTTGTCTAATAAATAATAAGGGAAATATAGTAAAAAGGGATTCTCTTATGGAGTATTTATGGAAATCAGATTATTTTGTAGATGATAGTACTTTAACGGTTAATATTAATAGATTAAGAAAAAAACTTAAAGAGATAGGAATAGAAAATGCAATAGAAACAAGAAGAGGATTAGGTTATATAATGCCATGAATATAAGAGAATTTACTAAAGATAAAGAGCTGTTCTTAATAGCTAACATATTAATATTTATTGTGTTAACAATTATTTTGATTATTATTAATATCAAATTTATTATAATTTTATTTATATTTTGTATTTGGTTTTTGCCACTAATTTCATATATGGTTTTAGAATTTATTAAATGTAAAAGCTATTATAATGAAATTAATAGTATATTACAATCTTTAGATAGAAAGTATTTACTTCCAGAGTTAATAAAGGAGACCAATTTTATTCATGGTGAGAAAATTAACCATATACTTAAAGAAGTAAGTAGAGATATGCATGAAAACATAAAGTATTATAAGGACATGCAAATGGATTATAGAGAATACATAGAAACATGGATACACGAAATTAAAACACCAATAGCCTCTACAAAACTAGTAATTGCGAATAATGAAAATGAAGTAACTAATAAAATTGACTTTCAGCTTGATAGAATTGAGAGGTTTGTAGATCAGGTGCTTTATTATTCTCGAAGCAATAATGTTAGTAAGGATTATATTATAAAAAAAAATAATCTTGATGATTTAGTAAGAAATGTAGTAAAAAAAAATTATAGAGATTTTATTTATAAAAAAATAAAAGTGGACATAAAAGATATTAGTGAATTTATATATAGTGATGGAAAATGGGTTGAGTTTATTCTTAATCAGATAATAGGAAACTCTATAAAGTATTCAGCTAATAGAAATCCAATAATAATTATAGATTCAGTTAAAACAACTAATTCAGTACTGTTAACTATAAGTGATAACGGAGTAGGAATAGTAGATAAAGATATTAATAGAGTTTTTGAGAAGGGCTTTACCGGTGAAAATGGAAGGATATTTGGGAAAAGTACAGGAATAGGTTTGTATCTATGTGAAAAGCTTTGTTTTAAACTAGGATTAAAAATAAGTATTAAATCTGAGATTAATAAAGGAACTAAAGTTACATTAATATTTCCTTTGTCAGGTATGGAAACCTTTATAGATTACTAAGTATGGGGAAATTTACATATTTAAATATTAAAGTTAGGCAATTTAAAAGTTGTGGTTAAAATTAGCTTTCAGGAATATTTTGCAAATAATTAAATTTTTAATAAATTCATATAATTCAAATAAATATGTTTACAATATATTGTAAAAACTATATAATAAGTATTAATTAAGTTATTTTTATATATCTTTAAAATTTTATATGAAATTAGTAAAGAAGGGGAAGAGTATTATAGAATACAGTTTTTAGAGAGGGAATACCGTAGGCTGCAAGTATTTCTAAATATGACTATAAGAAAACTATCCTGGAGCTATGATTAATTAGCTATATTTAGTGAAATATCATCGGCGAAAGTCGTTAAGAATATAGAGAAGAATTGAATTGATTTAATTCAATTTGGGTGGAACCACGGATATTTGCATCCGTCCCAAGCTTTTGGGATGGGTGCTTTTTTTTATAAAAAACTTTAAATTTTAATAGGAGGTAGAAAAATGAGTATAAATATAAAACTTAATGATGGATCAATAAGAGAAATCAATGATAATTCAAGTGTTCTTGATCTTGCTAATTCAATAAGTAGAAACTTAGGCAAATCTGCAATAGTTGGGGAAGTTAATAAAACCTTAGTTGACTTAAATTATAAGTTAAAAAATAATGATGAGGTAAATATTATAACAAGGGATGATGAGAAAGCAGCTGAAGTTATTAGACACTCTACCTCTCATATTTTGGCACAGGCTGTAAAAAGAATATATAAAGATGCAAAACTTGCTATAGGACCAGCAATAGATAATGGATTTTATTATGATTTTGATATTGAAACTCCATTAACTACAGAGGATATAGAAAAAATTGAAAAAGAAATGAATAATATAGTAAGTGAAAATTTGAAATTTGAAAGAATAGATGTTTCAAGAGAAGAAGCAATCAAAATTATGAAAGAAAAAAATGAAGATTACAAAATAGAGTTAATAATGGATTTACCAGAGGGGCAAAATATTTCATTATATAAACAAGGAGATTTTATTGATCTTTGTAGAGGGCCACATATTCTATCTACAAAATATGCAAAAGCTTTTAAACTTATAAGTGTAGCTGGAGCATATTGGAGAGGAAATGAAAAAAATAAAATGCTTCAAAGGGTATATGGAGTGGCATTTGGAGACAAAAAACAATTAGAAACTCATCTTCATAATTTAGAAGAAGCTAAAAAAAGAGATCATAGAAAATTAGGAAAAGAATTAAAGTTATTTTCATTTATGCCTGAAGGACCAGGATTTCCATTATTTTTACCTAAAGGTGTAGTGCTTAAAAATACTTTAATTGATCTATGGAGACAACTTCATTCTGAAGCAGGGTATGTTGAGGTTGAAACACCAATAATGCTTAATAAAAAATTATGGGAAACTTCTGGGCATTGGTATCATTATAAAGAAAATATGTATACTTCAATAATTGATGAAGAGGAATTTGCACTTAAACCAATGAATTGTCCTGGTGGAATGTTAGTTTACAAATCAGAAACTCACTCATATAGAGATTTTCCAATGAGAGTAGGAGAAATTGGAAGGGTTCATAGACATGAGCTTTCTGGTGCATTGCATGGCCTTATGAGAGTTAGAGCATTTACTCAAGACGATGCGCATATATTTATGCTTCCAAATCAAATAAAATCAGAAATCAAAGGTGTAGTAGACCTTATTGATAAAGTATATTCTATATTTGGATTTAAATATAATATTGAGTTATCTACAAGACCGGAAGACTCTATGGGTAGTGATGAAGATTGGAATTTAGCAGAACAATCTTTAAAAGATGCTTTAGATGAACTTAATTTAGATTACAAAATAAATGAAGGTGATGGAGCTTTTTATGGTCCTAAAATAGATTTTCATCTTGAAGATAGCTTAGGAAGAACATGGCAATGTGGAACAATCCAATTAGATTTCCAATTACCTCAAAGATTTGAATTAGAATATATAGGTAGTGATGGAGAAAAGCATAGACCAATAGTTATTCATAGGGTAATATTTGGAAGTATAGAAAGATTTATAGGAATATTAATTGAACACTTTGCAGGAAAATTCCCAACATGGCTTGCTCCGGTTCAGGTAAAAGTATTACCTATATCAGATAAATTTAATTCTTACTCAGAAGAGGTAGTAAAAAAATTAAAATCAAATGGAATAAGAACTGAAATAGATGATAGAAATGAAAAAATAGGTTACAAGATAAGAGAAGCTAGAAATGAAAGAGTTCCATATATTATCGTCATTGGAGAAAAAGAAGAAAATGAAAAGAATATTTCATTACGTAGCAGAAAAAATGGCGATGAAGGAAGTACACAATTAGAAGATTTAATTGAAAGAATTTCTAAGGAAGTTACAAATAGAGATTTATAAATTATTTAAAAATCTAATTTATACAATTTTTAATTTTATAATAAAGAAATTATATAAAAATTCTTTATATAGAATGAAAAAGTATATTATTTAGATAAAGGAAGGCTTTTAAAAGCCTTCCTTTATATTTAGTTAATATAAATTTTTAAAATTATATAAGTATTTAATTTTAATCCTAGTAACTAATATAAGGATTCTAATATAAAGCTTTTAAGAATTTTTTTAATATATATTATTAATTAAAAGTTATAACTGTATAAAAATACATCAAGCTTTGCTTTTATTGAATTAAAACAAATTTCCTTTGTATCTAGTCGATTAAATTTTTGACTATCGTAAAATCCATAGTTACATCTAGTATCTGTATATAAGTATAAAGATTTTACATCCATATCTTTCATGTAATTAAATAAATGATTAATTAAGGTTTTTCCTATACCTAAGCCCCTAGATTCTTTAGACACAATAAATAATTGTATACAACCTTGAAAATAATCCTCTCTTCCTTTTATTATTTCTTTATAAGTATCTTTGATTTTTGAAAATTCCTTAAGAGCAATTATATTTTCTTTATCAGTCATGATTGATTTAATTTCAGTATAATCTTTATCCAGCATATTATTATATTTTTCTAAATGATTTTTATCTTTTTTTGCATTTCCTAAAATAATGCCTATGACTTTATTATTTTTTTCTGCTACTTTGCTAAATGAACTTTCATCAATACAGTCTTTTAGATAGAAATCTAAAGCTAAATTTAAAAGTTCTTTATCTTTAATGAAATTCTTGAAGCCAAATGCTTCACAAATTAATTCTTTAATTGTTTCATAATCTTTTTTTTCTAAATTCCTATATATAACTTTATCCATATTTACACCTATCCCTTCATAATTTTAACATTATATTTAGTATTTTTTGTAAATACATTATAATGATAATAATGTATACCCTAAGGGGAGAGTCAAGTATAATATTATAAAAAATATAAAGGAAATGATTAAAATGAAAAATTTATTTTCTATTGGTGAGGTTGCTAAAATTAAGAAAATTTCAATAAAGGCTTTAAGATATTATCATAAAATGGGGATTCTCATTCCGAGGTATATTGATAAATATACAGGTTATAGATATTATTCTATAGATCAATTTATTTATATAGATATTATAAAAGGTTGTAGAGCGTTAGGAACAAGTATAGTAGAACTTCAACAAATTTTTAAGGATTGTAACACAGACAAATTACTAAAATTTTTGAAATTAAAAAGAAGTGAAGCAGAAGAAAATATAACAAAAATGAATGAAATAATTAAAAATATTGATATATTAAATATAAGCGTTGAAAATTCTAAAAATATATTGAAAAATAATAAAATAACCATTAAATTTTTTGAGCAGCGTTATGTAATTACAGCTCCATGTAAAGAAGCAGGGAGTTTAAAAGAATTACTTTACTATTCAGATTTAGAAAAAACTATTGAAGATAATAATTTGAGAATATCTTTAGAGAGAGGAATTATATATAAGATTAATTCAGATGGTGATATAGAACCAAGATATGTTTTTAGTGGACTTGAAGAAAGTAGCAATATAAAAGTTAAAAATAATATAAAAATACTACCTAAGGGTAAATATCTAACTTTAGTTTATAATAGCAAAAATGAGGATGAACGTATAAGAAAAATGATAGACTATGCAAAAGAAAATAATTTAAAGATTAAAAGTTTTATAGAGGTAGAATTATTTAATGATTTATTTAATGTAGAATCATATAATTGTCAAATTCAAATGCTTGTAGAAGATTATTAATTATATATAGTAGAGTATTTTATATGAATAAATAATATAAAAATATACATATAAAATATATTTTTATATGGTAATAAATTTTGTAAGTAAAGTTATTAAAACCTTATAAATCAGTATAAGTAAATTTAATAAATTATACTTTGATCAAGCTTATAAAGAAGGTTTGCTAATATAATAATACTATGATATATTATATTAGCATATAAGGAAAAGATTATGTTGTATGAGTTTTAAACTTATAATTATATCTTATTAAACTTTAAAAGGAATTTCATAATAATTCTTATAAATTAAAATGAACAAATGGAGGAAATAAAATAATGATAAAGCTACCAAACTGTCCAAAATGTAATTCAGAGTATACTTATGAGGATGAAAATCTTTTAATATGTCCAGAATGTGCTCATGAATGGACTTTAGAATCAGAAAGTCAAAATGATGAAGAACAGTTAGTTGTAAAAGATTCAAATGGAAATATATTAAACGATGGGGATTCTGTAACAATAATTAAGGATCTTAAGGTAAAAGGAGCTTCATCTGCATTAAAAAAAGGAACAAAGGTAAAAAATATACGTTTAGTTGATGGGGATCACAATATTGATTGTAAAATTGATGGTTTTGGAGCTATGCAACTAAAATCTGAATTTGTTAAAAAATTATAAAAATCTTTTTATAAATCATAGTAGAATTTATAAATATATAAAATCACTAATATTAACATATATAAATTTTTTATAAAATTATTAGCAACAAAAAAGGTCAAGATATAATCTTGACCTTTTTATATTTATAGTTAATAAGTTAATCTTTTAGTTGTATAAAAGTTTTTTATACTTATAATAAACTTTATGTTTTATAAAAGTAATAACAATATCTCTAGATAACTATATATGGTCATTGATAAGGGCTATCAGTGGTTTTTGATTTTCTAAGTGGTTTTTAAATAATAGTTATTGTTTTAATGGAATTTTATATAGAAATACACTTAAAAAATTAGGAGTATTTTAATTTTATATATAACTAAATGCTTATTATTTATATAAATATTTTGAATTGGAATTATATAAAAAATAGGAGTAACATCAAGACATAGAGTCTATAAAGTTGTTAAAAAAAACACAATAAAGTTTATTTAGAAATTAATAAAAATTTTGGAGGTATTAACATGGGATATAAGTTAAAATTCCAAGAAGTTAACGATTTGTTTAAGGAACTTAAAAAAGAGTATAAAATTTATGCACCAAAAAGATTTACTAAACAAGGTAGATATTCAGATACAGATATAATAAAATACGATGAAATAAATTTAATAGAAGAAATAGTATATAAAGAGAAATCTACATATCCAGCAAAAGAAGTAGTTACACCAATAAATCAAACTTTATATTATTTTACAGAAGATGAATTCCGTGAAAGTAAAATGCCCCACAATAAAAAGATATTAATATTTGCAAGACCCTGTGATATAAATGCTCAAGAAAGACAAGATAAAATTTATTTAAGTAATGGTAATTTTCAAGATGAATTTTATAAAAGAGTTAGAGATAGAGTAAAATTTGTATGTATGGAATGTGTTGAAGGCTGGGACACTTGCTTTTGTGCATCAATGGGAAGTAATAAAACTAATAACTATAGTTTAGCAGTTAGATTCTCAGATGATTCTCTATTATTTAATGTAAATGATGATTCTTTTAAGAATTACTTTAATGATTCAGAAAAAGCAGACTTTACTCTTCAATTTATAAAAGAAAATAAGGCAAAAGTTACTATTCCTGAGATAAAAGATAAAGAGGTACTTGAAAAATTAAAGAAACATCCTATGTGGGAAGAATATAACAAGAGATGTATAGGATGTGGAAGTTGTACGATAGCTTGTAGTACATGTACATGCTTTACAACTAAAGATATAGCTTATAGTGAAAATGGAAAAGTTGGAGAAAGAAGAAGAGTAGCAGCTTCATGTCATGTAGACGGATTTGATGAAATGGCAGGAGGACACAAATTTAGAAATACCTTAGGTGATAGAATGAGATATAAGGTACTTCATAAAATACATGATTATAAAAAAACTTTTGGAGATAATCATATGTGTGTTGGTTGTGGAAGATGTACAGATAGATGTCCTGAAAATATTTCGATTACAGCAACTATTAATAAGGTAACTAAAGCAGTAGAAGAAATTTGTGGAGGGAATAATAATGAGTAAGAATGTATTAACACCAAAACCATGTAAAATTATTGATATAACAAAAGAAAGCAATATAGAACGTACATTTAGAGTAGAAACTGACATAGTTCCAAAACATGGTCAATTTTTACAAATATCTATACCAAGATTTGGAGAAGCTCCAATATCAGTTAGTGGAATTGGAGATGGATATTTAGATTTTACTATTCGTGCTGTAGGTAAAGTTACGGATGAATTATTTAAATTAGAGCCAGAGGATACTATTTTCTTAAGAGGACCTTATGGTATTGGTTGGCCTTTAGAAAAATTTAAGGGAAAAAATGTTGTTATAATAGCTGGTGGTACAGGAGTTGCTCCAGTTAGAAGTATGATAAATAAATTTTATGATGATCCAAGTTACGTTAAGAACTTAGATTTAATTTTTGGATTTAAAAATGAAAGTGGAATATTATTTCATAAAGAATTAGAAAAATGGAAAGAAAGATTTAATACAATATATACTTTAGATAACGGTGAAAAAGAAGGATGGGAAACTGGAGTAGTTACTGCCCATTTAGAAAAATTGCCTTTTAAAGATTTTGGAGATAATTATGAAGTAATTATAGTTGGACCTCCAATAATGATGCATTTCACAGCTTTAGATTTATTAAAATTGGGAGTTACAGAAGAAAAAATATGGGTTTCTTTTGAAAGAAAGATGTCTTGTGCAGTTGGAAAATGTGGACATTGCAGAATAGATGAAACTTATGTTTGTCTTGAAGGACCTGTATTTAATTATACTAAGGCAAAAACATTATTAGATTAGAAGGGGTGTTATGTATGAATCATGATATAGATATTAAAAAGGTAAGAACTAATTGTTATCGTCAATCTAAAGTGCCAGGAGAATTTATGCTTCAAATGCGTGTACCTGGGGGTACAACCAATGCTAAATATCTTGGAACAGTTCAAGAAATAGCTGAGAGATGGGGAAATGGTACATTTCATATTGGAATGAGACAAACTTTTAATATCCCAGGAATAAAATATGAAAAAATAGAAGAAGTAAATGCTTTTATTAAAGACTACTTAGAAGAAGTAGAGGTAGAGGAATGTGATTGTAATATGAAGCCTGATGATAACGGATATCCGACAATTGGTGCTAGAAATATTATGGCTTGTATAGGAAACACTCACTGTATAAAAGCTAATGTAAATACAAAGGAACTTGCTAAAAAAATAGAGAAAATAATATTTCCTTCAAATTATCATATAAAGGTTTCTGTATCAGGATGTCCAAATGATTGTGGTAAGGGGCATTTCCAAGATTTTGGGGTTATTGGACAAGCTAGAATGGTATATCATCCAGAAAGATGTATAGGTTGTGGAGCTTGTGTTAGGGCTTGTCAACACCATGCAACTAGGGTATTAAGCTTAAATGATAGAGGAACAATTGATAAGGATGCTTGTTGTTGTGTTGGTTGCGGAGAATGTGTTCTTGCATGTCCAACAAGTGCTTGGACTAGAAAGCCTGAAAAATATTATAGAATAGTTTTAGGTGGTAGAACAGGTAAACAAACTCCAAGAATGGGTAAAACATTTATAAATTTTGCAACTGAGGAAGTGGTATTGGGTGTATTTGGTAATTGGCAAAAATTCTCTCAATGGGCATTAGATTATAAACCAGAATATTTACATGGAGGACACTTAATAGATAGGGCCGGATACCATAAGTTTAAAGAAATAATTTTAGATGGAGTAAAACTTAATCCAGAAGCGCTAGTTGCAGATAATATATTCTGGGCAGAAACAGAATATAGATCAAACTTTAATGTTAAGCCTATAGGTATGCATAAAAGTATAGAATCAACTAGGGAAATTAGATAATAAGTTTATAAAATTAATTTGTTTAAACATATAAAAAGTAAAAAATCAATATTTATTTTAAAAGTTAATATAAAATTTTGGTAATGATTTTATATAATTATTGTAATAATTTATATTATATAAAATTCTATTATAAATATTAATAAATTCAAATTTCTAAATTACTATATTTAAAATCAATTATAAAATATTCTCTTTAAATAAGCTAATCACTTATTATCTATTATAATAAATGATTGGCTTATTTTGCTTTTATTAAAATTTATAGTAAAATTGAATTATAAAATAATTTATTATATAATAATAGTTATTATATAGAAGGTGTAGAAGGTGGTATTGTGGAAAATATAATTTTAGAAAAAGGAATGTTAGCTCCAGATTTTACTCTAATGGGTTCTGATGACAAGGAACACAAATTAAGTGATTATAGGGGTAAAAGGGTGATTTTATATTTTTATCCTAAAGATAATACTCCAGGGTGTTCCCTTGAAGCTCAGGATTTTAAAAATAATTATGAAAAATTTTTAGATAATAATACTATTATACTAGGAGTAAGTAGAGATTCTTTAAAATCACATGATAAATTTATAAATAAATACGAATTACCATTTATTTTACTATCAGATGAAAATCAAGAAGTTTGTAAACTTTATGATGTGTTGAAGGAGAAGAATATGTTTGGAAAAAAAGTACTTGGAATAGAAAGAAGTACTTTTGTCATTGATGAAGAAGGGAAAATAGAAGATATATATAGAAAAGTTAAGGTTAAAGGTCATGTAGAAAGTTTAATAAAATAAAAATTTATTTTAAAATTTAAGATAATAAATTTAATTCTTAGTATTTTTATATTAAATATCTGCATAATAAGTTAGAGCCATCTTTATAAAAGATGGCTCTTTATAATTAGGAAGATAAAATTTAATATGTAAATATAATAATTATATCGTAGAGTTTGTGAAAAAATTAAAATAATATAGGAATATTATTATTCAATATATTAATAAAGTTTTTGTTTAATAGCGGTGAATTAATAGAGTTTTCACAAGTGAATTTAAGTGTTTCTAAGCTCATTGAGATTTCTTCTTCTATAAATTCTTCAAATCTCAAAGTAAAGAATCCTTTATAAAATTAAAGATATCTGATGGGTGATTAAAAACCTTTATAAATAACTTTTTATTTGGATCATCATCCCATTTTGCATTAAATTCTTTGCAAAATTTATTAAGTTTTAAAGTAATAGATTCCTTATCAAAATTCCATAAACTATCTAAAAACTTATAATCATTCTCCATTTCTATTATAGAAGATTCTTTTGAATCAATATATTTTTTTACTTCATTAACGACTATTGTAAAACTTGAAAGAGGTATAGAAAAATCACTATAAGAATTATCAAACCATGTAAAAAAGGCTGTAGGTAGGAAAACGTGCTGTATAAAACCTAAAAGAGTATATATATTAGGATAAACAGCCCATCCATGTTTTAAAATGTTTTTATTAGTATCTAATATTCCTGTGTATATAAATTTAGAGTTTGTGGTTATATGAATATTATTAAAATGTCCCTTCCATAACGGAGATTCTTTAATGATTTTATTTTCCCAAAAATAATATTCTTTATAAAGCTTTTTTGCATAGTCATCTTTTGTTATTTGATTCAAGATTAGAGCCTCCTTTATTTTAGAAAAATCACGTTATATATATAACGTGATTTTAATTTTAAAGTTTTGAGTAAAACTCTACAACTAAGACATCATTGATTTCAATTGGAATTTCATCTCTTTTTGGATATCTTAAAAGTGTTCCAGAAAAAGTATTTTCATCCTTAGATATATAAGGATATTGATTTAATAAATTTAAAGAAAAATTATCTTTAAACATTGTATTTTTTTGAGATCTTTCTTTTAAAGAAATTATATCTCCTATATTTACGCTATAGGAAGGAATATCTACCTTCTGCCCATTAACTAAAATATGACCATGAACAACCATTTGACGTGCCTGTCTTATTGAGTTAGCAAAACCTAATCTATAAGTAAGGTTATCAAGTCTACATTCTAATTTTTTTATTAAGGCATAACCAGTTTGGTCTTTTTCCTTCATAGCTTTTTTCACGTAATTTCTAAATTGTTTTTCCATTACTCCGTAATATGCTTTTAATCTTTGCTTTTCAAGCAATTGAGTTCCATAAGCAGATAGTTTTTTATCACTTCTAGCAGTACCTGGAGTAGATCTTTTCATAGCCTTTGGGTGGCCAACCACATTTAATCCTAATCTTCTACATAATTTAAATCTAGGACCCATCATTTTTGACATAATTATCATCTCCTTATAAGATTGCCGCGATAAATTAAGCCTAAAAATAATATAGCATATAAGAATCAAAATGTAAATGAAAATCATTATCAATTTAATATTTTTTTGAATTTAATAAAATAAATAATTTTTTCTATAAGAAATTGCTATTTTTATATGTACATTTTTTGAAATATTATTAAAGCTAGATAAAAAGATTAAATATATAAAATAGATTTAATTTTATATTTTAAATACTAATAAAGAAAAAAATTGTATAGGGAGATTATATAAATCTTTCCATACAATTTTTAAAGGAAATAAAAAATGATTATTAAAATTTACAAGATGTAGGACAGGTACTACAGCAATTATTATATTTTAATGTTTCTTCCTTTACCTATCCCTAAAATAAAAGCAGTTGATTTAACTGGAGTTATCATATAAAAATCATTAAGAATTATTTTTTTTTATAAATTTAATACCTCTTTGAGGATTATAAATTTTTATAATTAGAAATCTATAATTTATTAAGGCTTTTTATTAAGTTATTTCTAAGATTAATATAATTTTCACCATCTAAGGAATAATTAAAGTCTATTTGCCTATTTTCAAGACATTTCATATCTTCTTTATTTCCTAACAAAGAACCTAGTTGATTTCTTATATAATCACTATTTAACCCTTTTTGTTCCATAATTTTTAAAATCATATAATCCTGGATACCGAACTTAAGATTTTCCCATCTTACTGAAGAAATAGGTTTCATATTTTTACCAGGATAAACAAAGAACATATCTCCAGCTGTCCAATTAGGATATTTATAACTAACTTCTTTAAATGGATTACTAGGCCAGATAGCGTAAGCCCATCTTAAAAATCCATGAAAGTTTATATAATAAGTAAACCAAGGTATTAATCTACTTTCTAGTAGTGGTGATTCTAAGAAAGTATTTAATTTTTTAGGAAAACAACAACTATACCAAGTGGCTTTTCCGTTTTTTGAAGAAAGTTTATCACCTAAATCTTTTATAGAAGTTATATTATTGATTATTTCATATGTGTTTAATGAAATATCTTGAATATTTTCGTTAAATTTTTCATAAAATTCTTGATTATGAATAGCGCATTTAAATTTTATGTTTTTATTTAAAGCACATTTATCAATAAAATTAACCCATTCTTTAAATAAATCGGAATTATTAGGTTCATCACTAATTATTCTAACTTTATCAAATATATTTAACTTATATAGATGATTGAATAATTGAGTTAAGTATTCTTTTAAATCATCTTTACAATCTATATAGGAATAAGCTTTTTCATTTTCATCATAATAAGAAATTCTTATAGGATCTTTATAGTCTTTTAATGGATTACCAAAACTAAAATTATCCCAGTTACCTATAATTCCAAATATATCTATTTCAGCATCTATTCCATACTTAAAACAAAGTTTTAAATATTTATCTAAGTTAGTAAAATCACAATAAATATGATTATCATTGCCTTTATAAACATTTACTATATTTAATTCAAATAAATTAGAAGGATTTTTAAACTCTTTATAGCAACCTTGCCCTGCCCAAGAATAATCAGAAACTATTAAGGTTATAACTTTAGCTCCTGATGAGGCTAGTTCTTTTAGGTTATTTTCTATAATAAACCAATGGTCGTCAGAAAAGTATTCAACATCATACATTCTTGCCCAGTTGCTTGGATGCTGCCATAAGTCTAGAAAAAAATCACTTTCAGAAATTTTAGGGATAGAAATGTTTAATATTTCTATATTAACCTTTATAGATGAAAGAATTTTCTCTTTCAAATAATCCTTGCTCTCATAAATGTCTATTTCTAAAGTAGTGTTACTTATATTTGAATCATTAGGAACAAATCCTTCTACCCAAATGGATTGATATTCATTTTTATTAATTAACAATGTTTTATTATTTAATATAGGATCAGATAGTAAATTTTTATTATCATCTTCTACATAACCTAAAAAAGATAGTTTTATATTTTTTAAGTAGCTATTATCTTTTACGGAAAATCTTAAACTATTAATTAAACCCTTATAACTTATATCCATTGAATTGCCAAGTTTACAGCAAAAATCCTCATCACAACTAATTAAGATTTGAAAAGCAAATTTTTCACCTTTACAAAGAGATAAACCCAAATTTTTACTAAATGTTACCATATTTTCTTTATGCTTGTAATGCTTAAAATAGGAATTAAATAGTCCATATTTAAAATTCATATAAATTCTCCTATTCAATAGAAATACTTAATATTTATTGAAATTCTTAATATGATTAAAATTAATGTATAGTATATTAAATTACTATAAAAAGTTTATATAAGTAGCAATATATAAATATATACTTAATATATATAAAATAATTATAAATCACTTAGTTATTAAGGTATATAAATCATATTTTAATTATAAGAAAAGTGTTTAAGGATTAAAAATAGGCAAAATCTATAGATTAATTTTTATTAATAGATATTGCCTATAGTATGTTGCATTTAGATAAAAATTAGTTAATTAAAATGTAACAAAAGTATTTTTGTAATCTTTTAAAATTATATTCTTATTTTTGTATTAGTTAGATGTGAATTTAGTGTAAATAGAAAAGATAAATGAAGATTCTTTTGAATAATTAATAATATAAAAAATATCAAACATATTGGAATAAATTTATGTCATAATCAGTAATTGCATAATTACCTGTAGTTATTTTATTTATATTAATTCAGAAATATTTAATAAAAGGACTATATTTTGGTGCAGTTAAAGAATAAAGGTTTTTTTATTATTAAGATTATATTTAAATAGAACTATTGCATTAAAAATAAATACTATAATATATTGGTTTTAATTTTAAATTTACTAATTAATATATTATATGTAGATCTTTTAGTAATTTAGTTTTATCTTTTTTAAATAACTTATTTAGATAATAATTATAAATATAGTATAAAATTTATTATAGAAACTATATTATAATATTTATAATTGAACAATACTATTTATAAAGGTATATAATATAGGTATATTAAAGTTTTTATAAATATAGCTAATTATGATAAGGAGCGATTTAAATGAAATTAAGTAGAAATGATGAATGCTGGTGTGGAAGTGGATTAAAGTACAAAAAATGCCACATGGAAATGGATGAAAAATTAGCTTTATTAAAAGCTCAAGGTATTGAGGTACCTTCAAGAGATATAATAAAAAATAAAGAACAAATTGAGGGAATAAAAAAGAGTGCTGCTATTAACAATGCAGTTTTAGACTTAGTTGCTGAAAATATAAAGGAAGGAATGACAACTGAGGAAATAGATAAGCTAGTTTATGATTATACAGTAGCTCAAGGTGCTATACCAGCTCCTTTAAATTATTGTGGATTCCCTAAAAGTGTATGTACTTCAATTAACGAGGAGGTATGTCATGGAATACCTAGTGAAGATATAGTACTTCAAGATGGAGATATTATAAATGTAGATGTATCAACTATTTATAATGGTTATTATTCTGATGCTTCAAGAATGTTTATGATCGGAAATGTAAGTGATGAAGCTAAAAGATTAGTTGAAGTTACTAAAGAATGTTTATATAAAGGAATAGAGCAAGTAAAACCATGGGGATATATAGGTGATATAGGAGAAGCTATACAAGAACATGCAGAAAAAAATGGATACTCTGTAGTTAGAGATTTTGGAGGTCATGGTGTAGGGCTTAAGTTCCATGAGGATCCTTTTGTTTATCATTTTGGTAAAAGAGGAGAAGGTATGGTTTTAGTTCCTGGAATGGTATTTACTATAGAGCCTATGATAAATCAAGGAGAATATCAAGTATTTGTAGATGCAGATAATGAATGGACTGCTTTTACTGGCGATGGATCTTTATCAGCACAATGGGAGCATATGATTTTAGTTACTGAAGATGGTTGTGAAATATTATCTAAATAATATTTTTATTAAAAACTTATATAGTTGAAGAATAAAATAGCCAAGTATATAACTTATTAAATTTAATATAGTAATTTAATAAAGGAGTGATTTTATGTCAGTTAAGGCTAGAAAAGTTGCAATAGTTGGATGTGGATTAGTAGGATCTAGCTGCGCATATGCTTTGGTAAATCAATGTGTATGTGAAGAAATACTTATGATAGATATAAATGAAGAAAAGGCTAAAGGTGAAGCTTTAGATTTAACTCAATCTGTAGAATATATGCCTTTAAGGACTAAAATAAATGTAGGTACATATAAGGATTGTAAGGATGTAGATGTTGTTATAATTACAGCAGGACCACCTCCAAAAGCAGGTCAAACAAGATTAGATACTTTAGAAGTAAGTATTAAAATATGTGATTCTATAGTAAACCCTATTATGGAATCAGGATTTAATGGTTTCTTTATATTAGTTTCTAATCCTGTAGATATAATATCTTATTATGTATGGAAAATATCTGGATTGCCAAAGCAAAGAGTAATAGGTACAGGAACAGCTATAGATACTGTTAGGTTAAAAAACATACTTTCAAGATATTTAAATAATATAGACACAAGATCTATACAAGGATTTTCTTTAGGTGAACATGGAGACTCACAAATGGTACCATGGTCAAAAATTACTATAGCAGGTAAGTCATTTTTATCTTTAAAGGAAGAAAATCCTATTTTATCTAAATTAGATTTAGACTCCATTGTAAAGGAAACTGCTAAAGCAGGATGGGAAATATATAAGAGAAAAGGAACAACATATTATGGTATAGCAGGTGCTGCAGTTGGAATAATTAAATCAATATTCCATGATGAAAATAAAGTAATTCCTGTTTCAACTTTATTAGAAGGGGAATATGGACAAAATGATATATATATGGGTGTTCCAGCTATAATTGGGAAAAATGGAGTAGAATCTATTATAGATTTAGATTTAAAAGATGAAGAAAAAGAAAAATTTAATAAGTCAGCGTTAATTTTAAGAGAATATATATCTAAGATAAAATAAAAACATTACTATTAAAAAATAAAATATTTTAATATATATTTTATAAATATTATTAAAAAATAGAGAACTATAAAAGAAAGGTTAAATTTCTTTATAGTTCTTTTTATAATATGGAATCTATTTTGAAAGATTATTTAATTATATAAACTAAAAGGTAATTGTTAAAAAGCTAATTTTATAGTTTTTTATTTATATATTATTGATCAGTTTCAACATTTATAAAAACATCATCTACAGAAATTTTATTTTTTATAAATCCTTTATCATAAAGCCAATCTATATTTTGTTGCCAAACATCTGAAGATTGTGAAAGGAATTTTGAATTCTCATTTTCCATTTTAGGTAATAATATATTCATGCTCTCCTCTTCTATTTCCTTTGTTAATGGGAAGTTATCTTTTTGGTGATTATTTAATAATAAATCAAGGGAAGTATTTGGGCAATTTTTCATATAGTCAAAACCTTTTTTAGAAGCTTTTAAAAATTTCTTTATAATATCAGGATTTTTATCTATTGTATTATTGTTAGCTACAAATACTAATTCATATGAGTTTGGAACTCCATAGTCACAAGGGTAGAAGTAATTAACATCAAAGCCTTTATTAATCATTACAGGTACTTCATGATTAACCATTCCACCTGTAGTAGCATTTACTCTTTTAGTAGACATAGATGATATTATATCAAAACCTATATCAACTAAATTTATTCCATTAGGATCACCATTATCATTCTTTATCATATCCTTAATTACAGCTTCAGTTAATGGGTCCCCAGAGGATCCTATGGTTTTATTTTCTAAATCTTTTGGCCTATTTATATTTTGATCTTTTAAAGATATAACAACATTTAATTGAGATTGAATTATAGCTCCAACAGATTTAACAGGAACACCTTCATTTGCTATTGCGTTAATTAAATGTTGAGGATAATATATTCCTAAAGTTGCTTTACCTGCTCCAGTTAAGGCAAGTGGATCCGAAGAATTAGAAGGAAATTTTATATTAACTTTTAATCCTTCATTTTTGTAATAATCTTTTTCTATAGCATTATATATAAAACTATGTACTGCATTAGGATACCAATCTAAAACTAAATCTACCTCTTTCAGATTATCTTTTGAATTAACTTTCTTATCATCTTTATTACAAGATACAAGAGTTAAAGAAATTAGTAATATAAATGCCATAACTAAGTATTTTAAATTTTTCATTAGATTTCGCTCCTCAATTTTATTAGATTATTTTCTAATATATTTACTATAAAAACTAATACTATTGCTATAAGTGAAAGAATTAAAATCGGAGCAAAAACACCAGCTCCATTAAGTTGAGTCATCATTCTTTTACTAAAGTAACCAAGGCCTGCTTGAGCACCTAACCATTCACCAATAGCTGCTCCAATTAAACTTATAGGCACTGTCATTTTTAATGCAGAAAAAAAATAAGGTAATGATGATGGAAGTTTTAATTTAATAAATATGTCTTTTTTAGAAGCTCCATAAGTTAATAAAAGCTCTTCCATCTCTCTTTTTGTAGACTTAAAGCCATCATAAACGTTAACTGTAATTGGGAAAAAAGTAATTAAAACTGTAACTATTACCTTACTCCAAATTCCATAGCCAAACCATAATACAAATAATGGAGCTAAAGCAGTGATTGGAACAGTTTGAGTAGCTACAACTAATGGGTATAAAGCTCTTTCTAAAGATTTATTTAAATCCATAGATATTGCCAACCCAACACCTAAAATTACTGCAATAAATAATCCTATTATTGTAACTGATAAAGTTGCTTTTAAATGAACTGTAAATAATACATTTCTAAATTTTATTGTTTCTTCAATTATTTTTGAAGGAGAAGGTAATATATACATAGCATTAATATATCTAGCTAATACTTCCCAAACTAATAATAAAACTATTGAAATTATTATTGCTGGTGTATACTTTTTCATAAAATCACCTTCTGTTTTAATTCTTCTATAAGATTATCTTTTAGTAATAAAAATTCTTCTGCCTCGAGCATTTTTCTATTTCTAGGATATTGAAGAGGGATATTTATTTCTTTTAAATTTGTTATAGGATTATTATTTACAACAAATATTTTATTAGATAAAAACATAGCCTCTTCAACATCATGAGTTATAAATAAAATGGTTTTATTATATTTATACCATTAATCTAGTATCCATTCTTGTAGAGATAATCTTGTTATTGCATCTAAAGCACTAAAGGGTTCATCTAAAAGTAACACTTGAGAACCTGTTAGAAGTGTTCTTATAAAAGAAATTCTTTGTTTCATACCTCCAGATAAATCTTTAGGATATTTATCTTTATATTCATAAAGGGAAAATTTATCTAAAAGTTCTTCGGCTTGTTTTTTAGCTTGTTTTTTAGAGATTCTTTTTACTTCTAATGGAAGACAGGTATTTTCTAAAATTGTTCTCCAAGGAAGAAGTAAATCTTTTTGAGGCATATAGCCTATAGGAGATTTTAGATTTTTTATATCTTCATTATTTATGTAAATGCTTCCAGTAGAAGGTTGTTCTAAAGATGATATTAATCTAAAAATAGTACTTTTTCCACAGCCACTAGAGCCTATAATACTTATAAAATCACCTTTATTTATTTTAAAAGATAAATCCTTAATTATGTCTTTTTTACTATTAGAGTATTTAAAAGTGACTTTGTTGAATGTTAACATAATTTATTACATCTCCTTTTTGTAAGCCATATCCCAAAACATGTATTCATATTTGCTTGTTATTATGAATATTTCTTTTAAGATTTCAAGTTGTTCTTTTGGACAGTTTTCTGTTATTTGGTCTAATAAGTTTATATTCCAAATAACTGTATCCTTATATGATTTAGATGTATATCCTTTAATCCAATCACCATAAAATTCATGTTCAGTAGACCCTGGAATCTTACTTAATCTTTCTCCGATAATTTGATAACTCCATCCACAGGATAATACAGTTACTGCTATTTCAGCTAAGGAACCAGTTGTAGCCTTTGACAGCATATAGCTTGTATAAGATGTGTTTGACAGTGAAGGTTTAGAATTTTTCAGTTCTTCTTTTGTTATATTTAATTTTTTCATATAACCATTATGTATACTCATTTCATTATTTAGTATGTCGTTTACCATGTTTGAGAATTCTCTCATGGTTTCTTCATTTGTTGATTTTATAATACCCATAGCAAAAACTTTGGCATAGTCTAAAAGATATAAGTAATCTTGAACTGTGTAAAATCTAAATTTATCTATATCTAAAGTTCCATGACCAATGCCTTGAACAAAAGGATGATTACAACAATCTTCCCAGATATCTTTTACACTTTCATATAAGTATTGTGATGTTTTCATAAATAATCCCCCTAAAATTTAAAATATAAAAAACCACTTTCAAAAGAAAGTGGTTTAAATAACAAAAAATATAAAATTTCTAATAAAATTAATATAATCTATGCTATATAAAGCCACTTCCCTACGCTAGTATTAACTAGATCAGGTTATAAGGGTAATTCTCAGCATTACGCACCCCTAGTAGCATAATATTCAATTAACAAATATTATTATAACATTACTTTTTAGAAATAGTTACATTTTTTTATTTTATATTATTAGGCAACATGGACTAATGCCCCAGATAAAAATGGTATTAACCAAATAATCCATACTATAATACTAAATTTATGAAAGTTAATCATCATTTTAGTATTTTTCTTAGCTAAAACTATACCTGCCCATATAGCATGTATTAACATTAGAATTATAGCTAGTCCTCCAGTGATTGCGTGAAAATTAATACCTATATTGCCTGAAGAAGCTATTTGACCCATTAGATATGTTCCGGTTGTATCGCAAATAAGTCCTAGTAAAAAGAATATTAAATGCCAAAGTTTTAATGTACCTTGAATTTTTTCGCTCCAAACTCCTATAGTATAAAATACTAAAGCTGATGTAATAAATATAATTGCATAAATAAGCATATATAAGACCTCCTCTGAAAAAGTATATTTTTATGAACCATGTTCATATTATATCAGCATGAAATTTAAAATTCAATAGAAAATTTAGACATTGTTAAATAATAATGATTTTTAATTGTAGTAAAATTATTATTATAATTTATAGAGAATTAATTTATTTTGGCTTATAATAATCAATAAATATATAATAGAATAAGAGGTGAATTATATGGGAAAAAGAAATAGCGCTAATAATAACTTATTAAGAACATATAAGGATAAAACATCTCCTAAAGTATATGCAATTTTAGTTAAGTTAGTTAATGAAGATAAAGAAAATTTAGCAGAGGATGTACTTAAAGTTGATTATTTAATTACTTATGCTAATACTAGTATAAAAGCAAAGGATTTTAGGGAAGCTAGGGAAGTCTTAGCTAGAGTAGAGGAAAGATTAAAAAAATTAGATGACAATGAAGTTGATATAAGTCATTTAGAATATCTTTATAATAACTTAAAAAAGCAGTGTAAATAATATTATCAAAAAATACCTTGAAACAAAAATGTGTTATGATATAATTAAAGAAATGAAAAAAGACCTTTAAACTAGTCCAGAGAGGCTGTAAGGAGAGATTTAGTTATAATATTTGTATCTGTTTATGCAGACTTCTTACAGTTGTAAGAAGTCTTTTTTTATAATAAATATAAACTTTTAAACTAGTCCAGTGAGACTAAAAAGGGGGATACATATGCAATTAACAGCAAAAACATCTAGGGAACAATCTTTAAATCAAACAAAGGATTTTATTAGTATAGAGGACAAAGTTCCTTTAGGAAAAGCAATACCTTTAAGCATTCAACATTTATTTGCAATGTTTGGAGCTTCAGTTTTAGTACCAATTCTTTTAAACATCGATCCAGCCACTGTTCTTTTCTTTAATGGTATAGGAACATTATTATATGCCATCATAACTAAAAGAAAAATCCCAGCTTATTTAGGTTCAAGTTTTGCATTTATAGCACCAACAGCATTATTAATTAGTAATGGATATGGATTTCAATATGCTCAAGGTGGTTTTGTAATTTCTGGTGTTGTATTTTCAGCAGTAGCATTATTAGTAGGTGTATTAGGAATAGGATGGATAAATAAATTATTTCCACCAGCAGCTATGGGAGCTATAGTTACAATAATAGGATTAGAATTAGCACCAACAGCGGCAGATATGGCAGGTTTAACAGCATCTACAATAGACCCTAAGGCTATATTAGTATCTATGATTACATTAACAGCAGTAATATTATCATCAGTTTTATTAAGAGGATTTTTAAAGGTAATTCCTGTACTAATAGGTGTTACAATTGGATACTTAACTGCTTGGGCAGTAGGTATGGTAAATTTTTCAGAATTTAATAGTGCTAACTTTTTTGTGTTACCACAGTTTCATATAGCTAAGTTTGATATTAATTCAATAATGATTATACTTCCAGCAACTTTTGTTGTAATAGCAGAACATATTGGACATTTAGCTGTAACAAGCAATGTAGTAGGAAGAGATTTATCAAAAAATCCAGGACTTAATAAATCACTTTTAGGAGATGGATGTTCAACTATTATATCAGGATTCTTTGGATCAGTTCCTACAACTACTTATGGTGAAAATATAGGGGTAATGGCTATAACTAAGGTATATAGTACATATGTAATATGCGGAGCAGGAGTATTGTCAATAATACTAGGCTTCTCTGGAAAATTATCTGCACTTATAAGAAGTATTCCGAATCCGGTAATTGGTGGTGTTTCAATATTATTATTTGGAACAATAGCAACATCAGGATTAAGAACCTTTATAGATCAAAAGGTGGATTTTTCAAAATCAAGAAATCTTATATTAACATCAGTAATTTTAATAATAGGCTTAAGTGGAGTTAAGCTATCTTTACCAGGAACGGCTTTTGAGCTTAAAGGAATGGCTTTAGCTTCAGTAGTAGCAATAGCTTTAAACTTAGTATTTATAATATTTGATAAATTAGGAATAATGAATGGAAAATAATAAATATTAAAACTATAAAATGTGTTGATTATGAGTTTTCATAATTAACACATTTTTATTTTGAAATTTAAAGTTAGAAATACTTAAAGAATACAATAGATTAGGGGTTATTTATATAAAAGTATTAGTAAAGCTTTTAATAAGTAGTATAAAAACGTATAATAATATTAATGGAATATTTTACTAAGGGGGTTAAAGTATGAATATAAATGAAAGGATAAGTAAACTAAGAGATCTAATGAAAGAAAAGGGATTAGATGCTTTTATAATCCCAAGTAGTGATAATCACTTAAGTGAATATGTAGGTAATTATTTTAAATGTAGGGAATGGATATCTGGATTTACCGGATCAGCAGGTACTGTAGTTATAACAGATAAAGAAGCTCATTTATGGGTAGATGGAAGATATCATATACAAGCAGATAAACAAACTAAAGGAACTGAATATATAGTAGAAAAGTGGGGCGTTCCAGGAGTAGATAATTTTTCCTGTTGGATAAGTAAAAATTTAAAAAAAGATGATATAGTAGGGTTTAATGGAAAAGTTATATCCTATAAAACCTTTGAAGAATTAAAAGAAAAATTTGAAGCTAAGGGAATAAAAATAAAAGTTCAAGATGACTTAATAGATAAAATATGGAAGGATAGACCTTCTATGCCTTGCAGTAAATTATTTATTCATGATGTTAAGTATTCCGGAAAAGCGGCTAAAGAAAAAATTCAAGAGGTTAGGGAAAGGTTAAAAGAAGAAGGATTAACAGATTATTTATTGGCTTCTTTAGATGACATAGCTTGGCTTTTAAATTTAAGAGGAGATGATGTACCTCATAATCCAGTTTTCTTAAGTTATTTATTAATGTCAATGGATAATTGTACTTTATATATAGATAAAAGAAAAATAGATGATACTATAATTAACTATTTAAAAGAAAATGGAGTAGATGTAAAAGACTACGATGATATAAAAAATGATTTAGAGACCCTTAATAAAGATGGAAAGATAACTTTTGATGGAGCAAAAACTAATGTTTGGCTAGAAGAATCCATTCCAGACGGATTAAAAATAAAGGATAGAAGAAATATTACAACAGAATTAAAAGCTATAAAGAATAAAGTAGAGTTAGAGAATTTAGAAAATTGTCAAGTTAAAGATGGCGTAGCTATGGTTAAATTTATCTATTGGTTAACTTCTAATATAGGTAAGATTCCAATGGATGAACTTTTAGTATCAGATAAGCTAGAAGAAATAAGAAGGTCTATGGATAAAAATCTAGGTATAAGTTTTGATAGCATATCAGCCTATGGAGCTAATGCTGCAATGATGCACTATAAAGCAACAGAAGAAAATAAAACTAATTTAGAGCCAAGAAGTTTTTATCTAATAGATTCAGGTGGACAATATTTAGATGGAACTACTGATATAACTAGAACAATAGTATTGGGAGATTTAACAGAAGAAGAAAAAATGGATTTCACTTCAGTTTTAAAGGGAAATATAGATTTATCCTTAGCTGTATTCCTTTATGGAACTACTGGTTCTAATTTAGATGTTCTTGCAAGAAAACCTATTTGGGAGAGAGGATTGGATTATAGATGTGGTACAGGTCATGGTGTAGGATTTCTTTTAAATGTTCATGAAGGACCTCAAAGTTTTAGTATGATACCTAATACAGTTAAATTAGAAGAAGGAATGGTTATTACAAATGAGCCAGGAATTTATAAAGAGGGAAGACATGGCATAAGAACAGAGAATATGTTAGTAGTAAGAAAACACAACGAAACAGAATTTGGCACATTTTTAGAGTTTGAGCCTATAACCTATTGTCCTATAGATTTAAGAGGAATTAAAGTTAATATGTTAACAGACGAAGAAAAAAATTGGTTAAATGAATATCACAGTATAGTCTATAAGAAACTAAGTTCTCATTTAGATGGACAAGAATTAGACTGGTTAAAGGAAGCAACAAGGGGAATATAATAATAGATAATATATAATAATAAAGTTTATTATAAAGCACTAGATTTATTAAGCTTTAAAGCAGAAGAAAAGGTTGTTTTACTTCTTTTATGGCTAAAGAATCTAGTGCTTTTACTTCTAAATATAAATTAATTTTATTTGTTAATGGAATTATATACAGTGTTTATTTATAATATAAGGAGAAATTAACAATTTATTTAGGAGGAATTTATGAAAAAATTAACTAGAAGCTTATTTCTGTTAATATGCACAATTTTAGTAATAAATATTTTCATATCTTGCAATAAAAGTGAAGGTATAACCTTAGAAGTTTTTAACTGGGGAGAAAATATAGATATGGATTTACTAAAAGAATTTAAAAACAAATATGGTATAGACATAAATTATACAACTTATGATACTAATGAAGACATGTATATTGCAGTTAAATCTGGTAAAAGTAATTATGATATAGTAGTGCCATCTGACTATATGTTAGAAAGAATGGCTAACGAAGATTTACTACTTAAATTAGACAAATCTAATATACCTAACATAAACAAAATAGATGGTGATTTTTTAAATAGACCTTTTGACCCAGAAAATCAATATTCAGTTCCTTATATGTCAGGAACTATAGGCATTCTTTATAATAAAGATTTGGTAAAAGAACCTGTAGATAGTTGGAACATATTATGGGATGAGAAATATTCAAAACAAATATTTATTCTAGATGCACAAAGAGATGCTTTAGGAATGGCACTAAAAAAATTAGGGTACTCTTTAAATACAACAGATGATAAGGAATTACAGGAAGCAAAAGATGAACTTATAAAACAAAAACCTTTAGTTTTAGCTTATGTGCAAGATGAAGTGAAGGATAGGATGATAGCTGGAGAAGGGGCTTTAGCTGTTATTTGGTCTGGAGAAGGATTAAATCTTCAAGATGAATATCCATATCTTCAATATGTAGTACCAAAGGAAGGTACAAACTTTTGGGTAGATTCATTAGCAATACCTAAAACTTCAAAGCATAAAAAGGAAGCTGAACTATTTATAAATTTTTTATGTGAAAAGGATCCATCCCTTAGAAACTCTAAGCTTGTTGGATATACAACTCCTCAAATGGAAGCTAAAGAAGCTCAAGACGAACATATAAAAAATAATAAAAATGCATATTTATCTAAAGATATATTCAAAAAGTGTGAGAATTATAAGGATTTAGGAGAAAATATTAAAAAATATGATTATATATGGACAGAAGTTAAATCTGTCCAATAATAATATTGTATTAGGAGAGAACAATGAACGAAAGAAAGTTAAAAATATATTATGAAGTTGCAACATCTTTAAATATGACAAAGGTTGCAGAGAGAATGTTTATAAGTCAACCGTCTATTTCCCAAGCAATAAAAGAGATTGAAGAGGAAATGGATTGTATATTTTTTGAACGCTTAGGAAAAAAATTATATTTAACATATGAAGGTGAGGTATTTTTAAGCTATGCAAGAAGAATACTAAATCTTATGGAGGAAAGTAAATGTAGAATAAAAAGCTTTAAAAATATAGAAGCAGGATATATATCTATAGGAGCAAGTACAACCATAGGAGTGCATCTTCTACCAAGTATAGTAAGAAATTTTTCTAAAGAATATCCTATGGTTGATATATCTTTGGAGATAAAAAATACAGATGAAATAGTAAATATGATATTAGATAATACTATAGATTTGGGATTGATTGAAGGAGAAGTAAATTTAGATGAACTTATAATAAATGATTTTTATATAGATGAATTAGTTTTTATAGCTCCTTTAGAGCATCATTGGAAGGATAAAAAGTACTTAGATAAAACTGATTTTAATGATGAGACTCTTATTTTAAGAGAAAATGGTAGCGGAACTAGAATGATAGTTGAAAGAGCTTTAAAAAACAAGGGTATAATATACAATACTCATATGGAAATAGGCCATAATGAAGCTATAAAGAAATTGGTTAAGAATGGTTTTGGAGTATCTTGTATATCTAAACTTTGTATAGAAAAGGATGAAGAAAAAGATTTTATAATTAGAAGAATGAAAGATGGGAAAATCATTAGAAACTTTTACTTAGTTTATCATAAGGATAAATTTATAAGTAAATTACTTAATATATTTTTACAATATGTTAAAGAAAAAAGTTTATTTATTTAAAGAATAAAAATATATTATTATTTTATATGATTTTACCTAATAAGAAAGTCCTAACTTAAAATTTTAAGTTAGGACTTTCTTATTTTTAAACTTTAATCAAATTTAAGATTTTATAAAATGTATTTATTAGTTTAAGCAATATATTTGGATAAAAAAGAATTGAGATGGAATAATAATAAAGAATTTTAATGAAATTTATATTAAGGAGGTATTTTAATGAATAATAATTTTCCTAAAAGTTTTCCAGATCAATATCAGGATAAACATCCAGGAATAGAAAGTATTATGAACCCTAATCCTATATTTCAAATGGATGGATATAATATAAGTTCAAATAGATTAAAGGATAAAGTAGCAATAATAACTGGTGGAGATAGTGGAATAGGTAGAGCAGTATCTATTGCATATGCTAAAGAAGGAGCAAAAGTAGCTATAGTATACTATGATGAAAAAGAGGATGCTAAAGAAACAAAAGATATAATAGAAAAGGCTGGAGGTAATTGTCTTTTAATAGAAGGTGATATTTCTAAAGAAAATTTTTGCTGTAATGCAATAAAAGAAGTAATAAATTCTTATGGTGGTATAGATATATTAGTAAATAATGCAGCTGTTCAATATTGCAGAGAAAATATTCAAGATATTCCATCTGAGCAGTTTGTTAAAACTTTTAATATAAATGTATTTGGAACTTTTTATATGGTTAAAGCAGCATTACCATATTTAAAAGAAGGCTCTTCAATAATAAATACTACTTCTGTGGTGGCGTATCATGGTCATAAAAAATTAATTGACTATTCTTCAAGTAAGGGCGCATTAACTACCTTAACAAGATCTTTAGCTATAAATTTAGCTGATAAAGGAATAAGAGTTAATGCTGTAGCACCAGGACCTATATGGACTCCTCTAATAGTTTCAAGTTTTAAAGGAACAGATATAACAGAGTTTGGAGTTAATACCCCTTTAGGAAGGGCTGGTCAACCTGTAGAATTATCAGGAGCATATGTATTTTTAGCTTCTAAAGATGCATCATATATAACAGGAGAAACAATTCATGTTAATGGTGGAGAAATAATAAACGGATAAAATCAATTATATTTAAAATAAATTGTTATAAAAATTAGCTATTTTATAAAATAGCTAATTTTTTGTTTTTAATCAATGATTTAGTCTTATATAATTTTAAGATATAATTATAAATATAATAATAAATATTTGATTTTTATGAGGTAAGCATATGTATTTTGTGATAAAACATTTTAAAGAATTATCAATAAATGAATTATATGAGATAGTAAAATCTAGATTTGAGGTTTTTGTTTCTGAACAAAAAATAGTAGAGCAAGATTTTGATGATGTAGATAAGGAAAGTTATCATTTATTTGCTATTAAAGATAAACGAGTAATTGCTTATTGTAGGGTGATACCTTTGTCTAAGGAATATAATACTCCATCTATAGGTAGAGTTTTGGTTTTAAAAGAATATAGAAGAAAAAAACTAGCTTTTAATATTATGACAGAAGCGATAAGTTTTATAAAAGATAATTTAAAGAAAGAGGAAGTAACTTTATCAGCTCAAGAATATATAGTAGATTTTTATAAATCATTAGGATTTGTAGAAGCATCTAATAAATATATAGAGGCTGGAATACCTCACATAAAAATGAAGTTAAAACTTTTAATATGAGGTGAGAATTTTGGAGATAACATTAATAACTGGAGCCACTTCTGGGATAGGATATGAGTTAGCTAAATTATTTGCAAGAGATGGTAATAATCTTTTGCTAATAGGAAGAAATAAAAATAAGATGAAGGAAATAAAAGAAAGTTTAGAAGAAAATTATAAAATAAATGTCTTTACTTTAATAAAAGATTTAAAAAAAGAACAATCTGGGGAAGAAATATATAATTATGTGGAGAAAAACAATTTAATTGTGGACAATCTAATAAATAATGCTGGCTTTGGAAGTTTTGGATGCTTTAATGATATTGATAGAATTTGGGATTTAGATATGATTAAGGTAAATATATTTGCATTAACAAATCTAACAAAGTTATTTTTACCTAATATGATGAAAAGAAATAAGGGTGGAATATTAAATGTAGCTTCTACAGCGGCTTTTCAGGGAGGCCCTTTAATGGCGGTTTATTATGGAACTAAAGCTTATGTTTTGTCTATATCTGAAGCTTTGGCAGAAGAATTAGTAAATACAAATATTAAAGTAAGTGTTTTATGCCCTGGACCAGTGGATACATCTTTTCAAAGTGTTGCAAAGGTTAAAAAGTCTTCATTTGCAAAAGGTTATATGATGGAGGCTAAGTTTGTTGCTAAGAAAGGTTATGATGGATTTAGAAAAGGGAAAACTATAATTATTCCAGGATTTAAAAATAAATTACTAATACAAGGATTAAGAATATTACCGAGAAAATTAGTTAGTAAGGTAATTAAAAGGGTTAATAATGGTTAAATTATATAAAGGTAACTTTCAATATAAAAAGCTAATTTAGACTTTAATTTTCTAAATTAGCTTTTTATAACTAATAACTTATATTTAAATTAGTAATTAATCATTATCAACTAATGAATTATAGACATTAAATGTTTTTTCATCATAACAAACTATAATAACTTCATCCAAGCTATTATTTTTTTCTAAGAAAGATTTTATTGTATCAATGGCGATAGAAGCAGCTTCTTTTAATGGATAATTATATGCACCAGTGCTTATAGATGGAAATGCCACTGTTTTTAATGGGTTTTTTTCAATAATATTAAGTGCTTTTTTCTCGCAATTTTCTAGAGATAAATTATGACAACCATTAAATCTATGAAGTTTATTTTTTACTAAGTTAATACATTGATTTACGTATTCTTCCTTATAATTAGCGCAAAGTTTTAATGAATTTTCATAGGCATTTTTTAATTTAACGCTTTCATTAAAATTTCCACCTCTCCAAATAGGGCCAACAGCATGTATTATCCATTTTACACCATTAGAAGATAAATTATATGATTTTGTAATTTTTGCTTCTCCAGTCTTACAGCCATTTAAAGCTCTGCATTCATCTAAAAGTTCGCTTCCGGCAGCTTTATGTATAGCTCCATCTACTCCACCACCTCCTAAAAGAGATGTATTTGCTGCATTTACAATAGCGTCACAATTTTGTTTAGTTATATCACCTAATATAACAGAAATTTTAGACATGTAATCACCTCAAATATTTATTCTAACCAATATTATATAATACTTTTAAGAGGAAGTGTAACTAATGCAGGTTTTATTTTTCAATAAAAAAGACTATCTTAGGAGAGATAGTTTTAAGATAATCTTTTTTAAAAAAATTATGTATAGTAAGTTATCTATTAATGTGATCTTGTTTTTTGCTTTTTAAGATTTTTAAAATATTTGGTAGATAAGAATCATAATTTGATATTAACCAAGTTATAATAACAATAAATGAAACGAAAACTATGATAGACATATATTACATCCCTTCAAATTATTTACAAATATAATTATAATATTATAATATTTAAAAAGGATAACAAATTTATTAAATATTTCTAAAATATAACTTAATTTTAAGAGAGGAGATATTTTATTTATGAAGCTTGATAGAAAGTTTTTTGAAAGAGATACACTAATAGTAGCAAAGGAATTACTAGGCAAAATATTAGTGAGAAATAAAAATAATGAAATAATAAAATGTAGGATAGTTGAGACAGAAGCCTATATAGGGCCAATTGATAAGGCTTGTCATGCTTATGGCGGTAAAAAAACAGACAGAGTAAAACCTTTATATGGTAAAGCAGCAGTAGCATATGTTTATTTTATTTATGGATTGTATCATTGTATTAATATAACAACAGGACAAGAAGGTTCACCGGAATGTGTTTTAATAAGGGCTGTAGAACCAATACAGGGAATAGATTATATGAGTTTAAATAGATACAATGAACCATACGATAAAATTAATAGATATAAAAGAAAAAATTTATGTAATGGACCATCAAAAATGACTATGGCTTGTAATATTACAAAAGAAGATAATTGGGTTGATTTAACAGAAAGTGAAGATCTTTATATAGAAAATGATGAAAGTAAGTTTAATATAATAGAAGCCAAAAGAATAGGAATAGATTATGCGGAAGAGGCTAAGGATTTTCTTTGGAGGTTTTATATAGAGGGGAATCAATATATATCTAAAAAATAAAGATTAATTTATATAGCATTTAACTAGTTTTATATATATTTATTCTATTAAAGAATAAATATACTTATACAAGGAGATTACATATATGAGTATGTTATTAGTAACAATATTTCTTATTTTTATGTTTGGAAGGATAATATATGTAGATATGTATTTAGAAGATAAAGAGGAAGATATTAATTTAAGTGAATTTAAGTTTATGTATAAAGAAAAAGAGAACATAATAATATATTTTGATAAAGTAACTGGATACATATATGAATATTAAATAATTAAAAATTTACATATATATATTTAATAAAATTTTTAAAAGTTGATGGTAATTATAAATTAATTATCATCAACTTTTAAATAATATATAGGAATTAAAATATTTATATAAATTAGTTTATATTTAAGTTATCATTTAATTTATCACTTATAATAGTTAAGCTTAATATTGTAAGAAATATTAATAAACCGGGGAAAATAGCAAGATACAGATTATCAAATATATGCTTTTGAGCATCCTGAAGCATATTTCCCCAAGAAGCTAAAGGCAACTGAATTCCTAAGCCTAAGAAGCTTAAAGCGGATTCTGTTAAAATAGCATTGGCCACATTTAATGATGCAGATACTAATATAACACTTTTTAAGTTATATATTACATATTTAAATATTACAGTTATAGGTTTTAGTCCTAAAGCTTCTGCTGCCAAAAAGTATTCATTTTGTTTAATATTTATAGTTTCTCCACGCACTATTCTGGCTACATTCATCCAACTTAATAAGCCTATGATTATAATTATTGTAGAAATACTAGGTTTAAGATAACTATTTAAAACTATTAGAACTAAAAAGCTAGGAATACTCATTAGAAAGTCCAATAATCTCATTAAAAAGTTATCAAGTTTACCACCAATATAGCCACTTAACACCCCCACTAATGTACCTAAAACTATAGAGATAATCATTGAAACTATTCCTATGGTTAAAGAGATTCTTCCACCATAAAGAGCTCTAGAAAAATAATCTCTACCCAAATCATCTGTACCAAATATATGTGAAATAGTTGGTTTTTCCAATTTATTATATATATTTATTTTATTTGGGTCTGTAGAAATAAAACATGATGCAATTATAAGTAATACTATTAATGTTATAGTAATTATAGCGAAGGCGAAAAATTTATCTTTTTTTAATTGTAAATAAATTTTATTAAACATTTAAAATCCTCCTTTACTATTAACATTGATTTTAGGATTTAATATTATATATAAAGTATCAGATATTAAGTTTCCAATTATTAAAAATAAAGAGGAAAATAGTGTTATTGCCATTATTATAGGATAGTCTCTTGAAAATATAGAATCTATCATTAATCTTCCCATACCAGGCCATGAAAAGATTACTTCTGTAACAAAGGCTCCTGTAACTAATCTTTGTATGCTCATTCCTAGGATGGTTACAATAGGCGTAAGAGAATTTTTAAGTACGTGTTTAAAGAAAATTTTTTTATTAGATAATCCTTTTGATTTAGCAGTAGTTACATACTGTTTTCTCAATTCCTTATAAACACTACTTCTTGTATACCTTGTAAATACAGAAATATTATAGAGGCTTAATGTTAATAATGGTAATATGAGATGTTTTAAAAAATCTATTGGTGAATTATTGCCTATGCTATTCATTCCACTAGAAGGAAGAAGTTTAAGCTTTACAGAAAATATTGCTATAAGCATCATTCCTATCCAAAATGATGGAAGAGATAAACCAACGTAATTTAACACAGTGATTAATCTATCTATTAATGAATTCCTTTTTATTGAGCTAAATATACCTAAAGGTATAGAAATTATTACTGATAATATTAAAGAAGTTCCGACTAATAGAAGAGTGTTGTATAGTCGTTCCAATATTTGGGGTAATACTGGCATATGATTTATTAGAGAATATCCAAAATTACCAGTAAAAACACTTTTTAACCAAGAAAAATATCTAATAAAAATACTTTGGTTTAATCCCATATTATTTTTTAAATTTTCTATATCATCAAAAGACATAAGTGGAGTTATATAAGCATCTGAAGGATCACCAGGAGCTAATTCTAAAAGCATAAATGAAACTATAGAAATAAATAAAAGCATAGGAATTAAGCTTTTAATTCTTTTAAATATAATTTTTATCATAAAGTACCTCATTTAAAAGAGGGGAATAAAGTATCCCCAAAAAATTATTATTCAATATATAATTTTGACCAATCTTCAAACATGTTAGCGCTTATTGGTTTTGCATCGTCTATACCTTTTAAGTTCTTATTTGCAATCATTAAGTTTTGTTCATAATCAATAGTATATACAGGAGCATCTTGTGATATTAATTGTTGAAGCTTTATATAAATATTTTTTCTTTTTTCTGTATCTAACTCCTCTGCACCTTTTTCCCATAGAGAATCTACTACTTCATTACTATAATTAGTTTGATTGTGGAATCTACCAGTTTGATACATTCCTCTATAAGGGTTAGGTTCTAAACCCCATGCATATCCGTTAACTAAAATGTCATTATCTGTATTATCACTAAATAGAACTTTAAAAAAAGCTTTGCTTTCATAAGGAACTACTTCTGCATCTATACCAATATCTTTTAGTTGCTGTTGAGCAACAAGTGCATAATTTTTATGGGCAAATCGTCCAGTATTATATGCAATTTTTAGTTTATCTATATTAACGCCACTTTCAGCCAATAATTTTTTGGCTGTATCAATATTATGATCATAACCTTCTACATTTTCTTCAGCATAGAAATCTGCCCCAGGAACTAATATTGATTTTGCTTCTTGTGAATCTGTAGATCCATAAGCTGATTTTATCATTTCCTTCCTATCTAAGGCATATGAAATAGCCTTTCTAAATTTGTCATTTTTCATATAATCCTTATTTTGATTAAATACCATATAGTTTAATCTATCTTCGCTATAGGTATAGGTTTGAAAATTTTTATTATTTTTGGCTTTATCAAATAGTTCTACACTACCTTTCATAAATGTAATTTCTCCATTGTTTAATGCTGCCTCTTGAGATGCTTCATTTGGAATTATTTTTACTGCAATTTTATTAGCTTTAGGAGAACCATTGAAATAATCATTATATTTTTCAAATATTATTTTTTCACCTTTTTTCCATTCCTTAAATTTAAAAGGTCCAGAACCTATTGGTTCATTATTTTTTTCAGATTTTGCAATAGAATCTTCACCTTCATAAATATGTTTTGGTATAGGAGTTAATTTTGACATACTATATAAAAATGATGAACTAGGAACAGGTAAAGTTACCTTAGTTGTAAGATTATTTATTTTTTCTGCTGCAACAGGTTGTCCTTCTATTAGTAGGGTTTCTCTTTGACTAGAATTTTGCTTTTCATCTAATATGGTGTTAATTGTAAATACTATATCATCTGAAGTAATAGGTTGACCATCGTGCCATTTTAAGTCTTTTTTAAGGGTTATAATTAATTCTTTATTGTTATTAAAATCTATATTATCAGCTAGATAATATGTGATTTCTCCTTTCTTATAGGTATAAAGTGGTGAGTACATAATATTTGATACTGCTGTTGCTTCTCTTACATTTGTAAAAGCAGGATTTATTGTATCTGGATCACTAGGAATGGCAAAAACTATTGTATTATTTTCATTGTTATTTGAATTAGTAGAATCTTTTTGACCACAACCTACTAATACTGTCATTGATGCTACTATTAATCCTATGGTTAACATGTTTTTTATTTTTTTAAAATTCATAAAATACCTCCAAGTTCATTAAAAATTCAAATTTAATTAATATATTATACATATTGCTAAATTTTTACAATAACTATTTATATTATCTATAAATTTGTAAATATGTATAGAAATGATAAATAAATAAGACAGATAAAATTAAAAAAGTGTTGAAGTATAATAAAATCAACACTTTTTTACAATTTAATATATAGTTTTGGAATAATAAAATAATATAATACTATAATTGTTTTTAAATAATTATAGTATTATTAATAGCATATAAAGGAATCGATTCTTCTTAGATCAACGCCAAAATAAACCCATCTGAAACCAATCCATCGCCAGCCGGAAATAGATCTTCTATCTATAGAAGTTAAAAAAGCCCAATAACTAAATCCATTTCTTTGCCATATATAGGTGAATCTATATAAGCAAGGCCTTAAAGAGTTACTACTTATTTTTTGTTGACTAGGAGAAGATAAATTTAATTTCTGTACTTTTTGATTATTCTTTGATGGGGTAGAAAAGGGCGGAGGTCCAGCTGGAGGAATATTTAGTTTCATATTTGTGTTGGGGTTATTAAAGGGATAAGGTCTTTTTTCATCATTAGAATTATCATTTCTTAATTCTGGGGTATAAGTAAAGGGAATGTCTACTTCATATTCTCCAACTTCATCTATTCCTTCATCATTATCATAGAACCTAAAAAATTCTTTAGAAAAGTTGAAGTTATTATAATTTAAAGAATCCATAAAAAGCTCCTAATATAAGTTTTCGTAATATATTCATATGAATATTAAAGTATTTAAGTTACAAAAATAATATTAAAGATTATTTAGTTTACTATTAAATATACCAAAGTATGCATATCATATAAGGTTAAATAATTAATTTTGGCAAAGAAGTAGTAAAATAAAGTATTTTGTAGAAATTGAAAGTATTATAGGGATAAATTTTGCTAAACTAATTGACAAATAGATATGAATAGATAATAATATAAAAGACTTCAATAGGACAAAAGAAGTTAAATATTACAAACGAATGAAATACTTTCTAAAAATGAGGTGTTTCATTCCGTAAATTTAATATTGTTTTACTTAGAATTGCAATATTGATTACATAATATTGTAAGAAAAAGTTAGACAAGACATCAATGGGAATAGACATAAAATAAATTTTAGAGATTGTAAAATCTCTAAATAAGTTATTGCCAGGGCAAGGCAAGGTTGAAATTATTAAAGGTTACATAAATATTTATGTAACCTTTAATAATTTTTACGAATAATTTTTAAATAATAGTATTAATATGATAAAATTAATGTCTAAAGTAAGTTAAATTAAGTATATATGGGAGGATTTTATATGCCACAATTACAATTTAAAAGTATTAAAAAAGATGATATCTGTGCAATAAGCACAAAGCTTATAGATGAATTGCAAAAAGTTTTAGAATGTCCTAGAGATTATTTTACCTTAGAGATTATAAATAATAGTTATATATTTGATGGAAAAGAAGTGAATAGTTACCCTATTATAGAAGTTAAGTGGTTTGATAGAGGACAAGAGGTGCAAGATAAAATCGCAAAGATTATAACTAAAAATTTAAAAGAAATAGGATATAATTCAGTAGATATTTTCTTCACCATTTTAAAAGAAAATAACTATTATGAAAATGGAGAACATTTTTAGAAAAGAATATAACAATAATTAAAGTAAAGATTTTTATAAATTATTTTATTTAGAATTTTATGAGGGAACTGTTTGGTTAATAAAAGAAAGAGGTGAATTATGGAGAAGGAAAGTTTTTTTAGGAGTAATCGAGGTTGCATTTTAACATCTCTAATTTGTACAGTACTTTGGGGAAGTGCTTTTCCAGTTTTAAAGATAACTTATTCTGAACTTAACATGATATCAACTGACTATAATGGAAAGATATTTTTGGCTGGTATTAGATTTCTTTTAGCGGCCATAATGATATTTGCATATGTTAAATTTTTTCAGAAGGAGTCTTTACGAATAAAAAGGAAAGATTTTGGATGGATACTAATTTTAGGACTTTTACAAACAACTTTTGGTTACTTCTTTTTTTATAACGGTTTAGCAAATACATCAGCTATGAAAGGAGCTATTTTAGGAACCCTTGAAAACTTCTTAGTAGTTATTATAGCTCATTTTATTTATAAGGATGATAAAATAAATCATAGAAAGGTTATAGGGCTTACAACAGGACTTTTAGGTGTAATAATAGTGAATTGGGGTGGTAAATTCTCTTTAGATTTTAAGTTTAATGGAGAAGGATTTATGATACTTTCAGCAATTTGCTCAGCAGCTGCCACTTTTTTAGCTAAGGAGAAGGGAAAGAATATAAATATATTCCTTATGAGTGCTTGGCAAATGCTTTTAGGATCTATATTAATGGTTTTATGGGGAATTCCTGTTATTAATAATGGAGGATTAAATTTTACTCCTTTAGCATTTTCACTTTTAATATATTCAGCATTATTATCAGCAGTTGCATTTTCACTTTGGTATGTACTATTAAAATATCATAAGGCAGGAGATATAAGTTTATATAAATTTATGATACCAGTTTCTGGAGCTATATTATCTGTTATGTTTATACCAGAGGAAAGTTTAACTTGGAATGTAATTTTATCTTTAATATTAGTTTCTTTAGGAATAATCTTAATTAATAAAAAAAATACAGATAAATCTAAAAGAAATGCTTTAAGTAGTAAGGTTTCATAAGATAAATAGATTTAAACTGTAAATAAGTTACAAGTTTTTCTTGACATGTAATTAAAATAAAAATACAATGTATATTAAAGAATAAATTTTAGAAATAAAATACACTTTAAATTGGTCCCGTGAGGCCAGAAAGAGGTATAATAATGATGTATGTAATTTTTATACAAACAAACAAAACAGCTTTGTTTAATAATGAAAATCCTAGCGTTATATATAAAGGACAAGAAGAGATTGAAATCTTAATTTAATCTCTTTATTGTCCTTTTATTTTTATTTATAGCTAGAAAGACCTTTTAAAAGTGTATTTTACTTCATTTTTTTAGGAGGGCTACTTATGAAAGCAAAGCTTATTTTAGAAAATGGAACTATATTTAATGGAACTACTTTTGGTTATCTTAAGGAAACTGTAGGGGAAGTAGTTTTTAATACAGGAATGACTGGTTATGAAGAAGCTTTAACAGATCCTTCGTACTATGGTCAAATTGTAACAATGACTTATCCTTTAATTGGAAACTACGGAATAAATTTAGATGATATGGAGTCTGATTCTCCAAAAGTAAAAGGATTTATAGTTAGGGAAAAGTGTAATTATCCTAATAACTTTAGATGTGAGCTAGAAATAGATACATATTTAAAGCAAAATAAAATTTTAGGATTAGAGGGTATAGATACAAGAGCTTTAACTAAAATTCTAAGAAACAATGGAACTATGAAGGGAATAATAACGTTAGATACCTTTAATGATGATGAAGTTAAGCAAAAGCTTAAAAATTTCAATAATAAAAATGCGGTAAAGAATGTTACAACAAAAACCGTTCACACAATAGAAGGCAATGGAAAGCATGTTGCTATATTAGATTTTGGAATAAAGAGCAATATAATAAAAAGTTTTGTGCAAAGAGGTTGTAAGGTTACTCTATTACCAGCTTATACTTCATCAGAAGAAATATTAAAATTAGATCCAGATTTAATCTTTTTATCAAATGGACCTGGAGATCCTGAGGATTTATTAGAGCCTATTAAAAATATAAAGAATTTAGTTGGTAAAAAACCAATAGTTGGAATTTGTTTAGGACATCAATTATTAGCATTAGCTTTAGGTGGAAAAACAGAAAAATTAAAGTTTGGACATAGAGGTTGTAATCATCCAGTAAAAGATTTAGAAGAAAATAAAGTACACATAACATCTCAAAATCATGGGTATTATGTAGCTAAAGTACCAGAAGATATGGAGATTACTCATATAAGTTTAAATGATCAGACTGTTGAAGGTATGAAACATAAGAAATTACCTATATTTTCAGTTCAATTTCATCCAGAAGCCTGTCCTGGGCCTCACGATAGTGATTATATTTTTGATAAGTTTATAAGTTATGGACTTTAGGAGGTAGAGATTATGCCATTAAATAAAGAGATTAAAAAAGTTTTAGTTATAGGGTCAGGACCAATAATTATTGGTCAAGCAGCAGAATTTGATTATTCAGGAACTCAAGCCTGTGAGTCATTAAAAGAAGAAGGCGTGGAAGTTGTTTTAGTAAATTCTAATCCAGCTACAATAATGACAGATAAGGAAATAGCAGATAAAGTATATTTAGAGCCGTTAACAGTAGAATTTTTAGAAAAAATAATAGATAAGGAAAGACCAGATTCATTACTTGCAGGAATGGGCGGACAAACAGGATTAAATCTTGCAGTTCAGCTATATGATGAAGGTATTTTGGATAAATATAATGTAAAAGTAATAGGAACTTCTATAGAAAGTATAAAAGAGGGAGAAGATAGAGAGCTTTTCCGTGAAATGATGAATAGAATAGAGGAGCCTGTTATTCAAAGTAATATAATAACTGAATTTAATAAAGGATTAGAATATGCAGCGCAAATAGGATATCCAGTAATAGTTAGACCAGCTTATACATTAGGGGGAACTGGCGGTGGAATAGCTGATAATGAAGATGAATTAAAAGAAATATTAACATCAGGATTACAGTTAAGTACAATTGGCCAAGTTCTTATAGAGAAAAGTGTTAAGGGTTGGAAAGAAGTAGAATATGAAGTCATGAGAGACAAATTAGGCAACTGTATAACAGTATGTAACATGGAAAATATAGATCCAGTTGGTATACATACAGGAGATAGTATAGTAGTTGCACCAAGCCAAACCCTTTCTGATAAGGAATATCAGATGCTAAGAAGTGCATCCTTAAAAATAATAGATGCTATAAAGATAGAAGGTGGATGTAATGTACAATTTGCATTAAATCCAAATTCATTTGAATATGCAGTTATAGAAATAAATCCTAGAGTATCTCGTTCATCAGCTTTAGCATCTAAAGCAACAGGATATCCTATAGCAAAGGTTGCTGCTAAAATAGCACTAGGCTATACATTAGATGAAATTAAAAATGCAGTAACAGGAAAAACATATGCTTGCTTTGAGCCATCATTAGACTATGTTGTAGTTAAAATTCCTAAATGGCCTTTTGATAAATTTGAAGGGGCAGACAGAGCTTTAGGAACAAAAATGATGGCTACAGGAGAGATTATGGCAATAGGTAGTAATTTTGAGGCTGCTTTTTTAAAGGGAATAAGATCATTAGAAATAGGTAAATATTCCTTAGAAAATAAAAAGTTTAGAGAACTTAGTATGAGGGAGTTAAAAAAGAGAGTAATGACTCCAGATGATGAGAGAATGTTTGCTCTAGCAGAAATGCTTAGAAGAGATTATAGACTAGATAAAATATCTAAAATTACAGGAATAGATCCTTTCTTTATAAATAAAATTAAATGGATTGTAGATGAAGAGCAAAGATTAAAATTAAGCAAACTAGATGATTTAGATAAAGAATGGCTATACAAATTAAAGAAAAAAGGATTCTCAGATAAGGGAATAGCAGACATGCTAAAAGTTTGTCCTGATGATATATATAAATTAAGAAATATATGGAACATAAATCCCGCATATAAGATGGTTGATACTTGTGCTGGCGAATTTGAAGCTTTATCACCTTACTATTATTCAACTTATGAAGAGTATGATGAAATAGAGGTATCCAATAATAAAAAGGTTGTAGTAATAGGATCAGGACCAATAAGAATAGGTCAAGGAATAGAATTTGATTATGCTTCAGTTCACTGTGTTATGGCTTTGAGAAAAATGGGAATTGAAACAATAATAATAAATAACAATCCAGAAACAGTAAGTACCGATTTTAATATATCAGATAAACTATATTTTGAACCCCTAACAGAAGAAGATGTTTTAAGCATAATTGATAAGGAGAAACCAGATGGAGTTATACTTCAATTTGGAGGACAAACAGCTATAAAACTTGCTAACTTCTTAAAGGAAAAAGGAATTAAAACTTTAGGTACTACAGCAGAGCAAATAGATATGGCAGAGGATAGAGAAAAGTTTGATGAATTATTAGAGGAGTTAAAAATAGCTAGGCCTAAAGGAAAGGGAATCTGGAGTGTAGAAGAAGGATTAAAAGAAGCTGAGAGACTAGGATTTCCTGTACTTGTAAGACCGTCTTATGTTTTAGGTGGGCAAGGAATGGAAATAACTCATGATGAAGAAGAACTTATGTATTATTTATCAAATGCTTTTGAAAAAGATAAAAAGAATCCTATTCTTATAGATAAATATTTAATGGGAAGAGAAATAGAAGTTGATGCTATATCAGATGGAGAAGATGTTCTTATACCTGGAATAATGGAGCATTTAGAAAGAGCAGGAGTTCATTCAGGGGATAGCATTACAATGTATCCAGCTCAAAACCTAAATGACAAGATTAAAAAAGATGTTCTTGATTATACAACTAAGCTTGCTTTAAAAATAGGTATAAAAGGTATGATAAATATACAGTTTATAGAATTTGAGGGCAAACTTTATGTAATAGAAGTTAATCCAAGAGCATCGAGAACAGTTCCTTATATAAGTAAGGTTAGTGGAGTTCCTATAGTAGATTTAGCAACAAAAGTTATGGTAGGACAAAAGTTAAAAGATTTGGGGTATGGAACAGGTGTATATAGAGAGCCTAAATTAGTTTCTGTTAAGGTTCCAGTATTTTCAACTCAAAAACTTCCTAATGTAGAGGTTGCTTTAGGGCCAGAAATGAAATCTACTGGTGAAGTATTAGGAGTAGGAAGAAATATTGAGGAGGCTTTATATAAAGGATTTATAGCAGCTAATATGTATACTGGAAAAAGAGAAGGTACAATATTAGCAACTATAAATAAACATGATAAAGAAGAATTTATACCTATGGCTAAAGTACTTCATGATTTAGGATTTAAGTTTATAGCTACTAAGGGAACAGCAGAACTTTTAAAAGAAGAGGGAATAGAAGCTGTAGAAGTAAGAAAAATAAAAGAAGATAAGCCTAATATTTTAGATTTTGTGAAAGAGAAAAAGGTGGACTTAGTTGTAAATACTCCAACTAAGGTAAATGATTCTAAAAGAGATGGCTTCCATATAAGAAGAGCTGCAATTGAAAGAAATATAGGAGTTATAACAGCTTTAGATACATTTAATGCAATGGTTAAAGTTAAGCAAAGTGGTGTAGAAAATAAAAATTTAGAAGTATTTGATTTAGCATCAAAAGCATAAAGAATAAAATTTAAGAATATATTAAAGTCATATCATTAATTAAATAAAAATGATATGACTTTAATTTTTTTATAATAAAATTCTGTGCAAAAAAATATTATTTTTATAAATTTTATTTAAATAAATATAAAATAAAGTGAAATTTAATAAAAATTAAATTAAAATTTGACAAAGGAATTTATGTTCGCATATAATTGATTTGGTAGAACATAAGTTCTTTTAAAGTTTTTTTATTTATGAATAAATCTCCATAAATATTAATATATTAGGGTAAGGATAAAAAAGAGGGGGAGCTTTTAAATGAAAAAAAATGTTGGTATTTTTGTTAAAATAAATTATAAATTAGATGAGGAAACTAAAAAACATTTAAAAAATACTAGTTGTAAATATAGAGAAACAAATCTTTCTAGATATCTTTTATGTGGAGGAATATATAACAAAAATGGTGGAAGCTTTATATTCCAAGCTAATAGTTTAAAAGAGGCTGAAAATATAATTAAAAATAATCCTTTTGTAAATACAGCCTATTATTCATTTGAAATATTAAGTAAAAATTATTTGTCATTAAGTAATTAATAAATAAAAAAACTAAGTCTAAATAGACTTAGTAATTTTAAACGTTATATTCAACTGAACATATGACCAAAGAAAGTTCATCAACTAAATTAACTATAGAGTCTATAGAATTTAAGTTATTACTTTTAATAATCTTTATTTTTGGTCTTAAAGGATATTCATAATTATTTTCTATTACAATTCCTATGTCGCCGTTACTTAATTTTACAATAGTACCTTCATTAAATGGAATTACTAATTTAGAAAAAACTTTAACTATTTCATACTCAAATAAAGTACTAGAGCCTGCTAATATGTATTCAAAGGCTTCATTAGGAGATAAGGCCCTTTTACAAGGAATATCAGATGTTAATATATCATAGTAGTCTGCTAAAGAAACTATTTTGGAAAGCTTATTTATTTTTTCTGAATTTAGTTTATTTGGATATCCTAATCCGTCTACCCTTTCATGATGCTGCAATATAATCATTTTAACATTAGGAGATATATAAGAGGCTCCTTTTATATAATCGTAACCTTTCTTTGGGTGAGTTTCTATTAATTGAACTTCTTTATCAGTAAGTTTTTTATCTTTAAAAATTATATCTTTAGGTATAAATACTTTACCTATATCATGCAATAATGAACCTATGCAAAGATCTAAAAGTTCTTTTTTATTTAGCTTAAGTCCGATTCCTAGCACTAAAGATAAAATTGCCACGTTTACAGAATGTTGATAAGTAAAGTTATCCATACTTTTTATGTCAACAAGGTTTACTAATATATTTTTGTTAGATAAAACTTTATCTAACAATTCTTCTGCTAGATTTCTTAATGATAATAAAGAATCTCGTTTTTCTCTTAATATTAAATTTAGATTTTTTGCAGATAAATAAGCACCGTTAATTTTCATATTTTCAACATTATCAAATAGTTCTTTAATAATCTTTATAGATTTTTGCCTTAGTTCTGGCTTTATAATATCTTCTAATTCATGGTCGCTGTACTCATCTTGAATATATATAGAATATATATGGATATCCTTAATTTTCTTTATAAGATTTGAAGTTAAAGCAACTCCAGATTTTAATAAAGGTCTTCCTTGATCGTCATAAATAGTTTTGCCTAAAAAGCAACCATCTTTAACACATTCTATTGGAACAAGTCTCATTGAATCTACCTCTTTAAAAAATATAATTACTAATAATTAATTATACTACAATATTTTCTTTTCTTTCTATGATTAAAGAATTTTTATTAATATTTATGAAGTTAATTTACAATTTTTATGCAAAATTATACAAATAAAAGACTTATCCTTTAAAAGATAAGCCTTTAAATTTTAATTGATTAGTATATTAATAATATATATTTAAATTTTTTATGACTAAATATCTAATAAATTCTTTTTATAAGTTGAATATAAGTGTGATAAAATGGTCATTTTTTCATTTAATTCTAATTGAAGATCTGAAAGTCTTTCAAAATTATTTGCATTTATAGATTCTTTAATTTTAGTAAATAAGCTTTTATTTGTATAGCTATCTTTCATTATATAATGTCTTAATTCGTTAATGGCCATCCAGTTAGTTATATCTAAATCTAAAGCTTTATCTAATGAATGAAGTGCTCTACAAGCTCTAATTTCATTTATACAATTTGGAATCATTCTACCTGAGATTTCCGCAATCCATCTATCTATAACAGATACCTTAAAGCTATTAAGCAATTTATCACTAAATACTCCATCTTTTTTTAATATTTCTAATTTGCTTGGATATTTTTCAAAAGAAATTAGATTTTCATAAACTGTTGCAGGAGCCTTACCAAAGTATTTAACTCTTTCTTCCTCTGTAAAGTCTTCAAATACATCTTCTTCAGTCCTATATGCTCTCTCTTTTTCTAAGTATTCAGAAGCTTCTCCAGGAGCCTTAGATAATTCTTTTAATAGTTCATCACCAGTTTTATTATTTTGTATTGCATAACGAATACCATCAAGCATTGCAAGATATGATACTGCTATAACTAAATAGGTATTACTATGGGGATTTGGTGATCTTAATTCAAATCTAGTAGCTAATGGGTTTTCAGGATCTCTTATTAGCCCGGCCAATACAGTTCTATTTCTTGAAGGTATTTTAGGGCTTCTACCAAGTGAAGTAACTATACATATAGGGGCTTCAAATCCTGGCTTTAATCTTTTCAGTGAATCCATTGTAGCTGAAACAAAGGGATTTATTATTTCATAGTTATTAAGAAGACCCATTATAGCTCCATAACCTATATTACTTAAAAATTCATCCTTTGAGCCATTAAATAAATTTATAAATTTACCATTTTTTAGTTTTAAACCTACTCCTAAATGAACGTGTTCACCATTACCAGCAACTTCGTCTACAGGTTTAGCTAAGAATGTTACTTCTAATCCATTAAGTCTAAAGATTTCTTTTACAATTATTCTTACAAATAGTTCATTATCAGCAGCTTCTGTAGCACAAGAATATTTCCAGTCAATTTCAAGCTGTTCCATAATATGATTGAAATTACCGGAGGAATCTAATTTTGCCTTAACGCCACCTACTTCTTTATGACCCATTTCTGGCTCAAAACCATATTGTTCCATTAATATTAAGGTTTGCTCTAAAGCAGTTCTAACAGACCCTTTTGTTCTGGTCCAATATTGTTCCTTTAAAACTTGTGAAGTACATAATTCTTCTATTTGAGTTTTTTCATTAGGTGTTTTTACCCAAAATTCTAATTCAGTTGCAGATGTTACATTAACATCTTCTATATCATCAAATTTTATACCAAATTGATTAAGATTTTCTGGATGTTCTTTTAAAAGTTTTAATATATTTTTTTTGAATGTTGATATTGCATTTTTTAAGATGTGTCTAGAATCTACAGCTTTATTTTCGTGATAAAGGAAACAAGGAATTCTAAGGGTTCCAATAGGTTTATTTAAGATAGGATTTATAAAATCTGAGTTATAGTCTACAAACCAATTACAGTTTAAGTCTGCAATCATATCTATTTTAGCGTTATTTAAGGTAGCTATTTCAGGAAGAACAACTGAAGAACCGTCAGTTTGAACAGCAGTACCATGAAGAAATGAAGACATGTCGTCTATGAAGGATTTTATAGGAATTTTTTCATCTGTATCATTTCCTGCTAAATCTATTCCCACAAAGGATACGAATCTTATTTCAGGATGGGATTCTAGTATTTTTTTTAGTGTGGTTTCATCGTGATTTTCTTTTGGAATTATAAATAATAAATCTTTAAACATTATTTGCACATCCTTTCTTTAACTTATAAGTACGAATAATACTAGTTTAATTACTTTTCATATTTCGATATAATATATCAAAATTCTATTATAAGTAAAATCTACTGTCAATGAATAACTATACAAATGGAAAATCTTTAATTATATTACAAATGAAAAGGTTTTAAATGATTAAATTGTTATGAAATGTTTAAAATTAATAAAGATGTCAAGAGGTATAGTCGTATATAACTGTTTTATTAATATAAATAGAATATTTTATCTAGATTTATTTAAACTATAGGTATAAAATATTAATTAGTTATATTTCAAATGGAGTGATATCAATGGATTTGAATAGTAAGAAAAGTGCTATAGGTTTTTTTGATTCAGGTGTAGGTGGATTAAGTGTAATGAGAGAAGCTATAAAACTTATGCCAAATGAAAATTATATATATTTCGGAGATTCTAAAAATGCTCCTTATGGAACAAAGGATGTTAATGAAGTAAGAAGGTTTTCCTTTGAGGCAATAGAGTTTTTAAGAAAAAAAGGTGCTAAAGCTGTAGTAATAGCTTGCAATACGGCAACTTCAGTAGCTATTTCTGAATTAAGAGAGTATTATGGAGATTTTCCTATAATAGGTATTGAGCCTGCGTTAAAGCCAGCAGTAGAGTATAGTAATACAGGTAAAATAATAGTAATGGCAACTCCTATGACTTTATCTGAGAAAAAATTCAAAAATTTAATGAATAGCTATGATAGAAGAGAAGATATAATACCATTACCTTGTGCAGGATTAGTTGAGTTTATTGAAAGAGGAGATCTTCAAAGTATTGAATTAGAAAAATTTTTACAAGATAAGCTTAAAGATATAAATAAAGATGAGATTTCATCAATTGTTTTAGGATGCACTCATTATCCCTTTGTAAAAAATGAGATAAAAAAAATAGTTGGAAATGATGTATATATTATTGATGGAAGTCAAGGAACTGCAAAAGAACTAAAAAGAAGATTAAATATTATAGATAGATTAAATGACTGTGAAACTAAAGGCACAATTAAAATATTTAATTCTTCAGAAGATAAAGATATAATTGATTTAAGTTATAAATTATTAGAGATATAAAAAATATTAAAAATATAAGAAAAAACTTATGTTAAAGATTTTATTAGCATAAGTTTTTTATATATTTATTTTATGAAAAGTATGTGTATTTGTATATGTAATAATTAAAATTTAAAAAAATAATTAAAAATTTCACAAAAATTATTGTTAAATTGTTGACAAAATAAATGATAATTGATATATTATAAGTGAGGAAGAAATTATCAGAAAATTTTAAAAATAACAAATTTGAGGTGGTTTATATGAAAATTAAAGTAAAAGAGTTTTTAGGAGAAAATTTTGCAACAGAAGATGCTATTGTATTAAGAGAGTATGTAGAAGAAAATTTAAATAATGGTGTAGAACTTGATTTTGATGGCATGGGAAGAATTTCAACTTGCTTTTTACAATGCTTATTTACAGATTTAATATATAAACAAGGAAGAGATTTTATAAATTCACATGTTGGTGTTAAGAATTTATCAAACTATAGGGATTATTCAAGAGTTGTAAATGGAACAACTTTTAATTAATAAAGTAAAGTTAATATTTTAACAGAATGAAGTGTTCATCACCGCAGCGAAGAAGGTGTTTAGAATTTGATAATTAATAGTTGTTAAGACGTGTATATCATAATTGATAATACACGTCTTTTGCTTTTTATTATTTTAGTATAGTAATACTTATAAATTGTGCTACTGGTAGTAGTTCACAGTAAGAGTAAAATAATATATAATCAATTTAAGAGTAAGAGGAATTTAATAAAAAGATTTTGATAATAATATTAATATTTATTTTTGGAAGGAGATAATATTATGAATCCAATAGTTACAATAAAAATGAAAAATGGTGGAGTTATAAAAGCTGAGTTATACCCAGAGATAGCTCCTAATACAGTAAAGAGTTTTGTTAGTCTAATAAAAAAAGGATTTTATGATGGACTTATATTTCATAGAGTAATTCCAGGCTTTGTTATTCAAGGAGGATGTCCTGAAGGAAATGGAATGGGAAATCCAGGATACAGAATAAAGGGAGAATTTAGAGCTAATGGTTTTGAAAATAATTTAAAGCATACAAAGGGAGTTTTATCAATGGCAAGAGCTGCACATTTAGATTCTGCAGGTAGCCAATTCTTTATTATGACAGGAGATGCACCTCATCTTGATGGACAATATGCTGCATTTGGTAAGGTTATAGAGGGAATGGATGTAGTTGATAAAATAGTTAGTGAAAAAACCGACTTTAGAGATAAACCATTAGAAGATCAAGTTATGGAAAAGGTGACAGTTGAAGGTGCTGATGATTTAGGAGAACCAGAAACTTTATAATATGATTAAATAGGAGGGTATTATGCTAAAAAATAAAAAGAGTATATTACATTATGGTCTTTGCGATGATGAAAGAAAATGTTTAACAGATGGTGGGTATAAGCTTATAGAAATAACAGATGAAATGACTAATATGAAATTAGAAGCTATATTAGATGGATATAAATTTGAAACAGTAAATGAAAATATTCCAAAAGAGAAAGTAATAATATTTAATAACCTATCTGATGAAGAACTTAAGGATATTATAAAAATAATAAGAGCTGTTATACCAGGAGTAATATTAGCAGTAGTAACACCTACTTCAGCAAAGTGGGCATTTAAAGATTTATTAGAGCATCTTGTAGAGGAGAGAAATTGGTATAAGAGTCAGCAGAAAGGAAGATAACATTGAGTAGAGTTGGAGATAAAATAAAAGATAGTAGAATGAAGGCTGGATTATCTCAAAAAGCTCTAGCAAAAAAGCTTGGAGTAGCGGAAAAGTTTGTAAATGACGTTGAACTTGGAAGAAAGATAATTAATGAGTCATTAATACAAAGAATATCAAAGGTTTTGAATGTTGATTTAAATGATGTAAACATGGTAGTTACAGATGAAGATTTAAGGAAAGAAAAAGAGAGAGAAAAAAAAGAAAGATCAAAAAAACCGGTGAAATTAGAAGAAACTGATGAAGTTTGGAATCAAGCTTTTGGATCAGTTCTAAAGAATGTTCCTATTTATGATTACTCTTTAAGCAAGGTTTATGGTTCAAGATCTATGGCTGTAACTTCAAATAAAATAGAAGGACATGGAGCTAATAAAGTATTTTATCTTATTATAGAAGATGATGATATGATGGGTTTTAGAATAGCTAAAGGGGATATAGCCTTTTGTAATGTAATAAAAGAAGTAGAAAATAATAGTATATGTCTTTTAGAATACAATGGTAAAAGAGCCATTAGACAAGTAAAGAAATTAGATAATACTAAAGCCCTTTTAATTAGCAATAAAGGTTCAGTAAGAACAGAAACAGTTAATCTAAAAGAGGTAAATCCTTTAGCAAAACTTAATAAACTAGAAATTAAACTATAAAAATCCTAATAGGACTTCTGTAATTGCTTAAATTGAAAGTTAAAGTAATTACAGAAGTTTTTTATTTTTTACAAATTAATATGGAATTTTATAAAAATGCTTTTAATAATAATAGAATAAAATATTATTAAAAGGTATTGTGTAAAAGTAAGGTGATTTCTGTGGATAAGTATGTTAATAATATGTTATTTTATGTGAAAAAATGTGCATTATATTTATATTAACATTCTTTTATAAAGTGAATATTATATTATTGGAGTAATTTTTTTAGGGTGACGGATTATTTTAGAAAGAAATAAATTAGATAATATGCTTAATTTGCTATCAAATATACCTGAGCAGATATTAAATAAGTTAGGAAAAATCAGTGAGAACGAAAAAATCAATAAAGGCAAGATAGAACTTGTGGTCTTATGTGGGGAAAATGTGGACAATGTGGATAAAACTGTGGATAACTTAGGTGGTAAGTTTGAAAACCTAGGTTATGGTTTTGGTATAGTAACATTTCCAGCAGGTGAAATAGAAAAAATAAATCAAGTGGAAGGCGTAATATATGCAGAGTTACCTAAAGTAATATTCACAACTGATTACTATAGTAATAGAGCAAGTTGTATATCAATAATTCAAGGAATAGAAGGATTAACTGGTAAGGATACTTTAGTTGGATTTATTGATACAGGAATTGACTATACCCATAAAGCTTTTATTAACAATAATGGTGAGAGTAGAATAGAATATATATATGATATTAGTGAGGGAGGAATAATATATACTAGAGAACAAATAAACGCTGCTTTAAAATCTAATAATCCTTATGATATTGTAAAATCAAGGGATACAACTGGCCATGGAACTCATGTTGCAGGAATTGCATGTGCAGGTGGTAATATAGATAGACTTAATTATGGAATAGCTTATGAAAGTGACATAATTATGGTTAAGGTTACGAGAGAGGGTAATGCTAATTTTTCATTAAGTACACAACTAATGAGAGGATTAAAGTTTCTTATAGATAAATCTAAAGAATTAAAAAAACCCTTAGTTGTAAATATAAGTATGAGTACAAATGATGGTGCTCATAATGGTAGCTCTCTTTTAGAACAATACATTGAAATTATATCTAAATTAGAAAGAGTAACTATAGTAATAGCTTCAGGAAATGAAGGAGATGCTGCCCATCATGTTGGAGGAGAACTTAGAAATAACATATCCATATCACTAGAAGTATCTACTGGAGAAAGGTCTATAAATTTGCAGCTATATAAACCTTTATTAATAGATATAACAATGAGTGTAACTAATCCAGTTGGTAGAAGTAGTGCTTATATACCAATAACTGAAGGATATAATGAGTTTTTTGTAGGTGAAGATAAGGTTTTTATTTATTCATCAGGACCTAAACCTTTTGATATAAATGGAGAAATTACAATAGCTTTAGTACCTAAGTCACAGTTTCTAACTAGTGGAGAATGGGTAGTGAATATAATAAAGACTAATGAATATGAAGGCTTTTTTGATATGTGGCTACCTATTTCAGAAGGATTAAATATTAAAACTAGATTTTTACAACCAGATGTTTACAACACATTAGGAATACCAGCAACTGTTAGAGGAGCCCTTTCTGTAGGTAGTTATAATTATAAGACTAACACATTATCCTCTTTCTCAGGAAGAGGTGGTAGAAATTCTTATAATTATATTAAGCCTGATATATTAGCACCAGGAGAAGAAATATTATCTACAGTTATAGATGGAGGATTTGATACTCTAAGTGGAACATCAATGGCAGCTCCTCATGGAGCTGGTGTATGTGCTTTATTAATGGAGTGGGGGATTGCTAAAGGAAATGATCCCTTTTTGTTTGGTGATAGGTTAAAATATTATCTTTTAAAAGGAGCTAAAAGATTTAGGAGAGATATAAAATACCCAGATTATAGTTGGGGATATGGAACTTTATGTGGAGATGGTGCTTTTGAGCTTATAAGTAATTTAAATAGGGGAAAAGATATGAATATGAGGGTTGATAATGATTTTTACTTATCTTCAGACTATACTTCTTTGTTGGTGGAGTATGTGGGAGATTTAATTAATAATGTGCAAAAGTCATATCCTTCTAGTAAAGTCTTTATTTTAGATGAAAATTATGCACTTATTTATGTAAAAAGAAGTGAATCATTAAGTCTTATAGAAGATATTAAAGAAATTGTTTATATAGATATTGGAGGAGTGTATACACTAACAGCAATATCTCCAGTTGAAGCTACAGAAGCGACTTTATTTCATGATAATATATATCTCCCTCTTAATGGTAACGGTGTAGTAGTTGGAATAGTGGATACAGGAATAGATTATTTAAATACTGAATTTATAAATGAAGATGATACTTCAAGAGTAATTAGAATATGGGATCAAACAATGATTTCAGAAAATCCTAGTAATAGATTACCTATAGGTATTGAATATAATAGGGAGCAAATAAATAATGCTATAAAGGAAAGTATGGCAGGTAGAGACCCCTATTTGATTGTTCCATCGAAGGATGATTTAGGTCATGGAACGAATATGGCAAGCATTGCTGGAGCTAGAGGTAAAAATAAAGAAATTATAGGAGCAGCTCCAAATTGTGAGTTTGCTATAGTAAAACTTAAAGAAGCAAGTCGCAGCTATTTAGAATACTTTGGATTTTATGGGAGTCCTACAGGAAAATATGAAAATACAGATATATTATTAGGCATTAGGTATTTAGCAAGCTTAGCTAAAGAGTTAAAGAAACCTATGGTTATATATATTCCAGTAGGAACTAATATAGGTGCTCATGATGGCAGCTCAATAATTGAAAGGTATATAGATGACATTTCTAAGTCTAGAGGTGTAGTGGTTGTAGCTGATACAGGGAATCAAGGAGATACAGATACTCATGTTGCTGGAGAGCTAAAGCAACCTGGAGATGTTGGAATAATAGAATTAAGAGTTGGAAAACTTGAAAGAAGGTTAATGTTTGAAATTTGGATAAGAAAACCTGATAAATATTCCCTTTCAATAATTTCTCCATCAGGTGAAATTATTGAGGAGATACCACCTAAATTAAAGCAAGAGACTAAATTAAAATTTTTATATGAAGGCACCACTGCTGAAGTACGATATTTGATACCAGAAGAGGTTACTGGAGATCAAAAAATAACGATTATATTAGATGATGTAAAGGAAGGAATATGGCAATTTAAGCTTATTGGTAATGTTGTAGTCCAAGGAAGATATGATGCTTGGCTCCCTCAGGATAAATTATTAGCTCCAGATACTAAATTTTTAAATCCAACACAATATGGAACTATAACAATCCCTGCTACTGCAAGAAGAGTTATATCTACTTCATTTTATAATCAAAATAATAATGCTACAGTAGGAACTTCTGGAAGAGGTTATACAAGAGATGGAAGAATAAAACCAGATTTAACTTCAGGTGGAATAAATGCTAAAGCAGTATCACCAGGTGGTAGTGTAGTTGAGGTATCTGGAGCTAGTGTTGCAGGTGCAGTGCTTTCTGGATGCTGTGCATTAATACTGCAATGGGGAATTATAGATGGAAATGATCCAAGTATATATTCTACAAAATTAATAACTTATTTAATAAGAGGAACTTCAAAAAGAGCCGGTGATGTTTATCCTAATCCTCAATGGGGATATGGGATGTTAAATGTTAAAGGTGTTTTTGATGCTACAAGAAGTGAAGATGAAAATATAGATGAACTTGAAGAATTTGAAAATTATTATGTAGGTTCAATGCTAATTAGGAGACCTAAAATCTATTAATTTATAATCACCGTAATTTTATAAATTCATATAATAGTAAAGAAGTAATTTTTAGGAGAATATTTGATGGCTTCAAAAGGAAGAATTAAAATTCAATGTTTCAATGGTGAAAATACTTATATACCAGTAGATAAGGCTAAAGTTACAATTACTCCTACTGGAGAGGTAGCATCTATAAATGGTAGTACTAAGGAAGTAAGCACAGATAGTTCAGGTCAAACTATAGAAATTGAGGTGGATGCACCTCCAATTCAATATTCTGAAGAGCCTAATAATAACATACCATATAGTTTTGTGGATATTAAAGTAGAGAGAGACGGATTCAATACATTATTTATACAATCAGCTCAGATATTTCCTGATAGATTAGCAATTCAAAATTGTGATTTGCAACAAAATAGATACTCAAGGCAGCCTGAAGTAATAGAAGTATTACCTAATACTTTATTAGGATCTTATCCTGCAAAAATTCCTGAAGATCCAGAGAAAATATTACCTCCACCACCTTCAGGAACAGTAGTTTTACCAAATCCTGTTATTCCGGAATTTATAATAGTACATCAAGGATCTCCAAATGACCCATCTGCTCCAAATTATAAGGTAACATTTAAAGATTATATAAAAAATGTAGCTAGCTGTGAAATATATCCTACTTGGAGTAGAAGTACTATTGCTGCTAATATTCTTTGTATAATTTCTTTTACTTTAAATAGAGTTTACACAGAATGGTATACAGGTAAAGGAAAGAATTTTACAATAACTAGTTCAACGGCTTATGATCATGCTTTTAACTATGGTAGAAATATATTTGATACAATAGATGTAGTAGTTGAAGAAATATTTTCTACGTATATTAAAAGAATAGGAAGAAAACAACCTCTTTTAGCACAGTATTGTGATGGTAAAAATGTTCAGTGTCCTGGTTGGATGACTCAATGGGGAAGTAAATATTTAGGTGATGAAGGAAAAACACCTATACAAATATTAAGAAACTTTTATGGTAGCGATATAGAACTTACTACTGCACAGAAGGTATCAGGGGTTCCAAAATCTTATCCAGGATATACTCTAGGACTTGGATCTAAGGGAGAGCCGGTAAAAACAATACAAAATTATTTAAATGTTATAGCTAGAAGTTATCCTTTAATACCAAAAGTTATAGAAGACGGAATTTATGGTTCTAAAACAAGAGAGTCAGTAAAGGTTTTTCAAAGTGTATTTGGATTACCTCAAATAGGAGTTGTAGATTATGCAACATGGTACAAAATATCTGATGTTTATGTTGGAGTAACTAAGATCGCTGAGCTTAGAGGAACATTAGAGGGAATTGAAAGAATTTTTTATCCGCCAATGACTTATGAAATGAGCCAAAGTAAAAATATACCTAGTGTAACTTATTTTGATGATTTATTTTAAGGATTTTATATAGAATATTAAAATATTAATCTAAAAATTGTAAAAGGATAAAAAAGATAAAAGAGCTACTTAAAGTAGAAATTGATTTTTACTTTAAGTAGCTTGTTTTTTATAAAAATAATTTTTGTAAGAGAAATTTAAGAATTATGATAGATATAATGAAAGATTTGATTATTATGATTCTATTATGGAATAATGGTTGGGAGATGGATATTATGGGAAATTAAGAAAAAGTAAAAATTAAGGGGGATAAAAATGACATATAAAGTTTTAGTGGTAGATGATGAAAAAGAAATTACAGATGCTATAGAAATTTATCTTAAAAATGAAGGGATGAAAGTGTTTAAGGCTTATGATGGAATACAAGCATTAGATATATTAAGTGAAGAGGAAATTCATCTTATTTTGATGGATATTATGATGCCTAAATTAGATGGAATGAGAGCTACTTTCAAGATTAGAGAAAAAAAGAATATACCAATAATAATGCTTTCTGCAAAGTCAGAAGATAGCGATAAAATATTAGGTTTAAATATGGGAGCAGATGATTATATAACTAAACCTTTTAATCCTTTAGAGCTTATAGCTAGGGTGAAGTCACAACTTAGAAGGTATGTAAGTTTAGGAAATTATAAAAATTTAAAAAACGAAAATGAGATTATACTTGGAGGTATAGTTTTAAATAAAGATGAAAAAACATTAAAAGTAGATGGAAAGAATATAAAGGTTACTCCTAGAGAATATGGCATTTTAGAACTTTTAATGGGAAGGATAGGTAAGGTTTTTACTATAGATGAAATATATGAAATGGTTTGGAATGAGCCAAGCTATAATGCAGAAAATACAGTGGCGGTTCATATAAGAAGGATTAGAGAAAAGATAGAAATAAATCCTAAAGAACCAAGATATTTAAAGGTGGTGTGGGGTATTGGATATAAAATGGAAAAACAATAAATTGTTAAAACAATTATTAGCATTAATTATTTTAAGTTTTTGTATGACATTTGCTTTGGCTGAAGGCATAACATTAGATCATAGTAAGAGATACTTTGGAGAAAAAGGATTTGCAACATATCTTAATGGTTATATAAATGAGTTTAGGCTTAATTTAGTAAATTATTTTTATGATACAAAAGAAAAAGATAGTACTATAAATAGGATAACTAAAAGTACATTTGAAGAACAAAATCAGAAATTAAAAGATTATGAGAATTCATTAGATGATGATTTTGATTATAGAATAAGAGAAGCGGAAAATAGTAATAATTTAGATCAAAAGGTTAATTTGATACATGAGAAAAATGATAAACTTAATCAGTATAAGGCGGAAAATTATATCAAATCAGAGAAAGATATAAGAGCAAACGTAGAAGAAGAAATAGAAAAAAGATATGATACAACAAAAGGTAATGTAGAGAAATATAAAAATTTAGATTATTTAATTTTAAATACTAATTCAAAACAGTATATGTCTAATTTAGAAGGAACTCTTGAAGAAGTAGAAGACAAAATAAAAAAAATAAATGAAAATCAAATAGAATTTATTTTTGATGAAGATTTAAGTGGTCGTTATAACTCTATTATAAAAATCAAAAATAAAGAAATAATAGATAATGATGGGTTAAAAGAAACCGATGGAGATATACTTAATATATATATAAGAGTTCATGAAAATATAAAGTCAGGAGATCAAATATATATCGCGAATTCATTATATAAAAAATTAATTGATAAGAGTATTGTTCAAGGTATTATACTATTAGTAAGCGTTGTTTTTGCAATTTTAACTTTATTTTATATTAACAAAAATAATTTGTGGAGTTATTGTGGAGTTTTTGAACAAAGTATAAGAAGGCTGTGGATAGAATTTAGAATTTTAGGAATAATACTTCTTTATTATTTTGGAAAACCAAGTTACAATTGGGTAGTTGATTATTATAATGGTAGATTTATAGAAAGCATGAATACTACAAAATTTATATTTATGGCTATTTGTATATTAATGACTATTTATTTAATAAGAGATATAATATATTGCAAAAAAAATAATATAAAAGTAAATAGTATTTTATATAAATTAGTTAGTAACTTATATAAATTATTTTTAAATATAAAGAAAACTTATATGAGAAAATCAATAGGTAAAAAATTTATTATTATGTTTTTAGGATTAATTATAATTGAATTTATTATTTTATGGATAATAATTTTAGATTTTTATTGTACTGAGTTCATACTTTTAGTTGCATTTATAATGATATTATTTGATATTTTAATATTTATAATAATTTATAGACCATTAAGTTATTTAGATCAGATAATAACAGATACAGAGAATATGGCAGAAGGTAATTTAGATTCTGGAATTGAAGAAAGGGGTAAAGGACAGTTATCAAAGCTTGCTCATAATATAAATAATTTAAGTGATGGATTAAGAGAATCTATATCTAAGGAGATGAAAAGTGAGAGATTAAAATCTGAACTCATAACTAATGTATCTCATGATTTAAAAACTCCATTAACATCTATAATAAATTATGTGGATTTATTAAAGAAAGAAGAAGATATAGGAGTAATAAGAGATTATATAGAAATATTAGATAGAAAATCTCAACGACTTAAACTATTAATACAGGATTTATTTGAAGTATCAAAAGCTTCAAGTGGTGCTTTAGATATGAATATTGAAAAGATAGAAATAAATTCATTATTAAAGCAAACACTAGCAGAATTCGATGATAAGATAAATAATAGTAAATTAGATTTTAAAATAAAATTACAAAAAGAAAAAATTTATGTAATGGCAGATGGAAAGAAAACTTGGAGAGTTTTTGAAAATCTTATAAGTAATATATTAAAATACTCATTAGAGGGTTCTAGGGTATATATAACTTTAGATAAAGAAGATGATTATGTTAAAATTGCTATGAAAAATATATCATCATATGAAATGGACTTTAATCCAGATGAAATATCAGAAAGATTTAAAAGAGCAGATGATTCTAGAAATACAGAAGGGTCTGGACTTGGATTAGCTATTGCTAAAAGTTTTATAGAGCTTCAGAAGGGTTACTTTAATATAGATATAGATGGAGACTTATTTAAAGCTATTATAAAGTTACCTATGGTTAGAGAATAAATATTAAAAAATTAAAGACTTGTAGAGTAAGGTTTAGACATATTAAAGAATAAATATTGAAAAGATTGTATTATGAATTAATTATCATAACAGCTAGTTATATATTTTAAATTATATAATTATACTATGTGATTAGAGTTATAATACAATCTTTTTTTGTGCTTTTGATTTCCTGATTTACTATGATAAAATTAAAAATGTGAAATACTAAAGAAATAAGGTGATTTAATGATATATGATTTTCATACCCATTCAGATAATTCTTTTGATTCAAAGGAAAAGATAAATAATATGTGTAATGAAGCCTTGAAAAAGGGAATTACTCATATAGCTTTTACAGAACATTTTTCTTTAGATGAAAATAAAAAAACTTTTGGACATATGAATTTCAATAAATACTTTAAAGAAATTAGAGAAGCTAAAGAAGAGTTTAAAGAATTGAATATTCATAATGGATTAGAACTTTGTGAACCTCACCTACAGATGGAAGAACTAAAAGAAACTTTAAAGGATCTTCCTATAGATTTTATATTAGGTTCTATACATAATATAAAGGATAGAGGACTTAGAACTACTGCAAAAGAAGTAGGAAACAAGGACTGCTATGATTTATATTTTGATGAATATTACGATATGGTTAGCTTAGCCGATTTTGATATAGCTGCTCATTTAGATTTAATGAGTAGATATGCTTTAAATATTGTTGGTAATTATAATTTTGAAGATTATAAAGAACAAATAAAAAAAATACTATCTAAAATTATAGAAAGAGAAAAAGGAATAGAAATAAACACATCAGGCCTTAGAAATGATTTAAATAGTATTCACCCTAAGGTTGAAATCTTAAAGCTTTATAAAGAACTAGGGGGAGAAATAATAACTATAGGATCTGATGGACATAAAGCTGAAGATGTAGGGGAAGGTTGTAAGGAAGCTTTAAAGATATTAAAAGATTTAGGATATAAAAATATATATACATTTAAAAATAGGAAGCCAATAAAACATAGTCTATAACTATATAGCTTATTATAAAAAATAAATTGTTTTTATAAATTATATAAGTTTAAAATTATTAAAAGAAAAGGGCTGTCTTAAAACTAATTTTCACATATATTAAAATTAAGTCATTTAATTAAATTAATATAATGTAGTGTTATTTATTGTGACAGCCTATTTCTAATAAATACTTTTAGATAAATCTATACACCTTCATTGTTAAAATTAGGAACGTAGGCTTCTGTATTGGTTCCAGTATCTTGTATGAACCCTTGAGTAACTCCTATAGATAAAGCATAATCTATTAATGAATCATAGTGTTTAGGATTTAATGGCTTGTTTATCTCTGGGTAATTTGAAGCATTATTCATAGGAGTATATTGATTCATAATACTTATAAAAACATTATCTTTAAAATTTATATATATATCATCAATTACTTTTTTACTATCAAATAAAAGACCTGGTAGCATTAAATGCCTTATTATAACTCCTTTAATCATTAATCCATTCTCATCAAATTTTGGAGTGCCTACCTGAAGAACCATTTCTTTAATTAATTCTTTTAAATTATTGCTATAGTTAGGAGCTTTTGAATATTTTATTGCATATTTTTCATTAAAGTATTTATAATCAGGTAAATATATATCTATATAACCTTTTAAGGACTTTATAGTTTCTAATGAGTCATAACCATTAGTATTATAAACAATTGGTAAATTTAATCCATTAGATTTTGCAATAATTAAAGCTTCTATTATTTGAGGTACATAATGGGTCGGAGTTACAAGGTTTATATTATGAGCTCCTTTTTCTTGTAGCTCTAAAAATATTTCACTTAATCTTTCTATAGAAATTGGTTTCCCTTTATTTTCTTGACTAATTTCATGATTTTGGCAAAATACACATCTAAAATTACAGTGAGAAAAAAATACAGTGCCAGAACCATTTTCACCAGATAGACAAGGTTCTTCCCAATGATGAAGAGCAGCTCTTGCAACATCAATACTATATCCAGATTTACAAAAACCTAAGTGGTTTTCTAATCTATTCACCTTACAATTTCTAATACATAAGCTACAGGACTTTAATATTTCTTTAGTATTCAAAATAACACCTCTTAACTTTTACACTTTCTAATATAAAAGTATATACATTGAAAAATAAATATCAAGCTTAGAAGGCCGAACATAGGATATAGTGATTCTATAAGATTACTAAATCCTACCTGAGAAATAGGTATTGCTAAACCTATCACTAGAAAAATGCCATGTTTATATTTAATTTTAAAACTATCTTCTAAGGTTTTACTTATAGAGAAAACATCAGAAACCTCAGTAGAAAACATTTCACACCATATAATAATCATAAGCATAACTTGAATAGCTCGTCCAAATCTATCTGCTATATAAAGTAATGGAATTTGATATTCATATATATAAGGTTGATTTATCATAAGCATGAAATTAATTGCTATACATAAAAAAGTTAATCCTATAGAACCTATAGTAATTCCCCAAAACATATGACTTTTCTTTTTAATCTCTGTGCTAAGAGGAACTAAAACACCACAGCAACAAAGAATATTATATCCTGCATAGAGTATAGTAGAAGTTAACCAATTACTTTTTCTACTTCCTAACCCTTTAAGCATTTCTAATGTGATTTCACTATTTCCGAAAAATATATACATAATAAAAATAGTTGTTATTGTTATTATTAATGAGGGTACTATTAATGAATTTATACCAATTAGTCCGTTAGTTCCCTTTGTTAGTGTGATAACTGATACTAAAGCCATAATTAAAGAACCTACAATTTTAGGAATACCAAAAAATTGATTCAATAATGCACCACTACCTGCCAAAATTATTGAGGCTGATGATATTAGATAAAGGGTGGTTATTATCCCAGTAAATTTTCCTAATAAATTAGGACTAACAGTTTTTATAACATCACTATAAGATCTTAATCTATACCTTTGGCTTATATCTGAAATTATAGAACAAAATAGTATGTAGAATAATCCACACAAAATTATTCCAAAAAAACTTGGCAGGCCAAAGGATGTAAAAAAGTGAGTTATTTCCTTTCCAGATGCTAGTCCAGCTCCAACTATAGTACCTATAAAGACGGCTGCAACTTGAAAAATCTTAATTAAATCTTTCATAAATAATCCTCCTATATATTCTCTTACATAATATATATAGTTGCTATTATAGTTTTTATTCTACTTGGGAATTATAAATATATAACAAATTAGGGAGGGATATATTTGAAAAAGAAGCTAGGAATAATTTTTTTAATATTTATTGTTATTTTTACTATATTAGGATGTAAGAAAGATAATAAAGAAAAAGTAACTAATGATTTTAAAAAGGGAGAGGTTTTATTTAACCAAGAAGCAGGATTAGCTGTATTAACTAATTTTATGGACTGTTTAAAAAATAATAATTTCAATGGAGCTAAAGAACTTTGTAAGGATGAATTATATGTTGATAACTTACATAAAACAGATGATGAATTATTAGAGTATAAAATAGTATATAGTAATCTTTTGGGTAATGATATGAAGGTAGAAGTTATGGTAGATAGATCAAAGACTAATAAACCTATGGCAGATTTAGATCTTATGAAAATAACTATAAGCAGATTAGATGATGAAACATATAAAATAAGCAAGATAGAATCTAGGATTATAGGGGAAGTTTTTGAAAGTGATAAAAAGCTAAAAGTTTCTACTTATGGAAACTTAGAGACTAAGACTTTAATAGATTTAAAGAATATTCCAAGAGATATGTATTTAGATAATAAGATATTTGAGATATCTAAATTAGCAATACCATCTAAAGAATTTGGAGTGGTTAATTTCTCTTTAAGTGCTAATAAAGTAGCTATAAGTACATATGATGATAGTTATTATTTTGTTGGTATAGTAAATCTTAATGAATCTATACAGACTGCTGCTGGGGAGGCATCAGGAGAAAAAGGACAAAATAAAAAAGATAAGGAAAAAAAAGATGATGATAAAAAAATAGGAGATAAAATAACTCCTTTAGATGTTTATAAGGATAAAGTGGTAAAAGGATTAAATTTTTTAGAACAAGATTTATATTTAATAGTTTCTTTTAAAGAAAGTGAAAAAGGAGATGGAATCAAAATATACGATATAGCAAAAGGGAAGGAAGTTGATGCAGATTTAGAAAATATATTTCCAAGAGATAAATATAATGTAAATTTTGTGCAAAAAGAAGACTATAATTTTGTTTTAGAAGTTACAGGAATCGAGGGGGCACAAGGATTAAGACAGAGTGTTACTGGAAAGTATTTATTAGATTTAAAGAGGTTAAAAGTTTCTAAGATATAATATATAATTATTATAGAAAATAAGATTTTTATAGCGTTAATAGATTTTAACTATTAACGCTTAATAAGGAAAGTAAATATGCTTAAAGTCAAATATGTTATAACTAATGATAACTTATAAGAGGTGAAGATATTGGAAAATAAGTGGGGAGATAAAAGATATAAAAGTTTAAATTATTTTTTAAGAGAAAAGTTTGGTGAAAAAGTTTTTAAAATATCTTTAGATGGAGGATTTTCATGTCCTAACAGAGATGGTAAGGTAAGTAAGGGAGGTTGTATATTTTGTAGCTCTAAAGGTTCTGGTGACTATGCAGGAAGAAGAACTTGCAGTATAACTAACCAATTTCAAGATATAAAAGAAATGATGGCTAAAAAGTGGAAAAGTGGAAAATATATAGCTTATTTTCAAGCCTACACAAATACTTATGCACCAGCAGAAGAATTAAGAAAAAAATATACGGAAGCAATAAACCAAGAGGGAGTAGTGGCTTTAGCTATAGCTACAAGACCTGATTGTTTAGAAGATGAAGTATTAGATGTTTTAGAGGAAATGAATAAAAAAGTTTATACATGGGTAGAATTAGGACTTCAAACTATACATGAGAATACTGCTAGGTTAATAAATCGAGGATATGATTTAAAAGTATATGATGAAGCAGTAAAAAAGCTTAGAAAGAGAGGCATAGATGTTGTAACCCATGTTATTTTTGGATTGCCAGGAGAAAGTAAAAAGGACATGGAAGAAACAGTTAAATATATTGCAAATCAAGATATACAAGGTGTTAAGTTTCACTTGCTTCATTTAATGAAAGATACAAATCTTGTTAAAATATATGAAGAGGGTGGATTAAGGTTTCTATCAAAAGAAGAGTATGTAAAGCTTGTTTGTAAAAGTATTGCAATGATGCCTCAATCCATAGTTATACATAGATTAACAGGTGATGCACCGAGAGATAGTTTAATAGGACCTATGTGGAGTTTAAAAAAGTGGGAAGTACTAAATTCAATAGATAAAACAATGGAAGATAATAATTTATTTCAGGGTTTGTATTTTTCTACAAATACTTAGAAATACTTTTGGAAGAAATGATTATGGAATATCCCCTTACAAACGGTTACAATTATATTAGAGTAAATGAAAGGGGAATGATAATAATGGCAAATTTATCATTAAAACATATATATAAAGTTTACCAAGGAGACGTTACAGCAGTTAAAGACTTTAATTTAGATATAGCAGATAAAGAATTTATAGTATTTGTAGGACCATCAGGATGTGGTAAATCAACTACTTTAAGAATGATAGCAGGATTAGAAGAAATATCAAAGGGAGAACTTTATATAGGAGATAAATTAGTTAATGAAGTTGCTCCAAAAGATAGAGATATAGCTATGGTATTCCAAAGCTATGCATTATATCCTCATATGACTGTTTATGATAATATGGCTTTTGGACTTAAATTAAGAAAAATTCCAAAAGATGAAATAGATAGAAAAGTTAAAGAAGCAGCAAAAATTCTTGATATAGAGCATTTATTAGATAGAAAGCCAAAGGCTTTATCAGGAGGTCAAAGGCAAAGGGTTGCTTTAGGAAGAGCTATAGTAAGAGAACCTAAGGTATTCTTAATGGACGAACCTCTTTCAAACTTAGATGCAAAGTTAAGAGTTCAAATGAGGACTGAAATAGCTAAGCTTCATAAAAAGCTACAAACAACATTTATTTATGTTACCCATGACCAAACAGAAGCTATGACAATGGGTACAAGAATAGTTGTTATGAAAGATGGTATAGTTCAACAAGTTGCAAGTCCACAAATGGTTTATGATCATCCAGCAAATGTATTTGTTGCAGGATTCATAGGCAGTCCACAAATGAACTTTATTAATGTTAAAGTTGAAGATAAAGGTGGTAAGACTGCTTTAGTATTTGGTAAAGAAGAGTTTGAATTATTACCAGAGCAAGTTTCAATTCTAAAAGAAAAAGGATATATAGGAAAAGATGTAATAATGGGTATAAGACCAGAGCATATAGATGATGATCCAGATTTTATATCTCAAAATCAAAACTCAGTAATGGAAGTTAATGTTGAAGTTACAGAGCTTATGGGTGCTGAAAGTTACATTTATGTATCTAATGAAGGAAATAGTTTAACTATAAGAGTTAATGGAAGTACTAAGCTTCAAACAGGAGATAAAGCGAAATTTGCTATAGAAATAGATAAGGTTCACGTATTTGATAAAGATACAGAACTAACAGTATTTTAGGGGGGATTTTTGATGTACAATTTCAATAATTATCTCTCCGAGTTAAGTGAAAATAGTGGAGTTCCATTTAAGATCATAAAAAATGATGGTACTATAATTTTTCACTCAACAGAAGAGATTGAAAAAGCAATTAGCAGAAGTATTTTATTTGGTAATGAAAAAGTTAATTTAATATTAGATAATAGATTTGAAATATGTACATCCCTATTAAAATATTCTATAGAAAGTAAATTTAAAGAGATATATGATCTAAGAGAGCAATTGATTATTGATATATTAGAAGGAAAAGGAGTTAATATGGATGCTCTTTATGGAGCATTCCCTTTTCTAAATAATAAATGTACGTTATTTATTATTTCTGTAGAAAAAAACAAATATGAAGCTCTAAATATTTTAAAGGAATCCTATAATGACCAAGAATTTACTGCAATTATTTATAAAAATTATATAGTTATACTAGGAAATTTTGACGAGATATTAGATCATGCAAGAGGAATAAAAGAACTTATATTTTCTAATTTATATGTTAAACCTTATATAAGTTATAGTTATTTATCAGAAGGTATAGAGAATCTTAAAGAGATTTTTGAAAATTCTGTTATGTGCATAAATTTAGGTAAGAAGTATGGATTAAAATCCACTATTTATAATAGTGAAAGTTTATTGTTTGAAAAAATAGTTTATAACATAAATGATAATATGAAAAAAGAAATATTTAATAAGTTTAATGACAAGCTCATTAAATTTGATAATGAAATGATAAATACAATACAAGAGCTTATGAATTGTGGTTTAAATATAAGTGAAGCAGCTAAAAAATTATATATTCATCGTAATACATTAATTTATAGATTAGATAAAATACAAAAGGATACTGGTTATGATATAAGAGACTTTAAGCAAGCAACAATATTTACAATAGCTTTCCTTATATGGAAGGAGAATAACAATGAATATTGATGTTATTATATCAGCAGATCATATAAAAGAAAGTCAAATAAAGGATAAGGTAGTTGTGGTAATTGATATGCTTAGAGCTACTTCAGTTATTACTACTGCTATAGCAAATGGCTGTAATAAGGTTATTCCTGTATTAACTGTTGAGGATGCTTTTAAATTAGCTTCTAAGGATAGAAATAGTGTTATATTAGGAGGAGAAAGAAGAGCTTTAAAAATTGATGGATTTGATTTATCTAATTCTCCTTTAGAATATACTAAAGAGATTGTACAAAATAAAGATGTTATAATAACTACTACAAATGGAACTAAAGCTATTAATGGATGTAAAGGTGCTTATAAAATTTATATAGGTGCTATGATAAATGGAAGAGCTGTAGCTCAATTGGTGAAGAAAGAAAATAAAGATATTGTATTTTTAAATGCTGGAACTAATGGACAGTTTTCAATGGATGATTTTATATGTGCAGGATATATGATAGATTGTATTACAGAGAATCATGAAGTGCAGCTAACAGATATAGCTAAAACCGCTAGGTATATTTATGAAAATAATAAGGATATAGATAGCTATATAAAAGAAGCTAGACATTATTCTGTTATAAAGAGTTTATCCTTAGAAAGTGATTTAGCTTATTGTATGAAAAAGGATATATTATCCGTAGTACCAGAATTTAAAAATGGGGAAATCAAAAACGCATTGTAGATTAAACTTTACATAACTTTAATCCTTTCTAAATTCCTTAAAAAAAGCTGAATATTTAAATATTCAGCTTTTTTATTTATAAATTTGTATTATAAGAATTACCTATAAAAATTTACTATAAATTTAAGTATTAAATTTATATATATTTACTTGAATTTATTAAATAACTTGGAATACAAAGAATTTTAAGTAGTAACTCTCATCAGAATTCCAAAGTATTGGATGATCTGCAGACTGAGTTCTAAATTCAATTTGTCTTAATTGTCTTTTGGCATCGGTAGCTGCTTCTGCTATAGTTTTCTTTAAAAGATCTTCACTCATATAATGAGAACAAGAACAAGTTATAAAGTAACCACCTTCTTTTACCATTTTAATACCCCTAAGGTTTATTTCTTTATAACCTTTTTTAGCACCTAATATAGTATTTTTAGACTTTGTAAATGCAGGAGGATCTAGTATTACAACATCAAATTTTCTACCTTCTTTTGACCACTTAGGAAGTACATCAAAGGCATTATGACATTCAAATTTAACAGTATGTTGTAAATTATTAAGTTCTGCATTTTTAGTAGCAAATTCTACAGCGTGTTTTGATACGTCTACTCCTAAAACTGATTTAGCTCCAGCTATCCCTGCATTTAAGGCGAAGGAACCAGTATGAGTAAAGCAATCTAAAACATCAGCATCTTTACATATTCTATGTATAGCAGCTCTATTTTCTTTTTGATCTAAGAAAAAGCCTGTTTTTTGACCATCTTCAATATCAACATAGTACTTAACTCCATTTTCTGTTATTTGGATCATGGTATCAAATGGTTCTGTTAAAAAGCCTTTCTTCTGTTCTAATCCTTCTATCTCTCTTGTAGATATATCACTTCTTTCATAAACTCCCTTAGCATTGTATTCTTCTACTAAAAGTTTAACGATTATATCTCTATATTTATCCATTCCAAGAGTTGAAATTTGTATTACATAATAGTCTTCAAATTTATCGATAGTTAATCCAGGTAAAAAGTCTGCTTCTCCAAAAATAAATCTGCAACTAGATGTATCTATAACTTTTTTTCTATAATCCCAAGCGGTTTTAAATCTTCTCTTAAAGAAATTATAATCAATTTCCTCATTTTTATCCCTTGTCATTATTCTTATAGTTATTTTTGAACGATCGTTTATATATCCTTTTCCAATAAAAAAGCCCTTATAGTTATAGACTTCAACAATATCACCGTTTGAATAATCTCCATCGTATTCATTTATTTCATCTATGTATATCCATGGACGTCCGTCTTCAGCTTTCTTACCTAATCCTTTATATAAATAAAATTTACTAGACATAATTTCATCTCCTTAGTTTAAATTCTTCTAAGATTATATCATAACAAAGTTATATAGCTATATATTAATTATGGCAGTTTTACAAATCGTATGGAACTATTTGGTATGATATAATAATATTAAAAATATACTTTAAGAAAAGGTAGGTTAATATGAAGGGGAGACTTGGGCAATTTAACTTAAGTAAATTATTAATATTATCTGTAATTATAAATATAATACAGATATCATTAATATTTGTTTTAATACTATATAGAAACAATATAAATCTTTATAACCCAGGATATTTAATAGTTTATATAGTTGCAATAACAATAGCCGCCAATACATTAATAACAGGTGTTTGTTATTATAAGCTTTTATATAAAAATGGAGAAAAAAATATTATAGAAACCTTTAAATATCTAGAAGACTTTAATAAAAAATTAAGAGAGCAAAGGCATGATTATTTGAATCACATACAAGTTATATATACTCTTATGGAACTTGAAGATTATAAAGAGGCTAGAGAATATATAGAACCTGTTTATAGAGATATAATAAGAGTAAGTAAAGCTTTAAAAACCTCTAAGCCAGCGGTAAATGCATTGCTTCAGGCAAAGATGCAAATGGCAGAAGAAAATAATATAATGATGGAACTTGAAATAAAAACAAACTTAGATACTTTATGTATGGAGCCATGGGAATTTTGTAAGGTTTTAGGAAATATAATAGACAATAGTATTTATGCTTTAAAGGAGGATAAATTTAAGAATAATCCTACTATATTTATAGAATTTGGAGAAAGCTTTGATAATTTAATATTTAAGATTATGAATAATGGACCTAAAATACCTAAAGAAAATATAGAAAGAATTTTTGAGCAAGGTTTTTCTACTAAAGGAAATAATGGAGATGGAATGGGATTAACTATAGTAAAAGATTTAATTCATAAATATAGGGGAGAAATATATGTAGATTCTTCAGATGATAGAACTTCCTTTGATATAAAAATACCTAAAAAACAAATGTAAGTTTATTTATGTAAAGTGACATTTGAATATTAAAAATGTATGTTATAGCTGGTTTTAGTTACAAATTAGATTGAATTTTAATAACATATAATTAATAAATGATAATTAATATAGAAAAAGGAGGGGACAATATTTATGATTGCAGCAAATTTAAGTGCATTGGTATTAGTGCTTTTGATAATAGGATTTATTCTTGTTACAATTGAGATGATATTACCTGGTTTTGGTGCTCCTGGTATAAGTGGAGGAATTTGTTTATTAGCTGCAGTTATTATAGGAAGTAATACAATAGTAGAAGCAGTAATAATGACTATGATAATTTTAGCTGTAATTGGAGTATTATTAGCAATAATATTTGTAGTATTTGCAAATAAAAAAGTTATATCTCCTTTCGTGTTAAAAGATGAACAAAAGAGATCAGATGGTTATATAAGTTCTTCTGATTTAGAATATCTTTTAGGAAAAGAGGGAAGGGCAATTACAGATTTAAGACCAGCAGGGTCAGCAGATTTTGATGGAGTTAAATTTGATGTTGTTACAGATGGAGAGTATATATCTAAGGGAACTAATGTAAAAATAATAAAAGTTGAGGGTGTAAAATTATTAGTAAGTAGAATAAAACATAAATAAGGAGGAGTCATTATGGACGTAAACATTATAAAAGTTTTAGTTATTACAGGAATAGTCATAGTATTTCTAATTGTATTTTTAACATTTATACCATTAGGACTATGGATTTCTGCTTTAGCTGCTAATGTTAGAGTAAGTATTGTAAACTTAATTGGAATGAGACTTAGAAGAGTTGTTCCTAATAAAATTATTTTACCTTTAGTTAAAGCTACAAAGGCAGGACTTGAATTAAATATTAATCAACTAGAAGCTCACTATTTAGCTGGTGGTAATGTAGATAAGGTTGTTGATGCTTTAATTGCAGCACATAGAGCTGATATCTTTTTACCATTTGAAAAAGCAGCAGCTATAGATTTAGCTGGTAGAAATGTATTAGAAGCAGTAAAAATGAGTGTTAATCCTAAAGTTATAGAAACACCAAATGTTGCAGCAGTTGCAAAAGATGGTATAGAACTTTTAGTAAAAGCAAGAGTTACAGTTAGAACAAATCTTGAAAGATTAGTAGGAGGAGCTGGAGAAGCTACCATTCTTGCAAGAGTTGGTGAAGGTATAGTAACTACTGTTGGTTCTTCAAAAAGTCATAAAGAAGTGCTAGAAAACCCTGATACTATATCTCAAACAGTATTAAATAAGGGATTAGATGCAGGTACAGCATTTGAAATATTATCAATAGATATAGCAGACGTAGATGTTGGAAGAAATATTGGAGCGCAACTTCAAACTCTTCAAGCAGAAGCAGATAAGAATATAGCTCAAGCAAAAGCAGAAGAAAGAAGAGCAATGGCAGTTGCAAGAGAACAAGAGATGAAGGCTTATGTTGTTGAAGCAGAAGCTGATGTACCGAAGGCTTTAGCTTATGCTCTTAGAGAAGGTAAGCTTGGAATAATGGATTATTATGATATGCAAAATATTATAGCTGATACTAAGATGAGAAGTTCAATTTCTGATACAGGATCTAAAAATCAAGGTATAGCAGATGATAATGAAGTTGATGATAAAAAGTAATCTAAGGAGAGATTACAATGGGTAAATTTGATGAATTTAAAAATATGTTTGAATCTTCTAAGGTATATAAGGATTTATTACAAAATGAGGATGTTAATTCCTTTAAAAATATTGCTAAAGAAGTTCAAAAAAATATATTAAAAAATAGAGAGAAAAATTCTAATTTAAAAAATAATAAAAGTAAAAAAGATACTAATTTAAATAAAAATCAAAATAATAATAATGAAGAGTTAGAAGATGACAATTATGATAAAAATCAATATTTAAAAGATAAAATAGAAGCTCAAAGATCTATTATAAAAAATAATGATAATACATCTTTAGCAAATATAAATCATTTTAGAAAAATAGAAGAAGAAATAGATATAAATATAAAAGAGATTGCAGAGGATATGAGTCCTATAGAATTAAAAAAGGCAATAATTTATTCAGAGATTATAGGACCACCTAAATGTAAGTCAAGAAGAAGGGATAGAAGAAGATATGGCCTTTAAAGTTCTTATTGCTGATGATGAACCTGGGATGAGACTTATAATCAAAAAGATTTTGGAAAAGGCAAAGGATTTTGAAATTATAGGAGAGGCTAAAAGTGGGGAAGAAGCTATAAACTTATTTGAGGAATATCGTCCTGATGTGGTATTCCTCGATGTTGAAATGCCAAGTATAACAGGAGTTGAATGTGCAAAAAAGATAGCTGATATAAATCCTAAGGCTATTATAATATTTGCAACAGCACACTCTCAGTATATGCCAGAAGCTTTTCAGCTTTATGCTTTTGACTACTTAATAAAACCTTTTAAAGTAGAGAGGGTTTATCAGACTCTTGATAGGGTAAAGAGCCTTCATACTCCTAAAATTAGCGATAACTTAGATAAGATTATAAAACATGAGAAAAATCTAGAAAAGCTTATGATAAAAAATAAAGAAGGGATAAGTTTTGTAGATACTAAGGATATAATTCTTGTACAAAGAGAAGATAATTCAACTGTTATATATAGCAAAACTGATAGTTTTATAACTTCAGCAACTCTTTTAGATGTAGAAGATAAATTAGATAAATCTCAATTTTTTAGAAGTCATAAATCTTATATAATAAATCTTTCACTTATAAGTAAAATCTATCCTTATGGTAGGTGGACATATATAGTTAAGTTAAAAGGGACAGATAAAGATGCTTTACTAACTCATGATAAATATGAAGAAATAAAAAGATTATTTAGTTTATAATTAAAAATAATCTAAATTTATATAAAATATTTAAATATTGTACTTTAATTATATTATGCTAAAATATATACTAATTAATGTAAGAATAAATAGTATATAAGGAGCGTAAATGATGGAAAGTAGAAAAAGGGGAGTTATAGTAAATTGTATTTTAATATTTTATATTATAAGAGCGTTACTATACTTAGTGACTCCTTTCACAAACCAAAGTGTAAAAACTCTTGTTCCAGAAAAAGTGTTAAGTAAGCCAGCGGTTATTTTTTACACTGTTCTAGGCTTGGTTATGATTTTAATTATAATAGGTGTATTTTTATGGAATAAGATAGCTATTTACTTATTTGGAACTGTGGGAATATTAATTGGAGGAGCAACTTTAATTATAGAAAATATTTCTGCTATGGCAGTTTTAGGTGCAGCAGTTGAGATAATATTGACTATTATGATTGCATTTATATTATTAAAGAGAATTAATTTACCAGTTCCTAAAATTAAAGAAGATAACGAAGATGATATATGGAAATAATTTAAAGTAAAAAATTATAGAGAATTAATAAGAACTTCATTGTAAAAGTTTAGTTATTTAACTTTGCAGTGAAGTTCTTATTTTATTTAGAAAATTATTAAAAACTTTTTATTATAAAGTTTAAAAGATATTTATAAAAAATATTGGTTATTAGGAATATAACTTGAATAAGTTAAATATTTATTAAGTAAGATTTACCATAAAATGAGGAGAAGTTATGATAAAGGGGAAATTTCCAAAGTGTATTATAAAAAATTCTATAGAAACTTTAATTGACCATGAAAATAATCGCTGTTATAAAATATCCTTTAGAATGAGTAGAAAAGGTAAAAGTAATATTTTGGTAATAGGAAGAGCGCCTAAAAGATTGGATGAAAATTGCATTAGTAAATCTATACAAAGAATAATAAAATATCTAAATAATAAGAAAGAATTACTAGGAAATATAGGAAAGGTAACAATTGTAAACCTTTTTACAGCTTATGAGTATAGTAGGGAAACTTTAAGTGATTTATTTTTAGAAAAGGGAGAAAGATTTATAACTGGTAATGATGAAAGGTATAAAGAAAATAATTTTGTTATTAAAAATGATGAGATTATAAAAGATGAAATTGAAAATGCAGATAATATAATATTAGCCTGGGGAGAATCATTAAAAGAAATAGATATATTATATAATAACAGAGTAGAATATATATTAAAAACTATAAGACAATGCGATATAGAAAGTAACTATAATAAAAAAATATGTATAGTTGGTGATTTGACAAAAAAGGGTTATCCAAGACATTGCATGAGTTGGATGATTAAAGATGAGTTATTAGATTATAAAAGATAAGATATAAAAGAGGCTATAATACTAAGAGATTTATATATAATATATTGATTTGTAATTTAAAATTACGACAATATATTAAAATATTTATTCTTAGTTATTATAGCCTCTTTAGGGAGTTAATTAATTTAAAGGGGGTTAAGTAATGCAAGTTATTATTGCCATTGATTATCTAAATATCCATCAATTAAATCTTGAATTTTAGGTGTGCATCTTCTGCCGCAACATCCTCCAGTTCCAGAACCGGTAACTTTTCTTACTGCTTCTACAGTTGTAGCACCTTTTCTAATTGAATCTTTAATTTTAGATCTAGGAATTGCCTTGCATAAACAAACTTTAGTTAATTTATCTAATATCTCTTGATTAAGATTATTATCCATATAAAATTTCCTCCAATTAAGATTTATTAATTAAATATATCTTATGTATATATTAAAACATAGTTTTATTTAAAAGTAAATATTAATTAATATAAATTATTTGTAAATAGTAATATTGCTTGATGGTAAATTAAGTAATCAATATAAGATAAAGCTATACTTGATAATTGACAATAATAAAATATTAATTTATAATTTTATTAATAAATGCTATGATGAGGGCAAGTACTTAGGGAATTTACTATTCAGAGAGTAACTGTTAGGTGTGAAGTTACAGTAATACTTAAGGAAAATCACCTAGGAGCTAGAGGCTGAAAAGTTATTCTGAATAAGCTGTCTCGTTAGCCTGCGTTAAAGGATAGAGTATGATAGTACTTGATTTAAAATCCCAGGGATTTTTATCCTTTTTAAATTATAGGGATTTACCATAGGTGGTATAGCGAATATAACTTCGTCCTAATGGACGGAGTTTTTTTATATTTATTTTTATTGGTATTAATTACTTATAGTAATGGTTAAAATAGTAAGATAAGAAAGGAGAAGTCAAAATGTGTAAATACAAAAAAATAGATTCTTCAAAGAGTTTTGTAGATATGGAAAAAGATATTGCAAAGCTATGGAAAGAAAATAACGTAATAGAAAAGAACTTTGAACTTAATAATGGTAAGGAATACTTTACTTTTTATGATGGACCTCCAACAGCAAATGGAAAACCTCACGTAGGACATATTTTAACAAGAGTTATGAAAGACATAATTCCAAGATATAAAGTTATGAAGGGGTATCAAGTTCTTAGAAAAGCAGGTTGGGATACTCATGGACTTCCAGTAGAGCTTGAAATAGAAAAAAAATTAGGTATTTCAGGTAAGCCTCAAATAGAAGAGTATGGAGTAGAAAAGTTCGTAAAGGAGTGTAAAGGTAGCGTATTTACTTATGTAAATATGTGGAAAGACATGTCTGAGCAAATAGGATATTGGGTAGACATGGATAATCCTTATGTAACTTATCATGATAACTATATTGAATCAGTATGGTGGGCTCTAAAACAAATGTGGGATAAAGAGCTTCTATATAAGGGTCATAAAATAGTACCTTACTGCCCAAGATGTGGTACAGCACTATCATCTCATGAAGTTGCTCAAGGATATAAGGATGTTAAAGAAGCAACTGCTATAGTTAAATTTAAAGTAAAGGGAGAAGATAACAAGTACATATTAGCTTGGACAACAACTCCTTGGACATTACCTTCAAACGTTGCTTTAGCTGTAAATAAAGCTTATGACTATGTTGAAATAGTACAAAATGGAGAGCATTTAATATTAGCTAAAGGATTATTAGATAAAGTAGTTGAGGGAGAATATGAAATAGTTAAAGAATTTAAAGGAGCAGATCTTTTAGGATTAGAATACGAGCAATTATTCCAATTCTATACTCCAGAAAAGAAAGCTTTCTTTGTAATTCATGGTGATTTTGTAACATTAACAGATGGTACAGGTATAGTTCATATAGCTCCTGCATATGGTGAAGATGATAATCTTGTTGCTAACAAAAATAATCTTCCATTAATAAATTTAGTTGATGGAGAAGGTAAATTTTTAGATTGTGTTGAACCATGGAAGGGTCTATTTGTTAAAAAGGCAGATGCTAAGATTATAGAGCACATGAAAGAAACTGGTAAGCTTTATAAATCACAAAAGTTTACTCACTCATATCCACATTGCTGGAGATGTGATACACCACTTTTATACTATCCAAAAGATAGCTGGTTTGTAAGAATGACATCTCTAAGAGATAAGTTATTGAAAAACAATGATAATATAAATTGGTTACCAGATAATATAAGAACAGGAAGATTTGGTAAGTTCTTAGAAAATGTTATTGACTGGGGTATTTCAAGAGATAGATACTGGGGAACTCCACTTCCAATTTGGGAATGTGAATGTGGTCATAGAGAGTGCATAGGAAGCAGAGAGGAGCTTATAGAAAAAGGAATAGATGTTCCAAGGGATGTAGAATTCCATAAGCCATATATAGATAAGGTTAAGCTTAAATGCTCACATTGTGGTAAAGAAATGACTAGAACTCAAGAAGTTATAGACTGTTGGTTCGATTCAGGTTCAATGCCATTTGCACAACATCATTATCCATTTGAAAACAAAGAAACTTTTGAGGCTAATTTCCCAGCTCAATTTATATCAGAAGCTGTAGACCAAACAAGAGGATGGTTCTATACATTATTAGCGATTTCAACTGCTATATTTGATAAGAACCCATTTGAAAACTGTATAGTATTAGGCCACGTTTTAGATAAACATGGACTAAAGATGTCAAAACATAAGGGAAATGTTGTAGATCCTTTTGAAGTTTTAAATTCTCAAGGAGCAGATGCTACAAGATGGCATTTCTATACAGCAAGTGCACCATGGCTTCCAACAAGATTCTCAATAGATGATGTTGCAGAAGCTCAAAGAAAGTTCTTAAGCACATTATGGAATGTATATTCATTCTATGTTTTATATGCTAATTTAGATAACTTTGATCCTACTAGATATGAGAACTTTCAATCAGAAAATGTAATGGATAAGTGGATAATTTCAAGACTTAATACATTAATAAAAACTGTTGATAATAATTTAGATTCATATAAAATAACTCAAGCTGCTTTAGCAATAGAAGATTTTACAGATGAGTTATCAAACTGGTATGTAAGAAGAAATAGAGCAAGATATTGGAGTGAAGAGTTAACTGATGATAAGATCGGAGCTTACGTAACTTTATATAAAGTATTAACTACTTTAGTTAAGGTTTCAGCACCTTTTATACCATTTATCACAGAAGAAATTTATCAAAATCTTGTAGTTAACTTAGATTCAAATGCACCAGAAAGTGTTCATTTGTGCAATTGGCCAGCTTATGATGAAAAAGTTGTTGATAAGAAGTTAGAAGAAGATATGGATCTTGCATATTCAATAGTTAAGCTTGGAAGAAGTGCAAGAAATGGAGCTAATATAAAGAACAGACAACCGCTTTCAAAGATGTTAGTTTCAACAGAATCTCTTCCTAAATATTATGGAGATATAATAAAAGATGAGCTTAATATAAAAGCAGTAGAATTTGGAGCTGATCTTTCTGAATATGTTAACTTTGAAATCAAACCTAACCTTCCAGTTATAGGAAGAATGTATGGTAAGTTAATTCCTCAAATCAGACAAGAGATTAGTAGGAAAAATCAAATGGAATTAGCTCAAAAAATTCAAAGAGGAGAAAAAGAAGTTATAGTTGTAAATGAAACTGAAATAGAACTAAACAAAGATAACTTACTTGTAACAATGCAAGGACTAGAAGGATATGCATTTGCAGGGGAAGGATCTGTTGGAGTTGTTTTAGATACAACAATAACAGAAGAGCTAAGAGAAGAAGGACATATAAGAGAAATTATATCTAAGGTTCAAAATATGAGAAAAGAAAGTGGCTTTGAAGTATCAGATAAAATAAAGCTATATGTTTCAAATAATGATATGTTATTAGCTATTATTAATAAATTTAGTGATACTATAAAGAAAGAAACTTTAACTGTTGAAATCATTCCTAATGGAAAGATTGATTACACAGAATATACCATTAATGGTGAAAAACTTAATATGGCTGTAGAAAGAATTTAATATAAAAAATGACATAGAAATTATTTCTGTGTCATTTTTTTTAAAATAATTTATAATAATAAACAAATATTAACAATGCTTGAATTCTTAAGATTCTAAGTGATTTCGTTGAATGACAACGATTAATTAATTATAATAAAATAAAGAGGGTTTAATTACACTAAATTTACAGATAATAATAGTATAATAAATTTAAGTAAAATTGTTGTATAAATCTTTTTAAAACAGTATAATTCAATTACTATGTAAAATTTTCATAAAAATAGGAGTTGATATTCTAATGGCTACTTCAATAAAAGATGTTGCAAAAGAAGCAGGAGTTTCAATTGCTACAGTATCAAGAGTTTTAAATGATATTGATGTTGTTAATGAGGAAACTAAAAAGAAAGTATTAGATGCAATAAAGAAACTTGGATATAGACCTAATATTGTAGCAAGAAGCTTAAAAACACAAAGAACAAAGACTATAGGAATAATTGTTCCTGATATATCAAGTCAATTTTATCCTGAGATAGTTAGAGGTGCAGAAGATGTTGCAAATATATATGATTATAATGTAATGTTATGTAACTCAGATTTTGATATGGATAAAGAAAAGGAATATTTAAGAGTTTTAAAAGAGAAAATGGTAGATGGTGTTTTATACATGTCTAGTGCTTTAGAAGAAGATACTGTTGAACTTATTGATGAATTAGATATTAAAACAGTATTAGTAGAGACTAAGGATAAAGAAGGAAAAATCCCAAGTGTAATAATAGATAACGTAAAAGCTACATATGATGCAACAAAGCATTTATTAAATAAAGGATGTAAAAAAATAGCCTTTATTGGTAAAAAGAGAAGTGCTAATAATGCTTGTGCAAGTAGATATGAAGGTTATGAAAATGCATTAAAAGAATCAGGATTAAGTGTAGATGAAAATCTTATATATTTTGATAGATTAACAGTTTCAACAGGATATGAAGGTGTTAGTAGTATTGTAGAAAAAGATAATAAGATTGATGGAATAGTTTGTGCTTCAGATGAAATTGCTATGGGTGCGATAAATTCATTAAGAGACAAAGGCATAAGAGTACCTGAAGATGTAAAAGTTATTGGATTTAATAATATCTATTCAGCATCAGTATTCTATCCAAAGTTGACAACAGTTGCTCAACCTATGTATGACATGGGATCAGTGGCAATGAGAATGCTTATAAAATTAATAAATCAAAAAACATTAGAGCAAGGTCATTATGTTTTAGAGCATGAAATAATTGAAAGAGACAGCTGTAAATAAAATTTAAAAAATTTAAATATAAAAGATCTCTAAGAAGAGATCTTTTATATTTTATTACTTATCTTAAAATATCTAAATTTAATATCTTTTTATAATTATCTCAAATAATCTTCAAATTACTTCATAAATTTATATAACAATTAATACATAATAATATACATATTAAAAATTTCAATTAGTATTTTACCAAACCTATAATTTAATTTAATTATAGGTTTAATGAAATATAAATATAATAATTCTATAATTTTAAAATTGGGAGAGGTTATTATAATGGATTATTTAGTGAAAAGAACTAAACGGAAATCTGTTTCTATAAGTATTGACGAAAATGGAGTTGTTAAGGTTTTCGCACCTTTTGGAGTTCCTAATATTTATATTGAGGAACTTATAGATGAAAATAAAAATTGGATAGATGAAAACTTAGAAAATATAAAAAGAAAAAAGATGAATAAAAAGCAATGGACTTTTAAAGAGGGTATGACTGTTCCATTTCTAGGAAAAGACTATAATATTAAATTTATAATAGGAAATTTTCCTAAAAACTATATAAGGTTTTATGAAAATACTTTTCAATTCGAATTAAATAAAAAAATATATGATGATTCTTTTAAAAGAATAGAAATCTGTAAAGATCTTTTAAAAGATTTTTACAAAAAAGAGGGAAATATATATTTAAAAAGAAGAACTAAAGAATTAGAAAAAATAATAGGTGTAAAAAGTATAGATATAAGAGTAAAAGATGTAAAAACTATATGGGGAAGTTGCTCATCAAAAAACAATATAAATTATAATCTTAGACTTATGATGATGGATAAAAATTTTATTGATTATGTGATAATACATGAACTGTGTCATTTACTGCATAGAAATCATTCTAAAGCTTTTTGGAATGAAGTTTTTAAATATTGTAATGACTATAGAAAAATAAGAAATGATATTAAGGAAGTGGGATTTTATTACAATACCTTATAGAAAAAATACATTAAAATAGTTGCCAATACAACTATTTTAATGTAAAATTGAATTTAAGAACTTCGAAAGGGTGGAGAATTTGAGGGTAGATTATAATTTATTTGGGAAATATATATCAGAAATATATAGGTTTAGTAATTCATTTCTTACAAAAAAATATGCGAAATTTAATATTGGATCAGGACAAATTATGTTTATGATAAACATTTATAAAAATGAAGGGATTAGTCAAGAAAAGTTAAGCGAAATGCTAAATATTGATAAAGGTACTACTGCAAGAGCTATAAAAAAGTTAGAAGATCAAGGGTATGTAATTAGGCTTAAGGATAGAAAAGATAGAAGAGCTTATAATATAATGCCTACTTATAAAGCCTTACAAATAAAAAAAGAATTTTTTAATATTTTAAATGAATGGAATAAGAAGATTACTGAGAATTTAACGGAAGAGGAGGTTTCAATCACTTTATCTGCTTTAGAAAAGATAAGTGAAAATCAGAAAAATAAAGGGGAAGATTTAATTAAATGGATAGACAAACAAGATTAGGAAAAGAACCAGTAGGAAAATTACTTTGGCAATTTTCAATACCTGCTATAGTAGGTATGCTAGTTACTGCCCTATATAATATTATCGATAGAATATATATAGGCAATATACCTAATGTAGGTAGTGTAGCCATAACGGGAGTAGGAATTACATTACCTATAATGACTATAATTATGGCTTTTGGTATGCTTGTGGGAATTGGTACTTCAGCAAGGGTTTCTTTAACTTTAGGAGAAGGAAAAAAGGATGAGGCAGAAAAACTTTTAGGAAATGCTTTCACATTACTTATTATTATAGGTATAGCTATATCAATTTTAGGAATTGTTTTTGGTGAAAAAATACTTTTTATTTTTGGAGCTAGTAAAAATACAATTTATTATGCTAAGGAATATATAAATATAATATTCATAGGAACAATATTTAATATGATAAGCTTTGGATTAAATCATTCTATAAGAGCAGAAGGTAATCCTAAAGTTGCTATGTTTACTATGCTTATAGGAGCCTTATTAAATGCTATATTAGATCCAATATTTATTTTTGTATTTAAGTTAGGAGTAAGAGGTGCTGCAATTGCAACTATATTATCCCAATTAGTATGTGCTATATGGATTTTAAGATATTTTTTAGGAAAAAATAGTACATTAAAAATCAGAAAAAGAAATTTAAAATTACAATTTAATTTAATGATAAGTATATTTTCAATAGGTATGTCACCATTTGCAATGCAATTAGCAGCAAGCTTAGTTCAAGTAATATGTAATAATGCATTAATAAGCTATGGTGGAGATATAGCTGTAGGAGCAATGACTATAATTGGGTCTATATCAAGTATATTTTTTATGCCTATTTTTGGTATAAACCAAGGTGGTCAACCAATAATAGGTTATAACTATGGAAGTCATAAATATAATAGGGTTAAAAAAGCTGTAAAAGATTCAGCTTTAGCAGCTACTATCATTATGATAATTGGTTTTTTGATTATAGAATTATGTCCTCAACTTGTAATAAGAATATTTAATAATGATGAAGGTTTAGTTTCTACAGCAACTTATGGAATAAGAATATATTTATGCATGATACCTTTTGTAGGATTTCAAATAATAAGCGCTAATTATTTCCAATCAATAGGTAAGGCTAAAATATCAATGTTTTTAAGTTTATTAAGACAAATAATACTTTTAATACCTATGCTTTTAATATTACCTAAAGTTTTTGGCATAACAGGAGTTTGGCTTGCAGGTCCAGTATCAGACTTTATATCTAGCGTGGTAACAGGAATATTATTTTATAGTGATATTAAGAAATTAAAAGAAAAAGAAGATAAAGAAGAAGATATTATAATGGAAGTAGTTTAGTTACTTTTATTTAGAAGTTTTATATTTTCTTTAATTTATATTTAAAAAAAAGACTTTTGATGCATTTGCATCAAAAGTCTTTTTATATTATTCCTTCTACTTTCAATAAATTCTCTAATTCTTGAACTTTATTACTTAACTCTAAAAATTTATCTTTAAGAGTATCCTTTGAAAATGAGGAGCTATCTAAACACTTTTCTATTGATTCTACTGTTTCTAGAGCATCGTCTATATCTTTTTGAGCAAGCTGTAGATTTTTTTCTTTCATAAATAGGGTCTCCTTTAGTTCATAATTTATTAGAATTTTATAATTATAGTTTAATGGTAACATTACTAAAGGTACATTTCAAGGCATATATTATAGAGAGAATTTAAGGAATTATAAGGAGGATAATATGATTAACTATATATGGTTTTTCATGGTTTTTTTAGGTGGGTTATTAGGAATTATATTAGGTAAAGGAGAAATTATAACTAAAGCTATAGTTGAAGCTTCTGATTCTACAACAAAATTAATAATTGGATTTATAGGAACTATGTGTTTTTGGAGTGGAACTATGAAGGTGGCAGAAAAAAGTGGACTAACTAATAAGTTAGCTAATATACTAAAGCCTATTTTAAAGAAAATATTTAAGGATGTATCAAAGGATGAAAAAGCTTTAGGCGCTATTGTTATGAATATTACAGCCAATATGCTAGGACTTTCTAATGCCGCTACACCTTTTGGTATTAAGGCTATGGAGGAAATGGACAGGCTTAATAATAAAAAAGGAGTGGCTTCTAACGATATGGTTTTATTTTTGGTTATAAATGCTGCTTGCATACAATTTGTTCCGTCTACAATTATATCAATAAGAGCAGCGGAAGGTTCTTTAAATCCTGGAATAATAATATTGCCAGCAATATTATCAACAGCAATATCTTGTTTAGTTGGAATTATTATTTGCAAAGTATTACAAAAATATTTTTAAGGAGGATAGAATGGTTAATTATATTTTAGAGAGTATAATACCTTTAATATTTATATCAATAATATTTTATGGAATGATTAAAGGAAGAAAAGTATATGAATGGTTTATAGAAGGGGCAAAGGATGGACTCTTTACATGTTTTAAAATATTTCCTTATTTATTAGCTATGATTTTAGCTGTAAGAATATTTAAGGAGGCTGGCCTTTTAGATATTGTAAATAATATGATGTCTCCATTATGCCAATTAATAGGGTTGCCTAAAGAAATAACTCCTCTTGTTTTAATTAAACCTCTTTCAGGTAGTGGAGCTATTGGTATATTTACAGAAATTTTAAGACAATATGGTGCAGATAGTTTTATAGGATTAGTAGCATCAGTGATAATGGGAACTACAGAAACAATATTTTATACAATAACTGTTTACTATGGAGCTGTAAAAATAAAAAAGATAAGACATACTTTATGGTCAGCTATAATGGCTGATATGGTTGCTATTATTTCAGCAGTTACTTTAGTTAAGATATTTATCTTTGGAAGATGATTTATATTCACCACTATATTAATGATAATACCAAAATTTTTAATTTAATTAGTAAGATGTAAATTTGTCATAAAAAAAGGACATTTAGATATATAAAATGTACTTTATATGTAGTTATTGTTGTTACTTTATAATAGTTATAATAAACTTATTATAAACAAAGAAAAAAGAGGTGATTAGCTATGATACAAATATCTAATGTAACTAAAACTTATAACAATAAATATAATGCGGTAGATGATATAACATTAGATATAAAAGATGGAGAAATCTTTGGATTTTTAGGACCTAATGGAGCTGGAAAAACTACTACCATAAAGATGATAACAGGAATTGGAAAAGCTACTAAGGGAAATATAAAAATTAATGGTATCGATATACAAGAAGAACCATTAAAGGCAAAAAAACAGTTTGGCTATGTTCCAGATAGTCCAGATATGTTTTTAAGACTTAAAGGATTAGAATATCTTAATTTTATGGCAGACATATATGATGTACCTAAAGATAAGAGAAAAGAAAAAATAGAATATTTAAGTAAAAGGTTCGAGATGGATAACGCTTTAGGAGATCAAATACAAACGTATTCTCATGGAATGAGACAAAAAATTGTAGTTATGGGTGCGCTTTTACATGATCCAGAAGTATGGATTTTAGATGAACCTCTTACAGGTTTAGATCCTAAATCTTCATTTATATTAAAGGAAATGATGAGAGAGCATGCAGATTCAGGAAAGATAGTTTTTTTCTCAACTCATGTTTTAGAGGTAGCAGAAAAAGTATGTGATAGAGTTGCGATAATAAATAAGGGTAAAATTATTTTTTGTGGAACATTAGAAGAAATGAAAAATCACTTTAAATCAAATGAGTCTTTAGAAAAAATGTTCTTGGAGATAACTGAAAATGAGTAAAATTTTAATATTAACAAAGGTATTTTTAAAAGCAGGTTTAGGTGAATCTGGTAATGGATCTACAAAAAAGAAAAAACTATCTAAGCTTTCTAATACAATATTATTTATAGTGCTATTTGCTATTATAGGATTTAGCATGGTTCCTATGATAGATGATGTATATAAGAGTTTGAAAGCAATAAATCAACAAGGAATAATCTTAGCCATGGGATTTAATATAGTTTCAGTGGCTATATTTGTAATTGGAATGATGACGGTTATTTCTGTTTTTTATTTTGGTAAAGATATAGATATTTTATTATCTATGCCAATTAAAGCCCATGAAATTACAATAGCTAAACTTAATACATCTATAATATATCAATATATAATAGGTGCTGTATTTTTGTTACCTATATTATTAGTATATGGAATAAATGAAGGGGCTAGCCCTATGTATTGGATATCAGCAATAATAATATTTATCATATTACCTGTTGTTCCTATAGTTTATTCATCTATAATAGCTATGATTTTAATGAGTTTTACATCATTAACTAAGCATAAAGATGGATTTAAAATGATAGCTGGGTTTTTAGGAGTATTTGTAGCTATTGGAATTAATATAGTTTTTAGTAGCGTATCAACATCATCACCTGAGAAAGTTCAGCAAATGATTTTATCTGGTAATAATGAAATGATAAATCAAATTTCTATAATATTTCCAGCAAGTAAATTAGGGGCAATTGCATTGTCTACAAGTTCTATATCAAAGTGTCTTTTAAATTTAGCTATTATAATAATTCTTTCTTTAATAGCTATGATTATATTTTCTTTAATTGCTAATAAGCTTTACTTTAAAGGTGCCTCTGGGGCTTCTGAATCTTATGGTAAAAGGGAAAAGATAAAGGGAGAAAAGTTAGAAAGAGGATTAAAACAAAATTCTAAAATAAATTCTTATCTTAAAAAAGAATTTATTATATTATTTAAGACTCCAACATACTTAATGAATTGTATATCAACAATAATAATATTACCAATAGCTTTATTATTACCTTTCTTAGTTAAAGGTAATTTAAATGAAACAGTAGAAGGGTTAAGAGATGTAATGGTAAATCCTAATACATATATATTTGTACTTATTTTTGCATTAGGATTTTTTACTTTCTGTGCGGCGCTAAATCCAATTGCTGCAACATCTATATCTAGAGAAGGACAGAGTTTTTATGTAAATAAATATATACCTATTGATTATTATTTACAATTAAAGGCAAAACTTATATCAAGTATACTAATAAATATGATTACTTTCTTTTTGATAATAATTATAGGTATTTATATTGGGGTACCTTATAAATTAGCTATAGCTATTTTCTTAATGGCATTAGAGATTAGTATATTTACAGGAGCTCTAGGAATAATTATTGACCTGTATTCTCCAAAATTAAATTGGGAAGATGAGCAAAAAGCAGTAAAGCAGAACTTTAATTATATGAAGAGTGGATTAATTTCTTTAATTTTAATTATTCCCTTGATATTTTTATTAATTAAGTTTGAATTAGATATTACAAAGAGTATAGCAATAATTTTAGGAGTATTAATTGTTTTAGATATTATTTTTATGAAAATATTAAAGAAATATGGAGTTGAAAAAATGGCAAGTATAGAAGATTAAATTTTTTGATTATATTCCTAGGCTTATAATTATAAAAACCTATGAACAGGAGAGAGTGAATATGAAAAAGCTTGAAAAATTATTAACTTTAGATGATGAAGATATTAAATATTTAGCTTATGGTATATCTTTAGGATCATTTTTAGGAACTTTTATTGGTTTAATTTTTGAGGCCATTGCTTTTAACTTTTGTTTAGGCGGAGCTTTAGGAATAATAGTATCTATAATATTTTCTATTTATAAAAAATTTAATTAAGTATAGTTATTTAATAATTATATTTTTATAAAATTAATACAAGTAAAAAACTATGATATTAAAGTTTATATTTTCTTTAATATCATAGTTTATTTTTTAGTATAAATTTTTAAGATTATTTTTTATATAAGACATAAATTAACAGTGTTCTTCAGAGATATAGTCGTATTTTTTTCTAAAAGCATAATATATAAGTATCCCATCTAAAGCCCATTGTATTGAAGTTATTATCCAAACATAAGTAACAGATAAATGAAGGAGATAGACAGCTATAAACATTAAAGGCAGTCTAATAACCCAATTAGTAAATAATGATACTTTAAATGGAGTTTTAGTATCTCCAGCTCCCTTTAAAGCTCCACCTACTATCATAGAAACTGCCATAAAAGGTTGTTCGATAGCAGCTATCATAAGGCAATAAGAACCAAGAGTTATAACCTCATTTTCGCTTTGACTTATAAATAGAGATATTAAGGTTTTTGGAAGCGCTAAGAACAATATAGAACATAAAGTCATTATTAATGTACCTAAAGCTATAGAATAATAGGCGTATTCTTTAGCTTTTTTATCATTTCCCTCACCTATTTTTTGTCCTACAAGAGTTGTAGCTGCTACGGCAAATCCCCATCCAGGCATAAAGGAAATAGATTCTATTGTAGTTGTAATTTGATTTGCTGCAAAAGCTATAGTTCCTAAAGAAACTATAAAGAAATTACATAAAAGCCTACTTATACTAAAGGCACCTTCTTGCATTGAAGAAGGGATAGATAGAGCAAATAATGCTTTTAATCTTTCTTTATTTAGGTTTCTTAAATATTTAAATTTAATTTTTATAGAAGATTTTTTGTAGCAATAATAAACAATAAATAAGAATCCAACAGTTTGGGCAATAGAAGTTGCAATGGCAGCTCCTTTAGTACCAAGAGCTGGAAATCCTAATTTACCAAATATTAAAATATAATCTAAGGATATATTGATAATATTTACTATTGCAGATGCAAAAAGAGGAGTTTTTGTATTGCCAGAACCTCTTAATGTGGCATTTAAAGCATTCATTATCATATTTAAAATAATTCCAAAGGAAGCTATTTTCATATATATAGAACCTAATTTTATAACTTCTGGCTCAGCACCTACTAATTTTAAAAGTGGTCCAGATAGTGCAAAATAACAAATACCTAAAATAATAGAAATAATAATTGCAGCAGCAAGACCTAAAGTTGCATATTCTTCTGCTTTGTCATATTTTTTTGCACCAATATTACGAGCTACTAAGGATGTTATACCTATTGAAATACCACAGGAGATAAATATTCCAGCAAAGGTGTAGATAGTTTCAGAGCTTATTCCTACACTGGAAACTGCTATATTTCCACCGTATTTACCTACCATCATAGTATCAAAAACACCTATCATCATATATAAAATCATTTCTCCTACAGCAGGAAGTGCAAGTTTAAGTACATCATTTATGGTACCTTTATGCAATCTCATACAATTTTGCTACAAAATCTAAACATTATAAGCATAATAATACAAATTAAATGTAAAATTATGGATATAAAATAATAGATAGTAGCTCCTCCTTTCTTTATAATTTATTTTTTAATGTTTATAAAAGATAATTAGATCTTAAATTCTTTATAAATTTATATTTAGTTAAGATATTAAATTGAAATATATGATTAAAAAAGATTTGATAAATTATAAGATGTTTAAGATTATTAAGAAATTAAATAATATAAGATACATAGTATTATTTATATTAAAAAAAGGAAGGTAAAATTACCTTCTTTCTTAATTAGCCCAATTTTATTATTGCTTATTGTACACCCCAAAAATATCTTAAAAATATTATAAACAAAAAATTAACAATAAGGAAGTAGTTTTTTAAATTTTTTTAAAATATTATAGAATACATTAAAAATTAAGAAAATACTATATATTTAGAATATAAATAAAACTGTTAATATTCATTATAGAGTGATATAATTAAATTGAAAAACAGATTGTTAAATTTGTTTTCCACATGAGAACATTATGAGGGGGTTTTAATATGTCAAGTAAAGCATTACAAAAATTTTTAGATGAGAATTTGAACGATTTAAAATCAAAGGGACTTTATAATGAAATAGACGTCTTAGAAGGTGCAAATGGTCCAACTATCAAAATAAAAGGAAAGGAATTGGTAAATCTTTCATCAAACAACTATTTAGGACTAGCTACTAATAAAAGAATGGAAGAAGCTTGCATAGAAGCAACTAAAAAATATGGAGTAGGAGCAGGTGCTGTTAGAACAATAAATGGTACTTTAGATATTCATATTGAATTAGAAAAGAAAATAGCAGAATTTAAGCATACAGAAGCTGCAATAGCATTTCAATCAGGATTTAACTGCAATGCAGGTGCTATTCAAGCAGTTATGAATAAAAAAGATGCTATATTATCAGATGCATTAAATCATGCTTCAATTATAGATGGATCAAGACTTTCACGTGCTAAGATAATAAGATTCAATCATAGTGATATGGATGATTTAAGAGCAAAAGCTAAAGAAGCTAGAGAAAGTGGATTATATGAAAAAATAATGGTAATTTCAGATGGTGTCTTCTCAATGGATGGAGATATAGTTAAACTTCCAGAATTAGTTAAGATAGCAGAAGAATTTGATTTAATAACTTATATAGATGACGCTCATGGTTCAGGAGTAATGGGAAAAGGAGCAGGTACTGTTAAGCATTTTGGATTATCAGATAAAGTAGATTTCCAAATAGGTACTTTATCAAAAGCAATAGGCGTTGTTGGAGGATATGTTGCTGGATCTAAAGATTTAATAGATTGGTTAAAAGTTAGAGCTAGACCATTCTTATTCTCAACATCATTAACTCCAGGATCAGCTGCAGCTTGTATAGAAGCATTTAACATAATGAGTGAAAGCGATGAGCTTGTAAATAAACTTTGGGAAAATGGAAGATACTTAAAAGAACAATTAAAGAACTTAGGATTTAATATTGGACATAGTGAAACTCCAATAACTCCTTGTATTATAGGGGATGAAAAATTAACTCAACAATTTTCAAAGAGATTAATAAAAGAAGGTGTATATGCTAAATCAATAGTATTCCCAACTGTACCACTAGGAACTGGTAGAGTTAGAAATATGCCTTCAGCAGCACATACTAAAGAAATGCTTGATAGAGCAATAGCTGTTTATGCAAAAGTTGGTAAAGAATTAGGCATTATAAAATAAGTATGGAGGGGTTAGAGAGATGAAAAAAATATTAGTTACAGGTTCATTAGGACAAATTGGTTCTGAATTAGTTACTCATATGAGAGGAATTTATGGAAATGATAATGTAATTGCATCAGATATAAGAGAAATGAAGAACAATCCGGTAGTTAATGCAGGTCCTTTTGAAGTTTTAGATGTTTTAGATGCAAAAAAAATGGGTGAAGTAGCTAAAAAACATAATGTAGATACTATAATTCATTTAGCTGCACTACTTTCAGCAGTAGCAGAAGCTAAACCAGAATTAGCATGGAACATAAATATGGGTGGATTATTTAATGCATTAGAAGTTGCTAAAGAATTAAATTGTAAATTCTTTACACCAAGTTCAATAGGGGCATTTGGGCCTTCAACTCCTAAAGATAATACTCCACAAGATACTATACAAAGACCTCAAACAATGTATGGAGTTACAAAGGTATCAGGGGAATTATTATGTGATTACTACTATAAGAGATTTGGTGTTGATACAAGAGGGGTTAGGTTCCCAGGACTTATTTCTTATGTAGCTCCTCCAGGAGGTGGAACTACAGATTATGCTGTTGATATTTACTATAAAGCAATTGAAGATGGTAAATATCAATCATATATAGCAGAAGGAACTTATATGGATATGATGTATATGCCAGATGCTTTAAATGCCATAGTTAATTTATTAGAAGCAGATCCTTCAAGATTAAAGCATAGAAATGCATTTAACATAACAGCAATGAGCTTTGAACCATCACAAATAGCTGCAGAAATTAGAAAACATATACCAAGCTTTGAAATGACTTATGATGTAGATCCAGTAAGACAAGCAATTGCGGATTCATGGCCAAACTCAATAGATTGCACTGCTGCTAAAGAAGAGTGGGGATTTAAGGCAAAATATGATTTATCATCAATGACTGTTGACATGTTAAGCAAATTAAGAGATAAATTAGATAGAAAGTAATTTTAAATTTAAGAACCTTACTAAAGTGAGGTTCTTAATTTAATTAAAGACAAATTAGGAGGCATTTCATGTCAGAAGCAAAGTATTATATAGTTAATGAAAAAGTTTTACCAGAAATTTTTATAAAAGTTATAAAAGTTAAAGAACTAATATATACAGGAAAAGTAAAAGATATAACTGAAGGAGTTAAAAAAGTAGGAATAAGTAGAAGTGCCTACTACAAATATAAAGACTATATTTTTCCTATGAGTGAAGGTGTAAATAGTAAAAAAGTGACTTTGGCAATTCTTTTAACACATAAATCAGGAGCTTTATCTAGAGTATTAGATACCATAGCAGATGTTGAGGGAAATATTTTGACTATAAATCAAGATATAGCAATAAATATGACTGCTAATGTAACAGTTACAATAGATATATCTTCAATGAAAGTTGGAGTAAAAACTTTAATGGATAAGCTTGATAATTTAGAAACTGTAATAAGGGTGACATTATTTGCTGTGGAGTAATTTGTGTTATAATTTATTATATAAAGATAAAAAAAAAGGGGCGATTTGAGAATGAATAAAGAAGTGTTTATTAGTAACAGAAAAAGACTTATGGAAAGAGTCGAGGATAATTCATTAGTCATATTATTTGCTGGAAATGCACCTAAAAAAAGTGCAGATGAAGCATATCCTTTTACACCAAATAGAAATTTTTATTATTTAACAGGAATTGATGAAGAAGAGCATATAATTACATTAAGAAAAAAAGATAATAAAGTAGAAGAAGTTTTATTTATAAAGAAACCAGATCTTGAGAAAGAAAAATGGCTTGGAAAAACTATAAGAAAAAACGAGGCTATAGAAATATCTGGGGTAGATGAGGTTAAATATTTAGAAGAGTTTTTACCTTTTGTACACTCATCAATAATCACTAATGGAATAACAAACATATGGTTAGATCTTGAAAGAGATAGCTTCAATGAAGATGCTACTTATACAGAAAAATTCGCAAAAAAACTTATGAGAAAGTATCCATATGTTAATATTAAATGTATATATAATTATATAGCAGAGTTAAGACTTGTTAAGAGTGAGGAAGAAGTAAAAGAAATAAGAAAAGCAATTAGAGTTACTATTGATGGGGTAGAGATGCTTATGAAGCATGCAAAACCAGGTATTAAAGAGTATGAATTAGAAGCATACTTTGATTTTGTTTGCAAAAAAGAAGGTGCTAAAGACTATGCTTTTAAAACTATAGCAGCAGCAGGTAAAAATGCAGCGGTACTTCATTATGTAGCTAATAATAGTGAAATTAATGATGGAGATTTAATTCTATTTGATTTAGGTGCACAAGTAAATTATTACAATGGAGATATTTCAAGAACAATACCTGCAAATGGTAAATTTGAAGGAAGAAAAAAAGATGTTTATAATGCTGTATTAAGAGTAAATGAAAAAATAATAGATGCAATAAAACCAGGTGCTAATTGGGGTAAAATAAATGAGATGGCAAATGATTTATTAGCAGAAGAGATGATAGGATTAGGTCTTATAAAGGATAAAAAGGATTATAGAAAATATTACTGGCATAGTATAGGTCATAGTTTAGGATTGGATTGCCATGATGTTGGGCCAAGATGGGTTGATTTAAAGCCAGGAATGATATTTACTGTTGAACCAGGTTTATACATAGAAGAGGAAGGCATAGGAGTAAGAATAGAAGATGATGTTCTAGTAACAGAGGATGGTAATGAAGTTCTTACAAAAGAAATGATAAAATCAGTTGAAGAAATAGAAAATTTTATGGCTAAATAGATTTTAGGAGGAAAGCATACAATATGAGTGGAAGATATGGATTTGATATATTATCTAAAATATTATTGTTGATAGGTTGTATACTTTCCTTATGGAAATTTACATTACCTTTTGGGATTATTTTCTTTGTAATAAGCTTTTATAGAGCTTTATCTAAGGATATAGTATCTAGGAAAAATGAATGTATAAGATTTGAGAAGTGGTTAAATAAAACATTTAAAAATAATAACCAATCAAATTATGGAGGTCAAGGTTTTCTTAGCAAACTTAAGTATGAGTTTTATAGATATAAGTATAGAATCGCTAATTATATTAATGAAAAGAAAAATTATAAAATAGTGAAATGTCCTAAGTGTGGTCAAAAATTAAGATTGCCAAGAGGTAAAGGAAAAATAATAGTTACTTGTAAAAAATGCTCTTATGAATTTAAGATGAAAACATGATTAATAGAAATATTATAAATATTAATAGAAATATTAAGTATAATATATATAGAGTTAAAATAAAAACTTATTCTTTAGGAGATGAGCTTTATGTTAAGTGAATTAAGAAAAGTTTTATTAGCAGGAGTTGGAGCTGTAGCTACAACTTATGATAAAGCTAATGAACTTATAGAAGATATGGTTCAAAAAGGTAGAATAACTGTTGATGAAGGAAAAGAATTATCAGAAGAGTTAAAAAGAGACTTAAAATCAAAAAAGGATAGTACAGCAAGTAAAATAGTAACTACTTTTGATGATATGAAGCCAGTAACAAGAGATGAAGTTAGAACAATGATTGAAGATTATGAGTTTGCTTATAGAGCTGAAGTAGATTTATTAAAAAGGAAAGTTAAAGAACTTGAAGAAAAAATACAAGAAAATAAATAACTAAAAAGTTAAAGTATCATAGTTTCTATGATACTTTAACTTTAATAATAAGAGGTTATTATATGAAGAGAAAAGCCATTGATAGATTTAAAGAAATAGTGGAGGTATTAGGCAAATATGGATTTGGTTATATAATAGATAGCAAGCTTAATAACCAAAAAAACTTGCCAGAGAATCTTAGAAAAGCTTTTGAGGAATTAGGACCTACATTTATTAAAATAGGACAGATACTTAGTACTAGGCCGGATATTTTACCTAAAAGGTATATAAAAGAACTGCGAAAATTACAAGATGAAGTTCCAGAAGAGAAAATTGGAAGCATGAAAGAAATATTTTCAAAACAATTAGGTAAAGAAATTCCTGATATTTTTGAAACATTTAATGAAAAACCATTAGCCTCAGCATCGGTAGCTCAAGTTTATGAAGGTACTTTAAAAGACGGAAGAGATATAGTTATAAAAATTCAAAGACCTGATATTGAAGAAAAGATGGATTTAGATATATCAATATTAATGAGAATATTTAAATTTACAAAACCTCACTTTCAAGATATGTTAGTAGACCCTATAGATGCATTAAAGGAACTTAAAAAAGCTACAAAAAAGGAATTAAACTTTAAATTAGAAAAAGATAATATGGAGAAGTTTAAAAAAAATAATGCTAAAGTGGCATATGTTTATGTTCCTTATTTAGTAGAAGAATTTTGTACAGAAAAAATTATAACTATGGAAAAAATTAATGGACTAAAAATTAATGATAAATATAACCTTCTAAAGGACGGTTATGATTTAAATGATATAGGTAAAAAATTAGCTCTCTCTTTTTGTAAACAAGTGTTTGATGATGGTTTCTTTCATGGAGATCCACATCCAGGCAATTTACTAATAAGAGGTGGAAAGATATGTTACATAGATTTTGGGTTGGTTGGAGATATTTCAAAAGCCATGGTTGAATATTTAAATGAAGGTGTATTTGCAGTGGCTACTAAAAATACCAATGGTGTTGTAGACTTTCTTTTATCTGTAGGTTTAAAAAAGGGAAAAATTAATAGAAATGATTTATATGAAGGCGTAGATTATATGTTAGATATGTATTTATCTACATCTTTAAAGAATATAAAAATTTCTCTTTTATTACAAGAAATATTTGAATTAGCTCAAAAAAATAACATACAACTTCCAAGAGAATTTATAATTCTTATTAGAAGTATGGTACTTTTAGAAGGTGTTGTTACAGAAATATCTCCTGATTTAGAGGTGTTAGATATTTTAATACCATATATAAAGCAAAAAGGCAAGAATTATATATTAAAGAATCTAAATAAGGATAAAATTACAATGGGACTTTTTAAATTTACTAAGGATAGTTCTAAAGTTCCTTCTAAGTTTGTGGAATTATCTGATAGTATAGTTCAAGGGAGGGCAAAAATTAATCTTCAGATTGATGATATAGATAATACAATGAATCAGCTAAATAAAATGGTAAATAGAATAGTTTTTGGATTTATAGTGGGGGCTTTAATTGTAGGCTCATCACTAATTGTAAATATGAATATAGGTCCACAATATAGGGGGATTTCCATTTTAGCTATCACAGGATACTTGGTTTCTGCTGTTTTTGCATTATATTTACTTATTTCTATAATAAGATCAGGTAACTTAAAATAATCATAGAAAAAAATTCCAATTTTTTTAAAAAAGTATTGATTATGGAAATTAATTATGGTATGATAAATAATAATTAAAAGTGAATATTATTAGAGAGGTAGAGGCGCGATGCTTAATAGTACTTTTACAGAGGTAAGCACGAAGAAGTAAAAGGAAAGGAATCATCGCCGAAGCGTACAACCGATGCTTTAAGGTTGTAAAGCTGGGGTTATATATAATATATATAACACTGCCGCAATTATTGTGGAGAGCTATCATCTAAAGGATCTTAAGTTATTTCAAAAGTATGAAATAAAATGACGGCAAGGCCTTGGGTGTTATCTCAAGGTTTTTTATTTTGCTCAAATATTCTTAATTTTTTGCCTCTTTAAATATTCACAATATACAAAAAATAAGGGGGAAATTATGAAAACTAAAGGATTTAAACTATTTTTAATGACATTAATTATGACTTTAATGACGTCAACAATAGTGTTTGCAGCTGATGGGGATATAGCTCAAAGTAATGCTATAAAATTTGGATTATGGACTATACTTCCACCTTTAGTAGCTATTATACTAGCATTCATAACAAAAAACGTTATTGTATCACTATTTTTGGGAACTATTACAGGTTGTGTGATGCTTCAGCTTCAGGGAAATAATATATTTTTTGCTATAATAAACGGATTTTTAACCTTTGTAGAAAGAGCTTTAGATTCAATAGCAGACCCTTGGAATGCAGGGATAGTACTTCAGGTTTTAGCAATAGGTGGAGTGATAAACCTTGTTGCAAAAATGGGAGGAGCAAAGGCTATTGCAGAAGCCTTAGCTAAGAGAGCAAAAACTCCTAGAAGTGCTCAAATAGTTGCTTGGTTTTTAGGTATATTAGTATTTTTTGATGATTATGCAAATTCACTTATCGTGGGACCTATAATGAGACCAGTTACAGACAAATTAAAAATATCAAGAGAAAAGTTGGCATTTATTATAGATGCTACAGCAGCTCCTATAGCAGGACTTGCGGTAATATCAACTTGGATAGGATTAGAGATTGGACTTATAAAAGATGGATTTATTAATGGAATTGGAGAACAAGTAGATGCATTTGGAATATTCCTACAAACAATACCATATAGGTTTTATAATATACTAATTTTAGCTTTTGTAGTTATAACAGCTGTAACTTTAAGAGAATTTGGACCAATGAGAAAAGCTGAGATAAGAGCTAGAAATGGAAAAGTAAAAAAAGAAGAATTAGATACTAAAGTAGGTAATGAGAGTTCAGATTTAGAGCCTAAGAAAGGTATTAAACCAAGTGTTTGGAATGCTATAGTTCCAATTGGAACTTTAATAGTTTTTGCATTAATTGGATTTTATCATAATGGATGGACTGCTATAGTAGGTGGGGATGACTTATCTCTTATAGAATCAATAAAGAGTTCACCGATGGCTTTTAATAGTATACAGCAAATATTTAGCAATGCAGATGCTTCAATAGTATTATTCCAATCTGCTTTAATAGCTAGTATAGTTGCAATTGCAATGGCTGTTTTTAAAAAAATATATAAGGTTTCAGAAGCTATAGAAGTTTGGATAGATGGAATGAAAGGTCTTATTATAACAGGAGTAATACTTATATTAGCATGGTCTTTAAGTTCTGTTATCAAAGATTTAGGAACAGCTAAATATTTGGTTGGAATATTATCATCAGCAATACCAAAAATTTTACTACCATCTATAATTTTTATATTAGGATCAATTATATCCTTTGCAACAGGAACTGCTTACGGAACTATGGGTATATTAATGCCACTTGCAATACCTCTTGCTCACTCAATTTCACCAGATATGAGTTATGTAATAATAAGTACTAGTGCAGTATTAACAGGAGCTATATTTGGAGATCACTGTTCGCCAATATCAGACACAACCATTCTTTCATCAATGGGAGCTGGATGTAACCATATAGATCACGTTAGAACTCAAATATGGTACTCAATATTTGTTGCAGTTATAACAGTGGTATTTGGATATATACCGGCAGCTATGGGTATAAATATATTTATAGTATTGCCTGTTGCTATTGGTGTATTAGCTATAGCCGTATATGTAATAGGTAAACCTATAGAAAATATAGAATCAAATAAAAATGAAAATGTAGCTTAATTTTAAAATAAAAGTTAAATTATATTGAAGTAAATTTTATATACCTTAAAAGAGGATTCATGTTTTGAATCCTCTTTTAGCTTTAATATTGATATGAAATATAAAAACATAATATTTATATTTAAACTTTATTTTGAAGATTTTTTAACCGGAGCTATGTATCTATTTACTAACAACGCTATTATAACTCCTATGAATGTATCAAGTATTCTATTTATAGCATATAAATAAGGGCCAGTTCCTTTTAAATTTACCATAATAGCAAGGAATACTATACATGCAATCACAGTTGAACCAGGTCTATTCATTAAATTACATATATGTATTACCACTATAATTCCTACAGCAGTTATTATAGATTGAGTATTGAAAAAATGTATTGTTTGACTTATAAATATAAATACTATTCCTATGATACCACCTATAAAAGTACCGATTAATCTGTTTTTACCAATAGTAAAAGAGTTTTCCCAAGTATCTTTTACACAAATTACTGCTGCAATGCAGGCATAAAAAGGGAAAGGTCTATTTATAATTTCAAATAAAAGAACACATAATAATACAGAAAATGCAGTTTTTAAATTTCTACCACCAATACTAAATAAATTTGACTTTTCCATAAATAGTCCCCTTTATCTTTAAGTATAATATAAGTTTATGTATGCCCTTTTGTAATTTTAAAATACTTTCAGTAAACATAATATATTATAATACCATAATTATTATGTATTTATAAGTTATGTTAAGGATTATTAAAAGTAATTTATCATTTTTACTAGTAATTATTTTAAAAATTAGGTATAATTAATCTTATATATTTTACAAAAATTACAATAAAAGTAATTAAAAGAGATGAAAATAAATAAAATAGTTTAAACTTAAACTATTTTATTGTTAATATATTTAGTATATATAATTATCTTTAGGGAGGGGCGTTAATGAATTTATTTCAAAGATTTATAAAAAGTATTACTGATTTTAAGAGTTATAAGATTTTTAAAGAAGAGTCAATGAAAAAGTCTATTATATATGGATTAGTTATAGCTATAGTATTTGGTATAGTTGCAAATGTTTATCCGGCTATTGTTAGTTTAAATTATTCAGAAAAAATAGAACCTATAATAGAAAATAAAGTTCCTGATTTTAAAATCAAGGATGGAAAATTAATTATAGAAGGAGATAAACAAGAGGAGTTTGAAGCTAATGGAATAACAGTTAAGTTTGATCCTAAAGACCAATGGAAAAATAATTTTAATAATATAGAAAATGGAATACTTCTTTATAGTGATGGTATAACGGTAAGAAAAGATAACAATGAAGTGTTAAATAAAAAATATTCTGAGGTTTATACATCAGAAATAGATAGTTCTATAATTAAAGAAGTAATTAAATATAGGAAACCTATAATTATAATTGGATATTTAATGATGGCTATAGGATTTTCTATAGGATTTTTTATATTAGCTCTTATTGTTTCACTGATAGGTATTTTAATAAAAAATAGCATAGGATATAAATGCGATTTTAAAACCCTTTATAAATTAAGCTTATATTGCTTAACTTTAGCAGTAGTAATTAATGCATTAGGATCTATAATGATGGTAAAGATACCATATATATTATTTGTAGGTGTTGGATGTTTCTATTTATATAAAGCATTAATATCAATAAAAGCTCAAGAACAAAAAAGATTATAACACCTAATCATTGACAAAAAAATTAAAGTAAAATATGATTATATATAAATGAATATTCAAATTTAAAATGCAATGAAAAGAAGAGTAGCAAAAAAGTATGTTTAAAAGAGAGCTGGGAAAGGTGAAAGCCAGTAACAGATGATTTTGTGAAGATGGCCTTTGAGCATATTCTCTGAACTAATTTAGGAGAATACAGTTACACCTGTTATAGTGTACAGTAATAAATGCCTTATGCAGAGTTACTTAGTGATTTAATTATAGTGATATAATTATAAAATAGAGTGGTACAGCGTTTAATACGCCTCTATGTAGATGTCTTGTCTATATAGGGGCTTTTTTATTAGTAAAAAATAATACATTTTAAAATATTACATACAAATAATATTATTTAATAACAATTAGGAGGATTGGAAATGGAGAATAAAACTTTTTATATTACAACTCCCATTTATTATCCATCAGCAAAGTTACATATAGGAAACACTTATACAACTGTAGCTGCTGATGCTTTAGCAAGATTTAAAAGATTAACAGGATATGACGTAATGTTTTTAACTGGAACAGATGAGCATGGTCAAAAAATTCAAAGAATAGCTGAAGAAAAAGGTGTAACACCAAAGGAATATGTTGATGACATAGTTGCTGGAATAAAAGATTTATGGAATATGATGGATATAAAATATGATAAGTTCATAAGAACAACTGATGATTATCATATAAAAGCAGTTCAAGATATATTTAAAAAGCTATATGATCAAGGTGACATATATAAGAGTTCTTATGAAGGTTGGTACTGCACTCCATGTGAAACTTTTCTAACAGAAACTCAATTAGTTGATGGAAAGTGTCCAGATTGTGGAAGACCAGTAGAAAAAGCAAAAGAAGAAGCTTATTTCTTTAAAATGAGCAAATATGCAGATAGATTATTAAAGTATATAGAAGAAAATCCAAACTTTATTCAGCCAGAATCAAGAAAAAATGAAATAGTTAATAACTTCTTAAAACCAGGATTACAAGATCTTTGTGTTTCAAGAACAAGTTTTAACTGGGGTATACCTGTAACTTTTGATGAAAAGCATGTTGTATATGTATGGATAGATGCATTATCAAACTATATTACAGCTTTAGGATATGGAAGTAGCAATGCAGAACTTTACAAAAAATATTGGCCAGCAGATGTTCATTTAATTGGTAAGGATATATTAAGATTCCATACAATTTATTGGCCAATTATGTTAATGGCTTTAGATTTAGAACTTCCAAAGCAAGTATTCGGACATGGATGGTTACTTGTTGATGGAGGAAAGATGTCAAAGTCTAAAGGTAATGTAGTTGATCCTGTAGTTTTAGTTGATAAATTTGGAGTAGATCCTGTTAGATATTACTTATTAAGAGAAATTCCATTTGGGGCAGATGGAATGTTTAATAATGAAGTATTTATAAAGAAGATAAATTCAGATTTAGCTAATGATTTAGGAAATCTAGTATCTAGAACTGTTACAATGATAGAAAAATACTTTGATGGAGTTATACCTGCACAAACAGATAAAGAAGCTATAGATGATGAACTAATAAATCTAGCTTTAAATACTCCAAAGAAGGTTGAAAATGCAATAAATAATTTAAAAATTCCAGAAGCTCTAGAAGTAATATGGGAACTTATTGGAAGAGCAAATAAATATATAGATGAAACCACTCCTTGGATATTAGCTAAAGATGAAAGTAAAAAAGGTAGATTAGGGACTGTATTATATAATTTAATGGAAACATTAAGATTTACATCAGTTATGATAGCACCATTTTTACCAACAACAAGTAAAAAAATAAATGAGCAAATAAATACAAAAGTTACAACTTGGGAAAGTTTAAATAGTTTTAATGGTATTAAAGCAGGAGAGAAAGTTAATAAGGGAGACGTTATATTCCCAAGAATAGATGTAGATGCTAAGCTTAAAGAACTTGAAGAGCTTAGAGAGACCCAATTAAAAGCTAATGCTAAACCTTTAATGGAACCAATAAAAGAAGAAATAACAATTGATGATTTTGATAAATTAGATTTAAGAGTAGTTAAAGTTTTAAGTGCTGAAGCTATAAAAGGTGCTAAAAAATTATTAAAATTAAAAGTTGATTTAGCTGGAGAAGAAAGACAAGTGGTTTCAGGAATAGCTAAATATTACAAGCCAGAAGAACTTGTAGGAAAATATGTTGTTTTAGTTGCAAATCTTAAACCGGTAAAATTAAGAGGAGAATTATCACAAGGTATGATATTAGCAGCTTCTACTGATGATGATAGCGAATTAGTAGTTGTTAATCCTGGTGAATTACCTACAGGAAGTAGAGTAAGATAATTTAAAAAAAGTAAAAATTATAAAAAGAGCTGTTCAAAATAAAGATTAAATCTTTATTTTGATAAAGCTCTTTTTTATAATAAATAACATATGTAAAATTTTATTTTGGAAAAAAATCACCCTAGAAAGAATGCTTTAGGGGGACAATACTTTCTAGGGTTTTTGCTTATTAAAAATGGTTTTAAGGGGTAAAATTATTTTAGTGCTTTAGCTACTTTACAAGTATTAATATACATTAGTAATGTGGCAATTCTGTGTCGAAATAGAAAAGAATTTATTAATAAAATAAATACTTTTTATTAACTTAAAAAATAATCAAATATATTTTTTTATATTGTCTAATTTAAGAATATAAATAAACTCCCTATCATAGTCTATAAGCCCCTCTTCTTTCATTTTTATAAGCTCTCTAGAAAGAGATGGTCTTTGAACACCTAATTTTTCTGCCCATTCTTTTTTACTCATATTTAATTTAATTTTTAGATTATCTGATTTATTATATCTTATAAATAAAAAGTCACAAATCATATGTCTAAGAGATTTCATACTAACTTGCTTTAGCTTTGAGCTTAAAGTTAGAGCTTTGTTAGAAAGCATTCTTAAGAGTTCTTTTAAAAATATATGGTCATCTCTACAAAGTAAGGAAATGCAATCTTTAGATATATGAAGTATTGAAGAAGATTCTTTACATATTACGGACATAGGATATAAATGTCTATCTCCAAATAATAGATTTTCTCCAAAAACATTCCCTTCATTTAATGTGGAAACAATAAGAACATTACCATCACTATCAAATTTTTGAATTTCAATTACTCCATCTAAAATAACACTTAAATAATTACAAGTTTCTCCTTCAGAAAAAATCATATCTTTTGAATTATAAGATTTTACATATGTATTGTTAAAGGATAAAATATTTTTAATTTTTTTATCATCAAAATGAGAAAAAAGTCTACAAAGAGGAAGTTTATTATTTATATAATATAAGTTTTTCATAAAATCACCAATCCTTAATAGATTTTATATAGTTTTTAATAAATTGGGGAAACTTAAAAGTAATATTTAGATGAATTAATAAGTTTATATATTATAATTTATATGGTATTCTATTTTTCATTGAAAATGCAAGTATGCAAAATTATAATACTTATTGTATGTTTTACTAAAGAATTTAAGGAGGAATTTATATGAGTAAAATATTAGTAGGTGCTGTAGTAGGCGCTATCATAGGATATATAACTAATTATATTGCTATAAAAATGCTTTTTAAACCACATAAAGAAAAGAGAATTTTAGGTTTTAAGGTTCCATTTACCCCAGGACTTATACCTAAGGAAAAAGCTAGAATAGCTAAAAGTGTAGGGGAAACTATATCAAATCATCTTATTAATTATGATACAATAAAAAATTCTTTAGAAGATAAAAAAATAAAAGTATATTTTAAAGATATTATTAAAGATAAAATTTTAAGCTTTAAAAATGAGGACAAAACAATTTTGGAAATAACTGAGGAAATAGGAATTTTTAAATATGATGATTTAGATAATCTATCTAATAAATTATTAGATTATATTTACAATTCATTTAATGATAATAAAATAAATAATAATATAGTTCCTATAATAGAACAAAGTATAAGAACAAAGCTAATGACAAAACCAGATTTTTTAAAGAAGTTAATTGAAAAAGATGAATTTAAAAATAATATAGATAGTTTTCTAAAAGAATTTTTAGGAGATAATAAAAACGAAGAAAAGATAAAAAGTATAGTTAAAGAAAACTTTAAGGCTTTAGAGATAAGTAATAAGAAAATTAAAGATGTAGTTCCTAAGGGTACTATAGAGGCTCTAGAAAAGTACATATATGATGATAGAGATAATATATGTAATAATTTAAAAGAATTATTGTTAAAAGAAGAGGTTAAAGATCAATTAAAGATTGTTATAAGAAATAAAGTTTTAAATAATTTAAGCCCTTTAATAGCTATGTTTTTAAATGAAGAAAGCTTATATGGTAAGTTTATATCAGTTGTTGATGATTATTTAAGCGAAGAAGAAAATAAAATAATGATAGTTAATCTTATAAATAGAGGAATAAAAAACACTTGCCAAAAAGAAATTTCTGTAATATTAAAGGAAATTTCAAGTGATTCTATGGATAATATTTCACAGGAAATAAGTAAATTTATTTTAAACAGAATAAAAAATAATATAAAAAATGAAGATATAATAGGGTTTTTAGGTGAGAAAATAGGTGCATTTAATAACTATGATGAAATTATATCTAAGTTTTACAATAGATATGATGAAAAAATTAATCTATTTATAACTAAAAGTATAAATAATATAAAAAATAGTATAAAGGTAAAAAGTTTTATTAAGAAAGAAATTTATAATTTATTATTATTTGTTGGAGATAAAAAAATTTCAGAAATTGTTTCTAATAAAGAAGATGTTATTGTAAGTGTGAGCTTTAAAGGAATAGATAAATTATACGATAATTTTATAAATCAAGGACTTTATAAGATTTTAAATTTATTAAATATAGAATCAATTATTGAAAATCAAATTAATAGTTTTGAGGTTGATTATGCAGAAAAGATAATATTAGAGATAGCTAATAAGGAGTTAAAGGCTATCACTTGGCTAGGAGCTTTATTAGGTGGGATTTTAGGTATATTATCACCTATATTAGCTAGTATATATTAATTTGTATTTTTTTAAAGTTGATATATAATATAATAATTAAATTGAAAAGTTTACAAATGAAAATTTATGTAAATATTTTACAAATAGATTTCTTATGATATAATCATATTTGTCCAAAGAGGTAGAGGTGATATTTTGGATTATAAAGATAAGCTAAAGATTTTTGATTCACATGCTCATTATGATGATGAATCTTTTAATGAGGATAGAGAATTTATTATAAAAGAAATACAAGAAGACGGAGTAATTGGAGTTTTAAATTGTGGAGCATCTTTTGATGGAGCAAAAAACTCTGTAAAGTTAGCAGATAAATACGACTTTTTTTATGCTGCAGTGGGAATACATCCAGAAAATGCAAATGAGCTTACAGAAGATGCATTAAAACAACTTGAAGTTTTAGCAAAAAATCCAAAAGTAAAAGCAATAGGAGAGATTGGATTAGATTATTATTGGGAAGAGAATCCATCAAAGGACATACAAAAGAAAGTATTTAGAAAACAAATGCAGCTTGCTGAGAAATTGGGATTACCAGTAGTAATTCATGATAGAGAGGCACATAAAGATACTCTTGATATTATAAAAGAATTTCCAAATGTAAAGGGAGTAATTCATTGTTTTTCAGGAAGTTTAGAGTTTGCAAATGAATGTATTAAGCTTGGATACTATATTGGATTTACTGGTGTAGTTACTTTTAAAAATGCAAAAAAAATAATAGAAGTTGCAAAAAATATACCTTTAGATAGAATGCTAGTAGAAACAGATTGTCCTTATATGGCTCCGGTACCTAATAGAGGTAAAAGAAATCAATCAAGTTATATAAAATATATTATAGAGAAAATTAGTGAAATAAGAGAACTAGATAGTATAGAATTAAGCAAAATATTTATTAAAAATACAAAAGAGTTTTTAAAAATTTAGTTTTATAAGAATATTATTAAATTCTCCTATATATAATTAAATAAAAGTTTATATCTCTTTTTAAAGATAAAAATTTGACTGTAAAGTTTAGGTATTATAATTTTATATTTTTTTGTATGCAAATATAGTGCATTTCATTCAGTCAAGATTTAATTATTAAGAATTTCAACCATAATATTATATTTATTGTTATGTGGAATTCTTGAATAAGGAGGAGAGGTATGAAGGAAAAATTAAAAAATATTCTTAGAAACAATTTTGTTAGTAGTCCAAAGGGAAAAGTTGTTATTGGGCTTTTGGTTATAACAGTTTTGGTTATAACAATTTTTAGTATGAAGAAGACATTAATAGTTAGTATAGACGGAGAAGAACAATCTATAAATACTTTTAAAGGGACTGTCCAAGGTGCTTTGTCACATAATAATATTGTGTTAGAAGACAAAGATAAGATAGAGCCAGGATTAAGCTCTAAGGTTACTAAAGGTAGTAAGATAGAAATAAAAAGGGCAGTTCCAATTAAAGTGGCAGTAGATAATAAAGTTTTAGAAATTAATACTGCAGAAAATAATGTTAATGATTTGTTAGTAGCAGAAGGAATAAAATTAAACTCAGAAGATAAAGTAACTCCAGCCTTAGAAGAAAATATTTCTAAGGGAATGGAAGTTTATATAGTTAGAGTTAATTCAGAAGTTGTAAAAGAAAATGAAGTTATTGATTATGAAACAGAAGTAGAGAATGATGATACATTAGAAAAGTCTGTTACTAAGACTATTCAGGAAGGTGTTCCTGGTGAGAAAGAAATTACCTATAAGGTTGTCTACGAAGATGGACAAGAAGTTTCTCGAGAGACCATTAATGAGGAAGTCATTAAAGAACCAGTAAAAAAGGTTGTTAAGAAGGGAACTCTTGAAACATTGGCTCTTTCTAGAGGTGGAAATGTAACTTATAAAAAGAAAATGTCTGTAGTGGCAACAGCATATAGCGGCCACACAATAACTGCAACTGGTAATGTACCTAAACGAAACCCTGGTGGTTTAAGTACAATAGCCGTAGATCCTCGTGTTATACCTTTAGGCACAAAGGTTTATGTAGAAGGATATGGATATGCAGTTGCTCACGATACTGGTGGCGCTATAAAAAATAATAAAATAGACCTATTTATGAATTCTTCTAATGAAGCATATTCATGGGGAGTACGCAGTGTAAACTTATATATAGTTGCATACCCAGGTCAATGGTAATTTGTCAGTGGAGATAGCGAATACGTTATCTCTACTTTCATTTTATAGTTTAATAACAAAGAAATGGTTAAGGAATAGTTAAAGTTGACAGAATAATTTTATATAGGTAAATTTAAATAGTGTTAAAAAGGTTGAAAGGAAGTAATTTTGTGATAAAAGAAGTTGTTGTTGTTGAGGGTAGAGATGATATTACAGCTGTAAAAAAAGCAGTTGATGCAGAGCTTATAGCTGTTGGAGGGTTTGGCATAAATAAAAAAGTTATAGATAGGATTAAAGAAGCTCAAAAAAGACAAGGAGTAATAGTTTTAACGGATCCTGATTTTGCAGGCGAAAAGATTAGAAGAATAATATCCAAAAGAGTAGAAGGAATTAAACATGCCTATATCGGTAGGGATGAAGGAACTAAGGACGGAGATATAGGGGTTGAAAATGCTTGTCCTGAAGCTATAATTAGGGCATTAGAAGGAGCTAAGGCAACTGAGAAGGAAAAAAGAGAAGAGTTTAATATAAAGGATCTTGTATTTTTTAAATTATCAGGAGATCCTAAATCTAAAATAAGAAGAGAACTTCTAGGAAAAGAGCTAAGAATAGGATATGGTAATGCTAATCAGCTTCTTTCAAGACTTAATAATTATGGAATAACTAAAGAGGAATTTGTAGAAGCTATAGAAAAAATAGAAAAAATAATAGGTGCAGGAGAGTAATTATGGATATAAAGGATGTAAAAACCCAAGAGTTAGTAAAGAAATATAATTTTAAGTTTTCAAAAAGTTTAGGCCAAAACTTTCTTATAGATGACTCTGTATTAAATGATATTGTTAATGGTGCAGAAGTATGTGAAGAAGATTTTGTAATAGAAATAGGTCCAGGAGTAGGAACTTTAACAGCTCAGCTTTTAAAGAAAGCTAAAAAGGTTACTGCAGTTGAATTAGATAGTGACTTAATACCTATTTTACAAAATGAATTAGGAGATAATCCTAAGTTTAGTTTAGTACATAAAGATGCTTTAAAAGTAGATTTTAATGACCTTATTGGTGATGAGAAAAGTGTTAAGCTTGTTGCTAATTTACCTTATTATGTTACTACACCTATTATAGCTAGATTATTAAATGAAGGTTATAATTTTAAATCTCTTACTATAATGATTCAAAAGGAAGTTGCAGAAAGGATAAATTCAGAACCTAATTGTAAAGAGTATGGAGCTTTATCAGTATTAGTTCAATATTACTGTAATACTTCAATTATAAGAAAAGTTCCACCAACAAGTTTTATTCCAAGACCTAAGGTAGAATCTATAGTAATAAGATTAGATAAATTAAATGAACCTAGGGTTAAGGTTTTAGATAAAAAATTATTTTTTGAAGTTGTTAGAAATGCTTTTAATATGAGAAGAAAGACTTTATGGAATGCAACAAAAGCTTTTAAGCTTGAAAAAGAAGCTTTAGAGCAAGCTTTTTTAGATGCTAATATAGATCCAAAAAGAAGAGGTGAAACTTTAAGCCTTCAAGAATTTGCAGACTTATCTAACGAAATATATAAAGCTATTCATAAAAATTAAATATATTTTTAAAGGCGTTAACTTAAATTAATTTTGAGTTAACGTCTTTATTTTTAATAGGATATTAGAAGAAAATAACATTGAAATGATATATTTACTTAAAAACAATTTAAGATAAGTGATATAGATGTATCATATTTTAGACCTTCAATCATATAATATAACGAATAAATATAAGTGGAGGTTTGAGATTTGGTACAGGGGAAATTATATAGAAGTTTTATAATATTACAAGAAGATGAAAGAGGGCACTCTGTTTCGGCGGAAAAACCTTTATCTGGGTATGCAAAGGTAGAGGTAAAACATGACAAGTGTAAGGTAACATTTTACGCTCAAAATGTTAAAAAGGATGATTATAAATGTTATATGGCTTTAATTTATGGCAAAAAAGATATGAAGCAAATAATAAATCTTGGACTTATGAACATAAATGAGCAGGGAAAATCAGAGGTTACCTGTGAGTATGATGTAAATGACATAGCTGGATTAGGACTTAGTCATGATAAGATTTCTGGAGCAGCTTTATACAAAGAGATTGACGGAAAACCTATTTTCCTAATGGTTGGATTTATGACAGGGGAAGTACCTAAAGATAATTGGAGATGTTACAAAATATTACATTGCAAAGGTAGTAGTAAAATAGATGGAAAAATAAAATATAAAGAAGAACATAAAAAATATAAAAAAGATGATGATAAGGAAGTACAAAAAGGTGAATTAAAAATTAAAATTATGGAAGAAAAGAAAATAGAATTTAAAGATGATAAAAGAGAAGAAGATACAGAAGAAGTTAAAGGAAATATAATTTATGAGGAGCAAAATGAAGAAAAGGAAGCTAAAGAAGAAGAGAAAGCTGTAAATTGCATGGAAGATAAAAGAGGAGAAGATGAAAATGAGAGTGATGAGGAATTTAATGAAGAGATAAAGAAGGAAGAATTAGAAATTAATGATATAGAAATTGACAGTAAGGATGTTAGAAATGATGATGATGTAAGTGAAGAAAGCGAAGATGAAATTAACTTTGAAGAAGATAAGTTAGATGAAAATAAATTTGATGAATATGAAAAAGAAATTTGTGATATTAATACAAGAGACTATGAAGAAGAATTTATATTAAGAGGCAGTGTAGGAGAATTTTTTGAATCTATAGTAGAAGGATTTGAAAATGTAAGAAATAAATTCAAGGATATAAAATTCTGCAAGTGGTATAAGATTCCTATTAATAATTTAGATGTTATGTGTAATGTATCTAATTACAATAAATATACAACATTATACTATCCAATGATTAATTATTATCCATATATAAAAAAATATGGTCATTTTATGGTAGGATTTAAATGCGATGAAGCAGGAAAAGTACAGTACTTAGTTTATGCAATTCCAGGTAAGAAAGATAAAATGGAGCAGCCATATGGTGGAAAGTCTGGCTTTGTTACATGGGCTCAAGATTCTTCACAAGATATGAATATGGGATACTGGTTAATGTTTTATGATTTTAAAAATTCAATGGTAGTTGTTCCAATGAAATAATTATATTGGCTGAATGAGGAGTCTAACTTTTCATCAGCCTTAATTTTTACCTATAAAAATTTTTGTTATTTTAATAAAAATTACAGTTATTAATTTAGGGGGATGAAATGAAGAAATTTATGAACAGAAAACAATTAGGAATGACCATACTTCTTATAGGGCTTATAGTGGTTTTATATGGGGCTCAAATAGGGCTTAATAATAAATTGAAATTTGCATCATTAACAGCATATAACATAAAAGAATTTAAAGAATTTAATATAGAAAAAACTAATTATTGTTATTCATTGCCGGATAATTGGTTTATAGAAGAGAAAAAATATCCAGGAAATTATATATTGGATCATAAGGATTTAAAAAGCGATGAACTTGGAATAAATGGATATATTCAAATTTTAAGTTCTGATAAAACTATTAAGGAAATTGTATTAAAAGATAAAGAAAAAATAGAAAATAAAATAGAAGATTATGAAAAGGTACAGCTAGAGATTAAAGGAAGGGAATCTATAAAGGTGACATATAAGGAAAAACTTAAAGCTGGAAAGACTATATTTTTTATAGTATATTATTTAAAATTAGACGAAAATAAAATAGCAAAGGTTAGTTTTAATGTTGAAGAAAATAAATATAAGGAAGATTTTAATGATATTTTTGAGGCTATAGTGGATAGTATTAACAAAAAGTAAATTATTTGCTTTAAGATAATAATAGTATTATAATTTAATGGTATAGGAGAAGCTAAGCTTCTCCTATTTCGATAGTAAAATAAAAAATTAGAGGTGGTGAAAGCGTGAAGCCGATATTATTTGAAATTTTTGGCTTTGATGTTTATGGTTATGGTTTAATGATAGCTATAGGAATTTTATCTGCTGTTTTTCTTTTTACAAAGAGAGCTAAAAAAAGAAATTATGATGAAGATAAAATCTTTAATATGACTATAATAGCTATAATAGCAGGGATATTAGGTGGAAAAATATTATATATAATAACAGATTTCAAATATGTTATTGAAGATCCATCAGTTGTATTTAGAGATTTTGGCTTAGGATTTGTAATATATGGAGCTATTATAGCAGGTGTATTATCAGTATATTTATATTGTAGAGCTCAAAAGTGGAATGCTTTAGAAGTATTTGATTTAGTTGTTCCAGGGTTAGCATTAGCTCAAGGATTTGGAAGAATAGGATGTTTTTTTGCAGGATGTTGTTATGGTGCAGAAACACATTCACATATAGGAATTATATTTCCGAAGGATTCACTAGCACCATCAGGGGTTCCGTTATACCCAACTCAATTAATGTCTTCAGGGTTTGATTTTCTACTAGCCATATTTTTGCTATGGTATGATAGAAAAAACAATAAATCAGGAAGAGTATTTGCTATGTACCTAATATTATATAGTATTGGAAGATTCTTTGTTGAATTTTTAAGAAATGATCCAAGAGGGAATGTAGGAGTTTTATCAACTTCTCAATTTATAGCTATAATTACTTTGATTTTAGGATTAGCAATATTTAATATTCATAAAATTAGAGGGAGAATGATAAAAGGTGAAAAATAAAAGAATACCTTTTTTAATTGTAATACTTATAATCTTTAGTACTCTTTTTACTGGTTGCAAGACTTTAGATAAACTTCAAGTTAAATTAGGATTTAGAAATAATGATTTTGAGTTTATAAAGGAAGAAAAAGTAGATAAAATTGTAATTCAAAGTACTAGAGGTACGGGATTTAGATTTATGGTAACAGATCCAATAACAATTAATGAGGTGTATGAATTTTTATCTTCAGCATCTCCAGCTAAAACCACTACAAATCTAAATTCAGATTATGTTTTTGAGATGTATATGGGAGATGAAGTTAAAAAATATAATTATGTTGTTGGAATTAATAAAAGAGGAGTTGGAAACTTCTATGATGAGAATCATAGTTATGTAGTTTCTAAGAGATTAGATAATGATATAATTAGAAATCTATCTTTTATAAGAAAACCTAGAGAATTTGAAAAGGTATATTATCCATCAATATTAGAAGTTTTAACAAAAAATAAAGATAAATTAAATGAAGGAAATAAAAAAATTGGTATAGATATAGAAGGTGACATTGATTGTGCTCAATATCTATTATCTGTAGATTTAGAGGACTTTAAAAGAAAGTTACAATCAATAATTCCAAATGCATCTTTGATGAATCGTGATAGAGAGAATTATGATGTGATAGTAACTGTAAAAAATCAGGGATATAAAACTACCACATTTAAAACAATAATAACTATTGAAGATAAAAAAGAAAAAAGTCAAACCAACTATTATGTTACTTGTGAATATTATGGTAATGATTGGAATATAAAAGTAGACACTAAAAAGCCAGATAGTTGGTAGGAGGAGGAGACTATGTCAAATTGTTCAACATGTGCTAGTAAAGACTCATGCGCTAGTAAAGGAAAATCAAATTTATGTGTAAAGGTATTACCTAAGTATGGTAATGTCAAAAATATAATAGGAGTTATAAGTGGAAAAGGTGGAGTTGGAAAATCTACAGTAACTGGTATATTAGCTACTCAATTAGCTAAAAAAGGCTACAAAGTAGGAGTTCTTGATGCAGATATAACAGGACCATCAATGCCAAGATTTTTTGGAATAAATAAAGAAAGAGCTAAAATGGTAGCTGTTGATGAAAAGCAAGAAAAGTTTAAATTTATACCTGTTGAAACTAAAAGAGGAATAAAAGTTATATCAATGAATCTTTTAACACCAGATGAGGATCAACCAGTTATATGGAGGGGTCCAGTAATTACAGGGGTTTTAAATCAAATGTATGAAGAAACTGATTGGGGAGATTTAGACTATCTTTTAATAGATATGCCTCCAGGAACAGGAGATACAGCATTAACAGTTATGCAAAGTTTCCCACTAAAAGAAATCATAATGGTTTCAACACCTCAAGATATGGTTTCAATGATAGTAAAAAAAGTTGCTATTATGGCCGAAAAAATGGGAGTACCAGTTAGAGGTGTAGTAGAAAATATGGCCTACATAGTTTGTGAAGATTGTGGCAAAAAGATAAAAGTATTTTCAAAGAAATCTTCAGAAGAGCATGCTGAATATTTAAATTTACCTTTATTATGTGAATTACCAATAAATCTTGATCTTACAGAAGCATTAGAACAAGGTAAAGCTGAAGAATACGTATGGGATAATGGATTATATGAAATGGTATTTGGTGTTTTATATTAATTCATAAAATATAAATAAACTATTTTAAAATTTAAAGTACACCCTATAGAGTAGATTAATAAAGTCTATTTTATAGGGTTTTTTATTTTAAAATTATATAATTTTTGTAGTATAAAATATATAAATAATAGGTAAAATAAGTTCATAGAATTACTTAGAGAGGAGATAAGTACATGGAAGCTAAAGTAGATAAGGAATTATGTATTAGTTGTGGATTATGTCCTACAGTATGCCCAGAGGTTTTTGAAATAGAAGGTGATGGTAAGGCTGGAGTACTAGTAGATCAAATTCCAGATGGAGTAGAAGATCAAGCTAGAGAAGCACAAGAAGGATGTCCCGTTGATGCTATAGATATCTTTTAAAAAGCAAAGAGATAAATATTAATTATTATATGAAAAAGACAATACCTTAAAATTAATCTTAAGGTATTGTCTAATTTTTTATATACATTTATATAAAATAATAGATTTAATTATGAATTAAGGGTCATTTTAATTTATATAATACTCTAAAATATTATTATCATGCTAATTTAGATTTATAATTATTTCCTACGGTTTTTATCAGTCTTTGTACAGGCAAGAAGTATAATATTACTAAGCATATAATTCCATCGGCACCAATAACGGATCCGTTTACTACAAGAGAGTAAATCCAAGGTGACATGCCTTCTGGTGCAAAGCTTCCAAAGAATGCAACTCCAGAAATGAAGTGACATAAAAATCTAGCAAAGATGGCTATAAAAGCGCCTAGCATTTTTCTATTTCTAAAAAATCCTGTAAGACCTAAGCACATATATGGTAAAGGATAATCAAAAAGTACTTGTACAGGGTTTAGTATATAAGGATCCATAATCATATTTATAATTCCAAATAAAAATCCTGTTAACATACCAATATAAGGCCCATACATAAAGCCAATTAGTAGTATAGGAATCATACTTCCTAAAGTAACACTGCCGCCCTGTGGAAATTTATAGATTTTAAGAGAGTGTAGTATTACAGTAAGAGCAAGAACCATACCTATTCTAGCTATTAATTTGGTATCAAACTTAATCTTTTTTGCTTTAAAGATTAATACAAAGATAGCCATGCATCCTAGTATAGTTACTAAACTTATAGGATTTGTAAATATTTTTTCTAAGTTTACAGGTGAATTAGCAAACTTAGACATACTTTTCGAGAATTGATTAAATATCTCGTGTAAATTTAACATAAAAAGTTACCCCCTATTTTGTGCATTAGGGTAAAGTCATTCGATATTAAATAAAAAACCTTATTCGTAAGAATAAGGTTAAAATCTAAATGACTTATCGCTTTCCTACGCTGGTATTATCCAGATCAGGTATATGAGGGTTAATGAAAATTCATCTCTCAGCCTAAAGGCACCCCTAGCACAAATATTATATTATAATTTTATTGTAATAATATAACTATAATAAATCAAGTGTATTATTATTTAATATACTATTTTTTTTCAAATTATGACTTTCAAAATCAGAATATGGAGAAAAAGGAATATCAATGATATCTCCTGAACGTATATTTTCAGGTAACTTTGTAACAGAAATATCAAAGGCAGTTCCATCTTCTAATGAAACTAGTGCATCTAAAGAGTTAAGTTCTAATATTTTACATTTCAAAGTATATCACCTCATTATGATTATTATTATTATTTTTAACCATAATGAGGTGTTTATTCATAAATTTTAATGATATAAATCTTTATAAATTATTTTAAAAACTTCTAAAGATTCTTCAATTTTTTCTTTAAGAAGATCTTTTTTATGCTTTAATTCTTTTAATCCTTCATCAGTAAGAGTGTATATTTTTTGAAACTTTTTTTTAGGATCATCCCATTCACCTTCGATTAATCCTTGCTTCTCTAATTTTTTTAGCAAAGGATATATCCCTCCAGTGCTAGGAATCCATAATCCATTAGTACGTTCTCCAATTTTATGGGCAATGTCATTACCATTAGTCGAACCTAAGCTTAGTATAAATAATACATAAATAGGAAGTAAACCTTTAGTAAATACTTGACCTACAGCTTCATTTTCTTTTTGAACTTTTTTAAGTTCTGCTAATTTATTTTTATATTCTTCGTAGAGTCTTTTTTCTTCAGACTTTATGTGATCTTTATTATTAAAATCAAAGCTACCCATTAATTAAAAACCTTTTTCTATGCAAACTCCAATTAATCCAGGACCGGTATGAACTCCAAGAGCAGGTCCTATTTTTTCCAAGCGGCATTCTTCTATATTTGAATATGAAGATAAAATCTCTTGCATCTTTTCGCCATCTTCTCTTGCTCCGCCTTCTAGTACACAAATTTTACATTTGCCTTTAGAAGAAAAATTCTCTACTATTTGCTTAAGCTTAGATAAGGCTTGCTTTCTGCCACGAGCTTTAGAGTAAGTATAGTAAGATCCATCTTCTCCAACAGAAATTATAGGTTTTAAGTTTAGAAGTTCTGCTATAGTACCAGCAACTTTACCTATTCTACCACCTTTTTTTAGATATTCTAATGTATCTAAAGTAAAGAATCCAGTCATTTTTTCTTGGATTTTTGGAAGTGCAGCAACTATATCTTCATAGCTACAGCCTTTTTGAACCATTTTTGCAGCTTCTAAAACTGTATTTCCTTCCATCATACTAAGGGTTTTTGTATCGAATATATATGAAGTTAATTCAGGATGATTTTCTAAAACAAATCTTAAACTATTATAAGTACCAGATAAAGCACTTGATATGTTTATGGATATAATATGAGTATATCCTTCATCTTTTAACTTACATAATAAGTTATTTGCATACTCCATATCTGGTAATGACGTTGTAGGTATTTCCTCAGATAATTTTGAATAAACTTCATCTGGAGATATTTCTAATCTATCTAAATATTCTTTTTCCTTATATATGATTCTAAAAGGAATAAGATTTATATTATATTTCTTTAAAATTTCTTTTGATAAATCACATCCACTGTCTGTTAAAATTGCGATTTTTTGCAAGGTAAATTCCTCCTTAAAAAGTTATATTTAATTAATTAAATTATATCACAATTGATAACTATATCAATACTGATATAGTTTAACATTATCAATACTGATATAGTTTTGTAGAAAAATAAATTGTCATAAATAATAAGATCAATTAAAAATTAAATTTAATACTAATAAATATGACAATTAATTAAGTTTATAAATAAAGGCATAATAGATTTTACAATAAATATATTAAGTTAAAATTAGATTTATTCTTTAATATTTAAATTAACTTCAGGGTCTATTATATGCCAAATAGTATGTCCGGAAGACAAGGGAATTTTATTGTTATTTTTATCTAATAATTCTGTAGAACTATTTTTATCTTTCTTTTTCCATTTTACATTCTGGACTTTTCCTTTAGAAATAACAAAAGCATCTCCTTCTCCTATGAAGTTTATTTCTAAATGGCCTTTATCATCTTTTACTTTAGTTTTAGCTTTTTGAATTACTATATTATCAAAAGATAATGGCTTATTATTTAGGCTATCTATAGCTTCTTTTCCATCCATAAACTTATAGTATTTATTATCTTTATATTTATAAGATGTATTGTATCCAGATGATTGCTTTAAGTATAAACTTGTACAAGAACTACTTTTATTATTTTTCCAAAATTCATCATCAAATATGATAGGTGAGAATGTATCATATTTAATTTTCTTTTCTGATATATATTTAGTAATTTTATCAGAAGAAGTAAATAGATTATGAGGAGGAGATAGTTTATTTTCTCTCCAAAAGTAACTAGCATTTTTTATTTCATCTATTGTTTTTGAAGAGGTATCACTTGATATAGAAGCTAGAGCTTCTTCACTACCGCCACAATGAGCTATAGGAAGATTATATTCATTAGATATATCAAGAAAATAAGGTCTTATACTTCTTATAGGACCTATTTTATTTGGCTGATTTTTATAAAATAAAGCTAAAAAACGAGGTATTCCTCCTTCAGCTAAAGTTTCATATACAATTTCAGCTTGTGATAGACCAGATTGAGGTCTTGCAGCTTTAGAATTTTCTATAATAGCCATAAAGGGAATGTTATTTTTACTATTATCATTTAGTAGACTTCCTGAGTAAGGAGATATATTATCTATTAAAGATTTAGGCGCTGATTTATCCTCTGATATTGCAGGAGGAGCCTCTCTTCTATATATTACAGGGCTTGTTTCTTTTGGCTTTTTAGATCTTTCTAAGGAACATCCTAAAAATGTAGTTGAAACTATTATAGGTATTAATACCAAAGCTTTATTCATATATATCACTCCTACTATATTAGTTAATATTAATATTTATTAGTGATACAAAATTTTTATGATAATATTAATAAATTTAATATTTATTAATATTAACTTTAAAATATATTATTTTTATGATAAAATTTTTATTTTTATTAGTAATAAAAAATAAATTTTAAATATTTATTTTATGAAATGAAATTTTAATTTTGCTATATTAGTAAAGACAATATTTGTATCTAATAATATATTTTTAGTGTTTATGTCAACATAGAGAAATATTCAAAAAAACGAAAAAAAAGAAGAATGAGTGATGTAAAACAAAATACTATGGAAAGAATCTATAATGTAAAATTGCTATAAAAAATATTGTGAAGTATAATAAGTCGGTACAATATATAGTGTTGTGGGGGTAGTGAGTATGCTAAATGTTGTAAAACGTGACGGTAGAGAAGTAAATTTTAATGCTGAGAAAATTGCAAAAGCAATAAGAGGATCAGCTAGAGAAATAAGATATAATTTAAAAGAGAGTCAAGTATTAGACATTGTACAAAAAGTTATTAATTATATAGAAATGTCCGAAAAAGAAAAAGTTACTGTTGAAGAAATTCAAAATTTAGTACAAAAAGCTTTAAGAGATATGGGATTTTCAGAAATAGCTATTGCATATTCTGCATATAGAACTGAAAGAACAAAAGTAAGAGAAATTAAATCAGATCTTATGAAAGCTATAAGTAAAATCGGTGTTGAAACTGATAGAGATAATGCTAATGTAGGAAATAATTTCTCATCAAAGCTTTTAAGAATAGCATCAGAATCAAATAAGTGGCATAATCTAGCTATAATGCCAAAGCATTTAGCTAAGGCTCATGAAAATGGAGATGTTTACTATCATGATTTAGATAGCTATAATTTAACAACAAACTGTCTTCATATTCCAACAAGGGAAATGCTTGAAAATGGATTTAATACTGGATATGGAACAATAAATAAACCAAGAAGAATAGAAACAGCAGCAGAACTTTCATGTATACTTCTTCAATCAACACAAAATGATATGTTTGGAGGTCAGTCACATCCTGACTTTGATAATGATATGGCTATTTTTGTTGAGCCAACAAGAAAAGAAGTCAGAGAAGAGTTAGTGGAATTAGGTATAGAGGAAGAAAAGCTCGAAGAATTAGTTGAAAAAAAGCTTAGAAAAAGAGTTGCTCAAGCTATGCAAGGAGTAGTTTATAATCTTAATACAATGCATTCAAGAGCAGGTTCTCAAGTGCCTTTTAGTTCAATTAATATAGGAATTCCACATTCTGAAGATGCTGCTTTAGTATGTGAAGTATTTTTAATAGAGTATGAAAAGGGATTAGGAAAGGGAGAGCAACCGATTTTCCCAAATATAATCTTTAGAGTAAAAGAAGGAGTTAATAGAGAAGAGGGAGATCCTTATTTTTATTTATTTAAATTAGCTTGTAGAGTTGCAGCTAAAAGAATGAATCCAACTTTTATGAATATAGATGCGGACTTTAATAAGGAATACTATGATAAGGGATATATGCCAGCTACTATGGGATGTAGAACTTATATAATGAAAAATGTAAATGGAGATCATGGATGTAAAGGAAGAGGAAACATAGCTCCAACTACAATAAATTTACCAAGGATAGGAATATTAGCAAAAGGTGATGAAAAGGTATTTTTTCAATTATTAAAAGAAAAACTAGATCTTGCAAAAGAATCATTAATGCATAGATATTCAATTCTTAAAAACTTAAAAGTAAAAGATTTACCTTTTGTTGCAGGACAAGGACTTATGAAGGGCGCAGAGGGACTAGGTTCAGAAGATTCAATAGAGCCAATATTAAAACAAGGAAGTTGGGCTATAGGATTTATAGGACTTGCAGAAACTTTAATAGCTCTAACAGGTAAGCATCATGGTGAAGATAATAAATCTAAGGATTTAGGAATTAAGATAATTTCTTTTATAAGAGATTATACAGATAATCTAACAGAGGAAACTAAGCTTAATTGGAGTACTTATGCAACACCAGCAGAAGGATTATCAGGTAAATTTATAAAGCAAGATCAAAAAAGATTTGGTAAAATAGAAGGTGTTACAGATAAGGATTATTATACAAATTCATATCATATACCTGTTGGTTACCCTATATCAATAAGAAAGAAGATTGATATAGAAGCACCATATCATAAATTATGTAATGGTGGACATATAAGTTATATTGAAGTAGATGGCTCACCAGAAGATGAAGATATAATGAATATAATCCATTATGCATATAAGCATACTAATATAAGTTATGTAGGTATTAATTTTCATATAAGGTATTGCAAAAATTGTGGTACTTATTTAAATAATGGAGAAAGTAAATGCACAAACTGTGGAAGTTATGATATACAGGGTATTTCAAGAGTTACTGGATATTTAAGTTTAGATGAAAGATTTGGTCCAGGTAAATTCGAAGAAAGACAAGATAGAGTAACTCATACAGAAAATCATGTTAATACTTATAATTAATATTTGATAAAATAACTAAAATTTTTAATAGAGATTAATGCTATATAGAAGCTTTAATCTCTTTTTTATATAATTTAAATTATTAATAAAGAAACAATTATATTTTAATAAAAATTAATAAATATGGGATGTGATATTTTGAATAATAAGGAGCTAAGATTAGCTGGTATAACTTATGAAAGTCTCGTAAATGGACCTGGAATAAGAAGAGTGTTTTTTGCTCAAGGTTGTAAACATAATTGCAAAGGATGTCATAATCCTGAAACACATGACTCTAACGGTGGAAAAATATTTAATATAGATGATCTTGTTAGAGAGGTAAAGGATGACTTTATTATTAAAGGAGTCACTTTTAGTGGAGGAGATCCTTTTGAGCAGGCAGAAGGATTTTACTATTTAGCAGAAGAGCTTAAAAAACTTAAAATAAATATATGGTGTTATACTGGATATACTTTTGAGTACATATTAAAAAATAAAATTAATAGGGCTTGCTGGAATAAGCTACTTAACAGTATAGATATATTAGTAGATGGAAAGTTTGAAGAAGAAAAGATGAATGAAACATTAAAATTTAGAGGTTCTAGTAATCAAAGAATTATAGATGTAAAGGAAAGTATTAAGTTAGGTAGAGTAATAACATTAGATTATTAAAAAGTCGGTAATTTACCGACTTTTTTACTTCAATAATAAGTTTTTTATTTATATAGAGTAATATTAAATATAAATTTTATCCACTTATTTTTTATTTATAATTGAGAGATTTGTGGATTATTTATCTAACTTGTGGATAATTTAGAGAAACTTATTAACTTCATTTACAAATAAAGTTGGTGATTCTATAAATGGAAAATGACCACAATTTTCAATAAATATTAGTTTGCTATTAACTATATCATTCTTAAAATTATATGCAAAATCTAAAGGTATAGTGGAATCTTTTATTCCCCAAATTATTAATGTAGGGATTTGTATATTTTTTATATTATCTTTTATTAAGTTTGTATCATTCATTTTAAAAATCTTTTCTATAGATTTAGTGCTTAAATTTAAATTATTATATAGATTTTCCTCAAATATATCATAATCTAATGTTTTTTTATGAAAGAATTGAAAAGAGTATTTCAATAATTGAACAGGATAATTTAGATATAGTGGTTTCATAATAAATCCTGGAATATTTGATTTACTAATACTTTCATAACCTGAACTATTTACAAGTATAAGTTTATTTATATTGTTTTGAAAATCTAAACATAAATTTAGTGCTACCTCTCCACCTTCAGAATGGCCCAAAACAGAATAATTGGTATACCCTAAATAATTCATAAGGGAGTTACAAATAAAAGCCATATTCTTCTTTGAGTAATCTATATCAGAATCTTTATCAGAAAGTCCAAATCCTATAAGATCTATAGATACAACCTTATGATTAATACTTAATTCATTAGCAATGTTATCAAAGTCTTTAGAGGATTGAAAAAAATCATGTATTAATAATATGGGAGATCCATTTTCGCCAAACTCTTTATAATTTATATTTATATTATTTAATTTTATTTGCTTTGAGTTTGTTGAGTTAAGGGAATATGTATCTATAATAAAAAGATTACCTATAAAACTTATTATGGCAAAAAGTATTATAGTTATAGATAAAAAAGTAAATAAATTTTTTATAAGGGTTTTCATTTAAAAACTCCCTTCATATTTTTAGAATTTATATTTCTATAAATATTATACAAAATTCAATTAAAAATTGGAAATAATAAAATATTGTGCTATAGTATGGATAAATACTGAATATTATGAGAATTTATATTAAGAGGTGATTTTATGAAAATAACATTTAATAATTTTTCATGTTTACAAGGGGATGGAGTTATAGTTCCTATTTTAGAGGATAAATTAATTACACCTAATGATGAAATTAATAATATGTTAGCTCATCTTAAAGACTCAGAGAAATTTGAAGGTAAAAAAGGAGAGATTTTTACTTTTACAAGAACTTGTGGCGAAGGAAAAATTCAAGATATTATAGTTGTAGGCCTTGGAAGGGATAAAGAACTTAACAATGAAATAATAAGAAAATCTTTAGGTTCTGCTTGTAAAAAAGCTATAGCATTAAAATGTAAGAAGGTATTTATTAAGATTATAAATTCTACAGTTATTAGTGAAAAAGATATTATAAAAAGCATGGTAGAAGGATTAGGTCTTGCAGAGTATAGCTTTAATAGATACAAAAAGGATAAAAAAGAAAATTCTTTAGATTTTACATTAGGAAATACAGAAAAAGAAAATCAAGAAGATAATAAGATAAATGAATATATAAAAGAAGCTAAACTTTTAGTTGAAGCTACTATTATAGCAAGAAATTTAACTAACGAACCAGCAAATATTTTATATCCAGAAACATTAGTTGAAAGAGTAGGAGAAATAGGAAGAGAAAGTGGTTTTGAAGTTGAAGTCTTTGATGAAAAGCAAATAAAATCATTAAAGATGGATGCTTTTCTTTCAGTTGCAAAGGGTTCTGATAACCCACCTAGATTAATAGTTATGAGATACAATGGAAATCCACAAGACAGTAATATATTAGGTCTTGTTGGTAAGGGATTAACTTATGATTCAGGTGGATATTCTATTAAACCAACAGATGGTATGGTAACTATGAAAGGTGATATGGGTGGAGCTGCTTCTGTTATAGGTACAATGTCAGCTATTGCTAAAAGTAATTTAAGGATTAATGTAGTTGCTGTAGTTGCAGCTTGTGAAAATTTAATTTCTGGAAGAGCTTATAAACCAGGAGATATAATTGGATCTATGGCTGGAAAAACTATAGAAGTTTTAAATACTGATGCAGAAGGAAGATTAACTTTAGTAGATGCTGTAAACTATATAATAGAAAAGGAAAATGCTGACGAAGTTATAGATATTGCAACATTAACTGGAGCTGCAGTAGTTGCTTTAGGAGATAAAGTAACTGCAGTGGTTTCAAATAATAATGAATTTTATAATGAATTAGAAGAGGCAGCTAAGGTTACAGGAGAAAAGTTCTGGAGATTACCTTATTTTGATGAATATAAAGAACAAATAAAATCAGAAATAGCAGATTTAAAAAATCTTGGTGGAAAGTATGGTGGAGCAATAACTGCTGGAGCATTTGTTGGTGAGTTTGTAAAAGATAAGCCATGGCTACATCTTGATATAGCTGGTACTGCATGGGCAGATTCAGCAAGTGAATATTCAATAAAAGGTGGAACTGGAGTCCCAGTTAGAACAATATATCAATTAATAAAAAATAGACAAAAATAGGATTATATTAATTAAGGATTTCTAAATATATGAAAAGGAGTATCTTTTGATGAAAAAATTCATTAAAAGATACTCTTTTGTATATGAATAATTAGAATTCACATTGTCCAGTTGTTCTTGGGAATGGAATTACATCTCTTATATTTGACATACCAGTTATATACATTATTAATCTTTCAAAACCTAGACCATATCCTGAGTGAACAGTTTCACCGTATTTTCTAAGTTCTAAATACCACCAATAGTCTTCTTTATTTAAGTTAAGCTCTTCAAGTCTCTTTTCAAGAAGATCAAGTTTTTCTTCTCTTTGGCTACCACCTATTATTTCTCCAATTCCTGGAACTAAGCAGTCCATAGCAGCAACTGTTTTTCCATCTTCATTTAACTTCATATAGAATGCCTTTATTTCTTTTGGATAATCAATAACAAAAACAGGCTTTTTAAATATTTCTTCTGTTAAATATCTTTCATGTTCTGTTTGAAGATCTATACCCCACTCAACTGGATATTCAAATTCTTTTTGAGAATTCTTAAGTAAGTTTACAGCTTCAGTATAAGTAACTCTACCAAAGTCTGAGCTCACAACGTGATTTAATCTTTCCAATAATCCTTTATCAATAAATTGGTTAAAGAATGCAAGTTCCTCAGGACATTGTTCCATAACGTATTTTATAACGTATTTTAACATATCTTCAGCTAATTCCATATTGTCTTGAAGATCAGCAAAAGCCATTTCAGGTTCTATCATCCAGAATTCAGCAGCGTGTCTTGCTGTGTTTGAATTTTCAGCTCTAAATGTAGGACCAAAAGTGTATATATTTCTGAAAGCTAAAGCATAACATTCACCATTTAATTGACCAGAAACTGTTAAGTTAGTTTCTTTACCAAAGAAATCCTTTGAATAGTCTACAGCACCATTTTCAGCTAAAGGAGGATTTTTTGGATCTAGAGTTGATACTCTAAACATTTCTCCTGCACCTTCACAGTCACTTCCTGTTATAAGTGGTGTATGAACATATACAAAGTTTCTTTCATTAAAGAACTTGTGTATAGCATAAGCTGCAACTGAACGTACTCTAAATACTGCTGAGAAAGCATTACTTCTTGGTCTTAAATGAGCAATTGTTCTTAAGTATTCAAATGTATGTCTTTTCTTTTGAAGTGGAAAATCAGAAGATGACATACCCTCTATTGATATTTCTTCTGCATGTATTTCAAATGGTTGCTTTGCATCAGGAGTAGCAACTAATTTACCTGTAACTGCTATAGATGAACTTATAGGTAATTTTGAAACCTCTTTAAAGTTATCAAGTTTTGAATCAAAAACTATTTGAACGTTTTTAAAGAAAGAACCATCATTTACTTCTATAAAACCAAAGGCGTTTGATGATCTTAAAGTTCTTATCCATCCTGAAATTTTTACTGTTTTATCAAGATAATCATTAGTATTTCTATATAATGATTTTACTAATATTGATTTTTCCATTTATAAATCCTCACTTTCATAATAAATTGCAATAAAAAAACCCTTCATCCCATAATGGGACGAAAGGTATAATTTCGCGGTACCACCCAAATTGTCATTATAAATGACCAACTCGTAAGCACAAAATGCTGTTCATAAATTAACGGTATGAACCCGTCTAAGCCTACTTGTTATAAATTATAAGGTTCGGTTAGAAACTCAGAGATGTTTTTCAACATAGGCTTTGTGTAAACCTCTCACCATCGTTTACTCGCTGAAACTTAGTCCTAAATTTACTCTTCTCATCATAGTTTATACTTTTATAAAGTTATGAATATATTAATTTTACAACAAAATTTTAATATTTGCAAACAATATATAATAAATATATAAGTATATTATGTATGTTAGCAGGGGAATATACTATTTATGAATGAAATATTAAAATCTAAACTTAATCAAGTAAATATAGTAAAAAAAACATTAATTTACTGTGAGGATAAAAATTTAAAAAGTATTACAGTTGAAAAATTAAAAGAACTACTTTTAGAAATAGAAAAGCTAATATTTTCAAGTGATAAGAAAGATAAATGTAGAATTATTGAGATAAAAAGGGAATTTACTTTAAAAGAATTGGTTAAATACAATGGTCAAGGTGGAAAGAATGCTTATGTTGCAATAAAAGGAACAGTATATGATTTAACATCAGAGAAGTCTTGGATAAATGGAGTCCATCATGGTTTAATTGCAGGAAAAGATCTTACTGATGAATTTATGAAGTGTCATAAAAATGATATAAACTTAAAAGATTTAAATATTATAGGAACTATAAAGGAATAAAATTTTACAGAAAAAAATTTATAAATATATAAAAAGATATGAGCTAGCTCCTTTTTCTAATATAAACTTTAAAAAATATTATATAGAAAAAGGAGTATCTCTAAAGTTACCATTTATTTTAAAATAAAAGAGAATATTTTTATTCTAAACCAGTTCTATAAGAGTTAATAAGAGAACTAGGAAAATTTTTCATTTCCATATCTTTTATTGTCTTATGGAAATCATATGAAAGCTCTTTTATTTCTATTTTTGTATTTGTATCTTTATTTAAGTCTATAATTACATAAGTAGAATTTGGTCTTCCTATCTTAGGTTTTCCTACACTACCGTCATTTATAAGAATCTTATTTCCGAAATTTTTAGTGTAAGGTATGTGAGTATGAGCACAAACTAAGATATCTCCTTTAAAATTATTCATGATTTCATCTAAGTCACTTTTATTTTCTAACATATATTCATTAATTGCTCTAGGGCTACCATGTACAAAAGTTATAGTTTTATCTTCAAATTTTAAAGTGATGTTTTCTGGTAAAGAAGCTAAATAATATCTGTTAGAAGCTCTAAGCTCTTCTACAGTCCAAGGAAGTGAAAATGAGTTTATTGTTGTATCTCTTATAAATGTAAATCCATTATCTACAACTGATGCATCATAGTTTCCTTTAAGACAGATAATATTTCTTCTTCTTATCATAGCTATGACTTCATTAGGATGTGGACCATAACCTACTAAATCTCCTAAGCAAATTATTGTGTCTACTTGCTGATTATCAATATCCTCTAAAACCTTAGTTAAGGCATATATATTTCCATGTATGTCTGATATAACTGCTATTTTCATCTAAAGTCTCCTCTCAACTTTCAAATTAATAATATTATATCATCAAAAGATGCTATAAAGCTTTTAAAAAAATTAATTTAAAAAATATTTAAACCTTTATATTAATGTTATAAACAGATATAATTTTATTATAGATAGATTTTTTTGGGAGAGGAGAAAGATTTATGAATAAAAGTAGAATAAACAAAGTTCTTTGCTGTATGGAAAAAGAGGGATTAAAACAAATGATAGTTTCTTCCCCAGCTGCTATATTTTATTTAACAGGTAAATGGATTGAGCCTGGAGAAAGAATGCTTACATTATACATAAATGCTAAAGGGGATAAAAAATTAATTATAAATAAGTTATTTCCAACAGAACCTCAAAGTGGGCTAGATTTATTATGGTACTCAGATATAGAGGATCCTATAGAATTATTAAGTACTATCATAGATAAAAATGATGTATTAGCTGTAGATAAAACTTGGCCAGCACATTTTTTAATAAAACTAATGGATAAAAAAGCTGCAAGAGGATTTGTAAATGGATCACCAATAATAGATAGGGTAAGAATGATAAAGGATGCAGAAGAAATCGAATTAATGAGAAAAGCATCTTTAATAAACGATAAAGTTATGGGAGAAATTTTTAAAGAGATTTCAAAGGATAATAGCGAAAAGAAAATGTGTTCATTATTAGGAGAATTTTATGAAAAAGAAGGAGCACAAGGTTTTTCTTTTGAACCTATAGTTGCATATGGAGCAAATGGAGCAGATCCACATCACAGTAATGATAATTCATTGCCTAAAAAGGGTGACTCTATAACTATAGATACAGGATGTAGAAATAAATTTTATTGTTCAGATATGACAAGAACATTTTTCTATGGAGAACCATCAGAAGAAAGCAAAAAGGTTTATGAGATAGTAAGAGAAGCTAATTTAAGAGGTATAGAAAAAGTAAAAGCAGGAGTTAGATTCTGCGATATTGATAAAGCTGCTAGAGACTATATAGAAAGCTTTGGATATGGAGAATATTTTACTCATAGAACTGGTCATAGTATAGGTATTGAAACTCATGATTTTGGTGATGTAAGTTCTATAAATAAAGAGCAAGTAAAACCAGGAATGATATTCTCAATAGAACCAGGAATATATCTACCAGGTAAAGTAGGAGTAAGAATTGAAGATTTAGTTGTAGTGACAGAGGATGGCTGTGAAGTTCTAAATCATTATACTAAAGATTTAATAGTAGTAGAGTAGTAAAATAAAAGTAATAGGATATGTTGCTAAATGACTAAAATTAGTTATTGTAACTCTCTTTTTTAATAAAACTATAATAAAATGGCTTAGGATTAAATCTTATATTTTGTAAAATTAAATAAAAGCAACAAAGTTTTACTTTGTTGCTTTTATTATTTTAACTCTTATGCATATATATTTCTTTATTATTTAAATAATATTCCAGCTATTGTAGCTGTCATAAATGTAGCAAGTGAACCACCGATAAGTGCTTTCACTCCAAGTTTAGCTATTATAGGTTTCTTTTCTGGTGCTAAACCACCTATACCACCGATTTGAATAGCTATAGAACTTATATTAGCGAATCCGCAAAGAGCGAATGTTAATATAGTAACTGTTTTAGGTTGTAAAACTGACATTTTTTGAACTAAGCCAGTGTAAGCTATAAATTCATTAATTGCAAGTTTTTGACCTAATAATTCTCCAGCAGTTATTATATCTGATCCAGGAACACCCATTAAGAATGCTATTGGAGCAAATAATCTACCAAGGATCCAATCTAAGCTAAGTTGAGGGAATCCAAATAATCCACCACAAGCACCTAATATTGCGTTAATAAGAGCTATTAAAGCAACGAATGCTAAAAGCATAGCAGCAACGTTTAATGCTAATCCTAAACCATCACTAGCACCTTGAGCAGCAGCTTCAATAACGTTAGCCTTTTTCATATCAACATTAAGTTCAGCACCAGCTTTAGTAGCTGATTCTTCAGTTTCAGGAACCATTATCTTAGCTAAAACTAATCCAGCAGGAGCAGCCATAATACTAGCTGCAAGAAGTTGACCAGCGTCAACACCCATAGCAACGTATCCAGCCATAACTCCACCGGCAACAGTTGCCATACCACCTACCATAATAGCCATTATTTCAGATTTAGTCATGGTAGCTATGTAAGGTTTTATTAATAATGGGGCTTCAGTTTGACCTAAGAATATATTACCAACAGCACTTAAAGTTTCAGAACCACTTGTTCCTAATAACTTAGCTATACCTGATGATATAACTTTAATTACTGCTTGCATTATTCCTAAGTGATAAAGTATTCCCATTAATGCTGAGAAGAATATAATAGTTGGTAATACTTGTAATGCAAATATCATACCATAAGTTTTTTGATCCATAAGATTTCCAAATAGGAATCCACTACCTTCTTTAGTAAAGTCTAATAGTTTAGTTATGGCATCACTTAAAACTTGGAAGACCATTCTTCCAGGAGGGAACTTTAAAATTATTAGTGCGAATACAACTTGTAGGCCTAATCCAGTAAAAACAAGTTTCCAATTTATCTTTTTCTTGTTTTCAGATAATAGAAAAGCTATACCAATTAGAACTACTAATCCGATTATACCTATAAATTTATCTAAAAATATGTTCACTTCATTTGTACTCCTTTTTCTTAAATTTGAGTTTCTTAAAAATTTTAGTGATGGTTAGTGTATTAAAGTTCTTTTATTATATTAGTCATAAGAGTTATAAACTTATCTTTCACTAATGCTGAAGTTTCCATAACTTCTTCGTGATTTAAAGGTTGAGCTAATATTCCAGCTGCCATGTTAGTCATACATGAAACTCCAATAACCTTCATTCCACAGTGATTAGCGATAACAACTTCAGGAGCAGTTGACATTCCAGCAGCGTCTCCACCTAATATTCTAGCCATTCTTACTTCAGCAGGAGTTTCGTAAGTTGGACCTGAGAACATGCAGTAAACTCCTTCTTGAAGATCTATGTTAAGTCCTTTTGCAATCTCTTTAACTCTGTCTCTTAAATCTTTATCATAAGCATTTGACATATCAGGGAATCTAGTTCCAAACTCATCTAAGTTCTTACCTAATAAAGGATTAACTCCACATAAGTTTATGTGATCTGATATAAGCATTAAATCTCCAGGTTTATAACTTGTATTAACAGCACCAGCAGCGTTAGTTACTATAAGAGTTTCAACTCCTAAAAGTTTCATAACTCTAACTGGGAAAGTTACTTCATTCATTGGATATCCTTCATAGAAGTGGAATCTTCCTTGCATTGCAACAACTTGTTTTCCTTGGAAAGTTCCGATTACTAATCTTCCAGCATGACCTTGAACAGTTGAAACAGGGAAGTTTGGAAGTTCTTCATAAGGATAATATTCAGCATTTTCGATTTGGTCTGCTATAGCACCTAATCCTGAACCTAATATTAAACCTAACTCTGGTTTGTACTTAGTTTTTGATAATATAAAATCAGCAGCTTCTCTTATTTTTGTTGATAAATCCATTTTATTCACCTCATAATATAATTTATTAATTTAATTTTTTATTAACTTAATTGTTTTATTTAATTATTTCGTTTAAGAAACTCTTACCATTCTTGATTTTTTCAGTATCAAATATATCACATACTGTTTGACCTATATCAAAGAATCCAGTTCTTTCTCCCATGTTGTGGTTAGCTTTTAAAGTTTTACCATAAGCTAAGAATGGAACATATTCTCTAGTATGATCTGTTCCAGGGTATGTTGGGTCACATCCGTGGTCAGCAGTTATAAATAAGACATCATTTTCATTCATATTTTCTATTATTTCTGGTAATCTCTTATCAAAATCTTCTAATCCTTTACCATAAGCAGCAGGATCATTTCTATGTCCCCACTTCATATCAAAGTCTACTAGGTTAGTAAATATTAAACCTTTTTTATTTTCTTTTAAGTAATCTATAGTTTTATCAACACCGTCCATGTTGTCTTTAGTGTGTACAGCATCAGTTATACCTTGGCCAGAGAAGATATCTTCTATTTTACCAACACCCATTACACTTAATCCTTTTTCTTTTAGCATATCAAGAGTTGTTTTATATGGTGGTAATAAAGCATAATCTCTTCTATTAGGTGTTCTTGTGAAATTTCCTGGAGTTCCTACAAATGGTCTTGCGATTACACGAGCAACTGAATGGTCGCCAGTTAACATTTCACGAGCTATCTTACAATATTTATATAAATCTTCTAATGGAACGATTTCTTCATGAGCAGCAATTTGGAAAACGCTGTCTGCTGAAGTATAAACTATAAGAGCACCAGTTTCCATATGTTCTTTACCAAGTTCATCTAATATAACTGTTCCAGATGATGGCTTATTTCCTATAACTTTTCTTCCAGTAAGTTTTTCAAATTTTTCTATTACTTCGCTAGGGAATCCGTTAGGATAAGTTGGGAAAGCAACCTCTGATTCTATTCCAACCATTTCCCAGTGTCCTGTTACAGTATCTTTACCGTTTGATTTTTCATGTAATTTACCAAAGCAACCTATTGGTGCATCACATTTATCAATATTTTTCATTCCGTCTATATTTCCAAGACCTAATTTAACCATGTTAGGTAAGTTTAATCCTTTGTTAAATTCAGCAACGTGACCTATAGTATTTGCGCCCTCATCGCCATATTTCTTAGCATCAGGAAGAGCTCCCATGCCTACGCTATCTAATACAATCCAAACTACTCTATTAATCATAACAATCACCTTTCATTTCTCTAAATTATTTAAAAGTATTTTACCCATTATAGTGTTAATTAATAATAAGTAAGAGAACTTGTAAAAAAGTTCTAAAATTTGAAAGCGGTTACTTAAATATCATTAAACAACTTTGAAGCTGCTTATTATTTTATAAGTTTTTCAGAACCTAGAAGAACTAGTTCTGGTGTTAAGGTTATCTTTTTAAGTTCTAAATCTTCTGGTTTTTGTAATGAATCTAATAGAAGATTCATTCCTATTCTTCCAAGCTCAATGCTTGGACCATTTATATGACTAATTTTTAATCCTAAGATATTTAAAAGATCAATTCTATCAAAGGATATTAATGACATATCATCTGGAATTTTATAGTTACTCTCAAAAAGTGCATTAATACAGCCAAGAGTCATTAAGTTATTACTTACGAAAATAGCAGTTGGCTTTTCTTTTAGACTTAAAATCTCTTTAGTAAGGTTATATCCACTTTCTTGTCTATAATCACCATAAAAAATATATTGAGGATCTAGAGGAATGTTGTTCATAATAAGAGCCTTCTCATAGCCTAAAAGTCTATCCTTTGCAGGTTTTGAACTCATTCTACCAGTTATTATCGCTATTTTTTTATGACCTTCTTTTATTAATGCCTCTACTGCGTCATAAGAACCTTTGATATTATCAACAAAGATTCCAGAAAAATTAGAGTATTTTAGTTGTCCATCAACTAAAATTACTGGAATTCCTAAACTATTAAGAGTTTTTAAATATTCACTATTTACATCGTTATCTGCAGATGTTGGAGATATTATTAATCCTCTTATTCTTTGTTCCCTTAAAGCTTTTATTGATTTAAGTTCTTTTTTTATAGATTCATTAGAATCACAAAGAATAATATTAAGATTAGTATTATCTGCGACTTCACTAATTCCTCGTATAACTTCTCCAAAAAATGGATTTGCTATATCAGGAACAATTACTCCTATTGTTGAAGTTTGATTTTTTGACAAACTTCTTGCTATTGCGCTAGGTGTATAATTAAGTTCCTTAATAACAGCTAACACTTTTTTTCTAGTTTCATCTTTTACATACCCAGAGTTATTTAGAACTCTTGATACTGTGGCTAGAGAAACACCGGCCATTTTTGCTATGTCGTTTATTGTTACTGCCATGTCTCTACCCCCCTTTAAAAGATATTATAATGTATACATTATAATATTGAAACAAATATTTCTAAAAAATGAACAAAATAATTAATTGAAAAGCTCATTGAAAACGCTTTCCATTAATAAAGATACAGTATTTTATAGAATAAATCAATAGATAAAATTGATAATTTTTTGTGAACTTACATTAAATAAATTAAATTGCAACTAAAAAAAATGCGAAGAATGGCGATATAACAAGAAATATAATAAGTTGCAGAAAATAATAATAACCATAAAATTACTATAGAAATATCAAATAAATATTATAGGTGTTATATATAATACCTATTGGATTAAAATTTATTGTAAAGATATTGTTATCTTGTGTTATAAAAAATCTTTGATAATAATAATAAAGAGTTTAAATTATGTAACTTATTTATAAGAAATTTATATTATTAAAATAAGGAGAAATTTATTATGAAGAAGAAATTAAAAATGATAGTATTCCTTTTTATTATTATATTTTTTCTATTTGAGATTTATATTTTTTCTGTTCCTATGATTTTAGCACCTAAAAAAAGTGATGCTATTATAATTTTAGGCTGTAGAGTAAATGGAGAAACTCCTAGTAAATTTTTAGTTGATAGAACTATGGAAGGAGTTAAACTATATAAAGAAGGATATGCTCCTTATATAATAGTATCTGGTGGTCAAGGGGATAAGGAGAATATATCGGAAGCGGAATGTATGAAAAGAATATTAGTAAAGGAAGATATACCTGAAGATAAGATAATATTAGAGGATAACTCTAAAAATACTAATGAAAATATAAAAAATTCATCAAAGATAATGAAAAATGAAGGATTTAAAAGTGCTATATTAGTTTCAAATAGATTTCATTTAGGAAGAGTAAAGATGTTAGCTAATAGATATAAAATAGATGGTAGTTATACAGGAACATTTAATACTAAATATCAATATTTACTTCATGAAATTTTTGGGGCTATTAGAGAAATTCCTGCTATAATTAAAGATTTTATTATAAGATGTTAATAAATATATTATTTATAATAAAAAAATAAAGGTGTATGAAAGCATAACATAAACTTTCATATACCTTTATTTAATATTATTTCAAAAATAGTTCTCCTACCTTTACAACATCGCCAGCTCCTACAGTTAGTAGAAGGTCTCCTTCTTTTGCAATGTCCTTTACATAATTACAAGCTTCTTCATGTGAATGAACATTGGTACACTTAATACCCTTAGCTCTTAATGCATTACCTAATTCATCAGAACTAACTAAGCCAGTATCTTTTTCTCTTGCAGCATAAATGTCCATTAAAACTAATTCATCAGCTTTATCAAAGCAGTTTGTAAATTCATTAAATAAGCTTTTTGTTCTTGTATAAGTATGTGGTTGGAAGACACATATAATTCTATTGTGATCTATTTTTTCAGCTGTATTTAAAGTTGCGTTTATTTCTACTGGATGATGTGCATAATCATCTATTACTGTAATATTATTTTTGGTGCCTTTAAGTTCAAATCTCTTATGGGCATTTTTAAAGGACTCAAGACCCTTAATAATATCATCATTAGAAATACCAAATATTAATCCAACACATATTGCAGAAAGGGCATTTAATATATTATGTTTACCTGCTGCATTAAGATGAAGTGTGAATAAATTTTCGCTATCTTTATAAACATCAAAAGTAGGGCATCCAGCTTTATCAAAGACTATATTTTTAGCAGTTATATTTCCATTCTCTAGACCATAGCTTAAAATATTACATTCAGCTTTATCTAAAATTTCTCTAACTCTAGAATCATCTCCATAACCTATAAGATATCCATCTTTAGGAATTAACTTAGAGAATTTTTCAAAAGCTTTTTGTATATGATTTATATCTTTATAATAATCTAAATGGTCAGCATCTATATTTAATATAATGCCTATATATGGATAAAACTTTAAAAAGGATTCTTTATATTCACAAGCTTCGGTAATAAAATATTCACTATTACCAATTCTGTAGTTACCTTCTATAACATCTAAATTTCCACCTACTAGTATTGTAGGATCTACATTGGCTTGTAGTGCTATATGAGAAATCATAGATGTACATGTAGTTTTTCCATGAGTTCCTGCAACAGCTACATTATACTTATGACCTTTCATGATTTGTCCTAAAAATTCAGCTCTATCCATCATGCTTATGTTTAATTTTTTTCCTTGTTGAATCTCAGGATTGTCACTTGAAATTGCAGCAGTATACACTATAAGGTCAACATTTTTTATATTTTCAGCCTTATGACCTATGTATATTTCAGCACCTTTTTCTTTTAATTTATTTGTAGTTTCTGATTCCTTAGCATCAGAACCTGAAACTTTATAACCTCCATTTAAAAGTACAGCAGCTAAACCACTCATACTTACTCCGCCAATACCTATAAAATGAACTTTTTTATGTTTATCTTTAATAAAATCGAATGACAAAATATCAACTCCTTTTTAGATACCATCTTTTATATATCATTTATAATTATATACATTTTTTAAAAAATGAACACAATTAAAGGATAGATTTACAATAATTTTATGAAAAAGATGTAAAAATGGTTACTTAAAATTATTTATTTTTTAATATGAATTAAATTTATGATAAATAGAAATCATAAATTTATGAAAGAGGTGATTAATATGAATAAAAATAAGATTAGAAACAATGTTACAGATGATGGAGAAAGAAGACAAAGAATTAAGGAACATCAAAACAATAAAAGAGAAAAACAAAATCCTGCAGAATATAAAGATTTTGAGGGAAATGAAATTAAATAATTAAAATTTTAGCCATTATTAGCTTTTATGAAAGTTAATAATGGCTTATTTTATATTAATTATAAGTAAGCTTTTATTAAACTTATGCATAAAATATATTAAAAATTAGTATAAATATATAGTTAATTTTTAATATATTTAGAATTATAGTTTAATAAAAACAAATATAATATATTTAAATTAATGAAATTTAATACCATAAATCAATAAAAATAGGTAATATTTATGAATAATTTTGAATAATATAATAAGTATGAAGTTTATATGATGAGAAGAATAAAGCAATAATATGAAAAGAAGAGTTAAAATAATTTATATATCAAAATAAAGATTACAAGAGGTTTTTCAAATATTAAGAAAGTTTGTAAAAAATATATTGCTATGCTATATTCAATTATAATTAATAAAATATTATAAACTTAAAAAACAAGGGGGTTTTTTATAATGGATTCTGGGCCTGTCGGGAGTATGCTGATACAGTTAATGTTAATTGTTATTTTAATTTTGGTGAATGCATTTTTTGCATCAGCAGAATCAGCTATACTTTCTATCAATAAAAATAAAATAAATTCTTTAATAGATAAAGGAGATAAGAGAGCAAAAGATTTATTAGCTATTATAGAGGAACCAAACAGCATTTTACCTACCATACAAGTTGGTATTACAACTGCAGGTTTTTTAGCATCAGCTATAGCTGCTACTACAATCTCTAATAGCTTGGCTTCGATTTTAAGTAGAAATAATATTCCGTTTAGTAATACTATATCTATGATTTTCATAACATTAATGCTTTGTTATGTAACATTAGTTTTTGGAGAAATTATTCCTAAAAAAATGGCAATTAAAAATCCAGAAGGAATAGCTTTAAATTCTATGAAGCCAATTAAGATAGCTTATATTTTGATGAGACCTTTTATTAAGATTTTATCTTTTACATCTAATGCTTTATTAAAAATTATCAATATTAAAGAAACTCCAAGGGAAGAAAAGGTTTCTAAAGATATTATTAAATCATTAATAGAGACTGGTGAGGAACAAGGCGCCTTAAATTCTTCTGAAAGAGATATGTTAGAAGGTATAATTGAATTTGATAACAAAATGGCAAAAGAGGTCATGACTCCTAGAACTGAAGTATTTAGCTTAAGCGTAGATGCACCTATAAGAGAAATATCTTCAAAATTATTGTATGAAAATTTCTCAAGAGTTCCAGTATATGAAAAAGAGATAGATAATATAATTGGTATTCTTTATATGAAAGACTTTTTCTATGAGGCAAATAGAAGTGGAATAGACAATATAGATTTAAAGAAGATACTTAGAAAACCATATTTTGTTCCACAATCAAAGGCTATAGATGAGCTTTTTTTCGAATTAAAAGATAGTAAAAATCATATGGCTGTATTAATAGATGAATATGGTGGATTTTCTGGTATTGTTACTATAGAAGATTTAATAGAAGAAGTTATGGGAGATATTTTCGATGAGTATGATGAAGCTCAATGCGATATAAAAAAGATAGATGAAAAAACTTATGTTGTAGACGGTCTTTTATCTATTAATGAGTTGAATGAAAGGTTAAATGTCAATATAGAAACTGATTGCTTTGAAACAATAGGTGGATTTGTTGTAAGCTTAATAGGAAATATACCTAAAAAAGATGAAAGCAAAAAGATAAAATATGAAGACATTATTTTTGAAGTTGAAGAAATTAGTTCGAAAAGAATTGAAAAGATAAAACTTTGCTTAGCAGATTAAAATTAATATAAATAAAAAGCTTGTAGAATTCTACAAGCTTTTTATTTATTAATCCATTGTATGTATAAAATCATAAAAAGAGGGTTAAAATAAATAGTGGACAGATAGAAAAATCGCCTAAATATAATAAATACCAATGAAAGATATTGATATTAATATTAATATTGAATACAATATGAATAATAACATAATTATTTATAAGATAATTCGTGATATAAATTTATATATGTAGGTGATGTTGGTGGAAAAATTAAGTAGAAATAGCCGTGTAGTCGCTATTACAAAGATTTTAATAGAGAATCCTAATAAAGTAATTGGATTGAACAGATTTTCGGAATTATTAAATGCAGCAAAGTCTACTATAAGTGAAGATTTGGTAATAGTTAGAGAAGTTTTAGAAAAGTTAAATATGGGAAAAGTAGAGACTATATCTGGAGCTGCTGGAGGAGTAAAGTTTATTTGTGATATAAGTGAAAACGATAAGTTAGACTTTGCAAATGAATTATGTGAAATTTTAAAGAATAAAGAAAGAATTGTTCCAGGAAATTTTATTTTTATGACTGATCTAATGTATAATCCTCAAATAATAAGTAGGGCAGGTAAAATTCTTTCTACATACTTTATAGGAAACGAGATAGATTATGTTGTAACAGTTGAAACCAAAGGTATTCCTCTTGCTTATGAAGTAGCTAGAAATTTAGGGGTGCAACTTGTAATTGCAAGAAGAGAAAATAAAATAACAGAAGGTTCTACAGTTACAATTAATTATGTTTCAGGATCATCAGGAAGAATTCAGCAAATGACACTTTCAAAAAAATCATTAAAATCTGGAAGTAAGTGTATATTCATAGATGACTTCATGAAGTGTGGTGGAACTGCGAAGGGGATAAAAGATTTATTAAAAGAATTTGATAGTGAACTTATTGGAATTGGTGTTTTGGTAGATAACATAATAGCAGAGAAGAAGCTAGTGAATAACTATGTTTCTATAGTTGAACTTTCAGGGGTAGATACAGATGGAATTGTCAATATGACACCATCAAAGTTTGTTAAATAAAAAATTTTCAAAAAATTCTAGTAAGAAAAAGAGGATTTTTTATTTTAATATAGAAATATATATCATAAAAGCAACTGGAGGTGTAGTGAAGTGCAAATCACAGACGTTAGAATCAGAAAAATTGCTACTGAGGGAAAAATGAAAGCCATAGTATCAGTTACATTTGATAACGAGTTTGTTGTTCATGACATTAAAGTTATCGAAGGTCAAAATGGATTATTTATAGCAATGCCTAGTAGAAAGACTCCAGACGGAGAGTTCAAAGATATTGCTCATCCAATAAATACTGATACTAGAGAAAAAATTCAATCAGCTATTCTAGCTGAATATGAGAAGGCTAAAAATTCAGAAGTAGAAATAAGTGAAGAATAAATAAAAGGAAGTTTAAACTTCCTTTTATTTTTTTTTATATTTTTCTAAAAAAACTCATAAAAAGACATAAAAGACGAAAAATATTAAATAAATTCAATTTATAGTTTATGTATACCCTTTCAATGGTTGAAATACTTTCGGTAATAAAATATAATTAAATAGGTGAATTTGTATCGGCTTTTTTTAAATTAAATTGTATACTCTATTTGCCAAATGTTTATCACAAAGAGGTGATTTAATGTATAAATGTGCTATGATATTAGCAGCAGGTCAAGGAAAGAGAATTAAATCAGACCTTCCAAAGGTATTACATAAAGTTTGTGGTAAGGAAATGGTTAATCATGTTATTGATACTATGAGAGCTGCAGAACTTGATGATGTAAATGTAATAATAGGAAAAGGTGCGGAGCTTGTTAAAGAGAGAACTGAAAGTAGAAAAGTTTCTTATTCTTTACAAACTGAACAATTAGGAACAGGTCATGCTGTAAAGTGTGCTAAGGAGTTCTTAAAAGGTAAAAAAGGAGTAGTAGCTATTTTTACAGGAGATGCTCCACTTATTATGGAGGATACTGTAAAAAATTTAATTGATACTCATATATCAAACAATAACTATGCAACTATACTAACTTCTGTAATAGAAAATCCAACAGGATATGGAAGAATAATAAGAAATAAAAATAATGAAGTAGAAAAAATTGTTGAGCATAAGGATTGTAATGAAGCTGAATTAAAAGTAAATGAAATTAATGCAGGTATGTATTGTTTTGATATAGAGGAATTAATGTTATCTTTAGATAAACTTTCTAACAATAATGCTCAAGGAGAATATTACCTAACAGATGTTATAGGAATATTAAGAGCAGAAAATAAGAAAGTTGGAGCGATGATAACTGACTTTCAAGAGACTATAGGAGTTAATTCAAGAGTAGAGCTTTCTATTGCTGAAGGTATATTAAGAAAAAGAATAAACAAAAAACATATGGAGAATGGAGTTACAATTATAGATCCAAATAGTACTTATATAGGTGCTGATGTTGAGATTGATAAAGATGTAATAATTTATCCAGGTAATGTTATAGAGGGAACAACGAGAATAGGGTACAATACAGTGCTTTATCCTAATTCAAGAATTAAAGATAGTATTATAGGAGAAGAAGTAGAAGTTCAATCTTCTGTAATATTAGATAGTAATATAGGAAATAACACTACAGTAGGACCATTTGCTTATATAAGACCTGAATCTAATATAGGTAATAATGTGAGAATCGGTGATTTTGTAGAGGTTAAGAAATCAACAATAGGTAATAATACAAAAGTATCACATTTAACTTATATCGGAGATGCTGAAGTTGGCAGTGGATGTAATTTTGGATGTGGAACAGTAGTTGTTAACTATGATGGAAAAACAAAGAATAAAACTATAATAGGTGATAATGCATTTATTGGATGTAATACAAATCTTGTATCACCAGTAGAAGTTAAAGATAATACCTATATAGCAGCTGGATCTACTATAACTAAAGAAGTGCCAGAAGGAGCTTTGTCAATAGCTAGAGCAAAACAAGTGAATATAGAAGGTTGGGTTGAAAAAAAACGACTAAATAAAAAGTAGTAAATAACAAATTAAAGCTTTGATAAAATTTAAGGAGGGCTTCATAAATATGATAACTCATGGCAAAAATATTAAAATTTTTACTGGAAATTCACATCCAGAATTAGCAAAGGAAATTGCGGAATTCTTAGGTGTTCCAGTAGGAGAGGCTAAGGTTAGAACTTTCAGTGATGGAGAAATCTGCGTAGACATTAAAGAAACTGTTAGAGGTGCTGATGTGTTTGTAGTACAATCAACTAACTCACCAGTAAATAATAATCTTATGGAATTATTAATTATGATAGATGCTTTAAAGAGAGCATCAGCAGGTAGAATAACAGCAGTAATACCTTACTATGGATATGCAAGACAAGACAGAAAGGTTAAGTCAAGAGATCCTATTACTGCAAAACTTGTAGCTGATATTATAACAGCAGCAGGAGCAGATAGAGTGCTAACAATGGATCTACATGCGGCTCAAATTCAAGGATATTTTGATATCCCTGTGGACCATTTATTAGGTGCACCAATACTTGCAAAGTATTTTGTAGAAAAAGGATTAGAAGACAGAGATGATGTTGTTGTTGTATCACCAGATTTAGGAAGTGTTACAAGATCAAGAAAGTTTGCTGATAGATTAGGAGCACCAATAGCTATTATAGATAAGAGAAGACCTAAAGCGAATGTTTCAGAAATAATGAATATCATAGGAGATGTTAAGGATAAAACTTGCATCCTTGTAGATGATATGATAGATACAGCTGGAACAATTGCTAATGCAGCTAATGCTTTAAAGGATTTAGGTGCTAAAGATATTTATGCTTGCTGTACTCATGGTGTATTATCAGGACCAGCTTTTGAAAGAATAAATCAATCAGCTATTAAAGAATTAGTAATGTTAAATACAATTGCATTACCAAATAGAGATGATCTTCAAAAGTTTACATCACTATCAGTAGCTCCATTAATTGCTGAAGCTATCCAAAGAATATATGACGACCAACCATTAAGTAAATTATTCGAAGTGTAATAAGTATAATAAAAAGACCATCTTATTTTAAGATAAGATGGTCTTTTTATATTTGTACATTTATTGATAAATTTTTATGACAATGAATAATTTGTAACATTTTATTAAATGTATATAATGAATAAAATAAATATGTTAAATTTAATATATGATATAAAGAATAATAAGGAGTGTTTAGAATGGATGGAGTATTAGGCAAAATTTTAATAGTAGATGATGATGAAAATATATGTGAAGTTATAAATATGTATCTTCAAAGTGGAAACTACGATACTAAGGTAGTTCATAATGGAAAAGCTGCTGAAGAAGCATTTTTAGATTATAAACCAGATTTAGTGTTGCTTGATATGATGCTACCAAATGTTGATGGAATAGATGTATTAAAGTGGATAAGAAGGGAAAGTGAAACCCCTGTTATAATGCTTACAGCAAAGGGAGAAACTTTTGATAAAGTTTTAGCTTTAGAGCTAGGAGCAGATGATTACATAGTAAAACCTTTTGAACCAAAAGAAATGATAGCAAGAGTTAAGGCTGTTATGAGAAGATATACTGCAGATTCAACAAGCAAAGAAACTTTATATTTTTCAGATCTTGTTATTGATGCAAATTCATATAGTGTTGTATATAAAGGCAATGAAATCAAAATGCCACCTAAAGAGTTTGAATTACTTTATTATTTAGCTAGCAATAAAAATAGAGTATTTACAAGAGAGCAACTTTTATGTGAAGTTTGGGGATATGATTATCCAGGAGATTCAAGAACTGTAGATGTTCATATTAAAAGGCTAAGAGAAAAGTTACATGAGGGACCAAATTGGCAACTGGAAACTGTTTGGGGTGTTGGATATAAGTTTGAGGTGAAATAGATGAAAAAGAATAGTTTGGTTGCAAAGTTATTAGGAACATTTACGTTAATCATAGGTATAAGTTTTATAATAATTGCAACTACACTTTCAGTATGGTTTCAGAACTATTTCTTTAATCAGAGAAAGATTCAATTAGATAATCAAGGAAAGCCTATAGCAGCAGCCTATATATCTCACTTAAAACATCCAAACCCTAATTTAAATGAACTTATGTCCATAATGAATGTAGTTAGTAATTCAATTGAATCAGATATAGTATTAGTAGATAGCATGGGGTATGTTTATGCAGTAACAAATCCTTTATATAAGGATTTAGAGTTTACTCGTCTTAATATGAGGATGGATTTGCTCTCTAAAGGTCATTCATATGAAGAAAAAGGTATACTTAGTAAAAAGGTAGATCAAGAAGGTTATATTTATTATAAACCTATATTTTATGGAGATACTTTTAAGGGAGTAATAGTTACAGTAACACCTTTAGAGAAAATAAAAGCGCCACTTAGAAAAGTATATGCTATTGTTTGGATAACAGCACTAATGGCATTAATAATTTCAACTATAATCATTCGATATGTAGCTCAAAAAATGTTAGTAAAACCTATAGGAGAGATAAATCTTGCAGCAAAGAGGCTTGCTAAAGGTGATGTAGATAAAAGAGTTGTTATAAAATCTAATGATGAAATTGGAGAGTTAGCATCTTCTTTTAATACTATGGCAGATTCTATCCAAAAGGTTGAAAATAATAGAAGAGAATTTATTTCTAATGTTTCTCATGAATTAAGATCTCCAATAACTTCTATAAAGGGATTTATAGCTGGAATTTTAGATGGAGTAATTCCTAGGGATAAAGAAAACTATTATTTAAAAATAGTTTACGAGGAGATTCAAAGATTAACAAGATTAATAAATGATCTTTTAGATTTATCTTCAATGCAAGCTGGAAAACTAAAACTAAATATTTCTGAATTTAATATAAATGAGCTATTAAAACAATGTGTTATGAGTACAGAGCAAAAAATAAAAGATAGGAAATTAAGAGTTGATGTTGTTTTAGAAGGTGAACATTTATATGTTAAGGGAGATAGAGACAGAATAGTGCAAGTAGTTACTAATTTAATAGATAATGCTATAAAGTATGGGTATGAAAATGGAAAGTTACAAGTTAAATCAAAAACAAAAGGTGATAAAGTTTTAGTTAGTGTATTTAATGAAGGGGATACTATGTCAGAGGAACAAAAAAAGTTAATATGGCAAAGATTTTATAAATCTGATAAATCAAGAACCAATAAAATAAGTACAGGATTAGGATTGCCTATAGTAAGATATATTTTAACTTTGCATAATCAAGATATTTGGGTTGAAAACGAAAGTCAGGGAAAAGGCGTTATCTTCACATTTACTTTAAGCAAAATTAATTAGGGGCTACATAGGAGGTGCTACGTGGAAGAGGATAAAAAGAATACGAAAGTGAGCTTTTTAAAGAAAAATAAAAATACAAATGAAAATAATGATGAAGGTGTTATAAATTTTAAACAAACAAGAGGCAAAGGAAAAAGAATCAAGTATGCAACATTGATTACTATTATAGTAGCAATTTCTACTTTTTCTGGAGCTGTTGCTGGCGGAGTTATAGTTGAGAAAAGGTATGGATTAAAACTTCAAGATGAGAATAAAACAATATTTCAAATAGTAGATACAAGAAAGGGGTCACAAGCTCTTAGAGATAATCAATTAACAAGAGCTATAAGTAAGGTAGCACCTTCTGTTGTAACTATTAGTGATAACGAGGAAAATATATTAAAAGGTGAAAATTCCTGTAGTGGAATTATATTTAGAGAAGATGGATATTTACTTACAAGTTATTCAGCTATATCAAAGCTAAATAATATAGTAGTTAAATTACCAGGAATAGGATCTAAACCCTTTAATGGAAAACTTATAGGATATGATGAAGCTTCTGATTTAGCAGTAATAAAAATCGATGCAGATAGATTAAATGCTATAAAATGTGCAGAAAAAGATAGTGCAAGAGAGGGAGAGGTCGTATTAGCTATAGGGAATAATGTAGGTAATGAATATGTAGGTTTTGTAACTTCTGGTATAGTAACATGTACTAATAAAATTATAGAAGTAGGAAAATCTGATTCTGCAGATAAAAAAAATTATAAAACAATTCAGTCTAACGCCATAGTTAATAAGGAAAATAACGGTGGTGTTCTTGCTGATGTAAATGGAGAAATCTTAGGAGTTAACAGTACTTTTTTAACTGAAAAATATTCTAGTGAAGGATTAAGTTTGTCTATAGATATAAGTGAATGTAAAAATATTGTTGAGTCAATAATAAAATTTGGAGAAGTTAAGAGAGCTGTTTTAGGATTTGAAGGAGCTGATGTGAATAAAACAGAGAACTCTAATATAGAAGGGGTCTATGTTCAAACAATAAATCCAGATAGCAGTGCAGGAAGGGCAGGTTTAAGACCTACTGATATAATAATAGAGCTAGATGGAAAAAAAATTAGAGGCTTAGATGATATTATTAATATATTATCAAATCATAAGGCAGGAGATACCTTAAGTTGTAAGATTATAAGAAATGGGGATATTCAAAATATTAGTATTCCTTTATTAGACAATGATGAAAATATCAAACAATAGGGTTATTATTAAATAATACTTTTAATTTAAGATAGAAACATTATCAAATTTTACATAATCAATATGATTTGGTAGTGTTTCTATTTATTTTTCATTAATATAGTATTAATTTAAATAAATTTATAAAATTTTAAGTGGAAAATAATGATATTTATTAACATATACATAAAATTTTGTTTTAATTAAAGAAAATAGTATTATAATAATTATATGATTTTATTAGAATTTAAAAGTTATAGTTATTATGGAGGTAATATATGTATTTAATAGTTGGGCTAGGAAACCCAGGAAAACAATATGAAGGAACAAGACACAATATTGGATTTGATGCTATTGATTATTTAGCAAATAAGTATAATATTGATATAAATAGGGAAAAATTTAAAGGTGTATATGGAGAAGGATTAATTGGAACAAGCAAAGTAATTTTACTAAAGCCAACTACATATATGAACTTAAGTGGAGAAAGTATAAGAGAAGTTGTGAATTTTTACAAATTAGAAGAAGAGGAGATAATAGTCATATATGATGATATTAGTCTTCCAGTAGGAAAAATGAGAATAAGGCCAAAGGGAAGTGCTGGAGGTCATAATGGTATAAAAAGTATTATAGGAAATATAGGAAGTGAAGTTTTCCCAAGAATAAAAATAGGTGTAGGACAACCACAGCATGATTTAGTTTCACATGTTTTAGGTAAATTTGAAGTTGAAGATAGAAAAATTTTAGAGAAAGTTTTACCAGCAGTTGGAGATGCTGTAGATTGTATTATAAAAAAAGATGTAAAAAATGCTATGAATGAATTCAATGGATTTTCAGTAGAGTAAGTAGAGTTGAGGTGATGTTAGGAATGAGGCTTGAAGGGCTTATGGCACCTTTGAAAACTTATAATGGTTTTCAAGAAATAACTGATCATATAGGAAAAAATGACTATCCAATTTCTATAACTGGATTATCAGATTCAGGTAGAGATTATTTTATAAATGGTATATTTGAAGAAAATGATAAATCTATAGTTGTTGTAACTCATAATGATATAGAAGCTAGAAATTTTTATGAAGACTTATCATTATACACAACAGAGGTATATTATTTTCCAACGAAGGAAATGGTATTTTATAATATAGACGCTATTTCTGGTGATGTTAGATGGGCTAGATTAAAAGTAATTAATGAGATTTTAAATAATAAAAAGAAGAAAATAATTGTAACATCTATAGAAGCTTTTGCAGCATATTATACACCTATTAATCTTTTTAAAGATCATAGTTTTACAATAAAGATTGGAAAGGACTTAGATTTTAAAGAATTTTCAAAAAAATTAGTTGAAAGTGGCTATGAACGAATGGAAATAATAGATGGAAAAGGTCAATTTTCTATAAGGGGAGGAATAATGGATATATTTCCCCCTAATTCGTCATGTCCATATAGAATAGAGCTTTTTGGTGATGAAGTAGACTCCATAAGAACCTTTAATATAGACAGTCAAAGAAGTATAGATAAAGTTAAAAAAATAGAAGTATTTGCAGCTAAAGAAATAGTTCTTTCTAAAGAATCTATAGATAGAGCCATAAGCAAAATGGAAGATGAATTAAATCAAATTATAACAACTAGAGACAATACAGATGTAGTTGAAAGAATTAGAGAGATAGTAAAAAATAATGTAGAAAATCTAAAAGAAACTTGGACTTTTGAGACTATAGATAGCTATTTACCTTATTTTTTTGAAAAAGCATCTACTTTTTTTGATTATATAAAAGATTATATAATGATAATTGATGATAGCAAAAGATGTAGTGGAAAGTTAGATAGTACTTTATATGAATTTCATCAAAACTATGAGGCTTTTCTTGAAAGAGGTAATATATTGCCTTCTCAAGGAAATCTTTTATTAAATAAAGAATCTATAATATCTAATATAGGTAATGGTAAGGTTTTACTTATAAATAGTCTTGATGATAATAATGATTTTATAAGGCCTATGGTTAAAAAGGAATTCCATCAAATTACATCTAATAATTATCAAGGTAACTTAGAACTTTTAATAGAAGATATAATAGAAAAAAAGAAAAAAGGATATAAAACTATTATATTAGCAGGTACAAGACCTAGAGGAGAAAGACTAGTAGATACTTTAAGAGACAGAGAAATAGAAAGCGTTTATAAGGATAAAATAAATGAAATTAATTTTGGTGAAGTTGTAATAACCTTTGGTAATCAACTAAAGGGATTTGAATATCCTGATTTAAAACTTTGTGTTATTTCTGATAAAGAAGTATTTGGTGAAGCTAAAAGAAAAATTAAGAAGAAAAAAAATAATAAAAAAGGTGTAGCAAAGATTAAAACCTTTGCAGAATTAAATTTAGGAGACTATGTTGTACATGTAAATCATGGAATTGGGGTATATAAGGGTATTAAGCAAATAGACTCCGCTGGACATAAAAGAGACTATTTAGATATTGAGTATGCAAAAGGTGATAAATTATATGTACCTGTTGATCAATTAGATTTAATTCAAAAATATATTGGTAGTGAAAGTAAACAGCCTAAAATAAATAAATTGGGTGGAAATGATTGGAATAAAGCTAAAGCTAAAGTTAGAAAATCAATAAATGAAATAGCTAAAGATTTAGTTAAATTATATGCTACAAGATCTACTCTTAAAGGGTATAAATTTTCAAAAGATACTCAGTGGCAAAGACAATTTGAAGACGAATTCCCATTTGAGGAAACACCAGATCAGTTAACTTCATTAGAAGAGATAAAGAAGGATATGGAATCAGACAAGGTTATGGATAGACTTCTTTGTGGAGATGTTGGTTATGGTAAAACAGAAGTAGCTGTAAGAGCTGCATTTAAAGCTGTTATGGAAGGCAAGCAGGTAGCTTTTTTAGTTCCTACAACAATACTTGCAGACCAACATTATAAAAATATGAAAAAAAGGTTTTCTGATTTTCCAGTAAAAATAGAAATGGTAAGTAGGTTTAAAACTGCCAAGGAGCAAAGAGAAATATTGAAATCTGTAAAAGAAGGAAATGTTGATATATTAATAGGAACGCATAGATTAGTTTCAAAGGATATAGATTTTAAGGACTTAGGATTATTAATAGTAGATGAAGAGCAAAGATTTGGAGTTACTCAAAAGGAAAAAATAAAAAATTTAAAAAAGAATGTAGATGTATTGACTTTAAGTGCTACCCCTATACCAAGAACTCTTCACATGTCGTTAACTGGAGTTAGAAATATTTCTGTTATAGAAACTCCTCCAGAGGAAAGATATCCTATACAAACATATGTTGTAGAACAAAATGATCAATTAATAAGAGATGCTATATTAAGAGAAAAAAATAGAGGGGGACAAATATTCTTTGTTTATAATAGGGTAGAAACTATTCAAGAAATGGCAGAATACCTAAAAAATTTAGTGCCAGAGTGTAAAGTTACAATAGTACATGGACAGATGACGGAAAGACAATTAGAAAAAGAAATGATAGCTTTTATGAATGGCGATTATGACATACTATTGTGTACTACAATAATAGAAACTGGAATAGATATACCAAATGTTAATACAATGATTGTTTATGATGCGGATAAAATGGGACTTTCTCAGCTTTATCAATTGAGAGGAAGAGTAGGAAGATCAAATAAAATTGCATATTCTTATTTCGTTTATAAAAAAGATAAAATCCTAACAGAAGTAGCGGAAAAAAGATTAAAAGCATTAAAAGATTTTACAGAATTAGGTTCTGGATTTAAAATAGCCATGAGAGATTTAGAAATAAGAGGCGCAGGTAATATGATGGGTTCTGCTCAACATGGTCATATGGCTGCTATAGGATATGATTTATATTGTAGAATGCTTGAAGATACTATAAAGCTTATAAAGGGAGATATAGATAAGGAACCTGTAGAAACTACCATTGAATTAAAAGTGGATGCTTATATACCGTCAGAATATATTGAAGATGAAATACAAAAGATAGAAATTTATAAAAAAATTGCTGCTATAGAAAGCTTAGAGGAGTATATAGATGTTAAAGAGGAATTAGAGGATAGATATTCAACAATACCTCAACCAGTTTATAATCTTATGGATATAGCTTATATTAAGGCAAAGGCTAAGGAAATGGGAGTAGAAGAAATAAAAGAAAAAGGAAATGAAATTGTATTCCAAATAGAAAGTAGAGAAAGAGTTAAAAATGATTTATTTAAGACACTCCTAGATCAATATAAAAATAAAATTTTGCTTAAGTTTGGAGAGAAACCAGCTTTTATATATAGACTAAAAGATGTTAAGAAAGAGGATCTGCTTTCAGAGCTTAAGGATCTAATAGATAATATTGTAAAATTAAACAAATAAATTGAAATTAATTATTTATATTGATATACTAAATATTGTTTAGGGAAAATTAGGGGTATTATTATAAAATAAATAAGAAAAGCGAGGGAATAACAGTGAAAAAAGTAAAAGGCTTAATAGGTGCCGCGATGGTAGCTGTTTTTGCATTTTCTTTAGCAGGATGCAAAATGATACAAAAAACTCCAGAGGCTATAAAAAATACAGTAGTAGCTAAATTAGACGGACAAAAAATAACATTAGGTGAAGTTGATGATAAAATGCCAGGAGTTATTAGTCAAATAAAACAAAAATATGGAGACAATTATGCTTCAAATGAAGAGGCTGTTAAAGCATTAGCTAATCAGAGAAAAACTACTTTAGATAATATGGTTATGGAAGATGTTCTTGTAAAAGAAGCTGAAAAGTTAAAGTTAGTTCCATCAGATGAAGAATTAAATAAAGAAGTAGATCAAAAGATTGAAGATTTAAAAAAGATTTATGGAACTGAAGAAGCTTATAATAAAGCTGTAGAGAGTGCTGGCTATAATAATGATACCTTAAAAGATTTTTTAAAGAAACAAATAATAGCACAAAAGGCTATGGATTATGCAGTTAAAGATGTAGATGTAACTGATGAAGATGTTCAAAAATATTATGATACTAATAAGGACTCTCAATTTACAGAAAAGCCTGGTGCCAATTTATCACACATCTTAGTAAAAACAGAAGATGAAGCTAAAGATATAAAGAATCAATTAGATAATGGAGCAGATTTTGCATCATTAGCTAAAAAATACGGTACAGATGGAACAAAAGATAATGGGGGCTCATTAGGATTTGTAGAGTATGATTCACAAAATTATGATAAAGATTTCTTAGCAGCAGCTAAAAATCTTAGTGAAGGACAAATTTCTGAACCAGTTAAAACTCAATTTGGATGGCATATAATAAAAGCTACAAACATAAGAAAAGATGCAAAAGTAACACCATTTGATGATGTTAAGAGTAAAATAAAAGAGTTCTTAACTAATCAAAAGAAGAGTGAGACATTTAAGAAAACTTATGATGAATGGAAAAAAGAACTTGGTGTTCAAGTCTATGATGATAAATTAAACGAAGTATATTAAAATTAATAAAAATTAAAAGAAGCTATATTTAATGAATTGTTAAATTTTCATTAATATAGCTTCTTTTGTTTTAATTTAATGGGCATATATGTATAAGTGTTTTAAGAATATTCATTAAAAAATAATAATTAATCAATAAAAATATAGTGATAGAATTACATAAATTACAAAATAATATAAAGATAGTTAAAATAGATATTATTTTGAAACTAAAAACTATAAAAAACTATAAAATTTTTTCTGTAAAATTACCAAAGAAGGAAAATGGAATAGTTGTTGTAAATGATTAAAGAGTTATAATTTTCATATATGGATTATTAATATATCTAATTGGCCAAATAGTTATATTAAGTTTTAATAAAATTTAAATTGAACTAATTGGAGGAATTAAAATGAATAGAAATCTTGAAGAAAAAAGAAATAGGACAATAGCAGTGGGTCCTAATAAGAATAGAAAAATAAGAGCTCCTAAAATCGACAAGACAGCTATAAGTCCATATAATCGTTATTGTGATGGATATGGAATGCCAGGAGCTTATGGAAATGGTTATGTATCAGTTCTTAAGGTATCAGTTGGTACTGTTAAAAAAACAGATGATACATTATTAGATGGTATAGTTTCATATGATAGAGCAGAGATTAATGATGCTTATGTTGGTCAAATTAATATGCTAACAGCTTCATCATTTTGTGGAGTTGCAGGACAAGTTTGGGGTCATGATTTAGCAACACATGAATCAATAGAAAATAATGAAATAGAACCACTTTTTGAAATGACTCAATTTGATGGAACTCCTCTTAAAGTTTATGATGCAAAACCATTATTAGAAGCTGGTATTGAACTTTTTGGTACTGAAAAGAATAGACGTTTTACAACAGCACCAGGAGCTCATGTAATATGTGCAAATAAAAGTGCTACATCTTATAGACCTAAAGAAAACAGACCACTAAAAGATGGTGAATCATATGGAGTATGGTCATTCATAGCATTATCATTATCAAATGATAGAGATCATTGTGCAGACTTATTTATAGAAGATGCAGGTCTTTGGACAAAGAATGATAATCCGGAAGATTTAAAGAAATTTTTGGAAGATCATAGAAAAGCTGTTGCTTGGTCAGTTGTAGAATGTGGTAAAGACTCTCATGTACTTTTTGAAAGAACATATATTGGATTTGCATATGTAATAATGAAACCAGGAGAAATAGGAAATGCTTTAACTTGTGCACCATATGTAACATTAGCAAGAGATGCAGTTCCAGAAAGTGGATTCCCAAGTTTAAATCAAATAACTCTTTCAGAATGGTTAGAAGATATGAAGTTTGATTCTTTAACAGGATACAATAAAAAATAATATTGAAAACTTTTACTATAAAACTTAGGAGGTCTTACTTATGAGCGACAAAAGTAGTTGCAATAATAGTAGTAACCGTAGTGAAAGTAGAAAATTAGGTGTAATTGCCCTTGCAGGTGTAGTAATAAGTGCTATGATGGGTGGAGGTGTATATAACCTTCCTCAAAATATGGCCCAAAATGCTTCAGCTGGAGCAATTTTAATTGCATGGATTGTAACCGGTATTGGTATGTGGTTTATAGCGAATACATTTAGAATTTTAGCAGCAGCAAGACCAGATGCTACAACAGGTATATATACATATGGAGAACTTGGATTTGGAAAATTTACAGGTTTTTTAATGGCTTGGGGATATTGGATTTGTAACTGTTTTGCTAATGTAGGTTATGCAGTTCTTTTAATGGATTCCCTAAATTATTTTTTTCCACCATATTTTAAAGGTGGAAATAATATATTATCAATTGCATGTGGTTCATTAGTCCTTTGGATTATATATTTTGTAGTTTTAGCTGGTGTTAAACAAGCTAGTTTTTTAAATATTATAGGAACAATAGGTAAATTAGTACCATTAGCTATATTTTTGTTATTAGTAGTTATTGCTTTTAAAACTTCAATTTTCTTTACAGATTTTTGGGGGTTAAAAACTGTAGTTAAGGTACATGATACTGCTTTAGGTGGTCTTTTACCTCAAGTTAAAAGTACAATGCTTGTAACTCTTTGGGTATTTACAGGAATAGAAGGAGCTGTAGTTGTATCAGGAAGAGCTAAATCACAAAAAGATGTTGGTAAAGCAACCTTTTTAGGATTTTTAACTTGTCTTTTATTGTATACAGCACTTTCACTCCTACCATTAGGTATTTATTCTCAAGGAGAAATATCAAAAATGGCACCACCATCAACAGCAGCTATATTGATGGATCTTATTGGAAAATTGGGAAGCATAATAATGAATCTTGGAGTCATTATTGCAATTTTAAGTTCATGGTTAATTTGGACTGTAATGCTTTCAGAGCTTCCTTTTGCAGCAGCTCAAGGAGGAACATTTCCTAAGATATTTACAAAGGAAAATAAGAATGAGTCACCTTCATTTTCACTATTTGCATCTACTATTGTTATGCAAATAATATTAATTCTTGTTCATTTTGCAGGCAATGCTTGGAATATGATGTTAAGTATAACAAGTGTTATGGCATTACCTTGTTATCTTGTTTCAACACTATATTTATTTAAAATAGCATATAAAAATTATCAATATCCAAGTGATATATTTGCAGGTCGTAAATATGCTATAGTTACAGGAATACTTGGATCATTGTATGGAATTTGGCTTATATATGCAGCTGGATTAAATTACTTATTAATAGCTATTTTAATTTATGCTATAGGAATTCCTGTATTTATGAAGGCTAGAAAAGAAACAGATTCTAGCAAACCTGAATTTACAAAGGTTGAGAAATACGGAGCTATTGCTTTGATTATAGTTGGTGTAATTGCTTTAGTATATTTATTTAAATTTATGTAGTGATTTTTATTAAAATATTAAAAAATACAAGATATAAAAATAGAGCTAATTTTTAGCTCTATTTTTATTTTTTTATTAAAAAAAATAAATTGTTATCTACATGTTTTTAAAAAGGATATCTTAAAATAATTTGGATTAAATATATTTAAGTGATAAATATAACCATACTGTGTATAAAATTTCTAATCTGAAAAATACTATTAATACAAGAATTAAATTGTTTAGAAACAAAGGAGGAGTAGTTAATGAAAGCTACAGGTATAGTTAGACGTATAGATGATCTTGGTAGAGTTGTTATTCCTAAAGAAATAAGAAGAACTTTAAGAATAAGAGAAGGAGATCCACTAGAAATATTTACAGATAGAGATGGAGGTGTAATATTAAAGAAATATTCACCTATAGAAGAGTTAACAAACTTTTCAAAAGAATATGCAGAATCATTACATCAAGTTACAGGAAGTATAATTTTAATTGCTGATAAAGATGCATTTATTTCTGTTAGTGGAACATCAAAAAAAGATTATATGGAAAGAAAAGTTTCTAATGAATTAGAAAAGATAATGGAAGATAGAAAAACAATACTTTTAGATGGAGCAAACAAAAAAGTTATTCCATTATATTATGATGATAGAACTGATGATAAATACTCATGCCAAGTTATATCTCCAATAATAGCAGAAGGAGATGCTATAGGTGCAGTAATAATATTATCAAAAGAACCAAATGAAAAGTTTGATGAATTAGAAATGAAGTTAGCAGAGACAGCATCAGCTTTTTTAGGAAAGCAAATGGAACAATAAATTTAAATTTTAATTAGTAATTAATATATTAGGAATAATACCTCCAAATCAGAAATAAAAATTAAAGTAAGGCTACTTGTGATTTGGAGGTGTTTTTTATGGAAAAACAGTCACTGATAAAAGGAAGTATTATATTAGGATTTGCAGGTATATTAGCAAAAATATTAGGAGTATTTTTTAGATGGCCTATTATAATGCTTTTAGGAGATGAGGGAGTTGGATATTATCAAATGCCTTTCCCTATGTATATGATATTTATTGCCTTTGTGGGAGGTATACCAATAGCGATATCTAAATTAGTATCAGAATCTATTGCTAGGGGAAATGAGAATGAATCCTTTGAAATAATGAGACAAGCTCTTATTTTTATAACCATACTAGCTTTAGGAATGAGCACTATTTTAATTATAGGTGCTAAAACTATAATTAATTTTTTAAAGTGGGATCCTAAAGTTTATTTTTCGTTTATAGCTATGGCATTAGCTCCCTTAATGGTGTCCTTTGTAACAGCTTACAGAGGGTTCTTTCAAGGTATGCAAAATATGTATCCTACAGCCATATCTCAAGTTTTAGAACAGGTTGGAAGGGTATTAGCTGGTGTTGGTTTAGCATGGGTTTTATTGCCCTATGGAATAGGATATGCAGCAGGAGGAGCTGCTTTAGGTGCAGGAATAGGTGGGATTTTAGGAGGATTATATCTTCATATTAAATATTCTAAAATAAAAAGAAGATCTAAAGTTAAAGTTAAATTTATAAATAAAAAAATAATGGACAAAATATTTAAAATTGCAGTTCCTATAGGGTTAGGTATGTTAGTTTCTAATCTAATGACTTTAGCTGATTCTATTTTAATACCCCAATTATTATTAAAAGCTGGATTTTCTAATAATGAAATAACGGTATTATTTGCACAATTTTCAGGAAAAGCAAATGTTTTAGTTAACTTACCATTATCTTTATCAGTAGCTTTAAGTTCTTCTTTAATACCTATAATTGCAGAACATTATGCTTTAAAACAGTTTAGACAATTAAAAAATAAAATAACTATATCAATGAAATTTTCTTTTATAATAGCATTTCCATCATTTTTAGGATTATTTTTTCTAGCTAGACCTATTTTAGATTTAATATTTCCAGGACAAGGATCAGGATATGATATATTAAAATATTTATCAATATCTATTCCTTTTATAATAATATGTCAAACCACAACTTCTGTACTTCAAGCTTGCGATAAGTTAAAGCAACCAATAATATTTTTACTTTTAGGAGTTATTATTAAAGTTATACTAACTATATATTTAGTTCCTATAAATACATTGGGAATATATGGAGCTATAATTGCGACTATAATTGGTTATAGCATACCGGCAATGCTTAATTCTTTATACATGAAATTTATGATAAAGAATGAATTAATGGAAAAAAACATAGATTATTTTGATGTTATGGCAAAACCAGCAATGGCTTCTTTGATAATGATAATATCAGTTATGTTTAGTTATATATATATTATAGGAGCTGGGAAATCTATGAAAATAGCCTCCTTGATTTCTATTTCTTTGGGTATTATTATATACTTATTACTTATATTGATTTTAGGTATATTTAAAAATGATTATATAAAAAATAAATTTAATAAAAGATGAAATACATTAAAAAGGAGATAAAATATGATAAAGATAGTAGGGTTAGGACCAGGAGATCCAGCGGCGTTAACTCTTGGAACTATTAAAGTTATTAAAGAAACAAAAGATGTATTTTTTAGAACGGAAAAACATCCAACGGTAGATTATCTAAAAGAAGAAGGCATAGACTTTAATACTTATGATTATGCCTATGAGGAAAGTAAAAGTTTTGATGATGTTTATAAACTTATAGCGGAAGACCTAATAAAAAAGTATAAGGACCATGGAGAAATTATATATGCTGTTCCAGGACATCCATTAGTTGCAGAAAGATCTGTAATAAATTTAATTAATTTATGTAAAGAACAAAATATAGAGTATAAGATATTACCAGCTGTTAGTTTTGTTGATGCTATGATGGAAAGTTTAAAAATAGATCCTATTGAAGGATTAAAAATTATAGATGCTTTTGATATGGAAAGTCAAATTTTAGATAAAAGAATAGGAACAATAATAACACAGGTATATAATCCCTTTATAGCATCAGAAGTTAAGTTAAGATTACTTGATTACTATGATGATGAAACAGAGATTTATTATGTAAGAGCGGCAGGAATAGAGGGCTTAGAAAGTATAAGAAAGATTCCTCTTTATGAGTTAGATTGGCAAGAAGATATAGATTACCTAACATCAATATATATACCAAGAGATGTAAATAATAAAAAAGACTTTTATGATTTATTAAGTATAATAGAGAAATTAAGAGGGGAAGATGGATGTCCTTGGGATAGAGAACAAACTCATGAAAGTCTTAAAAAAGCTATGATAGAAGAAGCTTATGAGGTTGTAGATGCTATAGAAGAAGAGGATGATAATGGACTTATAGAAGAATTAGGAGATGTTCTTTTACAAGTGGTTTTTCATAGCGTTATTGGAAAAGAAGACGGATATTTTAATATATATGATGTTATAGAGGGCATATGTAATAAAATGATAGAAAGACATCCTCATGTATTTAATGAGGAAAAAATAGACACAGCTGATGAGGTGGTAATTAAATGGGATGAAATCAAAAAGAAAGAAAAAAATATAGAAACGATAACAGGGGAAATGAAAAGTATAGCAAATGCTCTTCCAGCTTTAATAGTATCAGAGAAAATACAAAAGAAAGCTAAAAAAGTAGGATTTGATTGGAATCATGTAGATGATGCAATAAGTAAAGTGTATGAGGAATTAAATGAGGTTAAAGAGGTATATAATGGAGAAAACATGGAAAAAATAGAAGAAGAGGTGGGAGATTTATTATTTGCCTGTGTCAATGTCTCTAGATTCCTAAACGTAGATAGTGAACTAGCTTTAAGAAAGACTATCAAAAAATTTATAAGAAGATTTAGTTTCATAGAAGAAACAGCAAAAGAGAAAAATAAAAAATTAGAAGATATGACTTTAAGTGAAATGGATGAATTATGGAATTTAGCTAAAAGCACAGAAAAATAAAGCTTTATAGAAGGATTTTACCGTTCTATGAAGAATATATAACACAAAGAAAGTTATCCATTATATATACTGTATTGTAAAAAATACATATTTCTATAGACTATATAAAAAACAGGATATATAATATGATAATGTAAGTTATAGTTGGTACTATTGTTTATTACACACTATAAAAGGCTTAATATGTTGAATTTTAAGGAGGATGTAATCGTGAATAAGGCAGAATTAATAACAAGCATGGCTGAAAAGAGCAAATTAACAAAGAAAGATGCAGAATTAGCATTAAAATCTTTCATAGAAAGTGTTGAGGAAGCTTTAGAAAAAGGTGAAAAAGTTCAATTAGTTGGATTTGGAACTTTTGAAACTAGAGAAAGAGCTGCAAGAGAAGGAAGAAATCCAAGAACTAAAGAAGTTATACAAATTCCTGCTTCAAAGGTTCCAGTATTTAAAGCTGGTAAAGAGTTCAAAGAAAAAGTTAATAAATAATTAATGCTAAAAATTTTAGAGCCCGAGAATTCCTCGGGTTCTTTTATAAATATTTAGTTTAATAAGACGATTTATTAAGGAGCAAAAATATGAGATTAGATAAGTATTTAAAAGTATCTAGAATAATAAAAAGAAGAACTGTTGCAAAAGAAGCTTGTGAAGGTGGAAGAGTTAGTATAAATGGAAAAGTAGCCAAACCTTCAGTAGATATAAAGGAAGGCGATATAATAGAAATTTCTTTTGCAAACAAAAAAATTAAAGCCAAAATAAAGAATATTTCTGAACATGTAAAAAAAGAAGATGCTAAAGATATGTACGATATATTAGAAGGTGAAGAGGATAAAGATTAATAAATGATATTTAATTGCTAATAGGGATTGGACTTAAGTTAAACCAATCTCTAATTTTATATACTGTTATTTATGTTATAAAAGCTGAATATATAATTTTAAAATTACATATATTTTATTATAGTAACATAAATAAGGGAGTTTTTATGGAAAATAAAAAAGATATAAAATTAGAAAATAAAAAGAGCAATTTAACTTTAGAAAGTAGAAAAAAGCTATTATTAACAGGTGTAGTTGAAGTAATTAGCTTTGATGAAGAAAAAATTCTTTTAAATACACAATTAGGAATGCTTTCTGTAAAAGGAAGTAGTTTAAAGATGAATAAATTAGATGTACAAAATGGTGATGTTGCAATAATGGGTAGTATATATTCAATGGTTTATTCTAGCCATGAAGTAAAGAAAGAGAAAAAAAGCATAATTAAGAGATTATTTAAGTAGGTGATTTTATGTTATTGCCTATTTTAGATCAATTCAAAATAGTATTATATAGTTTAATTGCAGGAATCATAATAGGAATTTTATTTGATATTTATAAATTATTTAGAGGATATAGAGTTCCCAAAATAATTGAAGTTATAGAAGATATATTATTTTGGATTTTATGTGCTATAATTGTTTTTACCTTTCTTTTATATACGAACTATGCTTTTTTTGGTATGTATGTGTACTTATTTATTGGAATTGGATTATTATTATACTTAAAAACTTTAAGCAGTTATATTTTTAAAGTGGAAAGAACTGTAGGAAAGGGTGTAATAAAGGGAATTAGGATTTTTGGAAAGAATATATCATACGGTTTTAGAAGTACTTTTACTAAGAAGAAAAATAATAGACCATTGGAATAAAAAATCACTTGAACAAAGATAACTAAGAGTTTAAAATAAATATAAATGAGTAATTTTGCCAAAGAATTTTAAAAGGGGCTAAATTATATGAAAAACAAATTAACAATAAATAAAATAGTGATAATAGTACTTATAGCTATTTTTTGTTTTAGTTTTATAAGACAAGAAATAGCTATGAATAAAATACAAAAGCAAATTAATGAAAAGCAAGAAGAATTGCAAAAATTAAAAGAAGCTAATGAAGAGCTGAAAAATGAAGCTGATACTATATCTAGTGATCAGTATATTGAAAAGCAGGCTAGGGAAAGATTAGGAATGATTAAGCCTGGTGAAAAAGTTGTAATAGAGGAAAAGGGGCAATAGTTTAAAAATTATATGCTCAAAGTAATGGTTATTATTTTAATAACATATATTTTAATATTTTTAAGGAGGAGTCTTGGTAACATGACCTTAAAGGCAGGAAACATTTTAGAGGGTAAAGTGGTTAACATCACTAATTTTGGAGCGTTCGTTGAGGTTGACGGACAAACAGGTCTAGTTCATATTTCAGAAGTTGCAGATTCATTTGTAAAAGATATAAGACAACATCTTAAAGAACAAGACAAGGTTAAGGTTAAAGTAATTTCAATTGACGATAAGGGAAAAATAAGCTTATCAATTAAACAAGCGAATACTCAAAGAAAATCTGTTAAACCGGTTGAAATAGATTGGAGCGTAGAAAAGAAAAAGGCAAGTAATACACAAAACTTTGAGGATATAATGTCAAAATTCTTGAAAGACAGTGAAGAAAGATTAGCTGATGTTAAAAAACATCAAGAATTTAGAGCAAAAGGCAGAAAAAGCTTAGGTTAATTAAATGCAATAATTGAATGTTACTAGCATGGATTTTATAAAATCCATGCTTTTTATATATTTTTTATATAAATTTTAAAGGATAATTAATATTATTATATAAATAAATAAAATTTTTTTAAAAAAGTGTTGACATTAATATGACCATACCTTATAATAAATCTTGTCGTTGAGAGGCGACAGCAAAAAACAAAATGTGCTGGAGTGGCGGAACTGGCAGACGCACAGGACTTAAAATCCTGCGATGCTAAAACATCGTACCGGTTCGATTCCGGTCTTCAGCACCATAATAACGCGGGGTGGAGCAGTTGGTAGCTCGTCGGGCTCATAACCCGAAGGTCGTAGGTTCAAGTCCTGCCCCCGCAACCAATGTGGCGGAATAGCTCAGCTGGCTAGAGCATTCGGTTCATACCCGAAGTGTCGTAGGTTCAAGTCCTATTTCCGCTACCACTTTTAAAAGTAAATACCGTGCTGGAGTGGCGGAACTGGCAGACGCACAGGACTTAAAATCCTGCGATGCTAAAACATCGTACCGGTTCGATTCCGGTCTTCAGCACCATAATAACGCGGGGTGGAGCAGTTGGTAGCTCGTCGGGCTCATAACCCGAAGGTCGTAGGTTCAAGTCCTGCCCCCGCAACCAATGTGGCGGAATAGCTCAGCTGGCTAGAGCATTCGGTTCATACCCGAAGTGTCGTAGGTTCAAGTCCTATTTCCGCTACCACTTTTAAAAATAAATAATATGCTGGAGTGGCGGAACTGGCAGACGCACAGGACTTAAAATCCTGCGATGCTAAAACATCGTACCGGTTCGATTCCGGTCTTCAGCACCAAAAGAGATTCATATATGAATCTCTTTTTTTTATTTAAAAATAAAGATTAATATTATAATAATGTAATTTTAGTCAATAAAGCATTTTATGAATACAAGATATTGGCAAAGTAAATTTATTGTTATAAGTATATTTGTAAAATATGTAGAAAAAAATCTTACAATAAAGAAAAAATATGAAAAAAATTATTATAATAAAATATGATAAAAATATATCCCAAAATATCTCTATACAATATTAAGAAATGACAAAAATAAAAAAATAATTATAAATAAAAAAACATTTACAATATCTATAAAAATCTATATATAATAAAAAATTTAGAAAAATATATTTTAATGTCTTAAAGAAAAAATAATTCACTACATCTTATTACATTTATTTCCAAAAGACTTTGTTATAATAAAATTACAGTTTTAAAAGGGGGAGGAGATATATTGCAATATGGTGTAGACGTTTCAACATATAAAAGAACAGATGATAAGAATAAAACTCAAAGAAACAAGACTAAAGTTTTAGCGTCTCCTATAAGAATAGTTTTTAGTTTTATTGGAGCAATTTTTATTAGTAGAGTAGCAATAACAGTAAATATAGACACTTTTGAAAACATCGCACCTTTTGGAATAGCATATATATTAGCTTATAGTAATAGAAGGGATAAAAAGGAAAGTTTAATAGCGGCTGTAGGGGTTTTATTAGGATATATTACTATGTTTAATAGATTAGAAGATTTACCAATGTATATATTAATTGTAGCTGCAGTAGTAATATTTCAAAATATACCAATAAGACTTCATAGTAAACTTTTTGAGTATAGTAGCTTTTTTGTTATATTTATTTCCATGTTTTTATTTAGAGCTATTATAAATAACTATAGTTTCTGGGTAAATATAGTTACATCTATTATACAAACAGTAGTTATATATCCTATATATTATATGATTAAATATGCTGTAAGTTGTATTGATGACATGAATACTAATCATTATTATACATCAGAGGAGATTGTAAGTATTTCTCTTTTGGTATGTTTAATAATCTCTGGAGTTGGAGATTTAGGAGTTTTAGGGGTAAGTTTTAGAAATATAGTTTCTTTAGTATTCATAATAAGTATAGGTTATATAAGTGGTACTTCAATTGGGGCGGCGGCAGGAATAAGTTTAGGTATGATAGTTGGAATTTCAACAAATAATATGATGCTTTATATAAGTGTATATGGAATTTGTGGACTAGTTGTTGGAATATTTAAAGATACTGGGAAAATATTATCTCTTATTTCTTATCTTATAATGTATTTTATATTAATTATGTATTCTAAAAATTTTGAAGCTTTTAGAATTATTGAAGCTGTTTTAGCTTGTGGAATATTTGTTTTAATTCCATCGTCTTTATACAATAAATTATCTTTAGAGTTTGATAGTGAGAAGAAACAAGATAAATTAGGGGAATTACATTTTAATAAAATAAAGGAAGAGTTCTCAGTAAAACTTAATAACTTTACAGAGGTTTTATCTTGTATATCCGTTGTTTTAAATAAACTAGTAGATAATGATAAACTTTTATTAAAGAATAAAGGGACAGCCATGATAGAAAACTTAGCAGATAGAGTTTGTGGAAGTTGTGATATGAAGCAGATGTGCTGGAAAAGAGAAATTCATGCTACTTATGAAGCATTTGGAGAGCTTATAAGAAATCAACAAGAAGGAAGAAGGGATTTTCCAGAGATATTAAGAAAAAAATGTATGAGAGAACATGCTCTTATAAAACAAGCTGAAGAAATAGTGAATAATCATGTAATGAATGAAATGGTAAGAAAGAGAATGAGTGAAGGAAGAAAACTTTTATCTGGACATATAAATAACATGGCAATAACAATAGGAGAAATTGCAGATGATTTTAATAAGGATATAAATATATGTAGTGATGTAGAAAGAGCTATAAAAAAGGAATTAATAAAAAACAATTTTCCATATGAAAATATATTGTGTTTCGAAGATAAACATGGAAGAATTAATATAAAGGTTATAATGGATAATTGCCATGGAGAACAAAAATGTGTTAAAGATTTACTTCCTATAATAAATAATTCAATAGGAAGAAACATGAGTATAGGAGGGGAAGGATGTAATATAGATCCAAAGACTAGAAATTGTACTGTACTTATTGAAGAAGCTCCAAAATATCATATATCATCTAATGTATCTTTAGCTTGTAAAGATGGTGAAAAGTATACTGGAGATAGCTATAGCTTTGGTAAGGGTAAAGAAGGGAATTATATGGCTGTACTTAGTGATGGAATGGGATCAGGACCAGAAGCAGGAGCAGAAAGTAAAGCTGCTGTAGAACTTATAGAAAAGTTTACTCAAGCTGGATTTGAAGATCTAACAGCGATAAATACAGTGAATTCAATTATGACAATGAAGTTTTCAGAGGATGAAAAGTTTGCTACATTAGATATGTATAATATAGATTTATATACAGGAAAAACTACTTTTATGAAAGTTGGAGCAGTAGAGAGTTTTATTAAAAGAGGAGATAAGATTTTTGTAATAGAATCTAATACACTTCCTTTTGGAGTATTAGATAAACCAGATATTGATATTACAGATAAAAAGGTAGTTAATGGAGATATAATAGTTACAATCAGTGATGGAGTTTTAGATGTAGGAGAAGATAGAGGAGCTAATTATAAATGGATAATAGAGTTTTTAAGAGAAAGTAAAATAAAAAATCCAAAAGAGCTAAGTGCAGATATATTAAATAAAGCAATAGAATTAAATGGTGGTAAAAGTAAGGATGATATGACTGTTATGGTATCTAAAGTTTATGCATTATATTGATAAAAATAAAAGAGGTGTTTCTTTTTTTAGACGCACCTCTTTTAAAATATTCAATTACATTATTTACGATTTGTTTAACAGGGTGTAAAGTTTATATTACTAAGAGGTTTTTCTATTAAGACTTTTTAGATATTATGTTATAATGAGTTATTAAAAATGTAAAATTTCAAATAAATCAAATAGGAAGTGTTTAAATTTGAGGCAAAAGATAATAGAATATATAAGGCAATATAATATGATAAAGAATGGGGATAGAGTTTTAGTTGCATTATCTGGAGGACCAGATTCAATTTGTTTATTACATATATTAAATTCTTTAAAAGATATATTAAATATAGAAATATTCGTAGCTCATGTTAATCATTGTTTAAGGGGTGATGATGCAGACGAGGATGAAAGGTATGTAAAAGAGTTTTGTGAGAAATTGCAAATTCCTTGCTATATAAAAAAAGCTAATATAAATAAAATAGCAGAAGAAAGAAAAATATCATCAGAAATGGCAGGAAGAGAAATAAGATATGAATTTTTTGATGAAATCTTTAAAAATGAAAATCTTAATAAAATAGCAATAGCTCATAATGCTAATGATCAAGCTGAAACTATTTTGATGAGGATAATGAGAGGAACAGGATTAGAAGGTCTTATAGGAATAAAACCTATAAGAGATTATAAATACATAAGACCAATATTATGCCTTACAAGAGATGAAATAGAAAAATATTGTGAATCTAACAATTTAAATCCTAGAATAGATAAAACAAACCTTGAAAATATATATTCAAGAAATAAAATAAGATTAGATATGATTCCTTATATTAAAGAAAACTTTAATAGTGATATAGTATCAACATTAAATAGATTAGCTTCTTTATCAGCTATAGATCAAGAATATATTGAGGGTGTTTGTGATGAAAAATATGAAAGATTTTGCAAAGAATATAGGGAATCCATTACTATAGATAAAGGAGCTTTTAAAGAAAATAGAGCTATTTTATCTAGAATAATTAGAAAAGTTTATATAAAGTTAAATGGTAATGGATATAATTTTGAAATGAAGCATATAGATGATATTGTTTCTTTACAAAAAGGGGAAACAGGAAAAGAAATTCATTTACCTAATGATATAATTTGCAAAAATATATATGGAGAAATAAGTATTTATTTAAATAATAAAAAAAATGATTTTAAATTAGATGAGATATTTATATCAAAAAATCAGCTAAAAACTTTAAAAAACATTAATTTATTAGAAAAAATAGGGTATGATATTTGTATTGATATTTTTCCTAATAAATCAATACAATTTGATAATAATTCTTTAATAAAGTACTTTGATTATGATAAGATAAAAGAAGGAATAACCATAAGAGCCAAAAAGGATGGAGATAAGATAATTCCTTTAGGAATGAATGGATCTAAGAAAATAAAATCTATATTTATAGATGCAAAGATTCCAAAAGAAGAAAGAAATAAAATTCCTTTAGTTTGTTTTGATCAAGAAATAGCTTGGATCGTTGGATTAAAGGTAAGTAATCTTTTTAAAGTTAGTAAAAAAACTCAAGATATAATAAAAATAAAATTTATAGAAAGGAAACGCTGAGATGAGAGAGGATATAAAGGAAATATTATTTACAGAAGAACAAATTATTGAAAAAGTTAAGGAACTAGGTGCTCAAATAAGTAAAGATTATAAAGGAGAGGATCTTTTAGTTGTAGGTATTCTAAAAGGCTCAGTAATATTTGCATCAGAACTTGCAAAAAATATAACAATACCATGTGAATTGGACTTTATGGCTGTTTCAAGTTATGGAAAAGCTTCTGAAAGTTCTGGCGTAGTTAGAATTTTAAAAGATTTAGATAACCATGTAGAGGGCAAAAATATATTAATAGTTGAAGATATTGTAGATACTGGATTAACTTTAAGTTATTTATTAAAGTATTTAGAGGATAGAGGAGCTAAAAGTATAGAAATAGTATCCCTATTAAACAAAGAAGCAAGAAGAAAAGCTAATATAGATGTTAAATATTTAGGATTTAACGTTCCAGATGAATTTATAGTAGGGTATGGTATAGACTATGCAGAGAAGTATAGAAATCTTCCTTACATAGGAATATTAAAAAGAGAAGTTTATGAAAAGAACAAATAGAAAATATTGTAAAATGAATAGCTATATGCTAAACTTTTATAGTAATTATTAAGAGAGGGGGACTTTAAATGAAAAAATTTTCAAGCTTAACGGCTTGGATTGTAATAATGATATTTGTTGTAATTTCAGCAGTTTTTTTAGTAAGAAGTGGCGAAGCGGGTAGTAATATACCTTATAGCGAATTCCAACAAAAATGGATTAATAGTGAAGTGAAAAATATTCGCGTAAAAGAAGATAAGATGACTGTTGAAGGAACTTTAACTAATAATAAAACCTTTAATACATTTGTACCAGTAGATACTTTGAATATGCTATTAAAAGATTATCCTAAAGAAGATGTAAAGGTAAGTTTTGATCCGCCTACTAATATATCTGTTTGGGTACAAATAATTCCTACTGTACTTATGGTAGTTTTAGTCCTAGGGATATTTTTTGTATTTATGCAACAATCACAAGGTGGAGGGGGAAATCGAGGTGTAATGAACTTCGGTAAAAGTAGGGCAAAAATGGCCTCTCCAGATAGAAAAAAAGTTACATTTAATGATGTAGCAGGAGCAGATGAAGAAAAAGCAGAATTAGAGGAGATAGTTGACTTTTTAAAGCAACCTAAAAAATATATTGATATGGGTGCTAGAATTCCTAAAGGAGTGCTTCTTGTAGGGCCTCCAGGAACAGGAAAAACACTTCTAGCAAAAGCAATAGCAGGAGAAGCTGGAGTGCCATTTTTTAGTATTTCAGGATCAGACTTTGTTGAAATGTTTGTTGGAGTAGGTGCTTCAAGGGTTAGAGATTTATTCGAACAAGCAAAGAAAAATTCTCCATGTATAGTTTTCATTGATGAAATAGATGCTGTTGGTAGACAGAGAGGAGCCGGAGTAGGCGGTGGACATGATGAAAGAGAGCAGACTCTTAATCAGTTACTAGTTGAAATGGATGGATTTGGAATAAATGAAGGTATCATTATGATAGCTGCTACTAACAGACCAGATATATTAGATCCAGCACTTTTAAGACCAGGCAGATTTGATAGACAAATATTAGTTGGAGCTCCAGATGTAAAGGGAAGAGAAGAAATATTAAAGGTTCATACAAAAAATAAACCTTTATCTTCAGATGTAAATCTTAGTATACTTGCTAAGAGAACTCCAGGATTTACAGGAGCAGATTTAGAAAATCTATCTAATGAAGCAGCTTTATTATCTGTTAGAAGAAATAAAAAAGTTATTGGTATGGATGAAATGGAAGAAGCTATCACAAGGGTAATAGCAGGTCCAGAAAAGAAGAGCAAGGTAATTAGTGAACATGACAGGAAGCTAACTGCGTATCATGAGGCTGGTCATGCAATCACAATGAGACTTTTACCAAATTCAGATCCAGTTCATGAAATAAGTATAATTCCGAGAGGAATGGCTGGAGGATACACAATGCATTTACCAAAGGAAGATAGATCATATACATCTAAATTAAAATTAAAAGATGATATGGTAGGTCTTTTAGGTGGAAGAGTTGCAGAAAAGATTATAATGGGTGATATAAGTACCGGAGCTAAAAATGATATTGATAGAGCAAGTAATATAGCTAGAAGCATGGTTATGGAATATGGTATGAGTGATTTACTTGGACCAATATCCTTTGGAGGAGATCACAACGAAGTGTTCTTAGGAAGAGATATTGGAAGAAGTAGAAACTTTAGTGAAGAAGTTGGATCTGAAATAGATAAAGAAATAAAGAGATTTATTGATGAAGCATATGTTAAGGCAGAAAATTTATTAACTGATAATATCGATAAACTACATGCTGTTGCACAGGCTTTATTAGAAAAAGAAAAGCTTGAAGCAAGTGAATTTGAAGCTATATTTTCAGGTAAAAGCTTAAAAGAAGAAGTAAATAATGTAGAACCACAAAATATATAAAATAAAAACCAGTTCTTTTAAAGAGAACTGGTTTTTATTTTATATATGGATAATTATCTTATATTAATATTTGCTTTTATTGGTATAATTATAAATATAATATGATTAAATAAGTGGGGTGTTTTTATGAAAAATGATATTACTATAGCACAAGAGGCTAATATGAAACCTATTGCCGAAATAGGTAAGAAGTTAGGACTTTCAGAAGATAGCATAGAATTTTATGGGAAATATAAATGCAAAATATCTTTAGATGAATACAAGAAAAATAATTCTAAAGATGGAAAATTAGTTTTAGTAACGGCAATTAATCCTACACCAGCTGGAGAAGGAAAATCCACTGTTACAGTTGGCTTAGGTCAAGCTTTTAATAAGATAGGTAAAAAAGCTGTAATAGCTTTAAGAGAACCTTCACTAGGTCCAGTTTTTGGTATAAAGGGAGGTGCAGCTGGAGGCGGATATTCTCAAGTAGTTCCAATGGAGGACATAAATCTTCATTTTACAGGTGATATGCATGCTATAACATCAGCAAATAATCTTTTATGTGCAGCAATAGATAATCATATTCATCAAGGAAATGAGCTTAAAATAGATTCAAGAAGAATAACTTTTAAAAGAGTTATGGATATGAATGATAGGGCTTTAAGAAATATAGTAGTAGGAATGGGTGGTAAAGTTAATGGCTTCTTAAGAGAAGATGGTTTTATGATAACTGTAGCTTCCGAAATTATGGCCATTTTATGTTTAGCATCTGATTTAGAAGACTTAAAGAAAAGAATGGGTAATATACTAATAGGATATAATTTAGATGGAAATCCTGTATATGCAAAGGATTTAAAAGTTGAGGGAGCTATGGCTCTTTTAATGAAGGATGCAATTAAACCTAATTTAGTACAAACCTTAGAAAATACTCCTGCTATAATACATGGAGGACCTTTTGCTAATATTGCCCATGGATGTAATTCAATAATTGCAACAAAAATGGCTTTGAAATTAGGGGAAATAGCTGTTACTGAGGCAGGCTTTGGAGCAGATTTGGGAGCAGAAAAGTTTTTTGATATAAAGTGTAGATATGGCAATTTAAAGCCTGACTGTGTAGTTTTAGTTGCAACAGTAAGAGCTTTAAAGCACCATGGTGGAGTTAAAAAAGAAGATCTTAATAAGCCAAGTGTTGAAGCTTTAGCAAAAGGAATTAAAAACTTAGAAAAGCAAATAGAAAATATCAGAAAATTTGAAGTGCCTGTAGTTGTAGCTATAAATAAATTCATAACTGATAGTGATGAAGAAGTTAAATATATAGAAGATTTTTGTAAGGAGAATAAAGTGAAGGTTTCTCTAACAGAAGTGTGGGAAAAAGGCGGAGATGGAGGAGTTGATTTAGCAAATAAAATCATTGAAACTATGGATAAAGTTAAAAGTAATTTCAAGCCTATTTATGATGAAAATTTATCTATAAAAGAAAAAATATCAATTATTGCCGAGGAAATTTATGGGGCTAAATCTGTTGAATATTCTCAATATGCTTTAAATCAAATTAGCGAACTTGAAAAATTTAAATTAGATAAATTACCTATTTGTATGGCTAAAACTCAATATTCTCTTTCAGATAAACCAAATTTATTAGGGAGACCTGAAGGATTTGGCATCAATGTAAAAGAAGTAAGAGTATCTAATGGAGCTGGCTTTATTGTAGTTTTAACTGGAGATATTATGACAATGCCAGGACTTCCAAAGGTTCCAGCAGCAAATAAAATGGATATAAATGAAGATGGAAAAATAATTGGATTATTTTAAAGTCTTACAATAAGCTGTATAAAGAATTTATTAAGATAGGGTTATTAAGAATCCTATTATTGAAGTTTTTCATAATATTAATATTATTTAAAGAAAACACTACCAAAATTTATTTAATAAAATATTTTGGTAGTGTTTTTTAATTTATATAATATTGGAATAATTAAGTATATATTTATTATTTGTATTTATTAGTTATATATATTAAAATTTATTAGCACAATAATATTATAAATTTTAGAGTAGATTTATCAATTTATAATATAGCTTTAAAAAAATATTAAATATACAAATACATAATATTTTTAAATTGGGAAAAATACTGATTAAAAATTCCTGATTTGATAAAAGCTTGACAAAAAAACCTAAGTTGCTAAAATTAAATTGTTAAAATTAAATAAAACTATATAGAAGAGACAAAAGTTGTGGCAGCTTCAAGGCTGCTTTTAATTATATTAAGGTGGTGCAACATATGGTATTGTTAGTAGATGTAGGGAATACAAATATAGTTCTTGGTGTAAGAAAAAATAATCAATATATAGCTTGTTGGAGATTATCAACAGATGATAAAAAAACTTCTGATGAATATAGTATTCAAGTTATGGATTTATTTCATCAAAGTGATTTAAATCCTAAAGATGTAAAGGGAATAATAATATCCTCTGTAGTCCCTAATATAATGTACTCTCTAGAGCATATGCTTAAAAAATGTTTTAATGTAAGCCCTATTATAGTAGGACCTGGAATAAAGACAGGAGTTAATATAAAATATGATAATCCAAAAGAGGTAGGTGCTGATAGAATTGTAAATGCTGTAGCAGTTCATGAAATATATAAAAGATCTGCTATAATAATAGATTTTGGTACAGCTACAACTTTTTGTGCATTAACTAAGGAAGGAAATTATCTTGGTGGTAATATATGCCCCGGAATAAAAATATCTTCAGATGCATTATTTACAAGAGCAGCAAAACTTCCAAGAGTTGAGCTTGAAATTACAAAGACACTGATATGTAAAAACACTATTAACAGTATGCAAGCAGGTATAATTTATGGTTATGTAGGGCAAGTAGAGTATATAGTAAATAGAATGAAAAAAGAAATGATATCTTTAGGTGAGAAAGAACCTTTTGTAATAGCAACAGGAGGTTTAGCAAAATTAATAGCTAACGAAACAGATGCAATAGATAAAGTAGATGGACAATTAACATTAGAGGGACTAAGTATACTTTATGAAAAAAATAAAGAATAAGGAGAGTAGATTTTCCTATGAAGATTGGGAATATTGAATTTAAAAATAATGTATTCCTTGCACCTATGGCTGGAGTTACTGACATATCCTTTAGAGGATTATGTAAGGAGATGGGGTGCGGTTTAGTATATACGGAAATGGTAAGTGCTAAAGCACTTTATTATGGAAGTGAAAATACAAAAGAACTTTTAAGAATCTCAGAAGAGGAAAAACCAGTAGCAGTTCAGATGTTTGGAAATGAGCCTGAAATAATGGCTTATGCTGCAGAAAAGTTTTTTGTTCCTAACGATGATATATGTGTTATTGATATAAATATGGGATGTCCTGCTCCTAAAATAGTTAAAAATGGAGAGGGATCAGCTTTAATGAAAAATCCTAATCTTGCAAGAGAAATTGTAAGAAAGGTAAAGTCAGTATCCCAAAAACCTGTAACAGTAAAATTTAGAAAAGGTTTTGACTCAGAAAATATTAATGCAGTAGAATTTGCAAAGTACATAGAAGATGGTGGAGCAGATACTATTGCAGTGCATGGTAGAACAAGAGAGCAAATGTATGAAGGAAAAGCTGATTGGGATATAATAGGTAAAGTAAAAGAAGCTGTATCTATACCTGTAATCGGAAATGGTGATGTTTTTACACCAGAAGATGCAGAGGAAATGATTAAACAATCTAATTGTGATGCTATAATGATTGCTAGAGGTAGCATGGGAAATCCATGGTTATTTAAACAGATAAAACAAAAATTAAATGGTGAAAAAGTTACAGAACCAAAGGCAATAGATAAAATAGATATGTGCATTAAGCATTATAAATTAGCACTAAAATATGATGGCGAATATAAAGCTATAAGAGAAATGAGAAAGCATGCTTCTTGGTATATAAAAGGATTAAAAAACTGCACAGATATTAAAAATTTAATTAATACAAAGACAACTAGTAAAGAAGTACTAGAAATATTAGAAGAATATAAAAATATACTATAATAATAAAAATATATGATATAAAGTATTTTAAGATTATATTATTATGAATATAATTATTTAATAAAAACCATAATAACAAATAAATAAATCTTTAATATAAAAATATTATTAAATCTTAATCTACATTTATAAAATAATCACTTTATATTATAAGAAAATATAATATTCAGTGTTATAATAAATATTAATGCATAGAATTATACAAGACATTAGTAAATAAAATAATACTTTTTATTTATTCATTAAATAATAGATTATAAAAATGTTGACATATAAATATAATTACATCTATAATATTTAAATAAATTTTAAAAAGTATGTTAATTTCATAAATTATGATATATTATAATAGTATGATTATCGAAGGGGAGAAAGATATGAGCGAAGCAAAAAAGTATATTATGACCTATGAAGGTGTAAAGAAATTAGAAGAAGAATTAGAATATTTAAAAACAGTTAAGAGAAAAGAAATAACTGAAAAAATAAAAGTTGCATTAGGTTATGGAGACTTAAGTGAAAACTCAGAGTATGATGAAGCTAAGAACGAACAAGCTTTTACAGAAGGAAGAATTCTTCAACTTGAAAATATGCTAAAGAATGCTGTCGTTGTAGATGAGTCAGAAATATCAACAGATACAGTTTCAATTGGAACTACAGTTAAAGTTAAAGATTACGAATTTGATGAAGAGGTAGAGTATACATTAGTAGGTTCAGCAGAAGCTGATCCAATGAATGATAAAATATCAAATGAATCACCAGTTGGGGAAGCGCTAATTGGTAAAAAAGTTGGAGATGTAGTTGAAGTAAATGCACCGCAAGGCATAATAAAATTAGAAATTCTAGAAATTAAAAGAGTGTAACGGAGGGATTATTAATGTCAAATGAGGAAATAAACATTGCTGAACAAGAAGCTCAGTTTAATGAACAAGAAAAGTTAAGAAGAGAGAAGCTTGCTGCGTTAAAAGATGCGGGCAAAGACCCATTTGATGTATACAAAGTAAATAAAACACATAACTCAATTGAGGTTAAAGGTAACTTTGAAGAATTAGAAGGAAAAGAAGTTACTGTTGCTGGAAGACTTATGTCTAAAAGAGGACAAGGAAAAGTAGTATTTGCTGATCTTTTAGATAGAGATGGAAAGATTCAGTTATTTGTAAAAATTGATGCAGTAGGTGAAGAAAATCTTAAAGCCTTTAAAGCTTTAGACCTAGGTGACTGGTTATGTGCTACAGGAGAAGTATTTAAAACTAAAGCTGGAGAGGTATCAGTTAAGGTTAGTAGTTATGAATTAATCTGTAAATCTTTAAAGCCATTACCAGAAAAGTGGCATGGGTTAAAGGATCCAGATTTAAGATATAGACAAAGAGAAGTAGATATAATCACTAATCCAGAAGTTAAAGATACTTTTATAAAGAGAGTTAAAATAATAAAAGCTATTAGAGAATTCCTTGATAATAGAGGATACATGGAAGTTGAAACACCTATACTTTCACCTATAGCTGGTGGTGCTGCTGCTAGACCATTTATAACACACCACAATGCTTTAGATATAGATATGTATTTAAGAATTGCTACTGAGCTTTATCTAAAAAGATGTATAGTAGCTGGTTTTGAAAAAGTATACGATATGGGTAAAAACTTTAGAAATGAAGGAATAAGTGTAAGACATAATCCAGAGTTTACTATGATAGAATTATATGAAGCTTTTGCAGACTATAAAGATATGATGGAAATAATGGAAAATCTAATTGCTTATGCAGCACAAAAAGTTCTTGGAACTACAAAAATAACTTATCAAGGAACTGAAATAGATTTAACACCACCATGGAGAAGAATAACTATGGTAGATGCCGTTAAAGAATATGCAGGTATAGACTATAACAACTTTAAATCTGACGAAGATGCTCAAGCTATAGCTAAAGAAAAAGGCTTAGAGTTTAAGAAGGATCTTAAGGAAGTAACTAAGGGAGAAGTTCTTAATGCTTTATATGAAGAATATGCAGAAGAGCATATGATTCAACCAACATTTATAATGGACTATCCAGTAGAAATTTCACCTCTAACTAAAAAGAAGAGAGGAAATGAAATGTTTACTGAAAGATTTGAAGGATTTATATTTGGTAGAGAAGTATGTAACTCTTACTCAGAGTTAAATGACCCAATAGTTCAAAGAGAAAGATTTGAACAACAAGCTAAGGAAAGAGAGCTTGGAGATGATGAAGCATACGTTATAGATGAAGAGTTTATGAGCGCTCTTGAAACTGGTATGCCACCAACAGGGGGATTAGGAATAGGTATAGATAGAATAATAATGTTCCTTACTGATGCAGCATCAATAAGAGACGTAATTTTATTCCCAACTATGAAACCACAAAACTAATTAGAACTAAATAAATATAACTTATTTACATAAAAGGAGCTTTATCAAAATTTAATTCATATGCAATATATAGTAATGTATATATATTACTATAATTGTTAGTGGAGAGTTGTTATGATATAGCTCCTTTTAATTTTAACAATGAATAAATTAAAAACAGTAAAGAATTAAAATTAATCCTAAAAACAATTTTATTTAATAAAAATACACAATATAAATAAAACATAAAAAAACTTAAAAATTTTTTAAAAAATACTTGCAAAAATAATATTTGATGATATAATAATAAATGTAGAAACGTTCCGCAGTAGCTCAATGGTGGAGCACTCGGCTGTTAACCGATAGGTTGGAGGTTCGAATCCTCTCTGCGGAGCCAATTTTCTAAGTGTAGTAATGCGATGTCATTGCTTTTTTTATTTTATATGAAATTTTAAGGTCAAGATTAAAACAGATATTTATAAATCTATTTTAATTTTGACCTTTTGTATATTGCAATTTAAAGAGAGAACTTACTACAAAATAAATTCCAAAGGTTCTCAATAGGTATTGAAAGATGACTTAAAGCTAATTTTATATTTAATGGAATTATAGTAGCATAACCATTATTACCATAATATAAACCAGGATCAGCTTCTAAGTAATGAAGTATTATAATTACTGCATAAGTTAATATGGATATCGGGTTATTATATGTTACAAGGGGTTGAACAGCATTTCCGTTAGATATTGTTAAGTTTAGTGATGGAATATAATTTATATCTGAATCTTCTAATGTAAAGTCTCTTGATAATATATTATGAATGAATTTATTTATGCTTTTGTCTTTGTGAATTATAAAATCTTTATCATAGCTTATCTTATTGTCCAAAACTTCTTGAATATAAAGTCCTAATATAAAATTATAAAAACTTATTTCATAGTTAGTATAAAGGGTGCTTTTGGTAGATGAAGTATTAATAGGTGAAGTAGATAAGAAGCAATAAACTCTATTTGAATTGGCAAATATAAAATTATCATTTCTTATAAAAGGCATTATATTGCCTAGCAAAGTATTTATTGCAGGTTGAACTCTTGGTTTAGCTCCTAAAATATCGCTATAATTTATTTTTTTTCTTCCCATGAATCACCTTTTATACTTAGTAATAATATTATAATATGAGAATATTTTAATGATGTTAAAGTAAGATTCTATAATATACTAAAAGATAGTATATTATATTATGTTTTGGTAATAATATATAATAAATATTTGTAACTAAATTAAGTGAAAGATTATAATATAATTAATATAAAGTTTTAATAGATACTTAAGTTTATTAAATCTTTCTTGACAATAAATTAATATTTGATACAATAAGTAGTATAAAATTCATAAAGAAAACATGATGACGAAGAAGAGTATCTTTAAAGTTTTTTTAGAGAGATGGTGTTTGGTGCAAACCATTAAAGCTTTTGAGGGAAGGGAACTTCTGAATGTTTAATTTTTAAGTAGGGCTTATGCCAAGAAGGGTGGAACCGCGGAATAATTTCGTCCCTTTGAGGTTTTAAGGCTTTTTTTATTTTATAAAAATTTTTTAGTACTAAAAATAGTCAAATTAAGATCATTAAATAAATGTGATAAAAATCATATGGAGGGATATACATGGCAGTAGAAAAGACAATGGAAAAGATCGTTGCACTTTGTAAAAATAGAGGATTTATATTTCCTGGTTCAGAGATATATGGAGGATTAGCTAACTCATGGGATTATGGTCCTTTAGGAGTAGAATTTAAAAATAATGTAAAAAAAGCATGGTGGAAAAAATTTGTTCAAGAGAGTCCATATAATGTAGGTGTTGACTGTGCAATACTAATGAATAAAGAAGTTTGGGTTGCATCAGGCCATGTTGGAGGATTCTCAGATCCTTTAATGGATTGTAAAGATTGTAAGGCTAGATTTAGAGCAGATAAAATAATAGAAGATCATATGACAGCTAATGGAGTAGAAGTTGCCTCAGCAGATGGTTGGTCAAATGAAGAACTAAAAAAATATATAGATGATAATAATATAGTTTGCCCTAAATGTGGAAAGAAAAACTTTACAGATATAAGAAAGTTCAACTTAATGTTTAAAACATTCCAAGGAGTTACTGAAGATGCAAAGTCAGAAATATACTTAAGACCAGAAACAGCTCAAGGTATATTTGTAAACTTTAAAACTGTTCAAAGAACATCAAGAAAGAAAGTGCCATTTGGTATAGCTCAAATAGGTAAATCCTTCAGAAATGAAATAACTCCAGGAAACTTTACATTTAGAACAAGAGAATTTGAGCAAATGGAACTTGAATTCTTCTGCAAACCTGGAACAGATTTAGAATGGTTTGAATATTGGAGAGATTACTGCTGGAATTTCTTATTAAACTTAGGTGCTAAAGAAGAAAATTTAAGAATGAGAAATCATGAGCAAGAAGAATTATCATTTTATTCAAAGGCTACATCTGATATAGAATATTTATTCCCATTTGGATGGGGAGAGTTATGGGGAATAGCTGATAGAACAGACTATGACTTAACTAAGCACCAAGAACATTCAGGTGAAGATATGAACTATATGGATCCTCAAACAAAAGAGAAATATGTTCCATATTGTATAGAGCCATCATTAGGAGCTGATAGAGTTGCTTTAGCATTCTTAGTTGATGCTTATGATGAAGAAGAATTAGAAGGGGGAGATGTTAGAACAGTTATGCATTTACATCCAGCATTAGCTCCATTTAAAGCTGCTGTTTTACCACTTTCAAAGAAACTTTCAGAGAAGGCAGATGAAGTATATTCAATGTTAAGAAAGAACTTTAATATTGAGTATGATGAGGCAGGAAGTATAGGTAAGAGATATAGAAGACAAGATGAGATAGGAACTCCATATTGTATAACTATAGACTTTCATACTTTAGAAGATGAAGCAGTTACTGTTAGAGATAGAGATACAATGACTCAAGTAAGAATGAAAATAGATGAGCTAGAGAAATTCTTATTAGATAAAATGCAATTTTAATAAATTAATTTAGATTTTAAGCTAGAAAGATTACTAACTTTCTAGCTTTTTTTATATTTAATTTTATAAATAATTATATAAAAGTTTATATGCTTTTTTATATAATATTAATCTATAGATCCATTTGTGTTGATTAATATGCATTCTTATATTAATTATAAAACATGAATAAAAACATATCTTTAATTCTAACTTTAAAAATTATTTATTATCTATAAAGTTATTTTATTTTTAATTTATTAAAATAAATTAGATTTATACTATTAATGTACATTTAGCTTAATTACTATCACTATATAATCTATAAAAGGTATTTTAAATTATTTAAGAAATGGATAGTAGACGGACATCTATAATAGAATTTTTTAATTAAACAAATATAAAAAATTAGCTATATGTGGCATTATAGAAGGAATAGTAACTGGTAATTACCATACTTGTTAAAAAAGTAACAAAATTAAGGAAGTTGAAAGGTTGCTATTGGAAATTGAATTGGATATTATGTAATAAATTTACATTGGATTTGGTATATAATAAACCTCATAAACTTTTATATTACATAGAATAAATTTTTCTAGGGTGTTATAATTAGAATAAATTGGGACAGTATATATAAATAAATTATATAATATATGAAGAAACATCTTGGAGGAGTTAATAATGAAAAGGGATTTTAGTGAGTTTAAAAGCTTTATTAGGGGTAAGAAGGTAGCAGTAGTAGGGATAGGTATAAGTAATATACCATTGATACATTTTTTAGTTAGACTAGGAGCTTCTGTTACTGCCTTTGATAAAAAAGATAAATCACAATTAGAGGATGTTATAAAATCATTTAAAGATGAAAAGGTTAATTTTGAATTAGGGGGAAATTATTTAGATAGACTTAAAGGTTTTGATGTTGTTTTTAAAACTCCATCCATGAGAGTTGATTGCGATGCTTTGGTTAATATAAAAAATGAAGGAGCGTATATCACATCTGAAATGGAGGAGTTTGTAAAATATTGTCCTTGTAAAGTGTATGGAGTTACTGGAAGTGATGGAAAAACAACTACAACTTCAATAATATATAACTTATTAAAGGAACAAGGATATAAAACTTGGATAGGTGGCAATATAGGAATGCCTCTATTTTCTCAAATTGAAGATATGACTAAGGATGATAAAGTAGTTTTAGAGTTATCAAGTTTTCAGCTTATGACGATGGATTGTGAGGTTGATGTGGCTATAGTTACCAATTTAAGTCCTAATCATCTAGATATACATAAAGATATGAATGAATATATTGAAGCTAAAAAAAATATATTTAAATATCAAAAACAAAATGATTTACTTATAATAAATGATGAAAATAAAATAACTAAAACTTTTGATAGAGAAGCAAAAGGAAAAGTATTAAAATTTAGCTCTCAAAAAGTAATTGAAGACGGTGGATATTATAAAGATGGACAATTATTTATAAAGGGTAAAAAAATATGTGATAAAGATGATATAGTTATAAGAGGTATGCATAATGTAGAAAATTATTTGGCTGCATTTTTAGCGGTAAATGAATGTGTAGATTCTTCTGTTATGAGGAAAGTGGCTATGACATTTGAAGGTGTTGAGCATAGAATGGAGTTTGTTAGGGAGCTAGATGGAGTAAAATATTATAATGATTCTATTGCTTCTAGCCCGACTAGAACTTTAGCTAGCTTAAAAGGCTATGGAGAAAAATGTATACTTATTGCTGGAGGATATGATAAACATATACCTTTTGATCCTTTAGCTTTTGAAGGATATCCATATATTAAAACTGTTATAATAATGGGATTAACAAAGGATAAGATAAAGGCCTCTTTTGATAAATTAGAAGCAGAAAAAGGAATAAAAGTTCCTTATATAATAGTAAGCAATTTAGAAGAAGCTGTATCTAAAGCTAAGGATATATCTAAAAATGGAGATGTAGTTACTTTATCACCAGCTTGTGCAAGTTTTGATATGTTTGCAAATTTTGAAGTAAGAGGTAAAAAGTTTAAAGAGTTAGTAAAATTATTAAAATAAATTTTTCTACTTATATTATATATGTAATTTAAAGTTTTAAAGGAGCCTTATTAAAATTTTAATAAGGCTCCTTTAATCATTTTTATTATATTAAAATAATTATAAAAATTAAAGTTATTTAAATAAAAGATCTACATTTTAAATAAGTATATTTATTTAGAAAGCTTTTTATGATTTATAATAGATACATTCATAGGATCTTCGTAAAACATCATATTACCAACTATTGAAAACTCATTTACAGGTGCATCTAATATCTTATTTAACTTAGGTTTATCATCTGTAGTCATTGAATAAACAGTATTATTGTCTAATTTATTTATAAATACTACCTTATCATTTGAAATAGATATATTCTCGCCGAAGACATCTTCAAGTCTTTTAGGTTTTTGATTCTCAAGATTTATAGAATATATATTATTATTTTCTGATAAATTGTTACAGTAAACTTTATTATTTGCAACAACAAAGCTTTCTGTAGCAAAATCTGTTAGCTTAGTTTTAGTTTTTCCATCAATAGATAGAGCATAAAGTTTAAAATGATCATCAGCATTTTGATATAAAATATAATTTGGCCATAACATATATTTCCCCACCGAATCTGTTGTAAGAGCCTTAGTAGTGTTTTCTATAAATGAAGTATAATATAGTTTATTTTTATCCGTTCTATTTATGTAAGCTACTCCATCTAAAAATTGACAATAGCTAATTGTATTGTAATTATTTATTTTATTTAATTCTCCTGTAGAAATTGAAAGAGAATAAAGTTTATTTCCATCATTTTGATTAGAGAAAATAAGCTTATCTCCTAAAACAATTAAGGAGCTTCCATAACAATCTTTTAATTCTTCACTTTTAGAAAAATCATTTAATCCTCCAAGATTATTTTCCGCATATTTATATATTCTATTATTTTCTTTCTTATTATATATATAGTAGAATTTTTCAGATGTAAAAAAGTTACTAGGAGAATCGCCATTGTCTTTTAATACTATAGGAACAATTTCTTTATTTGCAACATCTAAGTTTTCACCACTACTTGAAACTTCTTTAGATGAATCATTAGTAGAAGAAGCTGTTTCTTTATTTTTAGTTTCAGATGAAGGACTTTTTTTAGATGAAGTGCAGCCACTTAAAATTAATGATAATGATAGTATTATTAATATAATTGCTTTTTTCACTTTGTTATCTCTCCTTAAATATAAATATATTTCTTAATATTAATATCGTATAAATTGTCCATATAATGAAATAAAAATATAAAAAAATAATAAACATATCCTAGTGTATCAATATAAGAATAAATTAGTAAATAAAAGAAATATAAAATAAAACAAAAATAAATAAGAATAATGAATAATTTTCATTATAGTAGAAAAAAATAAACATGATATGATAATACACGTCGCTGAGGTACATAAGTTACTAAGACAGAGACACACATTAACAAAAACAGCCAAGTTTAAATTTCAAAATTATGAAAATAAAAACCTTGACAGTGAAAAAAGTTAGTGTTAAAATATGAATCAGTCAGTAAGACTTTGGTCTTTGAAAATTAAACAGAGAGAAACTTACAAAATCTTTTAAGATTTTTTTAAACCAGCAATTCTTTTATATGAGTAAAGATTAAACTTTTTAAATTGAGAGTTTGATCCTGGCTCAGGACGAACGCTGGCGGCGTGCTTAACACATGCAAGTCGAGCGAGAGAGTTTTCTTCGGAAAACAATCTAGCGGCGGACGGGTGAGTAACACGTGGGTAACCTGCCTCATAGAGGGGGATAGCCTCCCGAAAGGGAGATTAATACCGCATAACATCATTTTAGCGCATGCTGAAATGATCAAAGGAGTA
>NZ_FQVM01000026.1 GCF_900129365.1 Clostridium fallax
TTAAAAATATTCTTTAAAACATAGGGTGATCTACAATTAAAATCTATGAAAAAGAAATAGAATTTTTTATAGGTTTTAATTAAGCTTCTTTATATAAAATAATTCATATTGAATTAAAAAATAAACACAAATTATATCTTCAATACAAATTTATTGAATTTATATACCAAAAATAGAATCTATTAAATTAATTACTCTTCAGTTATATTATTAAGAAAAGTTGTTCTCCATTTTGATGGAGATAAATTAAATCTTTTTTTAAATGCCACTGAAAAATTAAATTGGTTTGAATATCCTAGTAATTCTGAAATGTAGGAAATGGATAGAGTTTTATCTTTTAATAAATTACATGCCTTCATCATCTTATAATGAATCAAAAATTCTTGAGGGGTTATATTCATATGCTTTTTAAATATACGGGTAAAATAAGATTTGCTTAGATTGCATCTTTTAGATATATCTTCAACTGAAATATTACGATTATAATTTTCTTCAATAAAATTTAACGCTTCACGAATATAAAATTCATTTAAATCATCAGCTTCAGTTAAGGTGCTGTTTAATGAGAATTCTATTAAAGAATTAATAAAAAGATATAGATGTCCAACTATAAAGCTAGGATTTTTTTTACTATTACTAACAATAGATTTCATTTCTTTAATAATTTCAATGGAATTTCTATTTTCTTTTACCTTAAAGATTGGATTGTCAGGGTTTAATCCAGCCTCATCCATATAAATTTTTGATTTCAATCCATTAAATTCAATCCATATGTAATGCCAAGGATCCTTTTCATCTGCTTGATAAGAACATATTACATTTGGGCAAATCAAAAAACCTTCTCCAGCAGAAATTTCATAATATTTTTTCTCAAAGGTTTTTGGATCAACAGGAAAAAACTTACCCTTACCAGATATAACATAATGAAATAAATAATTATTTTTAACTGTTGGTCCTATTGAATGCAAAGGATCGCATTGTTCAGAACCAAATTGAACTGGTTTTAAATCAATATAATTTTCATTATTAAAAACATAAGTTTCAAATTTAGACATAATAACCTCCATAAATATATGATAAAAAAATAAAATATATTATAATTTTCAAAAAGTACAGATATTAATATATTTAAGAATAATAATAACATGTGATAATAACGTTTACAATGATAAAATTTAATTGTACCAACTAAACTACTAAAATGTTAAAGTTGATTAAATTATTAAAAATATATAAGGGGGAGTAATAGTGAGAAAGAAGTTTAGCCTACTAATTTTAAGCTTATGTACTTTATTTTTAATGGGATGTGGAAGTAAGGAACAGGGAGGAAATAATAACGGAGATAGTAATGGACCTGTAACAATTTCATATGCTATTTGGGATTCTGGTCAAGAAAAAGGTTTGCGTAAATTAGCAGATGAATTTGAAGAGAAAAACTCTAATATAAAAGTCAATATACAAGTTATAGGATGGAATGATTATTGGACAATGCTAGAGGCAGCTGCAACCGGTGGATCATTACCAGATACATTCTGGATGCATTCTAATGAAATTTATCGTTACGGATCAAATGATATGCTACTTAACTTAAATGATTATATAAAAGATAGTAAAGATGTAGATTTAAAAAGTTTCCCAGAGGGATTAAATAAAATTTACAATATAAAAGGTAATCAATATGCAATTCCAAAAGATTACGATACTATTGGATTATGGTATAACAAAAAGATGTTTGATGAAGCTAATATACCTTATCCTGATGAAACTTGGACTTGGGATAAGTTACATGAAGTTGCAAAAAAACTAACAAAAGCAGATGGAAGTCAATTTGGCGTATTAGCTCCACTACATAATCAAGAAGGTTATTATAACTTTGTATACCAAAATGGGGGAAATATAATAAATAGTGAAAAGAAATCAGAATATGACAATCCTAAAACTATAGAAGCAATGAATTATTATTTCAATTTATCTAAAGAAGGATTATCACCTAAAATTTATAATGATAAAGAAAGAGCAGAAGCTTTACAAAATGGACAGGTAGCAATGGGATTCTTTGGCTCATGGAATCTAAGTTCTTTTAGAGATAATGAATATATGGCTAAGAATTTTGATGTTACTGTATTACCTTCATCTAATGATGGCAAAAGAGCAACAATATTTAATGGATTAGGAAATGCAGCGGCAGCTACAACAAAACATCCAAAAGAATGTTGGAAATGGTTAGAATATTTAGGTTCAAAAGAAGGTCAAGAAAAGCAAGGAGAATTAGGTATAGCAATTCCTGCATATAACGGTGTTGCTGATACATGGGTAAATACAAGTAAGAACTTTAATACAAAAGTCTTTGTTGACATGGTAAATTATGCTCAAATAAGACCATATTCAAATTCTACTGCTAAGTGGGAAGATAAGGCTACAGAAATTTTAAAGAAGGCTTATCTTGGCGATACTTCTATTGAAGATGCATGTAAAGAAACTGCTAAAATGATGAATGATTATTTAAGCCAAGAAAAGTAATTTAAAATAAAAAACAATAGTGAATATAAAAGTAGCTATTGTTTTTTTATTAAATATAAGGAGAAGTAATTATGGAACTTAGAAAAAATAATTTATTTAAAACACTATTTGTTCCTAATAAGAGAAGAACAGAATGGCTTTGGGGATGGTTTTTAGTAGCCCCAACTATTATAGGATTAATTATTCTAAATATTATACCAATATTTGAAGTTCTAAAGATGAGTTTTTACAAAAGTGGTGACTTTGGAAAAAATGATATTTTTATAGGATTTGCTAATTACAAAAGGTTATTAGGTGATGAGCAAGTATGGCAAGCAACACTTAACACTTTAAAATATACATTTTTAGTTGTACCGTTAAATGTAATTATTGCTCTTATTTTAGCTACAATTTTAAATAAGAAAATAAAGGGAAGAGGAATTTATCGTACTATTTATTTTATTCCAATGGTAGCAGCTCCAGCAGCTATAACAATGGTTTGGAGATGGTTATATAATACTCAATTTGGACTAATAAATTATTTACTTGGAAAGATAGGAGTTCCAAAAATAGATTGGATAAACGATCCTAGTATAGCTATGTATTCAATAGTTATTATTGGAATTTGGAGTACTATTGGATATAGTATGGTATTAATTTTAGCTGGACTTCAAGAAATACCGAGAGGCTATTATGAGGCAGCAACTATTGATGGAGCTAACTCTATACATAAATTTTTTAAGATAACAATTCCTCTAGTTTCTCCAACATTATTTTTTGTAATCGTTACAAACATAATTCAGTCAATGCAAGTATTTGATGTTATTTATATGATGATAGATATAACAAGTCCTGCTTATGATAAAACTGTATCACTTGTATATTTATTTTATAACAATGCCTTTAAGTATTCAGATAAAGGGTATGGATCAACAATTATAATATTACTACTAATAATTATTTTAATATTTACATATATTCAAATGAAATTACAAAAGAAATGGGTAAATTACATGTAGATAAGGAGTGAGATAAGTGAAAGAAAAAAATATATCTAGAATATTTACACATTTATTCTTAATTATTATAGCAATAATTATGATATTACCATTTGTATGGATGGTATTAACATCTTTTAAATCAGTAACAGAATCCACTCAAATGAATCCATTTGTTATTTTTCCAAGTCATTGGAGAATAGAAAATTATATAGAAGTTATAAAAGGAAATGATTTTCTTGCATTATATATAAATACATTTTTGATGATGATATTTCGTGTAGTTTGTTCAGTTTTATTTAGTGCAATGGCAGCTTACGCATTTGCAAGATTAGAGTTTCCAGGAAGAAATTTTTTGTTTGGATTAGTTTTATTTCAAATGATGATTCCAGCACAAGTTTTTATAATCCCACAATATTTAATGATAGATAATATTAATATGAGAAACACTATTTTTGCCCTTGTTTTTCCAGGATTAGTTAGTGCCTTTGGAACATTTCTTCTAAGACAATTTTTTATGGGATTACCAAAAGAGTTAGAAGAAGCAGCTCATTTAGATGGTTGTAATATAGGACAAACATTCTTTAGGGTTATGTTACCCCTAGCAAAATCAGGATTAGTTGCCTTAAGTATATTTACAGCATTATTTGCATTTAAGGATTTAATGTGGCCACTAATAGTTAACACAAATACTGATGCTGCTACATTATCTTCTGCATTATCAAAAATTCAAAGTGCTTATTCTGTAAATTATCCTCAACTTATGGCTGCAGCTGTATTAGCAATATGGCCTATGTTAGCAATTTATCTTGTTTTCCAAAAGCAATTTATTGAGGGTATAGCAACTTCAGGTGGAAAACTTTAAAATACTTTAATTTAGACAGGAGGATTAAAATGCCTATTATTTTTCATAAAGAGTTACAAGAATTTCATTTATATAATGAAGAAATTAGCTACGTTATTCATATTTTACCTAATGGACATATAGGAAATTTATATTTTGGAAAAAGAATAGATCCCTATAAAACATACAATCATTTATTTGAGGAAACATTTAGACCTTTAGCAGCCTATGTATATGAAGGAGATAATGGATTCTCTCTACAAAATACTAGACAAGAATATCCTACTTTTGGTTTATCTGACTTTAGAAAAGGAGCTTTTTTAATAAAACAAGAAAGTGGAAGTGAAATTTCAGATTTTAAATATGAAAGTCATAAAATAATGAAAGGAAAATCAGTTTTACCTAATTTGCCACAAACATATGTTGAAAATAAAGAAGAGGCAACAACTTTAGAGATTGTATTATTCGATGAAGTAATAGAAAGTAAACTAAAATTATATTTTACTATTTTTGAAGATAGACCAGTTGTTACTAGAAGCTCAAGTTTTTTAAATCTTAGTAATAAGCTAATAACTATAGAAAAAGCAATGAGTTTTAATTTAGATTTACCTGATACTAATTATAATATGATTCAGCTTAATGGTGCATGGGGAAGAGAAAGACATGTTCATAATAGGAATATTAAAGAAGGTACACAGGGCTTTTACAGTTTAAAAGGAGCTAGTAGTGCAGAGTTTAATCCTTTTTTTGCACTTAGAAGACCAAATACAGATGAGTTTTCTGGTGAAGTATTAGGTTTTTCCCTTATTTATAGTGGTAATTTTGCAGCAGAAGTTGATGTAGATACTTATAATCAAACAAGAGTTATGATGGGAATTCATCCAGATAGATTTAGTTGGAAGTTAAATTTAAATGAAGAGTTTTATACTCCAGAGGCTGTTATTGTTTACTCAGATAGAGGGTTAAACTATATGAGTAATGTTTATCATAGTTTATATAGGGAATGTTTGATGAGAGGAAAATGGAAGAATAGTGTAAGACCTATACTTTTAAATAGTTGGGAGGCACTTAGTTTTTCCATTGATGAAGAGAAAATTAAAAAATTAGCTACAAATGCTTCAAAATTAGGAATAGAACTTTTTGTTTTAGATGACGGATGGTTTGGAGAAAGAAATAATGATAAGGCTGGACTTGGAGATTGGACTGTAAATAAAGAAAAATTTCCCAATGGATTAAATGGAATAATAAATTGCATAAATGATCTTGGAATGAATTTTGGAATATGGATTGAACCAGAGATGGTTAATAAAGATAGCAATCTCTATAGAAATCATCCAGATTGGATTATTCATGATCCTACTAGAAGACCTTCTCATACAAGAAATCAATATACATTGGATTTTTCTAGAGATGAGGTAGTTGAATATATATATAGTAAGATAGAGAAATTGCTTTCAGATTATAATATTTCCTATATAAAATGGGATATGAATAGATATATAACAGAATGCTATAGCAAAACTAAAGAAAATAATTTACAAGGAACTGTATATCATAAATATATTTTAAATGTTTATAAGATGTATGATAAATTAACAAAGAAATTTCCTAATGTTCTTTTTGAATCTTGCTCCAGTGGAGGTGCAAGATTTGATCCAGGAATGTTATATTATGCGCCACAAACATGGACAAGCGATAATACCGATGCTATTGAGCGTCTAAAAATTCAATATGGAACTTCTTTTGTTTATCCTTTAATATCTATGGGGAGTCATGTATCAGAATGTCCAAATCAACAGGTATTTAGGGAAACAAGCTTAGAAACTAGAGGTAATGTAGCATACTTTGGTAACCTAGGTTATGAGCTTAATGTTAATAACCTATTAGATGATGAAAAAGAAAAAATAATTAAACAGATACAATTCTATAAGGAAAATAGAGAAGCTTTTCAGTATGGTGAATTTTATAGAATAAAGAATCCATATAGCAATAATATTGCAGCTTGGATGATAAAATCAAAGGATGAGAAAACTGTTATTTTAGGATGTTATAAAATTTTAAATCATGCCAATGAAGGAAAAGAAAGAATAAAATTAGTTGGATTAGACACAAATGAAACTTATAAATTAAATCATCCTTATGAGAAATATTTTAAGGGGGATGAGCTTATGAATATTGGTATATCAATAAATAATGAGGATTTTTGTAATAATGGGAATGATTTTTCATCAGTACTTTATGTATTAAGAAAATTATAGAAGTTTATATATTTTAATGATTAAGGGGGATAAGAGTATTATGGATTTTTTGTCAAAAGTTAAAAAGACACAGGTAATTTTTACTTTATCTATTTTTGTAGGAACCCTTTTGTTAAATACTTTCAGTGGAGTAGCCTTTGCCAGTGAAAATCAATATTTGCTTACCAATATATTATCTGGCTTAAGACCTACTACTAATAGTAAGCATATGATTATTAGTGGAGATTCTACTGTGCCACAGGTAGCAATATTACATCCAGATTCAGCCACTGATGGTGATAATTCATCTAGTAATGATGATAATTTAAATACTAAAGTAATAGTTGGAGAAGAAATAGGTGGACCAGATAATGGATATAGCAAGTGGGAACCTACTTTTTTACAATATGACTTTAAAAAGATTCGTGATGTAGAACAAATTAAAATATATAGAAATACTTATGATAATGCAGTATCAACCTATAAAGATGTAAAGGTGGAATTATCAACTAGTCCAAGTTTTGAAAAAGATAAAACTACTGTTATATTTAAAAATCAAGATATTGTTGAAAGTAAGGAAAGTAAGGGTAATCCACAGATTATAAATCTAGATAGGTCTATTAATGCTCAATATATACGTATTTGGGGAAGAGGACATTATATTCAAAACACAAATAGTACATGGAAGGGATATAGTAATGGAAATCTTTATAATGAAATTGAAGTTATGGCAAGAGTTCCAAAATCAGAACTTCCAAGCAATCCCCATGATAAAAAATCTATAAATCTATCAAATGGAAAGCTTCCTTATGTTTATGGATTAGATCCAACTAATATAGAAGCAATTACAGATGGAAAAGTAGATAATAATTATGCTGTACATAATAGTTTAGGGGAAAATTGGCTTCAATTTGAATATAAAAATACTTATAAATTTGATACAATAAAGTTTAAATTAGAACCAGGAAAATATAGAACTGTTAAAGTAGCTATTTCTAATTCACCTAATAGTGGATTCAGAGAAGTTTTTAATAAAACTAATTGGAGACAAAAGGATAATTTAGAGGTAGTAAAGTTATCCTCTAATATTAGAGGTAGATATGTTCGTTTTATTGTTGATAAAGATGGAAATAGTAAAACAAAGTATTCAGAAATTGAAATATGGGGAACAGGAAATAATTATAATGAGAATAAAGAAGAATATGTTGAACCAATTTCAAAGTATAATCAACTTGTGTGGAGTGATGAATTTAACGGAGATAAAATAGACGAAAGTAAATGGACTATTATAGATGGAATGGTGAATCATGGAGCAATCTATAATAAATATGCAGTAAGTATAAAAAAAGATGGACAAAATAGTTATTTAGCAATAAATACAAAAAATTATAACAGTACTGATAAATTAATTGAAGCAGTTGGAGTAGATAATTATTTAGGACAAAGTATAAATAAACAAAAAGTTACTTGGTCATCTGGAAGAGTTGAATCAAAAAATAAATATTCATTTCAGTTTGGACGTATGGCAGTAAGGGCGAAAGTAAATGACTCTCAAGGAATCTGGCCGGCTATATGGATGTTATCTCAAGATGAAACAGGACATGATGAAATAGATGTCTTAGAATATTTGGGACAAGATCCTTGGAGTGTATGGACAACTAATCATTTTGGAATATTAGGAAAAAATAAAGGTTCTAATGGCATTAGTCATATAAACTATGAAGCTTGGAGTCAAGATTTTCATGTTTTTGAAGTGGAATGGGATCCAGAAATTATAAAATGGTATATAGATGGAAAGCTAGTATTTCAAAGTACAGAAGGAAGAGATGATGGTAGAGACGGTATGCATAATAGACCAATGTTTCCAATATTAGAGACTCAAGTTGGAGATGGCTGGGTAGGTGATGTTGATTATAACAAACAAAATACAAAGCAAAATTCAGATTATTTAATTGATTGGATAAGAGTATATCAAATGCCAAATCAAGCAAAAGTAAAATTTGATGATTTAAAGGGCCTTAATAAAGAGGAAGATAAAGGTTATGAGATAACCCCTTATTCTCATACAAATAATTTAATTAAATTATCAGATGGAAATTTAAATGAAGAAAATAAAGATAATTTTTATTATGGTGGACAACCTAGATTAGAAAATAGTCGTATAGCTGTTGGTGAAAATTCTAATAAGGAGTCTATAATTTATAATATACCTAATGTTAAAGATGTACATCTAACTACTTATTATCAAACTATCGAAGATAAAGTTAATTGGAATAGAAGTGCAGGAGGGTATGAAGGATATTCAATTAGATCCGCATTAATAAGTGGTAATATTGATTTTAAATTATTTATATCTAAGGATGGAGAAAATTGGAGTGAGTTTAATGATATAAAAATAGTAGATAATTTTATAGAAAAACATCCTGGATATGCAAGAACAACATTTGATGCTTACAACTTACCTAAAGATACTCAATTTATAAAAATAGAATTTCCACAATATAAAAATATAAAATATAAATTAAATAGTGGAACTATAAAAGATGTAAAAAATACTGACATACAATTAGCTAAAGTTACATTTTTACAAAATAAATAATATAAATTAAAATAAAGTTATTTTAAAAAAGAACCTATAAAAGTGTTTTTATAGGTTCTTTTTGTTATAAAATTATTTATTCAGTAACTGTTTTTTCTTCAGTAATTATCTTTTCTTCAGTGGAATTTCTATTATACTTTTTAGTAAATACTATAAGTAATAAAATACTAGCAAATAAGTATAAGCCTGCAGCTATATAGTAAGCAGTTGCATATCCATTTTGGGTTTGTAGTAGATAATATCTTGCAAATAATCCAGCTATAATTCCTATTATAGAATTTGTAACTAATATAAGAGAATTATATGCAGGCACTAAGTTTTTAGGTACAAAAGTTAATGGTAAAGAACCTTGAATAGGAGCAGAAGCATTTGCAACCCCAGATCTTATAAATAAAATTATACCTATTGCCCAAGCTACATTTGAACCAAACATAGCACCATTAGCCATAACAACCATTAAAGGAGTACATAATATTGTTACTAATGCAATTGTTACTATAGATCCGAATTTCTTTTCAAGGTATGGTGTACAAAAATATGCTAGAACCATAGCTAAAGTTTGGAATGTTATTATTGTAGAAACAACGCCTCTACTTATATGTAAAAAGTTATTTAAATATATTGGAAAGTATGGTGTTACAAGTAATGCACCGAATCTTATAAAGCCAAATATAACAACCCACATAATTACATACTTATTAGCAAATAATTTAAAGTCGAATTTTTTCTCAGCCTTTCTTGCTATAATTTCCTCCTCTGTTTCCCTATAATCTTCAACTTTTTCTTTTAAGAAGAATAAGCAAAATAAAGATAAAATTGTAAGTATTAATGCAATCCATAATACAAATCTATAAGATGATGTATAAGCGGATAATTGTGTTGGATTTAGTTCGCTTTGATGTTCTGATAGAGTAGCAGCATTATCATAAGATACATTTAAAGATTTACTAAACTTCCAAACAACTATTTTACCATTTAAAAATGTTAATATAGATTGGCTAATTAAGTTACAATACATAACTCTTGCAAACATTGATGTTCTTTTAGTTTTAGGAGTATAAGAAGTAAACATTAAAGGATATATACAATCGTACATTGCAGCACCTATATTAACAAGTATATTAGCCAATAATATTACAGTTGGACTTTTACTATATATACACGCAAGTAAGCCACCAATTAATATTATTGGTGCAATAAGAATTATTTTTTTATATCCTACTTTATTTGTAAGTAAGAGTATAAGTGCAATTACAAAGGTTCCAATTGATGCATAAGCAGGAAGTGCTTTAACAACATCTGGAACAGTAAGATTTAGATAAGAAATATAAGAGTCATTAATTATACCCGTTACAGCGCCCATGAAGATATAACTTAAAATAAATATAGCACAGTTATATTTCCACCTTTTATTCCAAGTTTCATCTTTGCTTGTTATTAGATTTAACAACTTTTCTTCCATAAAGAATGCTCCCTTCACAATTTTAATTAATTTTATAAAATAATAATTTTGAAATTATATGGAATTTTATTGTAAAAATTTATATTTATAAATTAAGTAAACAATTAAAAATCTAATATTCTTTATGATAAATTAAGATAAATATAATATAATTAAATAAAACTTATATGATTTTTAGAATAAATAAAGTTCTTTCAATAAAATTTACTCTATATAAATTTTATTGAAGTATATTGTGATATGGTGCTATTTAAAATACGATTTATATTAAAAAGTTATTATGTAATAATTATCGAGTATATGCTAATTACTGGTATTTTATTGCTTAATCATATATCAATTTAAGGATATATAAAATATTATTTATATCCTTTAAAAATACCACCAGCTAAGTTTAGCTGGTGGTATTTTTTTAAACTGGCTCTTTATCAAGTTCTATTTTATCATCATCTAAACTTCTATTATATTTTTTATTAAATACTATAAGTAATACAATACTACAGAATAAGTATATTCCACCAGCTATGTAATAAGCATTTGCATAACCACTGTCAGTTTGAAGTAGATAATATCTTGCAAATAATCCAGCTATAATTCCTACAATTGAATTTGTAACTAATATAAGAGAATTATATGCAGGCACTAAGTTTTTAGGTACAAAAGTTAATGGTAAAGATCCCTCAATAGGAGCAGATGCATTTGCAACTCCAGATCTTAAAAATAATACTATACCTATTACCCAAGCTACATTTGAACCAAACATAGCACCATTAGCCATAACAACCATTAAAGGAGTACATAATATTGTTACTAATGCAATTGTTACTATGGAACCAAATTTCTTTTCAAGATATGGTGTACAAAAATATGCTAAAACCATAGCTAAAGTTTGGAATGTTATTATTGTAGAAACAACTCCTCTACTTATATGTAAAAAGTTATTTAAATATATTGGGAAGTATGGTGTTACAAGTAATGCACCAAATCTTATAATACCGAATATAACAACCCACATAATTACATATTTATTAGCAAATAATTTAAAGTCGAATTTTTTCTCTGCCTTTCTTGCTGCAATTTCCTCAGCTGTTTCTCTATAATCTTCAACTTTTTCTTTTAAGAAGAATAAACAAAATAAAGATAAAACTGTAAGTATTAATGCAATCCATAGTACAAATCTATAAGATGATGTATAAGCTGATAATTGAAGTGGAGTTAATTCACTTTGATGTTCTGATAGAGTAGCTGCATCACCATAGGAGATATTTAAGGAATTACTAAATTTCCAAACAACTATTTTACCATTTAAAAATGTTAATATAGATTGGCTAATTAAGTTACAATACATAACTCTTGCAAACATAGATGTTCTTTTATCCTTAGGAGTGTAAGAGGTAAACATTAAAGGATATATACAGTCGTACATTGCAGCACCTATATTAACAAGTATATTAGCAAATAATATTACAGTTGGATTTTTGCTATATATACATGAAAATAAACCAACAATTAATATTATTGGTGCTAAAAGAACTATTTTTTTATATCCTACTTTATTTGTAAGTAAGAGTATAAGTGCAATTACAAAGGTTCCAATTGATGCATAAGCAGGAAGTGCTTTAACAACATCTGGAACAGTAAGATTTAAATAAGAAACATAAGAATCGTTAGTTATTCCTGTTACAGCGCCCATGAAGATATAACTTAAAATAAATATAGCACAGTTATATCTCCACCTTTTATCCCAAGTTTCATCTTTGCTTGTTATTAAGTTTAGTAGTTTTTCTTGCATTAAAAGCCCCCCTCAATAAATTTGATTACGTTTACAATATCATAATAGTCCAAATTTTTAGAATAATCCAAAACATTAAAAATTCTATTATAAAAAAATTCATTTATAAATTAACAAAACATACAAATATTTCATATTTTAATGATAAGTTAAAAAAAAAATAATATGTTTAAATAAATTTTTATATTTTTTTATATATAAATAAAAATTTATTAGAATATTTTATTTTGAAAGGATTGAAGATGATTTTTAAGCTAATTGCCTTATTTTTTTTAAATAAATCCATATATCTTTAGAAAGCATTAATCTATATAGAATTTATTATAAACTCTCAAACATATTAAATTTATTAAAAATTAATTTTTTAAATTTAATTTAATGTTTTTGTAAATATATACAAAAATATTTTTATAATAAATTTTAACTAAAAAATAATATTTTTTTATACATATGAATTTTATAATTATAAATAATTCATTTAAAAAGTAGAGCTTTTTATAAGTAAGAAATAAATCATTTAATAAATGGGATATTTGAAAAAATAGATAATGAACAGAAAAAATTTGTAAAAGAGTTATAGAAAATAAGTTGTTAAAGTGTATACTAATACAATATAATGAAAAATCCCTTTGAAAAATATAGAAATTAAGTGAATTAATAATATATAGGGAGATTATAAAATATATTATGTAATAAAAGATAATATACAAGTTAAAAGAACAATTAAACAATTTGATATATTTTTTTAAGAATACTATTTTTGTTGATTACATATTTTGATTTAGACTTTGATTATTAAGTAGGATTTAGATAGATAGAATTAGGAAGTGCAAAAAATAAATTTAATTTAAAAATATTCAATATTATTTAATATTTTAACAAAAAATGATACAATAAAAAGTGGAATAAAATGGAGATATAAAGAAATTAATATTAAATCAATAATTTGTTTGCAAAATTAAATGTTATAAATTTAACAAATCATTAACTTAAAGAAAAATATTTAATTTCTTAGATAAAAAGGAGTGAACTTATGACTTTTTGTTGTAGAGACTTATCTAATCTTAAACATTTTTCAAAGGCGACTTTATTAGCTGGAGAAGGAGGTTTAAATAATGAAATCTCTTGGCCTTATGTAAGAACTACTGAATCTATTTCAGAGTGGCTTTATGGAGGGGAACTTTTATTTGTTATATATAAAGATAATAAAAAAGATGATGAAAATCTTTATATGCTTTTAGAAGAATCTATAGAAAAAAAGCTTTCTGGAATTGTAATTTTAATAGATAATAATTATATAAGTAGTATATCAGAAAAAATGATCAATAGAGCTAATGAAGAAAATTTACCTTTATTTATAATGCCTTGGGATATTAAATTAATAGATATTATACAGGAAATTTTCTTTAAGATAGAGCAAAAGAGAGAAGAATCTAAAAATGCTAAGCATTTTTTTGAATCACTTCTTTTTTCTCAAGATCAATTATGTGAAGATGCTAATGGTCTTGCTGAATTTCATAATATAAAATTAAGACCTTATCATTACATATCAATGATAAAAATGAAAAAGATATCTAATACAACATCTAATGAATCAGAAAAGTTAAATAAAGATATAATTAATTTTTTGGAAGAGGTTTTAAATAATGATAATTATACTTTAATACATATGGAGTATGCTAATTATTTAATGATTTTAATTTTTGCTAATAATCATGAAGATGCAAAGAATTCAACTAGGTTTGTTGAAGATATTTTTAAGTTTATAAGTTCTAAGTATCAAAACATAGATATGAATTTAAGTTTTAGTAGAATTAGAAATACAAATTCTGAAATAAAAGCAAGTTACAAAGAAGCGTTAAAAGCTTCTTCGATGATTGGTATATATAATAAGGATTCAAAAATTATTAAATATAGTGAATTAGGTATTTTAAGATTATTTGTTGAATTAGCTGATACTAAAGATATATGGCAATATTGCTATGAAAATCTAGGACCTATTTTAGAGTATGATAAAAATCATGGAATGGATTTAATAGGAACTTTAAAATGTTATTTTAAGAATAATAGGCATTTAGTAAAAACTTCACAGGAACTTTTTATTCATAGAAATACATTGCTTTATAGATTATCAACTATAAAAAATCTTTTAAACAAAGATCTAAACGATGCCATGGTGGATTTAGAACTTTTTAATAGTATATTAATTTATGAATTTTTAACTTTAAAGAATAAATGAAAGCCTGTGACAATTTGTCACAGACTTTCAGATTCTTTATACTTAATAAAGGATTTTTTATCTTTTTTAGAAGATACTTTTTCTTTTGCAAAGGATAAGGTTAAAACTCCTGCAAAAATTAATATACATGCAACTATTTTTATTAATGTGATTTTTTCTCCAAGTAGTATTGCTCCAAAAATTACACTTGTTATAGGTTCAAAGGTGCTAATAACAGCAGCTTCACTTGCTCCTATATTTTTTATACCAACTTGTAATAAGGATAGAGCAACAACTGTACATAGGAATGCAAAGATTGCAGATATAGTCCATGCTTTAGTTGTTAATGAAGATAAAACAAGTTGTTTTGTAATTGCGCCATATAAAAGCATACCAATAGTTGAAGAAATAGCTACATAAAACGTTATTTTAAAAGGAGGTTCTCCCTTTAACCCACTTTTATCCATAAATATTATATAGAATGCATAAAATACTCCTGAGGCTATTGCTAAAAACAAACCTAGTAATGTGCTAGAACCAATAGATGCAGAAGTTAATGCAGTTATAAAAAAGCATCCTATACCAGACATTGCAATAATTAATGCCATAATTTTTTGTTTACTTAACTTTTCATGAAAAAATATAACACATCCAAGTGTTACAAATATGGGATAAGTAAAATGTATTGGAGTTACAATTCCTACGTCTATGTAAGAAAAGGCCATATTTAACATTAATGTTGTAAGTGCGTTTCCAATAAAACCTAGTATTATTAAGTTTTTAAGCTGTTTTTTAGTTACTTTTAAATCAATTTTTAACATTAAAATTATAATCAATAAAAATGGTAAACTTAAAAAATTTCTTAAAAAAGTTAGTGTTACAGGATTACTTCCCTCAAGACCATAAGTCATAGGGCCAAGAGTAAAAGCAAATCCAAAGGTAATAGAGGATAACATTGTAAGAATTATTCCTTTAGTTTTCATAATATCCCTACTTTTTGTATAAATTTATTATAAATTTTATTTAAAAGCTTCATCAATAATTTTAATAATGTTTGGTATAACATCATCAACAATTATTTTTCCTCTTTCTGCTGAAGAAGATTTAGCTGATGCAAGGATTCCGGTTTCAGGGACTATATCCTTTTCTATAGGATATTTATAGTAAGTAGCTGGGCTTGCATTTTCTGTATCTAAAATTTTATCTTCTCTAACTAATTCTGGAGCAAAATACATCATTAATGAGGTCTCTGTTACAGCAGCATGCTCTAGAGCCCAACCTGGGAATGGAACTTCATCAAAAACTTTATCAATTACATCTGGTGACATAGGATCCCACCAATTAGTAAGAAGAATTTGAACTTTATCTCCATATTTTGCAGAGCATAAATCCATAGCTTCAACAATAAAAGCTTCATTTTCAAAGTGAGCACTTAAAATAAATATCTTTGTAAATCCATCACGAACAAATTCATCAATTATATCCATTACTAGAGCTTGAAGGGTAGCTCCGTTTAAGTCTATAGTTCCAGGAAATAATGGGCCACCACCACTTAATGGTTTTGATTTATATCCATAGGAAATTGCAGGAGCAACTACACCATTGATTTTTTCTGCTATACGATAAGCAAAACCATTTGCAAGTACAGTATCTACACAAGTAGGTAGATGAGGACCATGTTGTTCTGTAGATCCTATTGGTAAGATTATTATATCATCTTTTTTCTTTGCAAATTCTTTCCAAGTCATGTTTTCCATTTTTACATTTTCATACATAATAACGTCTCCTTTTCCTGTCTTTAAATTATTTTTTATAAAATAAATATTTAACAATTTTCATTATGGTCACAGTATACTATTAGAATATATCACATACAATGTACAAAAAATACAAATATAAGTGTAAAAATATGTTCTATATACATACAATTTTATTAAAGTATTCTTGTACAATTAATACAATGATTACATACTAATTTTATGTTAAACTTCCTTTATTGATAAGTGGTTACTAGGTAAAATTTTTAATAATTTAAGTAAAAACTGAAGGGAGATTATTTAAATGAAAGCTATTCTATTTAAAAATGCTAGATTAAAAGGAAAAGAAGCATTAGTTGATTTACTTGTTGAAGATGGAGTTTATAAAGAGATAGGACCTAATCTTTCAGACAAATATAAAGATGTAGAAAAATATGATTTAAAAGGTGACCTTGTGGTTCCACCTTATGTAGATCCTCATATACATTTAGATTATGTTTATACAGCTCGTATGCCTGGTGCAAATAATGGAACAGGTACTCTTTTTGAAGGAATTCAAAGATGGTCAGAAACTAAAGGAAATATGACTGTGGAAGAAGTAAAAGAACGTGCTAGAATTGCTTTAAAAAAGGAAATATTATATGGAACTCAATATCTTAGAACTCATGTTGATGTAACAGATCCAAAGTTTACTTGTTTAAAGGCTATTATGGAACTAAAAGAAGAGGTAAAAGACATTGTTGATATACAAATAATAGCTTTTCCACAGGAAGGAATGTATTCATATAAAAATGGAGATAAATTGGTAGAAGAAGCATTAAAAATGGGAGCAGATGTAGTAGGAGGTATTCCTCATTTTGAATTTACAAGAGAAATGGGAGAAAAATCAGTTAAAAAGACTGTAGAACTTGCTATGAAATATAATAAGTTAATTGATATTCACTGTGATGAAACTGATGATGAGCAATCAAGATTTGTAGAATTATTAGCAGCGGAAGTTTATATGAATGGAATAGGAGAGCTTACAACAGCAAGCCATGCTTGTGCAATGGGTTCATATAATAATGCCTATGCCTTTAAATTATTTAAACTTTTAAAACTTGCAAATATGAACTTTATATCATGTCCTACTGAAAATATCCATCTTCAAGGAAGATATGATACATATCCAAAGAGAAGAGGACTTACAAGAGTTAAGGAATTAAATGATGCTGGAATAAATGTTTGTTTTGCACAGGATTCAATTTCAGACCCATGGTATCCATTAGGAAATGGTAATTTAATGAATATATTAGATTTTGGAATTCATATTTGTCATATGATGTCTTTTGATGAGATAAATAATGCATTAGATTTAATAACAACTAATGGGGCAAAAACTCTTCATATACAAGATAAATATGGAATAGAAGTAGGAAAAGATGCAAACTTTATAGTATTAAATGCTAAAAATGAATTTGATGCAATTATTGAAAGAGTAGGAATTAACTGCTCTGTTAGAAGGGGAGAGTTCCTATTTAAAAGAAAACCAGAAGTAATTGATACAAGTATTTCTCTATTAAAATAATATTAATAAAATAATATTTAAAAAACCATCATGAAGGAATTAAAATTCCTTCATGATGGTTTTTTTATGAAATCTATTAGTTCAATTTTTCACTTTTAATTCGAAATAGAAGGGACTGTAAACATATTCAAAGTGTTTTTAAAATTATATATAATAAAGATACATTAAGGGGCAACAATTTAATGCAGGAATGGAAGTGGATTATATGATAGGAGATTTAGTAGTAAAAGAATTTATAAAAGTAAAAGAAAATTGCACTTATTGGGAAGATGCTATAAAGGTAGGAGCAGCTCTTTTAGAAGAAAAAGATGTTGTTGAAAAAAGATATAAAGAAGCTATAATTAATAATTTTAAAGAATTAGGACCATATATGGTGATAGCCCCAGGAATTGTATTATCGCATGCAAGACCAGAAAGTGGTGTAAATGAAACAGGTATTAGTTTAGTTACATTAAAAAATCCTATAAACTTTGGAAGTGAACAAAATGATCCAGTGAAACTTATTGTTACCTTAGCTGCTAAGGATAATACTAGTCATTTAGACTTACTTTCAAATTTAATGGAAATATTTATGAATAATGAAGACTTAAATAAAATTTTTGAAGCTGATTCAGAAGAAGAAATTTTAGAAGTCTTAAAAAAATATAAAAAAAATTAAATTTTAAAAGTTAAAAAATATAAAAGATTAAATTTTAGGAGGAATTAATTATGAAAATATTAGTATGTTGTGGAAGTGGATTAGGAAGTAGCTTTATGATCGAGATGAAGATAGAAAAGGTTCTTAGTGAATTAAACTTAACTGGTATAGAAGTAAGTCACTCAGACCTTTCATCAGCAAAGGGAATTAAAGCAGATATTTATGTTGGAACAAGAGATATAGCAGTTAGATTAGAAGGCCTAGGTGGAGAAGTTGTTTCATTAAATAATATGATAGACATGAACGAATTAAAAGAAAAATTAAGTGCTACATTAAAGAAATTAAATTATATCTAAATTTATTAAAAGGATTTCTTTAAGATAAATATAATAATGCACAAAAGAAAAAATTCTTAAATGTAATAGGGTTAAAAGGAGATGAAATTATATGTTGCAATTTTTATTAGATATATTAAGTACTCCAGCGATATTAGTTGGTTTAGTTGCTTTAATTGGTCTTATATTTCAAAAGAAGCCAATATCTGATTGCGTTACTGGAACTATTAAAACTATAATGGGATTTTTAGTTCTTGGCGGTGGTGCTACAATAGTTGTTGGTGCACTAGATTACTTCGGTAAAATGTTTCAATATGGTTTTGGAATTACAGGAATAGTTCCTAATAATGAGGCTATTGTAGGAATGGCATTAAAAGATTATGGAACTCAAACAGCCTTAATAATGGCTTTAGGAATGATAGTTAATATATTAATAGCAAGATTTACAAAGATGAAATACATATTCTTAACAGGACACCATACATTATATATGGCTTGTATGTTAGCTGCAATATTAATAGCTGGTGGAGTTAGCGGAGCACCATTAGTTATAGTAGGATCTTTATTACTAGGGTTTATAATGGCCTTGATGCCAGCCTTAGCTCAACCTATAATGAAAAAAATTACAGGGGTAGATAATATCGCCTTTGGACACTTTGGAACTTTTGGATATCTTGTAGCTGCAGGCGTTGCAAAGCTTGTAGGTAAAGGATCTAAGTCAACAGAAGAGATGAAATTCCCTCAAGGATTAACTTTCTTAAGAGATACATCAGTTGCAATAAGTTTAACAATGTTAATACTATATTTAATAGTTGCAATAGCAGCAGGTCCGGAATACGTTAAAGAATTAAGTGGTGGACAAAATCTTATAGTATTCTCATTAATTCAAGCAATAACATTTGCTGGTGGAGTTTATGTAATCCTTGCAGGTGTTAGATTAATACTTGGAGAAATAGTACCAGCGTTTAGAGGAATTGCTATGAAGCTTGTTCCTAATGCAAAACCAGCATTAGATTGTCCAGTAGTATTCCCTTATGCACCAAATGCAGTTTTAATAGGATTTTTATCAAGTTTTGTTGGTGGTATAGTTGGAATGTTTATATTAATATTCTTAAAAGCACCAGTTATATTACCAGGTGTTGTGCCTCACTTCTTCTGTGGAGCTACAGCAGGAGTATTTGGTAATGCTGTAGGAGGAAAAAGAGGAGCTATATTAGGTGCCTTTACTCATGGGTTAATAATCACTTTCTTACCAGCGTTATTAATGCCAACACTAGGGGGACTTGGTTATACAGGAACTACATTTAGTGATGCAGACTTTGGAGTAATCGGAATTATCTTAGCTAAAATAACAGCATTATTTGGATTTTAGTTAAAGGTCTGTTAAATAATATAAAGATGTTTATATAGTAGATAAAAACAAGAAGTTATTAATTTATAAAAATAAAGTATAAAATTTGACCGTAGGTAGAAAGATAAAAAAATCTACTACGGTCTTTTTAAATATATGTTTTTACTTGTAAATTAAAATTTTATTTAATATATAGAAACTATATTTTAAGTTAACTAAATTCAAAAGATAAATTTAATAATAAAAAATTTTACAGGTAATTTTTGTTATAGCTTTTTTAAAATTTATTTAACGAAAAAGATTTTAAAAGTATCTATGTAGATTTAGTTAGTCTTTAAATTATTTAAAGGTTCATTTTTTCAATTTTAATACGAAGAAAAGATTACATATAAGCAATATTTTTATGGACTATGATTCTTTATAATAAAAGTAGAAAGGATTGAAACAATATGGAACTTAATGAAAGCTGTATTCAAATATTACAATATCTTGTAGACAAAAATGATTTTGTAGAGATAGATGAAATAGCGGAAAAATATAAAGTAACTAATAGAGCAATAAGATATAAAATAGATAAAATAGAAAAGTTTCTAATTAAAAATGGATTTGGGTATTTAGATAAAAAGTATAAAAAGGGAATAAAAGTTCCTAATGATGAAAATCTTAAAGAGTATTTAAAAAAATTTGTAGGAGAATATACTCCTTATAAATATGTATATTCTAAGGAAGAAAGATATTTACATATGCTTCTTAAATTACTTCAAAGTAATACTCCTGTAAAAATAAGATTTTTTGAAGAAAAATTATGTGTATCTAAAAATACTTTATTAAAAGAGCTAGACTCTATAGAACAGTGGCTAAAAGAAAGAAATCTTACCTTAATTAGAAAACCTAAAATAGGAATGATAGTAGAAGGAAATGAAATAGATAAAAGGAATGCAGTTGTAGATATAATATATAAATCAACATCTTCAGAGGATTTGTTAAATTATGTTTCAAGAAAATCAATTCAATCAAAAATAAACAATTTACAGTTTGATACGTTATTTTCAGATATTGATATAGATTTTATAGATGGACTTATAAAGAGAGCAGAAATAGAGCTTAAAAGAGAGTTTAGTGATGAAGCCTATGGCGGTCTTGTTACTCATTTATCAATAATGATAAAAAGAGTTCAACTTAATAAAGATATATATTTTCCTAACATAAATGAGGAAATGGCAAAGGAAACTAAGGAGTATGAGGTTTCTAAAGAAATAATTAAAAAAATAGAAAATCATTATAAAATTAAAGTGCCAGAAGGGGAAATAAGCTATATAGTAATACATTTATTAGGAGCTAAAGTTTTAAAAAATATATCTCAAGGGGAAAATAAATATAAAGATGGAGCCCTAAATAAAGTTGTTAATTTAATGACAGAATATGTAGAAATGGCTTATGGAATAAAATTTGATGAAGAAAAAGAAGGTTTAATAGAAGGACTAATTCTTCATTTAAGACCTAGTATATATAGAATTAAATATGGATCTAATCTTGTGAATCCATTATTTGACAAGATAAAAACTAAATATCAAGAATTATTTAATATAGTAAAGGCAGCCAGTAAATACTTAGAAGAATTTATAGGAAGTCCATTAAGTGAACATGAAGTATCATACATAGTTTTACATTATGGAGCAGCTTTAAGACTTTATGAACAAAGAAAAAGTAAAAAAGCTAAGATAATTATTGTTTGTGGAACAGGTATAGGAACTTCTAAGATGATAGCAGCAAGTATTTCTCAAAAATTTCAGGTAGAGATATTAGGTACATATGCAAGTAGAAATATAGATAGGACGATTGTAAAGTCTTGTGATTATATAATTAGTACAATTGATATACCGAATCTTAAAGAGGATGAGTATATGAAAATAAGTCCTCTCCTTAATGAAAAGGATTATTTAATATTAAATAATCATCTTTTACCTATAGTAAAGAAGGAAGAGGCAAATGATGAAATAGAAAAGGCTAATAGAATTATTAAAACTATAAAAAAATATTGTGATGTAAAAGATGAAGAACAACTAAGATATGAAATATTATACGAACTAAAAAGACAGGAAGAAAAGTTTCCAGAGGAGAAAAAAAATATTTCTATTTCAGAATTCATAAAAAAAGAGACAATAGAATTAAAGCTTAATTGTAAAGATTGGGAAGAGGTAATCTTAAAGGGAGTTGAACCTCTTAAGAAGAAAGGTTATGTAACTGAAGAATATGGAAAGGCAATAATATATAATTTGAAAAATTTAGGACCATATATGGTTATAGCTCCAGGAGTTTGTTTAGCTCATGCTAATTTACCACAGGAGATAAATAAAACTTCAATGAGTTTCATTAACTTAAAATATCCAATTAAATTTAATAGTAAATTTAATGATCCAGTAAAGATTGTATTAACTTTTGCAACAAAGGATAAAGAGGCTCATTTACATGCACTGTCTCAATTTATGGATATAATAAATAATCCTAATGATATACAAAAGCTTATGGATGCTTCATCTAAAGATGAAGTATTAAATATAATAAATAAATATTAAATAGAATGGAGGAAGCATTATGAGAAGAGAGGAAGAAAAGTTTTTAGCTGAAAAATGCAATAAAATTAGAAGATTAATATTAGAGGAAATACATAGTGTTGGAAAAGGACATTATGGTGGAAGTTTATCTATAGTAGAAGTTTTAACTCTTTTATATAATAAAGAAATGAATATAGATCCTAAAAATTCAAAGAAAGAAAATAGGGATAGATTAGTTTTATCTAAAGGTCATGCAGGTCCAGCTTTATATGCAGTTCTAGCAGATAAAGGATATATAGAAGAGAAAGATTTACTTACATTAAATAAGGAGAATACTCTTCTTCCAAGCCATTGTGATATGAATAGAACTAATGGTGTAGATATGACAACAGGTTCTTTAGGACAAGGAATAAGTTGTGCAGTTGGAATGGCTAAAGCTTCAAAAATAAAAAAGGATAATGCTTATATATACTGTATAGTTGGTGATGGAGAGTGTAATGAAGGACAAGTATGGGAAGCCGCTCTAGCAGCACCACAATTTAAATTAAATAATTTAATTTTATTTGTAGATTATAATAAGTTACAGTTAGATGGAGAAGCAAAGGACATAATTAACATGGATCCTATGGCAGATAAATGGAAGGCTTTTGGATGGTATGTACTAGAAGTAGATGGACATAATTTAGTAGAAATTCATGAAGCTATTGAAAAGGGGAAAAACCAAGATAAACCAATAGCAATCATATTAGATACTAAAAAAGGTAAGGGAGTTTCTCCTATAGAAAAGGCAGGGTACAAATGTCATAGTATGGGGCTTACAGAAGAAGAATTTAAAAATGCAATAGAGGAATTAAGATAGGGGGCTTTATTATGGAAATGAGAAAAGTATTATGTGAAACAATGGAAAACTTGATGAACAAACATGATAATATTATATTTATGGATGGAGATTTAGCAGAAGCTAATGGAACAATGCCTCTTAGAAAAGTATTTCCAGAAAGAGCTTTTGATACAGGAATAAGTGAGCAAAATATGGCTTCTATGGCTGCTGGAATGAGTGCTTATGGTATGAATCCTTATATATGTACATTTACAGCATTTTCAACAAGAAGAATATGTGATCAAATAGCAATATCAATGGCTTATGCTAAGCAAAATATAAAAATAATAGGAACAGATGCAGGAATAGCTTCAGAACTTAATGGGGGAACTCATATGAGTTTTGAAGATATCGGAGTTTTAAGAAGTATACCAAATGTAACTATTGTAGACCTTGCTGATGAGGTTCAGTTAAAAGAAGCTTTAATTGAAACAGTTGATCACAAAGGGGTACTATACTTAAGAATGCCAAGAAAAGAAGCACCTAAAATATATGATGAAAATTATAAGTTTGATTTATATAAAGGTGATGTTATAAAAGAGGGAACAGATGTAACTATTTTTTGCACAGGAATTATGTGTAAACCTTCAATAGATGCTTGTGAAATGTTAAAAAATGAAGGTATAAATGCTGAAGTAATAAATATACATACAATAAAACCAATTGATAAGGATATAATTTTAAATTCATTAAAAAAGACTAAAGCAGCAGTAACTTGTGAAAACCATAATATAATCGGAGGACTTTATAGTGCTGTTTCTGAAGTGGTAGCTAGAAACTATCCTGTATCAGTAGAACCTGTAGGAGTAGATGATCATTTTGGAGAAGTTGGAAGTATGAAATTCCTTTCAAAAAAATATAATATGACTGCAGAAGATATTGTGTTAGCTTGTAAGAAAGTTATAAAAACTAAATAATATAAAATAAACTAAAATATATTCATTTAAAATCAAAATTTAATTATTTAAAAGCTATTATAGGTTATACCTTTTATGTGAAGGTATAACCTATATTTATTTTTAAGTTGTAAAAAATTAAAATATTGAATATAGAAGATGGAATATTGACAAAAAATTCAGAATATGGTATATAAAAATTGTTATTAGCAATCTACTTGTAAGAGTGCTAATAATAAAATTTTTTAACTTTTTATTATTAACAAATGGATTTGAAAGGTATTTATAAGATAATTTACACAAAAATTATTTTATAAATATGATTATTTAAAAAATTAATTTATAAATTTTATGCTTTACATTTTGAAAGGAGAGATTTGACATGGAAAAAAAACAATTTAAAGCAGAATCTAAAAGGTTATTAGATCTTATGATTAACTCTATTTATACTCATAGGGAGATTTTTTTAAGAGAATTAATCTCTAATGCTAGTGATGCTATTGATAAAATTTATTATAAAACATTAGTGGATGATTCTTTAAGTTTTAATAAAGAAGATTATTATATTAAAATTACGCCTAATAAAGAAAATAGAACTTTAAAAATTTCCGATACTGGTATTGGAATGACAAAAGAGGAGCTAGAAGATAATCTTGGAATTATAGCTAACAGTGGTTCTTTACAATTCAAAAAGGAAAAAGAAGCTGAACTTGAACATGATATAATAGGTCAATTTGGAGTAGGATTTTATTCTGCATTTTTAGTTTCAGATAAAGTTACTGTTATAAGTAAAACTTTTGGAAGTGATAAGGCATATAAATGGGAATCAGAAGGAGTAGATGGATATACAATAGAACCTTGTGAAAAGGATTCTGTTGGAACAGATGTAATACTTAAAATAAAAGAGAATACAGAAGATGAAAATTTTGATAAATATTTAGAGGAATATGAATTAAAAGAATTAATCAAAAAATATTCCGATTTTATTAGATATCCTATAAAAATGGATATAACTAAAAGAAAACTTAAAGAAGGCTCTGAAAATGACTATGAAGAATATGTAGAAGAAGAAACAGTAAATAGTATGGTTCCTATATGGAGAAAAAATAAAAATGAGCTTACAGATGAAGACTATAATAACTTTTATATGGAAAAACATTATGGATTTGATAAGCCTTTAAAGCATATTCATATTAGCGTTGATGGTGTTGTAAGCTATAATGCAATCTTATTTATTCCAGAAAAAACACCATATGATTTTTATACTCAAGAATATGAAAAAGGATTAGAATTATATTCAAATGGTGTTTTAATCATGAATAGATGTGGAGAACTATTACCAGATTACTTTGCTTTTGTAAAAGGAATAGTAGACTCAGAAGATTTATCTTTAAATATATCAAGAGAAATTTTACAACATGATAGACAATTAAGATTAATTGCTAAAAACATAAAAAATAAAATAAAAAGTGAACTTGAAAATTTACTAAAAAAAGAAAGAGATAAATATGAAATCTTTTATAATTCCTTTGGAAGACAATTAAAATTTGGTGTTTATAGTGATTTTGGAGCTAATAAAGACTTTTTACAAGATTTATTAATGTTCTACTCTTCAAAAGAAAAGAAAATGGTAACTTTGGAAGAATATATTTCAAGAATGAAAGACGATCAAAAATATATTTATTATGCTGTAGGAGATTCCATAGATAGAATAGAAAAATTACCGCAAGCAGAATTTGTTTTAGACAAAGGATATGAAATTCTATACTTTACAGAGGATATAGATGAATTTGCTATAAAGATGATGATGAAATATAAGGATAAAGAATTTAAATCTATATCAAGCAGTGATTTAGGAATAGAATCAGAAGAAAATAAAGAAGAAATTTCAAAAGAAAATGAAGAAAATAAAGATTTATTTTTAGAGATGAAAAATATTTTAAATAATAAAGTTAAAGAAGTTAGGGCATCAAAAAGATTAAAAAATCATCCAGTATGTATATCTAATATAGGTGAAATTAGTATAGAGATGGAAAAAATATTAAGTGCTATGCCTAATAATGATAATCTAAATGTAGATAAAGTTTTAGAAATAAATACTAATGGAGATGTATTTAAGGCTTTAAAGGAATCCTTCGAGAAGGATAAAGAAAAATTTAAATTATATACTAATTTATTATATAATGAAGCATTACTTATAGAAGGATTGCCAATAAAAGATCCAGTAGAGTTTACAAATGATATTTGTAAATTAATGAAATAGTAAAAAATTAAATATTAAAAATTAATAATATCCTGTAAAATATATGAATTAAAAATTATTTTATAGGATATTATTTTTAATATTATATTAAGTAATTTTATATAATATTAAAAAATTAAAAAATACAAGTTAAATTTATTAAAATAATATATTTATTTAATAAAGTATATTGACATTCTAATTTAAAAGGTATAATATTTAAAAAAACAAATTCTAATTAAATTCTATGAAGAGAAAAAGTAAATTATATTTTTGTTCTAAAGAGAGTTGGTATTTTGCTGAAAGCCAATGTTCAATATATATTTGAAAATCATCTCTGAGAAGTAAAGCTGAAATATAGTAAGCTTTATCGGAGTTTCACCGTTAAAAGAAAAGCGTATTATTAGTACGTATTAGAGAGCTATAAAATATTTATATATTTTTTTATTTTATAGAATTAGGGTGGTAACGCGATTAAACCTCGTCCCTTTTATTAGGGATAAGGTTTTTTTTATATATTTTTTTAAAATAAAACTAATATTTTTAAATATCTAAGGGGGATTTTTTATAGACATAAAAAGAGATATTATTATGAAATACTAAATGATTTAAATTGTACATATAGGGGGAAGTTAAATGAATAAATTATCAAGAAAAAATTTATTACTTATAAGCTTAATGCTTTTTTCACTATTTTTTGGAGCAGGAAATTTAATTTTTCCACCATTTTTAGGACAACAAGCAGGTAGTCATACCTTTGTAGCGATGTTAGGGTTTTTTATTACTGCAGTTGGATTTCCTATTTTAGGGGTTATTGCAGTAGCAAAATCAGGAGGACTTCATGGACTATCTAAAAAGGTGAATTCTAATTTTGCAATGGTATTTACAGTTTTAATATATTTATCAATAGGACCTTGTTTAGGAATTCCAAGGGCAGGAAGCTTACCTTTTGAAATGGCAGTAGCACCATTTTTACCAGAAGGATTAGTTTCTAAATCACTAGCATTATTTATATATACTTTTATCTTTTTTTCAGTGGCTTACTGGTTATGTTTAACACCATCTAAACTAGTAAATCGTATGGGAAAGGTTTTAACACCTACATTATTAATTTTAATATCAGGAATATTTATAGCTAGTTTATTTAAACCATTAGGGGGATATGGAAGAGCAACAGGAGAGTATATAAATTCACCTTTTGTAAAAGGATTTTTAGATGGATACTTAACAATGGATACTATAGCAGCATTAAATTTTGGGATAGTAATATCTTTAGTAATAAAAGAGAAGGGGATTAAAGATGAAAAATCTATGATATCAAATTCCATAAAGGCAGGAATAATAGCAGGAAGCTTATTAATAATTATATATTTTATGCTTTCACATTTAGGAGCTACTAGTGGAGGAAGATTTGGAGAAACTAGTAATGGAGCACAAACTTTAGCTAATATAATGCTATATATTTTTGGAAAACCAGGGGTTGTATTACTTGCATTAATTTTTACTCTTGCATGTTTAACAAATTCTGTTGGACTTATAATTTCTTGTAGTCAATATTTTGTAACTATAGTTCCAAGAGTGAAATATATAACTTTTGTAAGAATACTTACAGTTTCAAGTATGGTTCTTGCTAATATGGGACTTACAAAAATTTTATCAGTATCAGTTCCAGTATTAAATGCAATTTATCCAGTAGCAATAGTACTTATTTTATTATCTATTATAGATAAGTTTTTTAAGGAAAGCTCAATAGTGTATGGATTTACAATTTTATTTACTGCTATAGTAAGTATATTATATGCATTAAGTGGAGCTGGAGTCAAAGTACAATTTTTGAATAATTTATGTATGAAATTACCACTTTATTCACAAGGACTTGGTTGGATTTTACCTTCAGTAATAGGATTAATTTTAGGGATTTGTATAAATTTATTTAAAGATATTCGTAAAGATAGATCTTCACAAACTGATAGAGCAGCATAAATTTATAATATTTTAATACTCTTTAAATTATTTTTAATTAAAAATAATTTAAAGAGTATATTTTTTATAAAAAATTATAATAAAAATATATTAAATATAATAATTAAGTTCATTCTAATTTTTTATAACTAATAGAATTAAACAAGAGTTTTTATAAAAACTTAAAAATAAATTTAATAATTATTTAAACAATATTTTTATTAAGATAAGATTTATAAGTTATGATGAACTTATAATTTAGAATATAAAAAACAAAGTTTAAAAGGCATTTAAAAAAATTTTCTGTGTAAATGCTTTATTTTGTATTAATATTATCATTTTTTTAATTCATATTATATATTTGACAGTATAAATACATAAAAAATGATATGACTTATGACATTTATTTCCTAGTATAGATTTTTATAAAGAAAACAGAGGATAGTCTTAACATATATGAAGATGGATCTAGTAAAAGAAATTATTTAGACTTAATAAGTATAATGTCATAAGATTAATGAAAAAGTTATAACATGTAGAATTTCTTTGCTTTAATATAAAGATTATAAGTAAAGTTTTAGAGGTTACTTTAAATTAAAAGTATATTAAATAATAAAAACAGTTTAATCATATAAATTAACATAACACCTTTAATATTAGTTAGTTAGAGTAATATAAATATTTAACAGGATAAAATATGAAATTTTTATAATTAATTATAAAAACTATAAATAATTTATGAGGTGATTATTATGAAATTAAAAAATAAGGTAGCGCTTATAACAGCGTCCACAAAAGGAATAGGTTTAGCCTGTGCAAATATTCTTGCTGAAAATGGAGCATTAGTTTATATAGGTGCAAGATCAGAAGAATTAGCTAAAGAAGTTATAAATAATATTGAAGAAAAAGGCGGAAAAGCAAAGTTTGTTTATTTTAATGGAAAAGAAAAAGAGACATATACAAGTATGGTAAATCAAGTAATTGAAAATGAAGGTAAATTAGATATTCTTGTTAATAATTATGGAGTTACAGATGTTAGATTTGATAGAGATGTTGTTAAGGGAGATTCAGATAAGTTTTTTGAAATAGTTGAAGGAAACCTACAAAGTGTATACTTACCATGTAAAGCTGCCATTCCTACTATGATTAAAAATGGAGGAGGAAGTATAGTAAATATCTCTTCTATAGGATCTGTAATACCTGATTTATCTAGAGTAGCATATTGTGTATCCAAGGCAGCAATAAATTCTTTAACTCAAAATATTGCAGCACAGTATGCAAGATATAATGTAAGATGCAATGCTGTATTGCCAGGATTAATAGGAACTAAAGCAGCATTAGATAATATGAGTGATGAATTTATAGAAGGATTTTTAAAACATATTCCGTTAAATAGAATAGGAGACCCTTGTGATATAGCAAAAGTTGTATTATTTTATGCTTCTGATGATTCATCTTATATAACAGGAGATATAGAGGAAGTTGCAGGTGGTTTTGGAAAGGTTACACCACAATATAGTGACTCAGTTCATGAATAATTATATTAAATAATTTTAGTATGGGTTATTTTATAAGACTCTAATTATAGAAATATTTCTAGTTATTATATAATTAACTTTAGAGTGCAATTTTATAATAATTAGGAAAGACCTTCTTTTGTTAAAAGAAAATTAGTTTTTAGCTAAATTTAAAAATAAAAGAAGGTTTTTATTTTCATAAGATTTTAATAGTTATTATAAAGTCTATAAATATAATATAACTTTTTAATTTCAATATGAATTTAAATTCATATTGAAATGTAAATATACTTGTGGTAGTATTGTTTCTTGCATACTTTAATTGGGGGAAGGAAATATGGATAAGAAAAAAATATTATCTAATACAGTTATGTTCATTCTAATTGTAGGATTTATTAGTCTATTTCAAATGATTTTCGGAAAAGATAATACTTTAATAGGAGTTACTATTATAACTTTAGCTTTAGTATTATTAGAAAGAAATTTAACTATAAATCCTATAAAAAATTTATTTAAATTATTAACAATAAACCTTGGCACTTTAGTATTTGCAATGGCAGCTAATTATAATGTTTGGTTAGGGTTATTTATAAATTTTTTATCTTTATTTATAATAGGATATTTATTTAGCTATAATTTAAGAAAGTCTATAGTAGTTCCATTTGGTCTTCAATATCTATTTATTTTATTTTCACCGGTATATGGACAATCTCTAAATAAAAGAATTATAAGCCTTATTTTTGGTAGTTTTTTTATAATGATTCTGCAATATTTATTTAATAAAGATAAGGTTTATAAAAGTGGAGTAAAAATAATAAATAAATTGGTTGAAGATATATCTTTAAAAATTAAATGCCTAAAAGAAAATAAAGATTATACTAGTATAGATTTAGATATAAAAAATTCTATTAATGATTTAAAGAAATTAATTTATGATAAGAGGTTTAATAATTTTCATTTAACATTAGATGGAAAATTATTAACAGACATATTATTCTCATTAGAAAGAATTAGTATACTGTTAACTAATTTATCAAAAGAATGTAAGGAAGAAAATTATTATACATACTTAAATAAAATAAATAGTTTATTAGTAGAATCTACAGATGAAAGTTTTAAAAATATTATTCAAGAAGAAACAGAATTTAATAACAATTTTAATCTCTATATCTATGAAATAGTTGAATCTATAAATTACTTTAAGAAAGATATGAAAAAATTATTAGATTTAGATAAAAAAAATCGAAATTATATAGAAAAAGAGAAAATAGTACCACAAAAGTTTAAAAAGATATTTATACATAAAAAAAATTTAAATATAGATTCTATAAAGTTATCTTATGCTATAAGATTAGGTATTGCTGGAGCTATTACATCTTTTATAGTTTGCTATTTTAAACTTTCTGAAGGAAGATGGTTAGTTTATACAATTTTTTCATTGATACAGCCATATTCAGAAATGTCTAAGAGAAGATCAAAAGAAAGAGTAGAAGGTACTTTAATAGGAATTTTAATAGTATTTATTTCTTTTGCTTTAATAAAAAATACTAACTTAAGATTTTTAATTGTATTATTAGCAGGTTACTTAAATCCATTTGCAGTAGGATATAAAAATTTAATTATATGTGTTACTGTATCAGCAGTAGCATCTGTATCTATTTCTGGTAATACTACAAAGTTTGCTTTAAGCAGAATTATTTTTGTAATTTTAGGAGCTATTATATCTTTATTAATAAATAAGTATGTATTTCCTTATGAAATTAAAGATGGAAATAAGTATTTAGTAAAAACTTATAATGATATTATAAAAGAATTATTTTATGATGTTCATAGTAATATGTGCGAAAATAGTATAAAAAGTTTATTTTTAATTCCTGCATTTATAGAGGAAAGAATGGAATTAACTAATTTTGGCGCTAATTGTGATAAGGAAAGAGAATTTATATATAATCAAAGAGTTTTAATTAATAGCATATATAGATATTATTTATTAAATAAAAAATATAATTTTAATAAAGAATATGTCATATCCTTAGTAAACAAATTAAAAAGTTTGTTAGAAAATGATAGTTATAAAAATATAGAAATTAATTTAGAAAATAAATATTCAAAAGAGGAAAAGATTTTCATATTAAATATCATTGATATATTGAATAATTATGAAAATGTTAATAAATTAAGTAGTTCCTTTTAAAAATAATTATGGATTTAAATAAAACTTTGGGATAAACTTTTTATAAATTAAGGTTATCTCAAAGTTTTATTTTTAATTTTCCTTTAAATTTTTATCAAAACTAGCAGAATCTATAGTTTGTTTCCAAGAATCCCAAGGTCATATACCAAAGAACCATTTATAAGACATAAAAGGTATTATACCATCATGTTTTATAACTTCAGTAGGGTTTCTCCAATTTGTTATTAAAGTCATCATACTTTTTATTGCAACATTTTTATATTTAATATCTACATTTTTTCTATTTCTGATAAAGTTTTATTTGTGTATTTTTTAAATAATTAGTATTTTATGTGAAATAATAATCTCCATTAGCTAATAAGGAATTGATTTTATTATTTTCTTTATTTAAATCATCTTTTGTAAAAGTATAACTTTAAGTTAAAAAAGTTTTAAAAATCTCTTTTGGAGCTATGGGATATTTTAAATTAGAAATATATGAATTATTATCTATAGTTGTTTCTACGTCATTACTATATTTTATATTAAATTTTGTTTCATCTGTGGAAAGAAACTACCAAGTAGATCTAATTTTTGGGAAATTAACTGTTATTTCATTTATATAAGCGTTTACTTAAATCATAGCCATCTAGTTTATTTAAAATTCTTTTATTCCAGCTTAAGTTAAGATTCAAATTTTTATTAGTATTATTTAGAATTTCTGTTTTTATTAAAGCAAGTCCTATTAGTTTGAAATATGAGATTTAATTTTAATATAAAATCATCCAAGGTATAAATTTCACAAAGTCTACCAGAATAATAATCAAAGTTTACTTTCTTACTAGTACTTAAGTCATAGATGGTATTATTATCTATATTTTTTATAGTTATTTTATTTATTGAATCTGAAAGATTAACAGGAGATATTATTCACCTATTATAAAAGGTCCTACAAAACCACCATATAGATTGGCACAATCTCTTTTAGGAAGATAATATCCATGCCAAATACATATATAAGAAAAATTATTAAATTTATTTGTACCATAATCATCGTAAGTTTTATTTGTTGGATTTCCTTTAACATCTAAAATATTTTTAAAATCATCTATTTTACTATAATTATTATCTTTAGCTAATATATTAATATTACTTATGCTAGAAATTAATGTTGTAGTTAATAAAAAAGATAGGAAATAATTATTCTTAAATCTAAAAGTCATAACTTAGTACTCCTTTACAGATATTTTTAAGTTTTATACTTTGATTAAGATATGGAAGGTTTAAGTTAAGATTTATAATATCATCTTTATAACAATTTAAAACTAAATAGTTATATGAAGTTATAATTTTTAGATTTAAATTTAAAAGAGTTTTATTTATACATCCTATTCATGCTACTTCTCTTACCTTCATTATAGGTGTATGTAAAATATTTTCAATATAAAAATAATTATCTTATGTCATAAATTTATTTATATAAGATTAATAGGTTAAAGTAATTCGTTAAATTTATTTTAAAAAAAATTTAACAAATAATAGTATAGAGGGTATAAAATAAATATATATAATTAAAGTATTTTAATAGGAATAGTGGAAATTG
>NZ_FQVM01000045.1 GCF_900129365.1 Clostridium fallax
AAGCACGCCGCCAGCGTTCGTCCTGAGCCAGGATCAAACTCTCAATTTAAAAAGTTTAATCTTTACTCATATAAAAGAATTGCTGGTTTAAAAAATCTTAAAAGATTTTGTAAGTTTCTCTCTGTTTAATTTTCAAAGACCAAATTTTTCTTTGCCGCCTCTCAGCGACGTTTTTTATCTTAACATCACTTTTCGACTTTGTCAACAACTTTTTTGAAAGTTTTTTAAGCTGATTCACATTTGTAAATTGCTTTGTTGACTACGCCCTCCAGCGACGATATTTATCATAACATTAATTTTAATATTAATAAATTTTTAAACTATAATAATATGAACTTAATACTATATTTCTTGTAAATACATTATTTTTCTCTATTTATCTTAAGTGGATACACTAGGATTAGTTTAAGTAATAAATTGTTATATTATTCCTTTATTATTAAGTAAGAAGGCAAAATGAATTTTACTTTAATATAATTAATCTATCTTAAAACCATAAATTTTATATTTATATATTTATAAAAACTATAATATTATATTATTTAATGCTATTATTTTCTATAATCTTTATACAAAAGATATAGAAAATAATTATATATTAAGCTAAAATATATAATTAAATAAATTTATTTATAAATTTGATGGGGATTTTTAAAAATAATATAATTAAATTAGGTGATGAATATGACAGTTAAATTAAATAATGATTGGAAAAACTTATTAAATGAAGAATTTTCTAAAGACTATTATCTAAAACTTAGAGAATTTTTAAAAAAGGAATACCAAACTAAAACTATATACCCAAATATGTATGATATTTTTAACGCTCTACACTATACAGCTTATAAAGATGTAAAGGTAGTTATTTTAGGGCAAGATCCTTATCATGGTCCTAATCAAGCCCACGGTTTAAGTTTTTCAGTAAAACCTGGAGTAAAAACTCCACCTTCTTTAGTGAATATATATAAAGAACTTAATACTGACTTAGGTTGTTATATTCCAAATAACGGTTATTTAAAAAAATGGACTGATGAGGGAATACTACTTCTAAACACATCATTAACTGTAAGAGCTGGACTTGCAAACTCTCACAGGGGAATGGGCTGGGAAATACTAACTGATAAAATAATAGAAATTTTAAACAGAAGAGAAGATCCTATAGTATTTATACTTTGGGGAAACAACGCAATTTCAAAGGAAAAATTAATTACAAATAAAAAACATCTTATAATAAAATCTCCACATCCTAGTCCACTATCTGCTAGCAGAGGTTTTTTTGGTTCTAAACCTTTTTCTAAAACTAATAACTTTTTAAAGTCTATAGGAAAAACCCCTATAGATTGGCAAATAGAAAATATATAATTAAGAAAATATTTAGTCATAATAAATAATAAAGATAAAAGCTTTTTATACTATATAAATTTACAGTTAACAATTAAACAATAAATCCATATAGCTTTAATCTCATCAAAACAAAATATTTAACTAGGGGGTTTTTATGGAAAATCACATTAATTACGATTCACTATTAATACTTGCTATATTAGCTTTTATAACTCCATTTATTGTTGCTAAACTAAAAAAAATAAAAATTCCTTATCAAGTAGGAGAAATATTTATAGGCATATTATTTGGCAAAAGCTTTTTAAATCTTATAAAACCGGACTTATGGATTATATTTTTATCTGATCTTGGTATAGCCTACTTAATGTTTTTAAGTGGCCTTGAAATTGATTTTAGTGATGTACATATAAAAGACAAGAAAGATAAAAGCGATTCTAAATTAAATTTAGGATTATTAATGTATATTTTATCATTTATAGTAGCTGCATTATTATCCTTTACTCTTAAATTTATAGGAATTCATAAAGGAACATTATTTTTCACACTATTATTTACAGCATCAGCACCTGGTTTAATAGTTCCTTTTTTAAAGCAAAAACATATATTAACTAGTAATTTTGGTCAAACATTACTTATATATTCACTTATTTGTGAATTTATTTGCTTAATAGGTTTATCCTTTATAGCTTCAACTTCATTATATGGACTTAGTTATAAAAACTTCTTATTTTTAATAGTATTTGGTGCAGCTTTTCTGCTATATTATGTAGTTAAAAGATTTTATTCTATTGAAAATTTTTCTGCATTAGCCTTTAAAAATTTACATCTAAGTGTAAGAGGAGCTTTTGCATTAATTCTTATACTTGTATCAATATCTGAAAAAATAAATACAGAAATAATTTTAGGTTCATTTTTGGCTGGAATAATTTTTTCATTAGTTGTAGGAAAAGCAAAAGAAGAAATCAGTCATCAATTAGATACTATTGGTTACGGATTTTTAATTCCTATATTTTTTATAATGGTAGGTGTTAATTTAGATTTAAAGACAATATTTAATAACCCAAGTTCTCTTATAAAAATTCCAATATTACTAATTATGTTTTTCTTAGTTAAACTTATTCCTTGCCTACTTTTAAAAAAGAAATTTGGTCAAAGAAATGCCATTGCCTCTTCATTAATACTTTCTGCTCAATTAAGTTTAATAATTGTAGGTGCTCAAATGGCCTTAGACTTAAAATTTATAAATGAAGCAGATTATTCTGCTTTTATATTAACAACAGTAATATCTTGTATATTGTTTCCTATATTATTTGAAAGAATATATAAGGGTGATGATTCTATAAAAGATTCATCTATAAAAGAAGAAAAAATAATTATAAGGGAAGTCATTCCAACTAATGATTTATATTTAGGTAAAACATTAGAGGAAAGTAAATTCCCAGTAGGTTGCAGAATATTTTTAATTATAAGAGAGTCTCAAGAAATAATGCCTACAGCAAATACAGTTATTAATTCTGGAGATATCTTAGTTTTAGCAGGACGAAAAGATGATGTAGAATCTACTATAAACTTACTAACTGATCATTCATAAAAAATTTTATAAAATAATCTTGTAAAATAAAACAGACATCTCATAAACTAGAATTTATGAGATGTCTTTTATTTAATATTTTTAAGAAGCTTATTATATAACCTTAATTTTTCTTTCTTTATATTAATTTTTATATCAATAATATTATATAACAAATTATTTTTAAAATGTAATATATTAAAATAAATGAAATTTCTATTTTAAGTAATAGCTTTTATAAATATTTTAAAATAAAATTAAAGAATTTATATACTTTATCTTTAGCCTCTAATTTAATTATATTATATGTTAAAAAATTCATGTTATTATTTATCTTAATCTATTTATAAATTAATTTTATTCATGTCATTTTAATTTATATATTCTTTTTTGAATTTTTTATAATTATTTATATTTAATAAATTATTATAAAATTATATTTTTAATTTTAAATTCTCTTTATGTCTCATATATAAAGAATATCCTAAAGATCCTATTACACCCGAAACCCCGCCTATAGCAAATCCTAACTCAACATAACCTGCAATTAAGCCACCTAAAACCCCAATTCCTACTCCAACTGCAATTCCTTTTGCTAAATATTCATTTTCTTTTTCTGTTAATGTAATTTTATCTGACATAAATAAACTCGCCCCTTTTTATATTATATATTTGTTAATTTAATTATAGTTTATATTTCTTAAAATTTAATTAAGAAATACTTAACTCTTAATTAATTAATTTTTACATATTTATTACAAGTTTATTTCATATTAAATTATCCTAGAAAAAGATAGTTTAATCATTAAGTTTATCTATATATATATATCTAAATTCTTGAGCTAAAGATGAATTATTTTCTTCTAATATTTCTAATATTTTTATGTTAATATCTTCTTTCACCTTTTGATATTCTAAAAAATCTACTATATTTGTATAAAAATATATATATACATCTAAGCTGCTTTTCTTTAATTGCTCTAAACTAACAATTATGACTTCATCATTTACTTTTTCATGATTTCTTAGCATTTCTTCTATTTCAAAAATGATTTTTCTTAAAATATCTGATTTAGTATTATGAACTATTGGCAAAATAAATGTTATTCTTCTAGAATTTCTTTGAGTCCAATTAGTTATATTACTATTAGCTAATTTAGAATTAGGAACTGTAACTAAAGCTTTAGCAAATGTTCTTATTCTTGTACTTCTAAATGTTATATCTTCAACCACACCTTCAATATCATTAGTTTGTATCCAATCACCTATAGAAAATGGCTTATCTAAAACTATGGCAAAACCTCCAAATAAATTAGAAAATGTATCTTGAGCTGCTAATGCAAAAGCTAATCCACTTATTCCTAAACCAGCAATAAATCCGGTAAACCCAAGTTCTCTAGCTATTATTGCTATAGAAATAACTATAACTATAATTCTTATTATGATAGACATAAATGGAAAAACTATTAAATTAACCTTTCCTTCATTTTTATTTTTCATATTTTTATAAATAATTGAATTTTGTAAAGTTAGATTACATATACTCCATGCTAAAAATATAACTATACTTATTTTTAAGAACTTATAACTTAAATTTATTGTATTTATTTGATTTATAGATTCAGCTAAAAACCTTATAGGTATATATATAGAAAAGAAAATTATAAAAAGTCTTATAGGATTTTCTAAAGATTTTTGAAAATTGTCATCCAAAGTATTTTTTGTACTTTTAACTAATTTTCTAATAGTAGGTAAAATATATTTTAATAATAACTTTTCAAATAGTAATATAGAAATAAACATAACTATTGATAAAATTAAATTTCTTGGTTTATTATGTGTAAATATATAAATTAAATCTTGTAAGTTTTCCAAAGTAATCACCTAATTTTAATAATATAAAATTTATATATATTTTTACTCAACAAAAGAAATGTATACATAGATTTTTATATTATATTTAGCATTATTAAAAAGGATATTTTTAGATATTTATACAGGTTCAAATTTATAAAATAAATAAAGATGCAAACTTTAAGTTTACACCTTTACTTTTATACCAAGATATTGATATTAAATAAATTCTAAAATTTTAATTTAACTTATTATTAGTCTATTTAATCTAATCATTTTTTAGTAATCCATCTCCGGTAAATATAAAATCAGAATCATATCTTTTAAACGCCGCTTTTTCTTTACCCCAAAGTCCAGCTAGACCAACTTGTCCTCCACCAAATACAGGTAATTCCGCTCCATTTATTTCTGGATTTACATATTTAATAAACCATTCTTTTAATTTTAATCTAAGCTGTAATACTATTTCTTCTTTATCTTTATCATTTATTAAATTAATTTTTTCCTCTGGGTCATTTTCTAAATCATATAATTCAAAAGGTCCATCTGAATACCTGTGTATATATTTCCACTTATCCGTTCTTATCATTCTAGTTGGACCATATTCATCATATATTACTACATCATTTTCTAAATCACATTCATTACCTTTTAATAAACTTGCAAAACTTTTTCCTGGTAGATTTATATTCTTTTCTATATTATCTTCTAAACCTAAATATTCTAATATAGTTGGTCTAATATCATAATGACTAAGAAGATTCTTACATACCTTAGGTTTTATCTCTCGAAATTTAGTAATAAAACATGGAACCTTTACTGATGTATCATACATATTAACAGGACTAGTTCCATTACCTTTACCGTAAATTCCATGATGACCCATATTCATCCCGTTATCACTTGTATACAATATTAATGTATCTTCTAACATATTTAAATCTTTTAACTTCTTCAACACCCTTTTTATATTATTATCCACCGATGTTAATGCTGCAAAATATCCCTTTAAAAGTTCTTTTCTCTCTTCTTCACTTTCAGGATATATAAATTCTATAGACCAAGGATGCCTTTTTTCCCTAGGACAATAACTAAAATCACAATTTTTATATAAATCTAGAAGCTCCTTTGGATGATTTTTAGAATCCCAAGGTGCATGAGGAGCTGTATAATTTAAACTTAAATAGAAAGGTTTATAACTATTTTTTTGACTATCTAAAAATGCTAATCCATAATCAGTAATAGTATCTGTAACATATTCTTTCTCATATATTAAGACCCCATCTTTATACATTGGTGCTCCATAATAAGGCCCCCCTCCTTTTTGATGAGAATACCAATGTTTAAAACCTTTTTGTGGTTTATCTGCCAATCCTAAATGCCATTTCCCACTCATAGCACATTCATATCCGTTTTTAGCCAAGACATTTACAAATGTTGATTGCCCCTTTAAATATTCTTCAGTTGTACTTCCATCATTCCATTCATCTAGCCAATCAAGAACTCCATGTTGTGAAGGAATTCTTCCAGTATATATAGATGCTCTAGCTGGAGAACATACTGGTGATGCACAAAAAAAGTTTTCAAATCTAATTCCATTATCAGCTAAATAATCTAAAGTTGGTGTTATAGCATCTTTATTTCCATAACTACCTAAAGACCAATACCCTTGATCATCTGTAATTATAGAAATTATATTTGTTTTCTTACTCATAAAAGCTTAACCTTCCTTCTTTTTAGATATAGCTTTTAGCATATTTTTTATGTCTTGATATCCTCTTACACCTATTATAAAAGTAGTTATTATATACCATGCCAAAGCACCAAATGTTATTAAAGACCAAAATATAACCATTTAAATTGCTCCCTTCTCTTTAACATTAGATACTGAATTGTTACCCATAACTTTATACTTTAATAATGATCCTCCAATCATTCCTATCCAAGCAAATCCAAAAGCAGCTATACCTGATATATAAGGTCCTATATATTCTGCAAAAGCAACTGTTGATGGTAATTGTTGTAGTACTAAAAATAATACTGGACAAATAGCTCCCAATACAATTGAAGAATAAGCTCCCCAATTATTAGCCTTTTTCCAATAACAAGCAGCTATTAATAATGTAGAAACACTAACAGAATAAATAGTTGCTGTTAAAGTCATATAAACCCATAAATCAGATTTTAATGGATACCATAATCCATATAGTAATAAAAATATACCTATAGCTACTACAAGTAATCTATTCACTAATACAGCCTTTTTTTCTTCCCAAGAATTTTTATGGATTATTACCAGAATATCATTGTATATTACACTAGACCAACCTAATAAATATGATGAGTCTGTTGACATATCTGCAGCAAGCATTGCGGCTACCAAAATTCCTATTATCCCACTTGGTAAAACAGTAGCAAGCATTTTAGGCATAGCGTTTAAAGGATTACTTGGCATTTGACTTGGTGTTAAAACTGCTATTGCAGCTATTCCCCAAACTACTGGTATTATAGAACGAGCAATATAAAACACACTAGTTCTTGTATACATTTTTTGTGCAACCTTAGAGCTCTTTGCTGAAAGCACACGTGCAACCATTGTTTGCCAAGTTAATATTGTAGCCGAGACAGATAAAAGTGTATATAAAACATATTGCCAACCAAGTCCATCGTTTACGAATGGATTAAAAGCACCTGCTCCACTTTTAGTAACTGCAGCATTTATAATATTTCCCCATCCTACATTAGCAATTATTATAATTGTAACTAAAATTAATCCTACACTCATTAATATAAATTGCATAAAATCCGTTACTATTACAGATAACATACCACCTAAAACAGTATATAAAGCAACAATAACTAAAAGAGCCGTCATAGTTATTTCCAAATATTTAGGATTTAAACCTACTACATATACTAAAAATTCCCCTCCTGTTCTTAGGAATACGCCCATATTTAATAGTCCACCTAAAACTATTACAACACCAGATGCCCATCTTACCCTTTTGCCAAATTTCTTTTCAAAAAATTCTGGTATAGTAATAACTCCTGCATTTCTTAAAGGTTTTATACAAAATCCTGTTTTTCCTACTATAAACATTACAATAGCAAATAATATTCCAACTGTAGCTCCTGAAAATCCATATTTAAAACCTAGTTGAGCTGCAGACATACAAGTGATTATTCCAAACTCTGTAGCAGCTAAAGATGCCATTCCTGCATATAAATCAACTTCTCTTCCTGCTAATAAATAATCGTCAACATTACTTACATATTTTCTAATTAGTAATCCTACAACCAAACTAACTAAAATATAACACCCTACAATACTACCATCTAACATCCACGAAAAATTTGTAGACATAATCTTTCCCCCTTATATTTTTTATTTTTTTATAAAAAACTTTCCTCCTCCCTCAGTAAACATTTACATAGAATATAGTAATGATGTATCTACCATATATTATAAAATGATAAATTTATTTTATAATATATTTAATACCCAGATAACAAGTTTTTAACTATATAATTATGATTATATAAGTAATATCTTAATATATTACTTATTTTTAAGCTTTAAATTAAAAACCTATTTTAAAATATAAGTAATGACGTTACTACCAGTTAAAGCATTTTACTCTCTTTATTTAATTATAAAACCATTATTTTTTAAAATCAAACTTTTATAATAAATTTAATTATTATCTATTTTTTATATTATTTTTTTACAATTAATTAAATTAATAAATTAATTAGGTAAAGATTTAATAATTATAATGATTTTTATAAAACTAATTAACTATTTTTATCTATTTTAATCTCTATTAATATAAAATTATATAACATTAATCTTTTTAAGTCATGTACCACCAGCTAAGCTGGTGGCTTGATTAAGCCCTATAAGGGCATGGTACTGGCAGCGCTACTCGCGCTCTGAAAAACCGCCAATCGC
>NZ_FQVM01000007.1 GCF_900129365.1 Clostridium fallax
TTTATTTAAAGATATGAAAGTTAATGATTTAAGTGATATAAATAAAATAAGCTTACTTGTATTAAGTAAGCTTATTTTATTTATATTTATTTTAAGTTCTGTAGTTAATATGGATTATTATAAATTATGCCTAATTAATAATAAAATAAAATGCAATACATGTCTTTATTTATTAAATACTTTTAGTTAAATTTAAATCTAAAATATTTTACTTATCTATCATTTAATGTATTTTAGTATATTAACTCTCTTTTTATTTATAATTTTCTATATTAAAGTAATTTTTAAAAGCTATTACTTTAATCTCAATATCCTAATACATTATTTTTTCATTTAATATTATAATTTATCATATACTTAAATTATTTTGTTGCTTCTTTCAATAGTCTTATATATCTTTTCATTTCTTCTATATCATTTTGTCTATTCATAATTGCACTTCCAACAAAAACTCCATCAGCACCAGCATCTTTTGCCATTTTTATATCTTCAGGTGTTGATATTCCAACTCCACAATAAACAGGATTTTTTAATCCTGATTCTCTTAAATAATTAATACAATCTTTTAATGTTTCATAACCTTCTTTTGGTTTACAATTTGTTGGTTTTCCTTGCATATAAGTAAAACCATTTGAATTCTTTGCTATTTCTATCTCTCTCTTATCTAAAAAATATTGAACATAACAAGATATTTTTATTCCATTATCTATTAATTTTTTCTTTACACTTTCATCTTCTATTCCCACTAATATCATATCCATAGTATTATTTTCTTTACAAAAATCAACATATTTTTCTACTCCAATTTTTCTAATTGTGTGATCATAAGCTAATAATATTAACGGAATTTGTGGATACAGTTTTCTTAATGTTTTTATTCCTTCAAAATATTTATCATAATCTGAACAAGACTCTAAAGCTTTTTTCATTCTTCCTGAAATTAACTCACTATCTAAAAATGCATTATCCGTTGGAAAATCACATTCTATCATATCACATCCTGATTCTATATAATGTTTTGCCATTTCTAAACTTTTATCAATACTTGGATATCCAAAAGATAAATAACTAATTAACTTTGTACTCATTTTTATTTCTCCTTTATTCTTAGATCTATTTTTATTATTTTTAAACATATATTTCTTTTACTAATTCTTTCATCTCATCTAAAGTTGGAATTATTGGATTAGTCTTAGTACATCCATCTTTAATTGCAATTTTTGAAAATTCTTCAATGTTCTTATTGTACTCATAGTCATTATTTATAAGACCTTTAACACCTTTTGGAATTCCAATATTTTCATTTAACTTAAATATAAAATCTTCCAGATTATCTATTTCTAATTCTTTTTCTATATCTGAATAAATTTTTAATGCTCTTTTATCTTGTTTGTTAAATTTAATTACATAAGGTAATACAATAGCATCTCCTACTCCATGAGGTATTCTATAATAACTTCCAAGAGTATGTGCAATACTGTGAACTATTCCTAAGGACACATTAGTAAATGCTAATCCAGCTACCATAGATGCATTTTGCATTATTTCTCTATATTCAAGATTATCTGCCTGTTCATAAGCTTTTGGAAGAAACTTTATTATATCTTTTATAGCTTGTTTAGCTAAAATATCTGATAAATAATTTGCTCTAGTTGATACTAGTGCTTCCATTGCATGGGTTAATGCATCCATTCCAGTTTCTGCTGTAATTTTCTTTGGCATAGAAATAGTTATTCCTGGTTCTAATAGCGCAATATCAGGCATCATTTCCATATCTCCTATACCACATTTCCTATGAGTATCATCTTCTGTAATAACAATTGATCTACTAACTTCACTGGCACTTCCACTTGTTGTTGGTATAGATATCATCTTCGCTTTCTTTCTTAATTCAGGAACTTTATTTGGACTCATAACATCACTTAAAGTTTTTAATTCTGGATGCTCATAGAAAATCCACATAGCTTTTGCAGCATCCATAGCTGATCCTCCACCTAATCCAATTATCCAATCTGGATTAAATTCTGTCATAAATTCTGCACCCTTTAATACTGTTGAAAAATATGGGTCTGGTTCTACGCCTTTAAAAACTTTTGACTCTATATTAGCTTCTTTTAAATTATTTGTAATCTTATCAAGATAGCCATTTCTTTCAACACTTCCTCCACTTATTACTATTACAGCCTTTTTACCCTTTATTGTTTTTAAATAATCAAGAGCACCTTCTCCAAATACTAGATTATCTCCTGCTAATTTCATTGGTCTCATTTTCATAATATTTCACCTTTAACCTTTCATCTATTATAAATTTTCTATAATTTCTTTTGCTTTATTTAAATCCACTTCGTTCCAAACATTGTTATCTACTTTTATGCTTGTGCCAATTATTGCTCCATTTGCAATATTCATTTGTTCTCTTATATTATCCTTATTTGTTCCACTTCCTGTTAAAACTGGAATACTAACAACATTTTTAACTCTTTTAATCATTTCAATTGGGGTTTCTTCACCGGTTTGAGTTCCAGTAACTATTAATGCATCTGCACCACAGCTCTCAGCAACCCTTGCAGATTCTTCTATAGGTATATTAGAAATTAGCATATGTGAATGTTTAACTTGAATATCTGCAAATATATTAACTTCCTCAGCTTCAATTTGTTTCCTATATTGAAGTGCTTTTGTTGCACATGGTGTTACTATTCCTCCAAAATATTCAACTGTATCAATAAATACTGGTATTCTTATAAAATCTGCTCCAGCTGCCTTTGCTATTGCGAGTCCACTTTTATAATCATTAAAAGCTGCATCTATACCAACTGGAATATTTACTTCACGTTTAATAACAGCTGTTGCAGCTGCAAGAGCTGCTGTTTGTGCTAAATCTAAATTAACTTTATATGGCATGTCTCCAAAATTTTCTACCATGATAGCACTAAATCCAGCTTCTTCTATTTTCTTTGCATCTTCAATCCCCTTTTCTATAATACTTTTCATATCACCTTTAAATCCAACTGTTCCTGGAAGTGCTTTAAGATGTACCATTCCTATTACAAAAGATTTATCTTCTTTGAATAAATTCACATTCATTTTCTAATTCTCCTTACTATCTAAAATAACTATTCCATCTAATACAACTTTAACTAAGTCCTCTTCAGCCTTTGTTCTAGCATCACCTTTTAAGTAATCCTTTAGATTTTCTAAAACTGTAGTTATTGTTACGACACAACCTTTAATACCCATTAAGTTTGTTAATGTAAGAAGTGTTGCTGACTCCATATCAATTCCAACTATGTTGTAATTTTTAACTTCATTAATTCTTTTATTTAAATCTCTTCCCATTTGTTTTGATAATCTTGATTCCTTCATTTCAACATAGAATCCATCTAAACTACACATAGGTTTATTTACATATTTAAGATTATTTTTAGTTACGCTTTCATTCATAATACTTACTAATTCAAAATCAGCAACGGCAGGATAGGATTCTCTTACATAAGATTTACTAGTACCATCATCTCTCATTACAGCATTAGGTATTATAAATTTACCAAGCAAATTATCTTGAAGTCCCATAACAGTTCCAAGCCTTACTGCCACTTCCATACCACATGTATACATTTCTTCTATTGCAATAGCTGCAGATGGTCCTCCAATTCCTGTTGAAGTAACTGTTATATCTACTCCTTTATATTTTCCTGTAAATGTATTAAATTCTCTATTTACTGCTATTTCCTTAACATCTTCTAAATGTTTAACAACTTGTTTTACCCTACCTGGATCTCCAGAAAATATTACATACTTTGAAATATCCTTCTTACTAGCTTGTAAATATAAAGTTTTTTCCATATTTAAATCCTCCAATTATTTTCCTATATAATTTTTCTTATATCTTTCTTCATATTCTTTTATAGTTGGTATCCTCCCTAAACATCCCATATCTTCAATTATGAAAGATGACGCTACAGCCCCATACTTTGCACATTCAATATAACTTTTTTCTTTAGTAAGACCATATAAAAACCCTGTTATATATGCATCTCCAACACCAGTAGTATCTATAATCTTATCCGGAACTGCTATATTTATATTTTCTTTTTTTATTTTTCCATCTTCTAAATAATAAACTTCACTGCCATCTGAACCTTTTGTTATTATAACTACTTCTGCACTGCCATCTTTAAAAAGTTCATCTATACTTTCTAAGTCAAATTTACTTTCTATTTCTTTTCTTTCTCCTTCATTAGCAAATATTATATGGCTTCCATATAATAATTCTTTTAAAAATTCAAAAGGAAAGGCATTAAAGTCACATTTCATTCCTGCTACTATTTTGTTCCCAGCTTTTTTGGCACATTTCATAAAATCCCAATTTTCTTCTAAGCAACCAACTGTAATTACTGCATATTTAGATTTTGAAAATATACTTTGATCTAACTTCTTATAATATTTGCTATCCATTGCACCTGGATAAAATAAAGTAATATGATTTCCATCCTTATTTTCTATAAGATAACAGTTAGATGTGTAATCATTTTCTATTACTCTTATACCTTCCAAGGGAACTTGTCCCTCTTCTAAAAAATTTTTTAATCCGACCTTTTCAAAATCACATCCTACTCTAAAGATAGGTAAAGCTTTAATTCCTAATTTTGATGCCAAATATACTATATTAGTTGAACATCCTCCATAATGAACCTGTGCATTATCTTTATTATGTATTAATGATGTTATTCCAAATGTTGGATTATCACTAACTTTTATTATTCTATCTAAACTTGGATAACCTGAAACTATAACATCATAATATTTATTCATTCTTTTCCTCTCCCTTTATAACTTCATTTAAATCATCAAGAGTAATTACATTACCAAAATATTTATCTATATCCTGTAAATGTACTTCATTTATGTTGATGTCATTTGTAGCAACACAATCTCTTATAACAAAAGTGTTATATTCTAAATAATAAGAATCATGTACTGATGCCCTTATACAGCAATTTGTTTTAGTTCCCACAAATATTACATTCTTAATTCCATGTTCTCTTAAAACTAAATCTAAATCAGTTCCATAAAAGGCACTATATCTTCTTTTTCTAATTATAAAATCCTTATCATAATTAATATGTAAATCTTTTATCATTTCATCTCCACCAGTACCATGTATACAATTTTTTCTACCTCTTAAAAGAGCTGTATCAAATTTTCCTTCTCTATGGTAATGCTGCATAAATATTATTAATCCATTATTTTCTCTACATATATCTATAGCTTTATTTACCTTCGGTATTATATTAAGATTTTCTGGATAAAAGACTGCTCCATTAGGATCTGCAAAATCATAAACCATATCAATAACTATTAATGCCCATTTATTCATCTTTATACCCCCTATAAACTATATTTTTCTTTTTATATACTCCAACTGCTGTAAGTACAACTATAATAAATAAAAATGGTATCATTTGAACAAAAGCTCCTGGAATATTTAATCCTTGTAATCTCATCTGAACTGCATCCGCTAAACCAAATAATTCCGCAAATATAAATGTTCCAATTGGTGTTCCTCTTCCACAAAATATTGCAGCTAAGGCTATAAAACCTCTTCCGTTTGTCATATTTTCTACAAACATTGTTAAATTTTCTAATGCGAGGCTAACTCCTGCAAGAGCACAAAAAACTCCACTTAGTATTACTGCACTATATTGAATTAAAGTTGTTCTTATACCAACTGACTTTACAGCTTCAATATTTTCCCCAACAGTTCTTAAATAAACGCCATATTTAGTTTTATATAAAACTACTATAACTGCTATTAAAAGTATAAAACTTACATAAACCATTGGTGTTTGATTATTTAATATAGGTCCAATAAAAGGTATACTTTCTAAGATTGGTATATTAATAGGTTTTATTCCAACTATAGCTGAATCTGAAAATACTCCTCTTCTATTGAAGGCAACTTGTAATATAAATGATGTAATTCCAAGGGCTAAAATATTTATAGCAAGTCCTGTTACTATGTGATTACTTTTAAGAGTTATTGCAAAAAAGGACATTATTAATGCAAAAATTATTGAAATTGCTATTGCAATAACTATGGCTAGTCCAATATTTCCAGTTAAATAAGAGGTTATTACTCCTGCAAAGGCTCCCATAAGCATCATTCCTTCAAGAGCTATATTTAAAACTCCTGCTCTATGGGTAAACACTCCACCAAGAGCCACAAGCACAATAGGAGTAGCCATTCTTAATGTTCCATGTAATATATTTATTAAAGTATCCATTTAAACATCACCTCCTACTTTTACATTTGGTGTCTTTACTTTTTCACAACATGCTATATTATTTAATTGTAATTTTCTTTTATATTTTTTAATTATTTTTGTTTTTATTGCTAAATAGTTAAGTGCTAAAAAGAATATTATTAAGCCTTGAATTATTTCTACTATACTTCTAGGTACACCAACTATTAGCTCTAAAGAACTACCTCCATTTTTTAATATTCCAAAAAATAATGATGCAATTAATACTCCAATTGGATTATTAGCACTTAAAAGAGCTATTGTCATTCCATCCCAACCATATCCAGGTGAAAATTCACTAATAAATCTATGATGAACTCCTAATATTTCTCCAGCTCCAGCAAGTCCAGCTAATGCTCCACTAATTAACATTACATATATTATCTTTCTAGAAGTCCTCATACCTGTTGCTTCTGCGAAATTCATATTTCTTCCAATTGCATCAATTTCATAACCTAGTTTTGTTTTTCTATATATTAAATAAATAACTGCCACAGCTATTAAAGCAATTATGAAAGAAAAATTTAATTGATTCTTATCTACAAGCCTTGGCAAAACTGCCGTTTTTTCTATCTCTGTTGTAGCTGCAAATCCCACTCCTTCAGCCTTAAATGGAAATGATGCAAGATATGTTGTAAATAATATTGCAACATAATTTAACATTATAGTAACAACCATTTCATTAACTTTAAAAAAGGCTCTTAACACTGCTGGTATTAACGCAAATAAACATGCGAAAATCATTCCAAATGCCAAACATACTAATATATGAACTAAAGTTGGCAGTCCTTTAAAGGTAAATCCTGCATATGCAGCTGCAAAAGCTCCCATATATAGCTGCCCTTCAACTCCCATATTAAATATGTTTGCTTTAAAAGCTATTGCAGTAGCTAATCCTGTAAAAATAAGAGGTGTTGCCGCAAATAATGTATTAAGTATTGCTGATTTACTTCCTAATGCACCTTTAAACATCGCCATATATGCTAAAATCGGATTATTTCCACTTATGGCTATAAATACTCCTCCAACAATAAAAGCTAGAATAACAGGCATACAAGCACATATTAAAATATTTAATATCTCTTTTTTACTTTTCATTCATAACACTTCCCTTTTTATTAATTCCAGTCATCATAAGCCCCAACTCTTCTTTGCTAGTTTCTGAAGTCTTTACTTCACCTATTATTTTTCCTTTATACATTACAATGATTCTGTCACTTAAATTCATAATTTCTGAAAGCTCTGAAGAGATTAAAAGTACTGCTTTCCCCCTATCCCTCATATTTATAATTTGGTTATGAATAAACTCTATAGAACCAATGTCTACACCTCTTGTTGGTTGACTTGCAAGTAAAATATCTGGATTTGCTGCTATTTCTCTTGCAATTATTACTTTTTGCGCATTTCCTCCAGATAATGTTCCAACATCACAATCATAATTACCAACTCTAATATCAAATTTTTCAACCATATTTTCATAGTTTTCTTTTATATACTTATGGTTCATAATTCCCTTTATAGTAACTGGTTTATTCATATGATAGCCTGCAACTAAATTTTGTGATATACTCATAGATTTGCATAAACCATGGGCATATCTATCTTCTGGAACTACAGCAAGTTTTCTTCTTCTAAGTTCATCTGGCCACATATTTGTAACATCCTCATTATTTAGATAAACATGTCCTTTAGTTACCTTTGTAAGACCTGAAAGTATTGAAGCAAGCTCTGATTGTCCATTTCCTTCAACTCCTGCTACTCCAAGAATTTCTCCAGCCCTAACGCTAAAACTTAAATCGTTTACAACAGTTATATCTCTTTCATCTTTAGTAGATATATTTTTAACCCTTAATACTTCTTTAGTTACCCTTGACTTTTTATTATTAATAACAAAATCTACATTCCTACCGACCATAGCTTTTGCAATATCTTTTTCACTTATGTCCTTAGTTAAAAATTCACCTACAATCTCTCCACGCCTTATTACTGTTATACTATCTGAAATTTTCTTAACTTCTGAAAGTTTATGAGTTATTATAATTATTGTTTTTCCTTCTTCCTTTAATTTCTTAAGGTTAATTAAAAGTTCTTCTACTTCTTGCGGAGTTAAAACAGCTGTTGGCTCATCTAAAATTAATATATCAATATCCCTATAAAGCATCTTTAATATTTCTACTCTTTGTTGAACACCAACAGAAACATCTCTTATTTTATCTGTTGGATTAAGATCAAATCCATGCTTTTCTACTAAATCTTCAATTATTTTAATTTCTTTCTTCTTATTTATTAAGCCTTTATTTACAATCTCAGCACCTAATAATATATTTTCATATATAGCAAAGCTTGGAACTAATTTAAAATGTTGATGCACCATTCCTATTCCCTTTGCTATTGCATCTTTAGGAGATTTAAAATTAACTTTTTCTCCTTTATAAAGTATTTTTCCTTCACTAGGTTCTAATAATCCAAAAAGCATATTCATTAAAGTTGATTTTCCAGCCCCATTTTCTCCAACAATTGCTTTTATTTCTCCTTTTTTTACCTTTAAATTAATGTTTTTATTTGCATAAAATTCTCCAAATTTTTTACTAAGGTTAACTGTTTCTATTACATTCATAATGACACCTCCTTATTACTTGCATAACAAACTATCTATTTTGCTATTCCTGTAACATCTGTAACCTTTATTTCCTTGTTATTTATTTTCTCTCTTATATTTTCAATTTTCTCTAAATCTTTAGGATTTATTTTATCCTTAGTATATTTCATTTCACTTATTTGAGCTCCTCCATCTTTCATAGACATATAAAGAATTTTATTTCCCTCTAAAGTTTCTTCCTTTAACTTTTCTGCTATTTTATAAAATGAATTATCAACTCTCTTCATTACACTTGTTAATACAAATCCTTCTGCAATATAATCTTGATCTGAATCTACCCCTACTGCAAATACACCTTTATCTTTACAAGCTGCAATTACGCCTTCTCCAGTACCACCTGCTGCATGAAAGATAATATCTGCTCCTTTATCAATTTGAGCTAATGTTAGTTCCTTTCCCTTTGATGGGTCTGCAAAACTATTTGCATATCCTTTTAAAATTTTAATATTAGGATTTACATATTTCGCTCCTTCTTCATAACCTTTATAAAATTTCTCAATACCAGGTGATTCAATTCCTCCAACGAAACCAATAATATTTTCTTTATTCATCCCTTTAATATTTGTGTCATTAGTAACTAAAGCAGATAATGCTCCTGCTAAAAATGCTGCTTCATGTTCTCCAAAAACTATAGAAACTATGTTATCCCCTTCTACAATTTGATTTAAAACAACAAATTTAGTATTAGGATAATCTGGTGCTATTTTTTTTACTATATCAGCATGTCCATATTCTAAAGTAGCAACAACATTATAGCCAGTTTTAGCCAGTTCTCTTAAATACTTTTCTCCTTCTGCAATATCTTTAGGTTCAACTATTTTATAATCTACTCCAAGTTCATCCTTAGCCCTCTTTAACCCTTCTTGTCCTGAATCATTAAAAGATCTATCACCAAGTCCTCCTGAACTAGTAATCATTGCTACTTTATATTTACTAGAACTATTGGAAGTGCTACTGGAACTACATCCAGAAATCCCAAGCAACAAAAAAAGAACACTGATACTAATAGCAATTAATTTTTTAGTCATTATAAAACCCCCTATATAAAATTTATAATATTATTATTTATAAATTTCTATATTTGAAAAGTTAAACCAAATATTGTCTATTAGTTATAAAATGTTCTATACTAATTCTTTAAATAATTTATTAATATTTAAAGAAAATTTTATTTTATTTTTCAATAAATATATTAAAAGACTATATTTTCTTTTAATTTTATGTTATTATATAATTTGGTTCATAGATCATTTTTAAAGTTGTTTTGTGGTGATTCAAACTCTATTTTTGATTTTATGGACCTCTTTTTTTAACTAATAGATAGTATTTACATTGTAACTAATCAAATATATATTTATCTGTATTGTTCTAAATAAAATTTGCAAATATTTGTTGCATAGGCACTTTCAAAGTACTCTAAAACAAATTCTTCACCATCCTTCTTACCATATACTTCTCCAGTAAAATATAATAGCGGTTGATTATCTTCAATATTTAAATTTTTTGATATATATCCATGACTTAATACTGCTTCTATTGTTCTATTAGCTTTAATTATTGTTATATTAAACTCCGTTTCTAATATTTTATAGAGAGAATTTTGAGATAAATCATATTCTTCAACACCTTTAATATTTTCATACTTCATATAGGAAGTTGTAATATTAATTGGTTCTCCATCCCCTAAAAATACTCTTACAATTTTTAATACTTTCTCTCCTTCATGTATTTCTAAATGATTTGCTATCTTTTTATTTGCTGTTATAATTTTCTTTTCTAATTGTTTTATCGTTGCCTTTCTGCCTATTTTTGTAATATCTTCTGTACAACTTGTAAGTTTTACCAGTCCCTGTTTAATATTACTTTTTTTCACATAAGTTCCTTTGCCTTGTATCTTGTATAAATATCCCTTGGAAACTAGCTCTTCTATAGCTTTTCTAACTGTTATTCTACTTACCTTATACATTTCTATAAGTTCTCGTTCAGCAGGTATATTTTTTCCAGGCACAAGCTCTTCATTTTCAATTTGCCTTATTATATCCTCCATTATTGTGTAATATTTAGGATATTTTGTATCAATCATAGCTATCCCTCCTAAATGATATTACATCATATTATTATGTTGTCATGACTAGTTGATAATTTTATTGTATCTAAATTTTCACAAAATATCAACAACTTTATGAAAATGTTTACTTGAAATTTGTTAATAATCTGTGAATTAAAAATTTATCCTTTACTTTTATAATTACTGTATGAATTATTTTAATTTTTAAAAATAAATTTATATATTTTATAATATATTGATATTAATTACATAATTGAAGATATAGGGGTATCACCAATATAGAACTTCTTTAGCCTTATCTTCCCACCTAGCAGTAGACTTAAATATAGTCTTATTTGATCATAATTTACCATGTAACTAAAGACTTTTATATTAAAATTCTTACTTGTATTTACCAATATATCAGCAACACCATTATATTAAGGAATTTCTATAACTAATTCTCCTTGCTTTTATTGACTTTCTTTTGAACCTAGATATTCTAATCACTTCCATCTACTTTTGTTAGTTTCTTTCCAACTTCATGTAACTTTAACTTATCTCAAGTCCAAGTTTCATCAGAATAAAGTATGTTAGCTTCATCAAACATCTTTTTGTTATACCATAGATAAAGTAATTTAATTATGGAATTAGAATGTAAAGGTAGAATTACATCTTATAGAAATATTACAATTTTTAGGGGGAAACCTCTTGAGGTAAAAGAATTTTTAAAAGAAAACAAAATAGAAAAAGGCATTGTATTATCATAATTTATTAATAGTCTATATAGGATTACAATATTATAATTATTGGTTCATAATATTCGTATATTTAGCATTATAGGTGGCCAATACCACCAATAATTTTTATTTGGCTATATTCCAGCACTATATTAAAACATAGCTTAAACAAAAGATAAACACTAGGTATTATCTATACCTAGTGTTTTAAATATTTAATAATTTAAATTACTTTATTTATGATTTTCTTTTCATAAAAATTCATCTACTATTCTTTTTTATTTTTGCTTTAAGAATATTCAGTAAATTATAAATGTACTTGAAAATCTATTTTATCCCTTATAAACTTATATATAATATTTCTATCGATATTTAAAATATTATAATTATTTATAAAAGATTTATTTACTAAACTAATTATTAATAATTTTCAGCTCTAACTTCAAAAAATCCTTTAGCATAATTACATACAGGACAAACATCTGGAGCTTTTTTACCAATAACAAGGTATCCACAATTTAAACATTCCCACATAGTTTCTTCTGATTTTTCAAATACTTTTTGCATTTCTATATTATTTAAAAGTTTTCTATATCTATCTTCATGAGATTTTTCTATTTTAGCGACTTGTATAAATTTTTCTGATAAATCGAAGAAACCTTCTTCCTCTGCCTCTTTTGCAAATCTAGCATACATATCTGACCATTCATAGTGCTCTCCTTCTGCTGCATGTAATAAGTTCTCCTTATTATCTCCTAAGTACCCTAATTCTTTAAACCACAACTTAGAATGTTCTCTTTCATTTCCAGCTGTTTTTAAAAATAATTGATAGATTTGTTCATATCCTTCATTTTTAGCTACATCAGCAAAGAATGTATATTTATTTCTGGCTATTGATTCTCCAGCTAATGCATCCATTAAGTTCTTTTCTGTTTTTGTTCCTTTATATTTGTTAGCATTCTCACTAATTGATGATTTTTCTTCAACCTTTACAAATACTGAAGCTGGACTTTTACAAATTGGACATATAAATCCTTCTGGTAACTCTCCCTCGTGTATGTAACCACAAACTGTACAACGGTATTTAACTAATTCACTCATTTCTTCTCCTCCTAAATCTTTACTTCTATCCAAATAAATTGTATGTAACATTTCCTCTGCTAAATTACTTAAAGGCTTTCCATAAAAATCTTCATACAATTTTTTGATTTCATAATTTTCATAACTTACTCTAACCTTCATACTTGAGTCTCTTTTATATAACCCATTTATGCGTTTTTCCCTAAGCTTGTCACCTTTAAATTCAATATCCTTTGGTTGTCCACCACCACCAATACATCCTCCTGGACAAGTCATAACCTCAATAAAATGATATTGTTTATTTTCATTTTTCATCTTTGAAATAAATTTTGAAGCATTTTTAGTTCCATAAATAACGGCTATGTTAATCTCTAAGTCATTAATCTTAAAGCTAGCTTCACGAACTCCCTCCATTCCTCTAACAGTTTCTAAATCATAAAATAACTTTGGTGGATCCTCTTTAGTTATGTATTTATATGCAGTTCGAAGAGCAGCTTCCATAACACCTCCAGTATTTGCAAAAATAACACCAGCACCTGAGGCTTCTCCCATTAATTTATCAAAACTACTATCTTCTAAAGAATTAAAATCTATTCCTTTTTCCTTAGCCCAAATAGCTAATTCCCTAGTCGTTATAACATAATCCATATCTCTCATATTATCTATACCATAATATTTTCCAGATGCATTCATCTCTTCTCTTTTAATTTCAAATTTTTTAGCTGTACATGGAGTTAATGCTACATTTACAATTTTAGATGGATCAATCCTCATCTTTTTTGCAAAATAAGTCTTTATTGTAGGACCTTGCATACCAATGGGACTCTTTGAAGTTGAAATATGCTCTAATATTTCAGGATGAAATGTTTCTGCATACTTTATCCAGGCAGGACAACAACTAGTAAATTGAGGTAATGGTTTATTCTTGTTTACTATACGATCTACTAATTCACTTGCTTCTTCCACTATTGTTAAATCTGCTGCAAAATTGGTATCAAGTACATAATTAACGCCTAATTTACGAAGTAAAGTAATCATTTTTCCCTCAACAAAACTACCATCTTCCATATTAAATTCTTCACCTAAAGATATCCTAACAGCTGGGGAAGTAGAAACTATAACTATCTTATCCTTATCAGTTATTGCCTTCTGAACCTTTCTATAGTCAAAAATCTCTGTAATACTGGATGTAGGACAAACATTTGCACATTGACCACAATTAATACAAACAGCAACATCATCAGTCTTTTCTAATGAATAATGTCCATTTACTCCTATATAGTCTGTACATATATTTTTGCAACTACTACACTTTATACATTTATCTTCATCTCTACAAATTGACGGGTTATCCTTTTCAATAGCTACACGAATATCTGTAGATAAATGCTTGCTCATTGATCTTCCTCCTAATATTTAAATTTAAACTCTATTTAGATAGTATTGATTTACAATTAAATTTAAGTTAGGTATAAAAAATATCTCAAAATTAATTTTCAAATAAATATATCTTAGATTTTATTTATAACTTATAGTTGATAATACTCCCTGAACCATATTTTTTCAATTTATATAATTAATTACTATTATCTATTTTATATATATTTATTAAAATTTTTCTAAAAATCTAACAACACTCTTAACATTTTTCTAATATATAGTATTTTTAGATAAAATCTTTCTTATTTCGTAAATAATTTATTAAAAACTATCTAAAAGATATATTGTGTAAAAAATGAGCAAAAATATAAATTATTATAGTAATCTTATTTATGTAAGAAATAAACTTAGTAAATCTAAGAGCTAATATGGCATTTCAAAAGCAACACTTAGTGGCTAGATAAAATATATTAAGACATAATGATATATGAGAATGAAGTCATTACATTAAAAGAAGTTAAGACTTTAAAAAAAGAAATGGAAAGAATAAAATAGAAAAATTATGGATATATTTGCAACAAAAAATTAGATTAAATAACAGAATTTATATATAGTAATAAAAGCAACAATGATTTTCTGCTCTCCAACACTTAATAAATATATTTTTTCATTGATATCGTAATCATAATTAATTTTTCTAGTAAGTAAAATTAAAATACCTTATAAAACTATGTTTATATAAAATTTATACTAAAGAGAAATTCAATATTTCTATAATAAATGTTATCCCTAAAAAGACTGTAAAATTTTTAAAACAATCTTCAAAAAACTTTTATTAGTTAAATTTTTAGGCTTTTCTATTTCTATTATTCTCAATATTTTTTATATTTTCATTAGAATAATCTAAAAAATTCATAATAGAAAAAATATTAAACCTATTATAAAAATTAAACGCACTATTTTCTTCATAATCTCTCCTAAAATAATGTTGAAAAACTCTATCTTTATTAGTATATAATATCGCTGCTAACACTATAACAATTATTAAGGACGTAGTTAATATAATAGTTAAAGCCATAAGCTTTTTAATTTTATAAGTTTCCTTTTTTCTCTTGTTCTATTTATTATCACTATAAAAAAAACTGTACTGTTAATATCTTTGAAAGAATCTTAAAAAAGTTGCCAGCTATATTATAATAATTCTCCACGCTAAATAAAAAATGCCACCCTCTTAAGAAAAAGGTGGCAAATGGGTGGCAGACGGCAATCTTCCACCCTAATAAATCCTTATAAATAGTTCTATGCCTTGATTAGCTTAACAACCGTCTCTACATGTGGTGTATTAGGGAACATATCTTTTAATAATGTCTTTTCCACTTTATATCCTGCTTCTTCTAATACTTTTAAGTCTACAACTAATGATTTAGGGTTACAGGATACATATATTATTTGTGGAGCATTGAATTTTATTACGTAATCTAATGCTTTTGGGTGTACTCCACTTCTTGGTGGATCTAGTATTATAATCTCTGGTTTATCTTTAACCCTTTTTATAACTTCTGCTACGTCTCCAGCTATGAAGTTACAGTTATTTAATCCATTAAGCTTAGCATTTTCCTTTGCAGCTTCTACTGCTTCTTCTATAAGCTCGATTCCAATAACTTTTTTTGCTTTTCCTGCTGCTATTTGGCCTATAGTACCAGTTCCGCAATATAAATCAAATACTGTTTTGTTATCAGCATCTCCCATAAAATCTCTAACTATACTATAAAGCTTTTCTGCTCCTAGTGAGTTTGTTTGGAAGAATGAAAATGGAGATATCTTAAACTTTAATCCTAAAAGCTCTTCTGGTATAAAATCTTCTCCATATAAAACATTTAATTTATCACAGATTACTGCATCTGATAAAGAATCATTTTGTGTGTGAAGAATTCCCTTTAACTTTCCTTTATAGCTTTCATTTTTAAGTAATTCTACCCATTCTGTTAAATCAAAATCTAATTGAGTAGTAGTTACTAAGTTAACCATTATTTCTTCAGTTTTTTTACTTTTTCTTATTATAAAATGTCTTAAGTAACCTTCTCTTTTCATAACTCTATAATAAGGAAGATTTTTCTCTCTAAAATACTTTACTGTAAGATCTAAAATCTTTCTAAAGTCTTCATCAACTAAAGCACATTTATCAACATTTATTATTCCAAAACTTCTACCTTTCATGTGCATTCCAAGGGTTAACTCTCCCCCTTTTTCTTCATCACCAAAGGTAAATTCCATCTTATTTCTATATTCCCACTGAATTGAGCTTGGTTCTATACCTAAAAACTCTCCGGTATTAGCTTTTCCTTCGTCAAATAATGCCTTAACTTCCTCACATTTAAATTGAAGCTGCTTTTCATAAGGTATTGTTTGTGAAGAACATCCACCGCAAACTCCAAAATGAGGGCATTTTTTGTCTATTTCATAAGATGCTCTTTCTCTTATTTCTAAGGGTTTCATTTCTGCCCAATCTTGTTTTTTCTTTGTTATTCTTCCAAAAACTTTTTGTCCCTTAAAAGTATTTTTAGCATAAACCTTAAAACCTTCATGAAAGCCTATTCCCATTGATGGAAACTCCATAGCTTCTATATTAAGTTCAAATTGATTTCCTTTTTTCATATGTTATCTCCTACTTATTTAATTTTGTTATCTTTTCTCCTAAAGTTCCTCTCATCTTGCTACATCTGCCTATAACAGGATGAAGAATATTTATTATAACATAAATAAAGAAGAATACTGGTATTCTTTCTGCTACATAAAGTCCAAATGGTTTTAATATTAAATCAAATACTAATAATAATATTAAAGATATTCCAAGGGCGATTATTTGATCTATTAATGAAGCTACTAGTCTTATTAAAAAGTTATCTTTCTTACTACACTTTGATTCTTCTTTTAAGTTATTTAGATCTTCTTTAAGATTACTATCTAAATTCTCAATTTTTTCTATTTCCTCTTTACTAGAATAATTATCTAATTCCGTTTCTATATTTTCTTCTTTTATTTCTTCGATTATTTCATCTTTTGCAATATTTATATCTTTTTCATTTTGATTTTCATTTTCTAATGACATTTACTTTTTCTCCTCTCTATATTTAAATAAGTAAATAAAGCATTAAAGTCACTAAATATCATTCTTTTAATATACTATATTTCCTTTTATCTGTAAACCAATCACCATCCTACTTTGTAAATCATATATAATATTTTTAATGATTATAATTAATTTGTTTTTATAACTTAATAAAAAATAAATTAATATAAAAACTTAAATTTTATAAAATAAAAAATAACATCAATAAAATTTAAACATTATTAATAAAAATCTTTATTCTAGTTAACATATTTGCTATATACTTTATTTATATTTGTAACCATCTAAAATGAAGGGAGTTGATATAAATATGAAAAATGATGAGGCTCTCAATTCTACAACTAAGCTTTATAAAGTTTTAAAAGCTTTAAAACTTAGAGTTCCTATAGAAGGAGCTTTTATTGGATTATTTTCAGGTCTCATAGTTGTTGCTTATAGAGTTTTGCTTGGTAAGGCAGAATATTTTTCTATAAAAGTCTATACATTTTTAAACCATAATAAAATATATATTCCTTTAGGATTAATTGCATTAATTTTAGTTGGATATCTTGTAGGAATTATGGTTGAAAAAGAACCTATGATATCTGGTAGTGGAATCCCCCAAATTGAAGGTCTTTTAACAGGATATTTTAAAATATCTCCATTAAGAGTTCTTATTGGTAAATTTTTTGGCGGAATACTTGCTATTGGTGCAGGATTATCTTTAGGTAGAGAAGGTCCTTCTATCCAATTAGGTGCAAGCTTTGGCCACTTAATTGGTAAACTTTTTAAGAAAGCTAATTTAGAATCAAGATTTTTAATAACTAGTGGAGCTAGTGCTGGTCTTGCAGCTGCTTTTAATGCACCTTTTTCCGGTGCTATATTTTCTTTAGAGGAAGTGCACAAAAACTTTTCACCTCTAGTTCTTCTTGCTGCTATGTCAGCTTCTGTTACATCGGATTTTGTTACTAAAATATTCTTAGGCCATAAACCACTTTTTGATATACCTGGTGCAAAACCTTTATCTATAATTCCTTTTAGATATTATTGGTCACTAGTAATTTTAGGAGCTTCCTTAGGTCTTGCTGGAGCTCTATATAATTTAACTCTTTTAAAAACTCAAGATTTATATAGCAAAGTAAAATCTACAAGGAAAAGAATCATAATACCTTTTATATTTGCTCTAATATTTGGCTTAACTTTTCCTCAAATATTAGGTGGAGGCCATGGTATAATTCATCAATTATTAAGGGCAGAAATAGCTTTAAAAATGGCTATTTTACTTTTAATTTTTAAATTTATATTTTCTATGATAAGTTTCTGTTCTAATGCTCCTGGCGGAATATTATTCCCACTATTAGTTTTAGGTGGACTTATAGGTTGTATTTTTGCAAGAATTGGAATCAATCTTTTTGGTATTGATTCTACATATTTATGTAGCTTTGCTGTTATATCAATGGCTGGAATGTTCGCATCAATTGTTAGAGCTCCTATAACTGGCATTATGCTTGTATGTGAAATGAGTGGATCCTTTAATAATTTATTAAGCGTTTCACTTGTATGTATAGTATCTTATTTAGTTGCTTGTTTAACTGGTAGCGAACCAATTTATGAGTCTTTATTAGAAGAACGTATAAAAAAACAAAGGGGAGATAAAGAATGTCCATATGGAAAAGAGAATGAAAAAATCTTTATAAGATACATAATAAATCAAGGTTCTGTAATTGAAGGATTACTTGTAAAAGACTTAAAACTTCCTACTAATTCTTTAATAGTTTCAATAGAAAGAGGCATAGAAGAGATTACTCCAAGAGGAAATACTAAATTATTAAGAGGAGATTACATAATAATACTTTCTAGTGTTAAAGAGGAAACCAAAATTAGAGATTATTTAGGTCCCTTATGTGAAGAATTGCCTTATAAACCTTAGTATAATCTTTATTATTTTACATTATAATTATTTAGATCTACTTATTATAATTAATACAATCTTTTTAAATTTCTTTTAAATATAGCTAAATTAAAATTTTAAGGTTATATAAAGTTTTTGTATTAATCAATTAATATATAAGTATAATAAATATTTATAGTATATTATTCTAATCCTACCAATTTATCACATAAAAAAGAGTAGCTAGATTTGTTCATTGCACAAATCTAGCTACTCTCTATATAATAAGCAAAACTTCATGATATAAGCTTTATTTTTAAGCTAATATTCTCTTATCTTCAACTCTCTTAGTTAATTTTATATTATCAAAACTTTCTAAGATAGCAACTGCATATTTTCTACTTGTATTAAATAAATCCCTAGCTTCTCCTGCTGTAATTGAGCCATTTTTATTTATATATTCTATAACTAACTCTTTAGCTTTTAAATAATTATTTTTAGAGAAGAAACAGTCATCTACAGTTTTAATTATATCTTCTCCATCTAAAAGATATTGATAAACCATCTTAAAAGCTCCCTTATCCTTCTCATCCTTTATTATATCTTCATACTTAGGAGTTTGATATTTTCCTTCTTCGTAAGTTTTTAAAATTTTATTTTTTATTCTCTCTTGTTCCTTGGTAAAATTAACTTGAAAATCATTTTTAGCTATAAAGCTTCCTTTAATCTTTATTTCACCTTTTTCTTCTAAAATCTTTAAAATCTCATCATAATTTTTTCCCTTTAATTTTGGTCCAAAGACCTTGCTTTTAATTTCTTCTTTACTCATACCTACTTTTAAAGGATTTGCTTTATGATAACCTTCTAAAAGTTTAACTATTTCATCACCTTTATTCATAAAAAATTTACTATGAATATATACAGGCTTATCTAAAGAAACTAGATTTATTATTTTTCTATCTTTTAATAAAACACCTAAGTATTCTTCAAGTTTTTCTTCTTTTCTTCCTAAGGATTTTAGTATTTCCTTACTATCTGGAAAACTTCCACTTATTCCTTCTAAAACCTTTTCTATTATATCTTCAGCACTACCTTTTTCCTTAATTTTAAGCTCTTTTATATACTCTTCATCAAACCTCTTAACCTTTTTGCCTACTGGTTCTATAATAACTCCTCCACCTATAGTTTCCATTGGTGAATAATTTCTTATAACTATCCTATCTCCTCTTTGAGCAGTTATTGTATCTTCTAATCTTAATTGAATATAACTTTCATCACCTGGTTTAAGTTCTTCATCTGATAAAAGTATTACTCTTCCAATAATCTCTTTAGTCCCATGATAAACTCTAACTCTTTGACGATTTTCTAAATTTTTGCTTTGACTTGAAAGATACTTAAAAGAACAATCTATTATATATGAAGGCTCCATAATATTTGGAGTTGCTATAATATCTCCTCTTTTTATATCTTCTTTTTTTATATTAGATAGGTTTATTGCAGATCTTTGTCCAGCTTCTGCAAAAGGTTTATCCTCTTCATGAACCTGAATATTTCTAACTTTACCTTGTATAGTTTCTGGATAAACTTCTATAGTGTCTCCAACAGATACCCTACCACTTATAATTGTTCCTGTAACTACAGTACCAAATCCACTTATAGTAAATACTCTATCTACTGGTAATCTAAAATGTCCCTCTCTATCCTTTGATTCAACTTCATCTGTAGCCTTTTCTATCTCATCTATAAGAGCTTTTATTCCATCTTTATTTTTAGCTGAAACTTGAACTAAAGGTGCATTTTCAAGAAAAGTACCTTTTAATTTTTCTTTAACATCTTCTGTTATCATCTCAAGCCATTCTTCATCTACCATGTCTTTTTTAGTTAGTACAACTATTCCCTTTTTTACATTTAAAAGACTTAATATTTCTAAATGTTCTTTTGTTTGAGGCATTACCCCTTCATCTGCTGCTATAACAAGTAGCACTACATCCACAGTACTAACTCCTGCTAACATATTCTTTATAAATTTTTCATGACCTGGTACATCTATTATTCCAGCTCTCTTTCCTGATGGTAAATCAAAATAAGTAAATCCTAAATTTATAGATATACCTCTCTTTTTTTCTTCTTCTAAAGTATCTGTTTCTCTTCCTGTTAATGCTCTTATTAAAGTAGTTTTCCCATGGTCTATATGTCCTGCAGTACCTATAATTACATGTTTCATATCTTATCTCCTACTTCCTTAAGTCCATTTAGGATTATTTCATAATCATCTTCTTGTATTGTTCTTAAATCTATTAAAACTTCACCATTATAAACTCTAGTTATTATTGGAATTTCATATGCTCTTAGTCCTTCTTCTATATCCTTTTCAGATATTTTATCACTTTTTATTTTTATAGCATAACTTTTCATTTCTGCTGTTGGCATAGAACCGCCACCTACCATTGAACTAATTTCTCCTACATTAAACTTAAAATTTTCTTTTAATGGTGATAACTTTCTTTTAAGTCTTTGTGCTCTTTTTTTAAGTTCTTCTTCACTTAAAAGCATCATATTTAAGGTTGGAATTTTCTTTATTGCATCTATTTCATCTCTATAATGCCTTAAAGTTCCTTCTAAAGCTGCTAAAGTAAATTTATCTACTCTTAAAGCTCTTGTAATTTGATTTTTTTTCATTCTTTCTATAATTTCTTTTTTTCCTGCAATAACTCCAGCTTGAGGTCCCCCAAGCATTTTATCTCCACTAAAAGTTACTACATCTACACCTTTTTTTATACTTTCTTGTACTGTAGGTTCATATGGGAAACCATACTTTGAAAGATCTACTAAAACTCCACTACCTATATCCTCCATAACTGGTATACCTTTTTCACTGCCTAACTTTACAAGTTCTTCTAAAGGGACCTCTTCTGTAAATCCATAAATTTTAAAATTTGACGTATGAACTTTTAAAAGTACTCCTGTATTTTCAGTAATATTATTTTCATAATCATAAAGATGAGTTCTATTTGTAGTACCTACTTCAACAAGGTTTGCTTTACTAAATCTCATAACCTCAGGTATTCTAAAAGAACCTCCAATTTCTACTAATTGACCTCTTGAAACTATTGCTTCTTTATCTTCACAAAGAGTATTTAAAGCAAGCATTACTGCTGCTGCATTATTATTTACAACTAAAGCTCCCTCTGCTCCTGTAATTTCTTTTATTAATTCTTCAATATGAGAATATCTAGATCCCCTTGAACCTTTTTCTAAGTTATACTCTAAGTTATTATAATGTTTTGCAACATTAAGAATACCCTCTACTGCATCTTCACATAAAAGAGATCTACCAAGGTTTGTGTGAATAACAATTCCTGCTCCATTTACTACCCTTTTAAGATGAGGCATATTCTTTCTTTTTAAAATTTCACTTGCTTTTTTTAATACCTCTTCATCAGTAAAAGATTTTTGTATTTTACCCTGTAAAATTCCTTTTCTATAAAAGTCTATACTATCCCTTATAGATTCTACTACAAGATTTCTACTTTCTTTCTCACATAAATCATTAACTTTCTTTAAAGAAAGTAATTCATCAACCTTAGGAAGCATTCTTAAAAGCTCTTTATTCATATTCCCAACCCCCATAAATTTAATAATGATACTAAAATAAGCTATAACCTTCTGAGAAAATTATAGCTTATCTAAACTCTACTTAAGAAAATATTTTTTCCATATTAAAGATTTTTAAAGCCTTTTAACTTAAAGCTATTATGTAATATAATTATTCAACTATTATATAATAATCTTTAAAGTTCTCAACTTCTCCAACTATATTACTTTCAAGTTCTAAAGTATTTAGCTCTTCCATTAGCTTTTGAGCTACACTTCTATTACAAGTTACCATAAGTCCCCCAGATGTTTGAGGATCAAATAATATATCTTCTAGCCAAGGCTCAACATTATTTAAAAGATACTTTCCTTCTATATATACTCTATTGCTATAGCTTCCTGCTGGTACTAGCCCCATTTCACTATATTCTTTAGCTTCTTCTATATAAGGAACCATTTCTTTATATATCCTAAAAGTTTTATTGGATCCATTAGCCATTTCATATCCATGACCCATAAATCCGAATCCTGTAATATCAGTACAGGAACTTATAGGATATTTTTGAGCGATTTCTCCTGCATATTTATTTAAGGTTACCATAACCTTTACTGCTTTATTATAAGCTTCCTCTGATGCTAATCCACCTTTAATTGCTGTATTTACTATTCCTGTTCCTAATGGCTTTGTAAGTATTAAAACATCTCCAACCTCTGCTCCATAGTTTTTAAATACTTTATCAGGATGAACAACTCCCGTTACAGATAACCCATATTTAGGTTCATCATCTTGAACTGAGTGTCCTCCAACAACTACAGCTCCAGCCTCTATAACTTTATCTGCTCCGCCCTTTAAGATCTCACCTAAAATTTCTATAGGTAAGCAATTAGGAAAACAAACTATATTTAAAGCAACTACCGGCTTTCCCCCCATAGCATATACGTCACTTAAAGAATTTGCTGCCGCAATTTGTCCAAAAGTATATGGATCATCTACTACCGGTGTAAAAAAGTCTAAGGTTTGTATAGTTGCTATATCATCACTTAACTTATAAACCGCCGCATCATCTGAGGTATCAATTCCAACTATAAGATTACTACTATTGGCCTTTGGTAATTTGTCTAATATTTTTGAAAGGGTCTCCGGCCCTATTTTCGCTGCTCAGCCTGATGTCTTTGCAAGCTCTGTTAGCTTTTTATTTATCATTATCCCACCTCCAATTAAATGCTTAAACTAATTATATAATATTTTATCCCATTATAAAAGAAAGTTACAAATTTAGTTTTTTAAGTATTTTTTAGGAAAATAATTTTTTTAATGTAATTATTTAAGGATTTTTAAGTTGTAATTTTATTTTTAAATTTTTCAAAGGTCTTATCTCCTATTCTATCTATATTTTTAATATCTTCTATATTTTTAAATCCTCCATTTTTTTCCCTATACTCTATTATTTTTTCTGCAGTTTTCTCTCCAACAGAAGGAAGATTCATAAGTTCTTCTTTGCTTGCTGTATTTATGTTTATAATAGAATCTTTATCATTACTTGAATCTCCATTAGAGCTTTTGCTATTTATAGTACTATCATTACTGGGTGGAATAGTGATTCCTGCATCCACTTCTGCTTTACTTTGAATTATTACAAGATCATGATTATTTAACTTTTTTGCCCTATTTATATTTCTAATATCCGCTTCTTCTGTAAGACCTCCTGCTAAAGTTATAAGGTCATTTATAATCTTATTTTCTTCTATATAATATACATTAGGATTTTTAACCTCTCCCCTTATTTCTACTACTATTTTATTTAAAGAATCTTTTTGAATTTCTTTATTATTTAAATTATTTTCTTCATTTTTATAATTAGAACTTTCTTTTAAATTGCTTTCTGAATTATTATTAGAAGAATTAACTTCCTTACTTCCTTCCTTTTCTTCTACAAACATTTCTTCTAAAGATATATCCTCATTTTTCTTAGGAGTTGAATTAAAATATCCAACAGCTAAAAATACTGCTCCAATTATTACCATTGCAATTATACCAATTAGCTTTTCTTTTTTTCTCATAAAATTCCTCCAATTTAATGAATCTAATTGAAGTATTGACACATTTTTGCAAATTTATAGCAATGTATGCTATTTTCTGATATACTATAAAAGATTTATAAATTATCTATAAATTTTTTATAAATCTTTTATATATTAATAAAATTTGTCAACAATATTGAATAAAACATATGAATTTTGGGGGAAATATATGAAAATTTCAACTAAAAATAGTATACAATTTAAAATAAAAAATTTTATATTAATATTAACTATGATTTTAACGACTTCAATTTTTACCATTGAAGCTAAAGGAGAAACTCTTCCACCTAATATTAACGCTGAAGGAGTAGTTCTTTTAGATGGTAATACTGGTAAAGTACTTTATGGTAAAAATGAGGATCAGTCTTTAGCACCAGCATCTACAACTAAAATCCTTACTGCATTAATAGTTTTAGAAAAAACTAACTTAAATGATATTGTTACAGTAGGTAAAAATCCACCTAATGCAGAAGGAACTTCTATAGGGCTTAAAGAAGGTGACCAATATACTATAGAGGAAATCTTACATGGTCTTCTTTTGGAATCTGCCAATGATTGTGCAGAAGCCTTAGCAGAATATGTAGGTGGTTCTATAGAAAACTTTGCTAAAATAATGAATGATAAAGCTCGTTCTCTTGGTGCTATAAACTGTAATTTTGTAAATCCTAGTGGATTATATGAAGATGACCATAAAACAACAGCCCATGATTTAGCTCTAATAATGAGAGAGGTTTATAAAAACCCTGATTTTATAAGAATATCAAGAGAACCTATTTTTAAATTTCCACCAAGTAAAGTTGATGGTCTAGAAAAGTGGGTTAATAATAAAAATATGCTTATTAGAACTAGTAATTCTTACTATTATCCTTGTGCTATTTGTGGGAAAACTGGTTACACAACAAATTCACAACATACATATACTGCAGTTGCAGAAAGAAATGGTCAAATATTAGTCCTTTCCATTTTAAAGTGTCCTGATAAAGATACTTATTTTAAAGGCTCTAAAGACTTATTTGAATACGGATTTAATAATTTCAAATCCTTAAAACTTTATAGTAAAGGTGATGAAATATCAACATATAAAATAAATAAAAATCTTGAAATGCCTTTAATAGCATCACAAGACTTTTACTACACAATAAAAAATGAAGACTTAAAAAAATTTTTAAATAAAGATTTAAAGGATGTTTCTAATGAAGAAATAATCTCTACTTTAAATCCAAAAGTAGAATTAGAAAATGTAAATTTAAAAAATAAATCCTTTAATAGAGGAGATAAAATTTTAAATGGCTCAGTAAAGATTAATGATGAGGTAATAGGAACTTTATCTTTAACAGCTCCTATTGATAGAGAATACTCTAAGCTTGAAACAAGTTATTCTTTTTCATCTATTCCTCTTATAGTGATAATAATTGCAGTAATAGCAGTTATATCTATTTTAATATTGATTATATCTAAATACTCAAGCCATAAAAAGATTAAAAAGTTTAATAATAGATTTTTTAATTAAAAATAGTAATTTAAAAGAGGCTATATAACAAAGCTTTCCAAAAGACAATATACTATTTAAATATTTTAAATAGTATATTATTTAAGGGTTAGCTTTTTATGATGCCTCTTAATTTTTTACAATAAATTCTATAAATTTTTATAAATATACTTATAAAATTTTTATTTTAGCTTTTCTATAAGATTTTTCATATCCTTTGGTATATCTGCTCTTAATGAAAGTTTTTTCTTTGTTCTTGGGCTTTCAAAATCTAATCCATAAGCATGAAGTGCCTGTCTTTTTATATATTCTTCATCTTCAGTTCCATATAAAGAATCTCCAAAAATAGGATGTCCTAAATGACTTAGATGAACTCTTATTTGGTGAGTTCTTCCTGTTTCTAAAAGACATTCTACTAAGTCTCCATCTTTAAAACTTTCTAAAACTTTATAATGGGTTATACTTTCTTGTCCCCTTGGATCTATTATTCTCTTTAATGTTCCTTCCCCTACTCTATATATAGGTGCATTTATAGTTCCTTCTTTTTCTTTAAGATTTCCATGAACTATTGCTAAATATCTCTTTTTAAAGTTTTCTCCTCTCATCTCTTTTGATAAAGCCATATGGGCATATTGATTTTTTCCAATTATTATAAGACCAGATGTATTCATATCTAATCTGCTTACTAATCTTACTATACAATTTTGATTAGTTTCCTTAAAGTAATATAATATACCATTAGCTAATGTACCACTTTGATGTCTTTTAGTAGGGTGAACAACCATAAAAGGCTCTTTATTTAAAACTAAAATATCTTCATCTTCATAAACTATATTTAAATCCATTTTTTCTGCATTAAAATCTTGACTTTCATTTTTACATAAATCTACTTCTATTTTTTCTCCTAAATTTAAAACATAATTCATCTTTACAGCTTTTCCATCTACAAAAATTCTTTTATCAATAGATGCTCCCTTAATAAGTCTTGAAGATAACCCTAGTTTTTCTTTAAGAAATTCTCTTATCTTTTTTTTATCATATTCTTTAGGAACTATTTCTCTTAGGTTACTCATCTTTTCCTCCTAAAATAGAATTTATTAAACTAAATATATAAATATTTTAATTAAGTATACAGCTATTCTCCAAATTTTTTATAATCTTTTCCTAATATTATTATTATATCAGAGTCCTTTTCATCCATAGGTAATTTTTCAGTCTTTTTTATTGTTATATCATCTAATATTAATTTTTTTAATCCTTTATCACTTACCTGTATTTCACTATTCTTTGATTCTTTATAATTTCCTATTTGAATATTTTCATATCCTTTTTCTTTTAAGGTTTTCTCGCATTCTGCTGCAAGACCTTGAATTTTAGTAGCGTTTAAAATTTTTATCCTAGCAGTTTTTCTTTTATCTTTAACTTCTACTATATTCTCATCTTCATCTTTTAAAGCATCTAAAGCTTCTTTATTATAACTTTTATTGTATACAACATAAGAAGCATGATTTATAGTTTTTAAGTCACCAGACATTGTATACATCTTTATATTTTCTGATTTAATAGAAGTTAATGCCATTCCATAGGATATTATTCTTTCTGGAGACATATTAGTTTCAATATATTTAGGTAAAATATCTAAAATATTCTTGGCCTTTAATATTATAGCAGGTGATGTGCACTTTTCTACTACTTTTGATATAAATACTTGCTGATTTTTTATTCTTCCTAAATCTCCATCGCTTAACCCTGTGCCATCATTATTTTTTCTCCATCTAAAAAATTCTTCTGCCTTTTTACCATCTAAAAGAACTGTTTCACCTTTTTTAAAGTTAATGTGTAAATCTTGGCCTGGATCATCATAATACATATTTCTATCTATATGCATCTCTATTCCACCTATAGCATCTATAAAGGATCTAAATCCATCATAATCTATCTTTACTATATAATCTATAGGAGCATCTATAATTTCTTGTACAGCAGTTTTTAAAGTTTTATCTCCTCCTATAGCATAAGCTTCATTTATTTTATGATTTTTATTTTTTACCTTAATAAGGGTATCCCTAGGTATAGAAACTATAGCTAATTTATTATTTTTAGGATCAAACTTAACTACCATTAAAGTATCGGTTCTCTTAATATTATGATTTTCTTTGTGTTTAGGATCTCCAATGTCTAATCCTGCAAGTAAAATTCTAACTGGTTCTTTTAGGCCTTTATTAGAACCTGATTCCCCAGAATAATTTTTACTAAATTTTCCAGTGTAGTTATAAAAAAAAGCTACTACCCCCATACTAGCAAAAATAAGTAGTAATGTTATTATCATAATTACAAATCGTACTTTATTCTTTTTCTTATGATTTCTTTTTTCTCTTTTATTGTTTTTTTCATTTATATGATTTTCCCCTTTTATACTCATAAGCTAAACCCCTTCATTATTTTTTGTCTTCAAGAGATTTAAAAAGACTATTTATTATTTTTTTCTTGTAATAACATATAGTTTCTAGCTTCAATAGTTAAAGGATGTATTAACTGCTCACAATCTATTACAAACTTTATAGTGTTTTCAAGCCCTTTAAGAACTCCCTTATTTAAATCTGAAAAAGTAAGTTCTCTTAATCTTTCTATACCTTCAAAATCCCTTGATGGCTCTATATAATCAGCAATATATATTATTTTTTCAAGAGTTGTCATATTGATATTGCCTGTAGTATGGTATTTAACTGCATTTAATATACCTTTATCTTTTATGCCAAATATTTTCTCTCCTACTATAGCCCCTACAATTCCATGAAGTAACTGTGGAGATTCTTTACAGATTTCATCCACTTCAATATTTTCTTCCTTTAATATTTGTAAAGATTTTTCTATAGTAAAATTTTTAGCACAATCATGAATTAACGCTGCAATCTCAGCTTTTTTTTCATCTTCATTATTAATAATAGCTAATTTTTTAGCAGTTTCTATAACTCCTAAAGTATGTTTATATCTATTTTCTTTTAAGTTTTCTTTTAAATAATTGTCTATTTCTTCTAAGGTCCACATATTTAAATCTCTCCTCAAAATAAAGCGTAATTTAATAAATTATTTTTATAAAATTTATTAAAAATTATATTAATAAAATCATTACCTTTATAAATCTATAAAATTTTATAATTAAGCTTTACTTATATAAATTATTCTTTTTAATAAATTTATCTACTTCTGAAGGCAGAAAAAATTGTACTGATAAGTTATTTCTTATTCTATCTCTTATAATTGTAGAAGAAATCTCAAGAGATAAAAAATCAAGATAAATTATTTCTTTACCATATTTTAATTCAGTTCTTTTTTTCTCTTCTAAGAATTCTTTTTTATTATGTCCTGGCCTATTAAAAACAACTAACTTACATAGCTCTAATATTCTAGGTACATTATTCCATGTATGAAGATCTATTAAACAGTCTCCTCCTGTTATAAAATAAATTTCACATTGATTATTTTCCTCTTTTAAATGCTCTAAAGTTTTATAAGTATAACTTTTCTCTCTTTTTTTTACTTCGTAATCGCTTACTTCAAAACCTTCATATTCTTTTACTGCATTTTTAACCATTTCATATCTTAAGTAGCTATCAGTAACTTTTTTATTTTGTTTATGTGGTGGATTTCCACTAGGAATGAATATAATTTTATCCAAACCTAGTGTTCTTTTAGCTTCATAAGCTATATATAAATGACCTAAATGAATAGGATCAAAAGTTCCACCAAAAACTCCTATTTTTTTCATACTTTTTATTTTGTCTTTGATTGAGGAAGCTCTATTTTAGGCTTTTTAGTTGATTGTTTAAAAAGTACTAATTTGCTACCTATAGCCTGAACTCCCTCACAACCTATCTTTTCACAGATTGTATTTGAGGCTTCTCTTGCTGCCAGCCCACTGTTTTCTAAAACCTTTATTTTTATAAGTTCTCTTGCTTCTAAAGCATCTTCTACTTGCTTTAAGAATGCATCTTCTATTCCATTTTTACCAATTTGAAATATTGGTTGCATTGTATTTGCTAAAGATCTTAAATAAGCTCTTTGTTTGCTAGTAATCATATTATTCCTCCAACTATTATAGTAAGTATTCAAATTCGAAGTCATTTAATCTTACAATTTCTCCATCTTTTATTCCCATTTCTCTAAGTTCATCTAAAATTCCTTTATTTCTTAAAACTTTATGGAAATATCTTAAAGAATCTGCATCATTTACATTTACAGCTAATAATAATCTATCTACAAAGGATCCTTCTACAACATAAACATTGCCTTCTTCTCCCTTTTCTATATTAATTGTATATGTGAACTTCTTATCTTCTTCTATAAATCTTTCATCATCTGATATTTCAAGTTCTGTTATTGGAATATTTTTAAGCATTCTAGCTGCTTCCTTAACAACCTCTTCTACACCTTCATAAGTTGCTGCACTCATCTTAAATACTTTATCATATCCCATTTCATTTAATTTGTTTTTAAAAGCTTCAAAAGCTTCATCATCATATAACATATCAGCTTTATTAGCTACAACTATTTGAGGTCTATCCCAAAGCTTAACACTATATTTTTTTAGCTCTTCATTAATTTTCATAAAATCTTCATAAGGATCTCTACCTTCTAATCCTGATATATCTACTACATGAATTAAAAGTCTAGTTCTTTCTATATGTCTCAAAAAGTCTAATCCTAATCCAACACCTTCTGCGGCACCTTCTATTATTCCTGGTATATCTGCCATAACAAAAGGTTCTATCCCTGGCACTGCAACTACTCCAAGATTTGGCTTTAATGTTGTAAAATGATAGTTTGCTATTTTAGGTCTTGCTTTAGTTACTGTTGATAAAAATGTAGATTTACCTACATTAGGGAATCCTAAAAGTCCTACATCAGCAAGAAGCTTTAATTCTAATAATACCATTCTTTCATCACCAGGCATTCCTGGCTCAGCAAAATTAGGCGCTTGTCTTGTAGGTGTTGTAAACTTACAGTTTCCTTTTCCACCTTTTCCACCTCTACAAGCTACATATTCATCATCTGAGTGTGAAAGATCTGCCATTATTTTATTCGTTTCAGCATCTCTTATTATAGTTCCCATAGGAACACTTATAATAAGATCCTTACCATCTTTTCCATAACATTTAGATCCAGATCCATTTTCACCTTTTTCAGCTAAAAACTTTCTTTTGTATTTAAAATCTAGAAGAGTTGTGATTCCTGTATCAACTTTAAAGATGATACTACCACCTCTTCCTCCATCTCCTCCATCTGGTCCTCCAAGTGGAACATACTTCTCTCTTCTAAAGGAAACAGCTCCATGTCCACCGTCACCAGATTTTATAAATATTTTGGCCATATCTATAAACATATAAATCACCTTACTTTCTCTTAGGCAAATTTTTTAATTTTAATTATGTTTTATATAATTTAAATAATTTATAAGATAAAAATATTATTTAATATTATTCATATTTTTATAACCTTTTAAGATTTTATGATATACATACATTCTCTGCTTAAATAATATTATACCCTATAAAATCTACATTAATTAACTATAAAAAATAATTTAGGAAAACATTTATTAGATTATAATATAATCTTAAAAAAAATTGAAGATATTTATATAAAAGTTTAATAATTTATTATATATCTTCAAGTTGAGATATAAAGAAAAGATATTTTGTAACAAATTTTATTACTTAAAAAAATTTTATAGATTTTATAAAATAAATCTATAAAAGTAAACTAATTTTAAAAAGCACCCTATTATAAGGGTGCTTTTTATAATAAACTATTCAGCTATTGCTTCTATGTTTACTGGGTATACGCTAACTTTTTTCTTATCTCTACCCATTCTTTCGAATTTAACAACTCCATCAATTTTAGCAAATAATGTGTCATCTTTACCTTTTCCAACATTATTTCCTGGATGAATCTTTGTTCCTCTTTGTCTAACTATGATGTTTCCTGCTAGTACGAATTGTCCATCAGCTGACTTAACACCAAGTCTCTTAGATTCTGAATCTCTACCGTTCTTTGAGCTACCTACCCCTTTTTTGTGAGCGAACAATTGAAGGTTCATTATTAGCATGAGACTACACCTCCTCTTTTAACATCTTTATATATTTACATCGTTTTTTATTTCCAAAACTCTGATCTAAAGATTGAATAACACTTTTTACGCTTAAATCAAAAGTTTTAAGAAGAATTTGACATAATTCAAGTTCTTCCTTTTTAAACTTACTTAAATCTATACTTAAAAAGCCTTCATTCAACTTATAATTAGCCTTAAGACCTAAGACATCTTCTATTCCTATAATAGCACTTTGAGAAAGTACAGAAATAGAATTGCATATAATATCATAAGCTTCTCCTACAGTAGAATTTAATTCTCCATTTGAAAGAGCATGACCTTTAATCTCAAAACCAACTATATTTTCTTTGCTTTCTTTAATTACAACTGTAATCATATTAAGCTTCTATTTTTTCTATAACTAACTTAGTGTATGGTTGTCTGTGACCACTTTTTCTTCTGTAGTCTTTCTTTGGTTTGTACTTGAATACTACAACCTTCTTAGCTTTGCCTTGAGCAACAACTTTAGCAACAACCTTAGCACCTTCAACAACTGGCTTACCAACTGTTATTGCTCCATCTTTTGATACAGCAAGAACTTCTGTTAATTCAACTGTTGATTCAACCTCAGCATTCATTTTTTCAACGAATATTACGTCTCCTTCTTGAACTCTGAATTGTTTTCCACCTGTTTTAACTACTGCGTACATTAAATACACCTCCTCATAACGGTCTCGCCACTTCAGGTACACATATACCTGTAATTTATAAAATAAATCATAAAAAAACTAAAATGTTTATGTGATTTTTCAACCCTTCGCGTGCGGTTTACAAAAGCCATTTTATCATACGGCACAATATTTGTAAAGTTAATTTTAGTATTTTTCAATATTAGTTACTATGTATTGCTTAACATTTTCTATTTGATTTTTAAATATAAGCGGCTCTACTTTATAGTACTCTATTGAATCTATAAAATTCAAATAAATTTTCTTATCTATTCCATCTATTTCCTTTAAAAAATAAAATAAGTTTTCTTTTATATCTTTTTCATATTCTTTATTTATTTCTATATAGAAATCATTTATAGAAGAGCCTTCTCCTTCAACTTTTAATATTTCATTTTTTATCAAAAGTGATATATAAGAAAGTTTTAGTTTCTCTCCTGTTCCATTACATGTACTGCATTTTTCTTCTATATATTCATATATACTTTTGCCTCTTCTTCTTCTAGCTATTTGAACGAGATTAAGTTCTGTAAAAGGATATATTATACTTTTTCTTTTATCATTTTCTAAACTCTTTTTTAAAAAAGCAGAAACTTTTTTCTTATTACTATCATTTTTCATATCTATAAAGTCAACTAATATAATTCCACTTAAATTTCTAAGTCTTATTTGTCTTCCTATTTCTTCTGCAGCTTCTATATTAGTTTCTTCTGCATTCTTTTCTGCATTTTTCCCAGTTATATTTTTGCTAGAATTAACATCTATAACATACATAGCTTCTGTTTTTTCTATTATTATATTTCCACCACATTTTAAGTTAATTTTATTTTTTCTAAGAGCTAAAATTTCTTTTTCTATTCCATAAAAATCAAAAAGACTTCTTTTTTCAGTATGAATTACTATATCTATTCCTTCATCTTTTGCTAAGTAATTACTTATCATAGAATAATCATTTTCATTATCTACATAAATTCTACTTGTATCTTCACTTATATTATCTCTTAAAACTTTATGTATTAAAGAATTTTCCCCATAAAGTCTTTTAGGTTTTAAAGAATATTTTCCTTCTCTTTCTATATTATAAAGCTTATCTTCTAATTCATTAATCTCATTCTTTAAGGTTTCAACACTTACAAACTGAGCGTTTGTTCTTATAGTTATTTCTATACCACCAATTGGATCTATAGAACTTTTTATAGTTTTTATTAAATCTTTATCAGATATCTTTTTTGAAAAAATTATCCCTTCTTTTCCTGGAGTTAAAACTACATATCTACCTGGCAAAGTATATTTATTTGTAATTTTTGCTCCTTTATCTCCAAACTGTTCTTTTATTACCTCTACAATTACATCGTCACCTTTTTTTAATTTATTATTATTGGATAAAGTCATATAACCTTGTTTTTCATAACCTATATCTACAAATAAACATTTTATAGCTGGTATTATATTTTTTACTACGCCTTTATATATTTCTCCTGGTAAAGGTTCATCTCTTTCCTCTTCTATAAAACATTCACTTAATAAATTATTTTCTTTTAAAGCTATTCTCAAAAGTTTTTCTCTTCTTTCAATAAATAATTCCTTCATACCTACACCTTTCCTCTTTAAAGATATAAAGTTGTGCATAATAGCACAACTTTATATATGATAAATTATATATTTTTAATTTATAGAGATTAATTTATATATATTTATAAAGAGGCACTAATTTTTTTCCCTTTAGTGCATACATTTCTTCTCTTTTTATTTCCACAAAAGCATCCTTATTAGCATCAGTAGTATGTTCTTTTATAAAATTTGCTAAAAGATCTGCTGATAAGTTTTCTCTGCTACCACAAGCTATTAAAGTATTTACTATTAAACATTCATCTTTAACCCAATATTTAAACTCTTTTACTAAAGGTTTAATGTCTACTGTTTTTTCTCCCTTTTTGCTCTTTTTAACAGTAACCCATTCTTTCTTTGATAAAAGTTCTTTCATTTCTTCTTCTATTTTAGAAGTATTATTATATTTTATTTTTATAGTATATAAAGCTGCATCTATAAGAGCCATTCCTTGAGGAACTCTTTTTTGATTCATAACAACTTCAATATTACTTACTTCTAAAAATTTAATTCCCTTACAAGTATAGTTATTCAATATATTTTTAACTTCCTCATTTGGAAGAGTTTCTGTTAAAACTATATCTAAATAATCTCCTGTAGAATATACTCCAACAGATAAAGGCTGAGCTATTGAAAGACTCATATGTGGATTAAATCCTTTTGAATACTCTATTGGAAGTTCCGCTCTTCTAATTATTCTTTGAATTGTTCTCATTAAATCTAAATGAGATATAAATTTTATATCACTTTCTTTAGTAAATTTAATTAAGTATCGCACCTTCAAAACACTTCCCTTCCTTAAAGTTTACATTTATACCACAACCTGTACATCCTTTTCTACAGTTTTGAGTAAGAGCTCCAACTTTAGCTTTTTCATTTTCTCTTTCAAGATATGATCTATTTACACCTATATCTATAAAGTCCCAAGGAAGTATTTCATCATAACTTCTCTCTCTAAAAGCATAAAAATCTCCATCAACATTGCATTCTTTTAAAGCTTCAGTCCATACTTCAAAATCAAAGTATTCTGACCAACCATCAAATTTAGCACCTTTTTCAAAAGCTTTTATTAAAACATCACAAAGTTTTCTATCTCCTCTTGCAAATACAGCTTCCATATAAGATGTCTTTTGCTCATGATAGTTATAGTTTATAGCTCTTGTTTTAATAGCTTCCTTAACAGCACTTATTTTTTCCTTAACTTCTTCACTTTTCTCCATTGCAGCCCATTGGAAAGGAGTAAATGGTTTTGGTACAAGTATTGATGTACTTACTGTAATCTTTAATCCCTTATTTCTTATTTCCTTTGGAGTAGTGTAATACTCTCTTGCTATTTTCTCAGCTAATAGACCTATTTCCTTAGCATCTTCTACAGTTTCATATGGAAGTCCTATTATGAAATAAAGCTTTAAAGTGCTCCAACCTGCTTCAAACGCATTTTTAGCTGCCTTTAATATTTTTTCTTCTGTTAAACCTTTATTTATAACATCCCTCATTCTTTGAGAACCTGCTTCTGGAGCAAAAGTTAATCCTGTTTTTCTAACTTTTTGAATTTCTTTTATTAAATCTACTGAAAAAGCATCAACTCTAATAGAAGGAAGAGCAATTCCTACATTTTCTTTACTATGTTCTGCTATAAGTTCAGTTATAAGTTCTCTTATTTCTGAATAATCACAGGTACTTAATGAAGCTAAGGAAATCTCATCATATCCAGTTGCCTTAACTAATTCCCTTGCTTGCTTTTCTAAAGTTTCCCTTGATTTTTCTCTAACTGGTCTATATATCATTCCTGCTTGGCAGAATCTGCATCCATTAGTGCATCCTCTAAATACCTCTAAAACTATTCTATCATGAACTATTTCAGTATATGGAACTATCATATTTGTTGGGAAAGATACATTGTCAAAGTTTGGTATTATTCTCTTTCTAACAACAGCTGGAACATCATCATATTTAGGTTTAAATTCTTTTATAGTTCCATCTTCATTGTATGTAACATCATATAAAGAAGGTACATATACACCTCTTATTTTTGATATTTCTCTTAAAAATTCCTTTTTCTTTCCTTTGCCCTTGTACTTTTTATAAACATCAAGAACATCATTCATAACTTCTTCACCTTCTCCAAATTCAAAGAAGTCTACAATATCACAAAGAGGCTCTGGATTGTATGCACATGGTCCACCAGCCATTACTATTGGCTCATCTTCTCCTCTTTCTGATGCTCTAATAGTTATATTAGACATATCTAACATATTTAATATATTTGTATAACTCATTTCATATTGAAGTGTAAAACCTAATATATCAAATTTATTCAATTCATCTTTACTTTCTAATGCATATAAAGATATATTATTTTCTCTAAGTTGTTTTTCCATATCAGGCCATGGTGCAAAAGCTCTTTCACAATAAGTATCTTTTCTTTCGTTTATTGTATGATAAAGTATCCTTGTTCCTAGATGAGACATTCCAACCTCATATACATCTGGAAAACAAAAAGCAAATCTTATGTCAACTTCACTTGGATTTTTTATAACTTGATTAAGTTCACCACCTATATATCTAGCTGGTTTTTCAACTTTATATAAAATATCATCTGATATTCTAACCATTATAGTTCCTCCTATGTCTTTAGCGACTTATTTTAAAGAAAAAAGAAGTACATCTCTATACTTCTTTTATCGTCATTATATTTTATCATAAAAGATTAAAATTCTCCAACTTATTTATGTTATTTGTTTATTAATACTTATATATTCCTCTAAGGAAATATTGCCGTATTTTTTAAGTCCATCAATTATTTTATCTTCATAAATTTGACCCAGTACCTTCATATCATCATCTAAAACAATAAATAGATTAAATTTATTTTTATCAACCAAACTAAAGACTTTTGCAAGTCCTTCTTTATAATGTACTGATATTGTTTTATTTTCTAACCATTTATTTTTATAAAATCTCTTTTTCTTTTTAAAAATATCTCCCATTATAATATACATTATCCTTCCTTTTTCTTTATATGTTAAATATAGTATAAATATAGAGCAAAATAGTAGACTTATGTTTAATCTATGTAAAAATCCATATAGAAAAAATAACCCCATAAGAAATATACCGCAGATATAACTTATATAAATAGTTATATCATGAGCTCTTTTATATAGTATTTTTTTACCTAAATATGATCTAACTATTCTAAATCCATCTAGTGGATATGCAGGTAATAAATTAAATAATCCTAAACTTAAATTTATTTCAAAATTTATTTGTAAAATATAGCTATTTATTTTTAAGTTAAGAAAATAAAATAGTATAGCCATCATAATGTTAAATAAGGGACCTACCATACATATTAAAATTTCCTTATTACATCCCATCTCATCTAAATCTTTAAGTTCTAAGCTTACACCTAATGGCCCTAATTTAAAATTTTCTATATTAGCTCCAAGAATTATAGACACAAAACAGTGACATAATTCATGAAGGATAATCCAAAAAAAAGCTATAAAAATAACACTTTTAAAACCTAAAATAAAAAATATAAATATTTGAGGAATTAACCATTTGCTAATTTTTATCATCTATCCTCCTATATATTTTATTTATATATTGAAAGTTAATATAATTTATAATATTATCTATTCCAAATTATAGTTATAATTTAGTATTTTATTAAAAAAACTATCTAAATTAATTTCTTCTATAAAAGCAGCTTTAGTATAACTATTAATTTTGTTTTCTATAAATCTATTATTACTTATAAATAATATAGCAACAATAAATACTAAACTTACTAAGGTTTCTACAATGAATCTTTTAAAGGAAAATCTAACAAATAAATACTCTAAAAAATACTGGTTTTTATTTATACTTGTTGAATTATAATTATCTTTTGATTCTATCTGTCCTTCATTATTTCTATTAAACTTATTCTTAGCTAAATTACTATAATAATTTCTATACTCATTTTCATATAGTCTCAATTTTATTTCTCCATAAATTATTCTTACATAATTATTTATATTTTAAACTTAATAAAAAAATGATTGTAAAAGTGGTTTTCTAAAATTTATTATAAAAGAATAGGAACATTTTTTATTTAAACTGTATATAATACATCCCATTTTTCCTATAAAAAAAGCTATAAAATAGATTTTTTTAAATCTATTTTATAGCTTTTTATTTTTATATAAATACAATTTTTATCTTAAAGCTTTTACAAATACTTCTGCACTTCCTATATTAGTTGCTATAGGCACAGAATGAACATCACATATTCTTATAAGAGCTGAAACATCTGGCTCATGAGGCTGTGCTGTTAATGGATCTCTAAAGAATATAACAAAATTAATTTTGCCTTCTGCTATTCTACCTCCTATTTGTTGATCTCCTCCCATAGGACCTGACAAATATCCATGAACTTTTAACCCAACTTCTTCTGTTATTCTCTTACCTGTAGTTCCTGTTCCACATAAAGTATGCTGTTCAAAAATATCTTTATATCTTGATACAAACTCTATTAGTTCTTCTTTTTTTTCATCATGAGCTATTAACGCTATATTCATTTTCCCCTCTCCTTTTTACCTTGATTTTATTTATATAATTTAATTAAAAGTTAATCTTTTTCCTTCTCATACCTACATTAAGTACTAATCCAATAGATAATACTGTAGTCATAAGGGAACTTCCTCCATAACTAACTAGCGGAAGGGTTATACCAGTTATTGGCATTATACCTATAGTCATTCCTATATTTTGAAGTATAGCAAATAAAAAATAGGCAGCCATTCCAATACATATTATGGACCCAAAAATATCCTTAGCTTCTCTAGATATTAATAAAAATCTATATATCATTATCCCATAAATTACAAGCAAAAATATTGCTCCTATAGTTCCAAAGTGTTCTCCTATTATTGAAAATATAAAGTCTGTTTGATTTTCTGGTACAAAAGTAGAAGAATATCCACCTACTGAATCCTTATTCATATTTAATCCCGTGCCAAAAAAGCCTCCAGATCCTATTCCAATCATTGATTGATTTAACTGAAGATTACTTCCAAGTTCATCAGCTTCTGGATTAAAAACTGCCTTTATTCTTCCCTTTTGATAATCATGAATAAGACCAGAATTCCAAACTATTACTATAGCTACCATTATACTTGCTAATCCGCCAACAATAACTCTCCAATCTAATCCAGCACAGAAGAATATTCCTAATGCTATAAAAAAACACACCATTGTCATTCCCATATCCGGCTGACTAACTATAAACATCATAGGTACAATGGCATAAAAGGCCAAAATACAAAAATTTTTAATATTATTAATTTCTCCGTCCATATCATTTAACTTTTTTGCTAGCATAAGTATCATACCCATCTTTGCTAGTTCTGCTGGTTGAAGAGAAAATGCCCCATATCTTATCCATCCTTGAGCTCCATTAATTGTTGCTCCTTTAAATTTTGTAAAAATCAAAAGACCTATACAAATCCAATAAAAAATTGGAACATAAGCCATTATTGTACTGTAATCTATAACTAAAAGAAAATACATTACAAATAATGATAAAATAAGCCAAACAAATTGTTTTTCTGAAAATTCCATTCCCTTACTTGCTCTTGTGGCTACATATATGTTAACTATCCCAAATAAGACTATCATTATCATGGATATTAATATGCTAAGATCTAATTCTTTTAATAATTTAGTATCAATTTTCAGCTTATTTAACATATTCTTTTACCTCCGATTTTATTTTATTTATAACATAATATATTATAACTTATAAATAATAAATAACAAATGACAAATTATTTATAAAAAACACCTAGTTTTCATAAAATTAGGAAAACTAGGTGTTTTTTTATCTTCCTTTAACATTCTTTATAGGAATATTTGCTACTAAAGCTGGTGACTCTCCTTCTACTTCTGAAGGATTAGTCACTGCAATGTCTATATCATCGATATCTATCTCAATATATTTTGATAGAACTTCTAATATTTCCTTTTTCATCTCGCTTATAACTTCAGGCGCTAAATCCCCTCTATCGTGGATTAATATTAGTCTTAACCTATCTTTTGCAACATCCTTTGGGGTTGGTTTATTGGAAAATTTTCTTAAAAACTCCATTACTTTATCCCCCTATCTTCTTTTAAATAATTTTTTTAGTGAACTTAAAAATCCACCAGAATTTTGACTTAAATCCATTAAAGGAACTTCTTCTCCTGTAATTCTTCTAGCTATATTCCTAAAAGCTTCACCTGCCAGTGAATTTTCCTCTAAAACTATAGGCTCTCCTTTATTAGTTGATACTGTAACATCTCTATCATCCGGTACTACACCTAAAAGTTTTATAGATAGAACTTCTATTATATCAGCTATATCTAGCATTTCTCCTTTTTGTGTCATTTCATAATTAAGTCTATTTATTATAACACTATGGTCATCTAACCCCTTAGCATCTAATTTCCCTATTACCCTATCTGCATCTCTTACAGATGTTATTTCTGGATTTACTACAACTATAGCTCTATCAGCTCCAATTATAGCATTTTCAAATCCTTGTTCTATACCTGCTGGGCAATCTATTACTACATAATCAAACTCTTCTTTAAGTTCACTAACTAATTTAAGCATCTTATCACTGCTTATATCATTTTTATCCTTAGTTTGTGCTGTTGGTAATAAACAAAGGTTTGGAAATCTCTTATCTTTTATTAAAGCTTGTTTTATTCTACACCTATTTTCTATAACATCTACTACGGTATATACTATTCTATTTTCTAATCCCATTAACACATCTAAATTTCTAAGACCTGTATCTCCATCAACTACTACCACTTTTTTTCCTAAAGCAGCTAAAGCTGTTCCTATATTAGCTGTAGTTGTAGTTTTACCAACTCCACCTTTACCAGATGTAATAACAATCGCTATTCCCATAAACTAATTCCTCCAAAATATTTTAGTATATATATTTATTAGGTAAGTAAGGCTCTACAATAATTGAATTATCTTTTAATCTTGCTACCTCTGGATGTTTTGGCTTTTCTTCATCATCTGGTGATATAGTTAAAATATCACAAATTTGAAGAACTTCAGGCTGTAATAAAAAAGCAGCTATTATAGCCTTATTATTTCCGTTAATCCCTGCATATACTAGTCCCTTAATAGCACCTAAAACTATTATATTTCCTGCAGCATGAACTTCTGCACCTGGATTAACATCACCTATAATTACTACATTACCTGAGTAATTTATACATTGTCCACCTCTTACCGTCTTTCTTACAAATTTTGTTCTGCCTTCATAGACTCCAGTAAATGTTTTACTTTCTTTTTCCTCTTTATCTTTAAAGATACAATCTTTAATCATAACTTCTTCAAAAAGAACATCTTTAAGTCTTCTCATTTGTCTTTCATTTATTAACTTAAGGCTTGTTACTACAGTCATAGTAGCTCCCTTATAGAATTGCTTTCCCACTGATAATCTATCTAAAAGATTATCTAACATTTCATCAAAATCTTTAAACTTGTCCATATTAATTAGAGCTACTATTCCATCTTTATTACCTTTAATAAAAATTCTATCATCATACATAAGAAATAAAAACCCTCCAAAATGAGCATACTTTAGTGTCAAAATAAAAGGCATAAACCTATTTTATATACTCTTACTCTTTAATTATATACTCTAAAAAACTCAACTAAAAGAGTTTTTTTATATATTAGATAAAAACTTTTCTTTTAATATATATTTATTGTCATAAAATATATAAATAAAAATATTTCCATATTTTATTATACAATAAAAGAGCCTAACAGTACTATGAATATTATACATTGCTAAGCTCTTTTATTTTTATAATCTAAAATATAAAGTAAATATTTATTTTAAATATTTATTATATTTTAATTAGTCTTTTTGTTACTTTACTTTAGCTGCTTTTTTCTCTTCTTCAGCTTTTTTCTTTTCTTCTTCTGCTTTTTGTTTTTCTTCTAATTTAGTTTTCTCAAGCTGTTTTTGTTCTGAAAGATGAACTCCATCATCTTTAACATCATCTAGTGGAGGATTTAATGAAAATGTATATGTTCCTCCATCCATAAATGTTGGTTTATAATTTGGATTTTCCGTCTTTAACTTATCTCTATAGTAAGTTTCATAGATAGCTCTTGCAACTGGTGCTCCCAAATATCCATGACCACCATCATAAATAACTACTGCCACTGCAATTTCTGGATCATTTATAGGTGCCGCTGATACATAAACACCAAAGGCTTCTCTACCAAAAGTTTTTTGATCTTCTCTAAAGGTAGCTGTACCAGTTTTACCCCCAGTTCTTATAGGAAATCCCCTAAATACACTTGCAGCTGTACCTACATCTACACTGTTAGTCATTTCCATACCTTCTCTTATTGCATTTACTGTACTTTCAGACATATCTATTTTATCTAAAATTTCAGGTTTAAACTCTTCAACAGTTTCACCTTCTGAATTAGTAATCTTATCTACAAGATGGGCTTTGTATCTAGTTCCACCATTTACAACTGTTGCAATATAGTTTGCAAGTTGAACTAATGTAAAGTTATTTGTACCTTGACCTATAGAATCATATACAAGTTCCGCTGGAGTTGTTATAGCTCCATCTTTATTTGATATAAATTGTTCTAATGCAAAAACTACTGTCTTGACTGAGTTTTTCTTTCCTTTAGCTTCAAAATCAGCTATACTTTTTTGATATTTAGGAGATACCTTCTGAAGCTCTTCAATTGCAGCCTTAGTTTTTTTATTAAAATCACTAGAGCCATTTTTAAAATCTGAATTGCCTATTTGATTTAATCTATCATTTACTATATCCTTTAAATTCTGTTTTGCCTTTTTTATAGGCTCAGAATCATCTTCATTATATGCAATATCTAATGGTGCAAATATATAGGAATCTATAGCTCCCTTCTCAAGAGAATCTACTAATTCATATTTTGCATAATATATATTTTGCTTTTTAAAACTTTGAAAATTATAAGTTTGCCCAAAATTTTCTGCAATTTCTATACCAGTAGAAGGTTTTGCATCACTATTAGGATCTACTCCAAGGCCTGCTTTCCAAGCATAATGGGCAATTGAATCTAAAGCACCAATATTTCTTCCATTTTTCATATACATTCTATATCCTGTCTCATAGAAATAGTGGTTACAAGATACTGCAATAGCTTTTCTTATATCTATATTTGCTCCGTGATCCTTATTATCTTGCGGAGCAAAGGTTTTACCAAAAACCTCTGGATGTTCATTAAAATAATATTTTTCAGGAATAACTTCATTTGGAGTTACAACACCTTCACTTAAAGCAGCTACTGCTGTCATTGGTTTAAAGGTAGATCCTGGTGGGAAAAGTCCCATTGTTGCATAGTTATACATAGGCTTTGGAAGTACATCGTATCTATCTTCCCTATTGCCATTTTTATCTTTAGGAAATACTGTATCTATGCTAGTTTTTAATCCTCTAGCCTTTATAAAAGCTTCTCCTTTTTGCTCTATATCTGTATTAAAATATTCTTTCATAGTATCTGGAGTTAATGCTCCTGGAGTAGAAAAAACATTAGGATCAAAATCAGGATAACTTACCATAGATAAAATTCTACCAGTTTTAACTTCTATCGCAACTGCTGCCCCTCTTGTTGCATTTCTAGTATCTACATCTTCAGCAGCTCTTCCTGTTTGAAGAAATTCAAGCTGATGCTTAAGCATTTGTTCTGCCGAATATTGTATATTTTTATCAATTGAAAGATGAACATTTTCTCCTGGTGCTGGCTCTAATTTAAATAATTCCTCAGTTTTTCTTCCTGAGGAGTTTACCTTAACGGTAGTACCACCTTTTGCACCTTTTAATATTCTTTCAAAAGCTGCTTCAATTCCAGCAACACCTATTTTATCAGTAGATACATCATATCCCTTTTCTTCATATCTATCTTTTTTATCTGAATTTATGGAAGATACATATCCTAAAACTGAAGATGCTAAATTTCCATATGGATAATATCTCATAGGCTCTAAAACAACATTTATTCCAGGCATATCATTAAGCTTTTGGAGAAATATAAATGCTGTATCTTGATTTATATTTGCTGCTACAGTTATAGGTTTAAATCCTGAAAATGATTGGATTTTTATAGCATCCTTTACAACCATATATCTTCTTATATCTTGCTTTGAATATTTTTCTTCTACTTTTTTTGCTATTTCAGAAGAATCCTCTTCTTTCAATTGCTTTATTTCATCCTTTGTAGGATTCAATAATCCATATAATCCATAAAGTTTTATTAAATAATTAAAGGTTTCATCAGGAGTTATCTTTAAAAGCTCTTCATTTATTTGGCTCTCTTCATCATCTGTTAAGTCTCCTTCCTTTCCTTTAAATAATTTCTTTCTTATAGAATCATTTAATCCTCTATCTCTTTTAAATCTTATTTCTAAAGCTTTTTTAGTTTCATCATCAACATTTCCAAAGTCAAAATAAACTTTTCCGTCTTCGTCTACTTTTAATTTAAAATCATCTATTTGTTTTTCTCCCCTATCATCTAACTGAGAAAAAACTTTTTCCATTGTAGTAAAAAAATCCTTTGTAGACTTATCTGTTTCTGTAAATGTAATATTATAGGTCTGCTTATTTGTTGCTAAAAGATTATCACTTGAATCATATATCTTCCCTCTAGGTGCCTTTTCTGCTAAAAATCTTCTAGCTGCAGTATTAGCTTTATCTTTATAGTCATTATATTTATAGACTTGAAGATATAAAAGTCTTAACAAAATAACAGAAAAAATACCAAACATTATACCTATTAAAACAGAATATCTATTTATCGGCTTTTTCTTTTTAGTTGTATTTTTCATATAACCACCTATTATTTATTAAATTTCCATTGACTTTTCATACTCTCTTTGTTTGATAACTTGTATGTCCAATTATATATAAAGAAGGCTAAAATCATATTGTAGATACCCATTATTACCATTCCAAAATCTACTTTAACAGAAATATTTATAAATTTCATAATTAGAAATACTAATATATATTTAAGAACGGTTATACCACCTACTAATAATACTGGCACTAATCTTTTATTTCTAAATATATTTTCCCCTATAAAAGCTGCTAAATAACAAAGAAGTAAATTAGTTAAACAATTAATCCCAAATCCATTTGCAAAATATAAGTCTTGAAGTGCTCCTGAATATACTCCTATGATAATAGCTTCACTTTTACCGTTAATAATAGAAAAGCATATAGCAAAAGTAAATAATAAGCTTGGATATATGCCTTTTATTGATATAAAAGGCATTATACTGTTATCTATAATCAAAAATAAAATACATAAAAGTGCAAGGACTACCCTTTTCATAAATTAGCCCTCCTTATATTGTATTTCTTTTGAAGTTTTATTTTTAGGAATTATAATTAATAATTCCTCCAATTTTGAAAAATTAACATAAGGTTTAATAACAGCTGTCTTTTGAACATTTACCTTATCTTCTTCAACTGACATAACTTCCCCTATTCTTATATCCTTTGGGTAAAGCAATCCTAAACCAGAAGTTGTAATTATATCTCCTTCTTTTATTTCAGAATTTATAGGTAAATAATAAAGTTTTGCTAACATATTATTTTTATTATCCCTATATCCTTTAACTATACCACTACTATCTTTTGTGCTTTGTACCATAGCACTTACTGCAATATTTTCATTTACAAGACATTGAACCTTCGACCAATTATCATAAACTTCTGTAACTTGACCTACTAATCCAATTATATCATCACTATTTTCTCCTCCAGCAGATGCTACTACCACCACGTCTTTTTCAACGCCGTCTTTTTTACCTTTATTTATAATATAACCATCAATAAAACTTCCGCCCATTTTTCCTATTATACTTGTGGTTACATAATTATAATCTGATTTTTGATTTTTAAAATCTAAAAGATTTTTTAACCTATCATTCTCTGATTTTAAGCTATCATATTCAATCATATTATTTTTAAGTTCTACATTTTTCTTTTTAAGCTCTTCATTTTCTTTTTTTACTTCTGAAAAATGAAAGAAAAAATCAAACCCACCTTTTACTTTATCTAAAGCATTATAAGCAACTTTTTGAATAGGATTTAATGCACTACCTGCTGCTCCTATAGCTATATTTCCATTATCCCTCTTGACACTATAAACAATTATCCCTAAAAAGGTAACTGACAGTACTATAACAGTAACTGCCAGTTTATTTTTGAAAAACTTCATATGCTATCCTCTTTGTTGTCTTATAAGATCAAATTTATCTAGAGCCTTTCCAGCGCCAAGTGCAACACAATCAAGAGGTGATTCTGCTATATGTACAGGCATATGTGTTTCGTGATTTATTAAAGCGTCTAATCCCTTTAATAAAGCTCCTCCACCTGCAAGCATTATTCCTTTATCCATAATATCTGCTGCTAATTCTGGTGGTGTTTTTTCTAATGTTGTTTTTATAGCTTCTATAATTGCTGCTACTGGTTCTTTTAAAGCCTCTCTTATTTGTGATTCTGTAACAACTACAGTTTTTGGAAGTCCTGAAATTAAGTCTCTTCCCTTAATTTCCATTGATGCTTCTTCTTCAAATTCATCTGCTTTAAAGGCTGAACCTATTTCCATTTTTATTTGTTCTGATGTTCTTTCACCAATCATTAAATTATATTCTCTTTTTATATATCCAATAATAGCTTGATCCAGTTCATCTCCAGCTATTCTTAATGACTTACTTGTAACTATACCTCCAAGAGATATAATAGCAACCTCAGTAGTACCTCCACCGATATCTACTATCATGCTTCCTGTTGGTTCATCTACTGGAAGTCCTGCTCCTATTGCAGCTGCCATAGGCTCTTCCATAAGAACAACCTCTCTTGCACCAGCTTGTTTTGTAGCTTCTTCTATAGCTCTTCTTTCAACTTCAGTTACTCCTGATGGAAAGCAAACTATAATTCTTGGACTTGTAAATGCACTTTTATTTGTAATCTTTTCTATAAACTTCTTAAGCATTGTTTGTGTTATATCAAAATCTGCTATAACTCCATCCTTTAAAGGTCTTATGGCAACAATGTTGCCTGGTGTTCTACCTATCATTTGTTTAGCTTCTGTTCCTACTGCTAATGGTTTTTTTGTTAAGTTATTAATAGCAACAACTGAAGGTTCTCTTAATACTATACCTTTTCCTTTTGAGTATACAAGAGTGTTTGCGGTACCTAAATCTATACCCATATCTTTAGTCATTCCAAATAATCCCATTTTAATTCCCCTTTCAGTTAGATTATTCCTTTTTCTTTCAAACTTATAAACTTGTAATTTCCTATTATAATATGATCCAACAAGTCAATACCTAATACTTTTCCACATTCTTTTAATCTAAATGTTATATTTATATCCTCTTCACTAGGAGACGGATCTCCTGAAGGATGATTATGACAAATTATTATAGAAGCTGAACTAAATTTTATAGCTTCTAAAAAAACCTCTCTCGGATGAACTATTGATGAATTTAGAGTTCCTTTAAAGACATCTCTATCCCCTATTATAGCATTTTTTGTATTTAGCATTATGACTTTTAATACTTCTTGCTTTAAGTTCATCATATATCCCATAACATAATTAGCTATATTCTCAGGTTCTGTCACCTTTATTTCATCTATATCTAACTTAGAATATTTAAATCTTTTAAAAAGTTCACATAAAGCTAGTATTTGTGAAGACTTTGCTTCTTTAACTCCCTTTATTTTCATAAGATCTGAAGAAGATGCTCTTAATAATCCATTAATCCCTTCAACTTCTTTTAATATTCTTCCACTTAGACTTAATATATTTTCTTTAGATGTACCTGTTCTTAAAATTAACGCTAAAAGTTCTGAATTAGATAAACTTTCTGCTCCATAAATTTTAAGTCTTTCCTGAGGTCTTTCTAATTTAGGAATATCTTTCATTGTTAAATTTTTAAAGTCACAAAACTTATTTTTCATTAAGAATTCTCCTCATTTAAAGAATCCTCATCCCCACACTTAAATTTCCTTTAATAATCTTTTTAACCTATTCAGTGGAAGTCCTACAACATTATAGTAACAACCTTTAATTTCTTCTACAAAAACCCCACCATATCCTTGGATACCATAAGCTCCAGCTTTATCCATTGGCTCTTTAGTATTTATATATTTTTTGATATCCTCATCAGATAAATTAGAAAATTTAACTTCAGTACAAACTGAATCATTAATAATTTTACCTGTTGATGTGTTTATTAAAGAAATTCCTGAATATACTTTATGACAATTTCCACTAAGCCTTTTTAACATAAAAAAAGCTTCTTCTTCATTTTTAGGTTTACCTAAGATTTCCCCTTGGAAAGTTACTACGGTATCAGCAGAAATAACTATAGAATCATTTAAGTTAAATTTTTCTGCTACAGTTTTACCTTTCCAATAAGCAATCTCCTCTACATACCTTGATACATCTCCCTGAAAAACAACTTTATCTTCATCAAAATCAGAAACTATTATTTTATAATCCGATATTATTCTTGATAAAAGTTCTTTTCTTCTTTCTGATGCTGAGGCTAAAATCTTTTTCAAACTATCACTTCCTACATATGACTTATAAATATTATTACCAATATAACTAAATATATTGAAACTAATCTAAGAACCTAAAATAATCGAAAAAACTTTTTATGCTAATCATCGTATGAAGTTCAACTAATTATAAAACAAAAATACTAATATTTAGTAAAATTTCAATTTAAAATTTATTACAAAATTAAATCAAAATTCGTCTTTCTTCATAGCTTTTCCACTTTATAATTACATCTTATATAGTTTAACATTTAATAATTCACTTAACAAGTAAATTTAAAGTTATTTAAAAAATTTTTATTATTTTTATAATCTTACTATAATATGGATTATTAGCAATCTACCATTATTTTTAAAATAATATTTTTTAACCATATATTCTAAATTTTTGTAAAAATTCTCATAATTTTATGTATAAAAAAACTAAATTTTTATAGAAATAAATAAAATAAAGTATTTATATCATTTTACTTAAAAAATTTGTTTAAGCTACATAATATAAATACTTTTAATTTTTATATGTTATATATTTTTAATTTACTCTAAAAGGGCTTAAAGCCTTATATATTGTTTTATATGTTTGTTCTATATTTTCTTTATTTAATTCCTCTGGAAGCTCTGAAATTTCTTTTTTTACATCTTTTATTGTCTCTATATGTTCTTTACTATTAGGTTCTTCTAGGGAAGTTGTCCATTTTTTAAAATCTTCTGTTTTTACACTTTTAACATCTTCTTCCTGAAGCTTATTTACTATTTGAAGATACCCATTAACTATTTCTGCAAGTTCTGCAGCTCCAGAATCTTCCTTTCCTATTTCATAACGAGTAACCATACTTTTTATTCCTTCACTTTCTAATTTAGATGCGACCTCTTCTCCCTTTACTTTATCTCCTATAAATACTCCCACTCTAAATTTATCTCCATCTTGTACCGAAAAAGAATTATATTTTTCTCTAAGAGCATCTCTTTGAATATTAGCATTTGCTTCTTGAGAATAAACTCCACACTGTACTACTGCTAAAGAAAGACTGTTTTGGCTACTAATATTTTCTCCATTATCCTTATTTTCATTTATTAGAATACTATTTGAAGTATCTTTTGAAGGTTCATTTTTAAGAGACTTATCAAAAATAAACTTTCCCATAACAGTTGCTACTAATATAGCCACTAAAATCATACTCATAAAAACAATAATTACTTTTCCAATATCCCCACCTTTATTTTTTTTCTTTTTCCAATCATATCTTGTGTATTTCATATTATCACCCCACATTAATTTCTATATTTATATTCATATTGTTAAAAGTGATAATATATACCTGTATTTTTATATATAAAAATTAAATCCCCAATATATTTTGTAAAATTTATAGTTTTACATATATTAAACTTATTACTATAAAAATAATAAGTTCTAATTTGATAATAAATTTAATTACCTAACTAGAACTTAAAACTATTTATTAAATTAATATTAAACTGAATGTCTTTTTTTAAATATATATCCAGAACTTAAAGTAGCAACTATTATAAATATTGCTGGTAATATAAATTGAGGGGAAAAAGGATTAAGTATATTTTTCCCTATTATTGAATAACATAATGTTTCTGGAACAACCCCTAATAAAGATGCCAATATAAAATCTGTATATTTTATACTAGTTAATCCGCAAGTATAGCTTAAGGGATCATAAGGAAGTACTGGAGGTAATCTTAATAAAAATAATATTTTAAACCCTTTTTTGTCCATATTTTCATCAAGCTTAATCATCTTTCCTCTAACTATAGTTTCAACAAAACCTCTTCCTAATTTTCTTGCAATCCAAAAAGCTATAGTTCCTGACAAGAAAAACCCTACCATATTTAGAATAAATCCATTAAATGGTCCAAACATCACTCCTCCTGCTAGGGAAACTACTGCTGATGGAAAAACTACTACAAAAGGTTTTAAAGCATAACATATTACAAAAAATAATGCTGCATATTTACCTTTTTCTTGAATGAAGTTTGCAATGGAATCTATACTAAATTCTTTTAGGTTTTTCTTTAATATAAAAAAACCTATAATCCCTATTACTATGATTCCAACAAAAATCGTTAGTTTTAAATATACACTTTTTTTCTTCATACTATCATCCCATATTCTTTCACTAAATTATATTTTTACAATTATCTAATATTATAAGGTATTAATTTTATATTTTAAATACATTTTTTATTAAATTAACATTTTATAGATTTATATACATTTATTTGTGAAGATATTAATTATAAATTTATTTAAAAATTTAAACTATAAAATCATTCATATTTATAATTAATCATATAAAAGTAATAATTCTCCACATTTTTTATTATATTACTATGAATGAAAAGAAAATTTTATGAGATATTTAAGATAAAAATAAAAAATATCATCTATTTTTAATAGATGATATTTTTTATTTTTACTCTGCTGAATAATAGCATCTCTTTGGTGATACTATTTTTTCTTCTGATTTTAAAGCTTTTATAGCTTTATCTATATCTTTTTTATCAACACCTAATTTTTCAGCAATTTCTCCACCTTTTAATGGCTCCTCTGAATTTTTTAATAAATCATATACTTTTTCTTTTATATCCATAGTAAACCTCCAAATAACCCTTTTATTTATAAATTATAGAATATTTTCTTAATAATGTCTATAAAGTAATAATTGTTTTCTTTTATTTAATATTTTCTAATATTTTAATTAAATACTCCCATTGATTTTTTACAGAAGATATACTTATATGTTCATCTGGTGTATGAACATCATAAATATCAGGACCAAAAGATATAATGTCTATATATCTATCTTTAAACTTTTCTTTAAAAAATCCACACTCTAACCCTGCATGTAAAGCTAATATCTCTGGTTTTTCACCTGTAATATCCTCATAAATCTTTTCACATAAAACTCTTAATTTAGAATCCTTATCATATTGCCATCCTGGATACTCTGATGATTCTGAGTAATCTGCATTAATTAACTGTGATATAACTTTAAGTCTACAAGCTATATCCTCCTTTAAAGAATCTATAGAACTTCTAATTGCACTAATATATTCTACTTCACTATCAGTAGTTTTAACCATTCCTAAGTTAGTTGAACTTTCCACTAGTCCCTCAATATCACTACTCATTGTATTAACACCACTTGGTATTAATAAAAGAGCTTGTATTGCTTTTTTAGTTGTGTCCTTAGAAAATACCTTTTCTATTTTAAACCTCTCTTTATTTAAATTAATATCTATATTAGAATCTATTTCTTTAAATTCATTATAAAAAGTCTTTTTCCACTTATCTATAATGTTTTTGCATAACTGAAAATCATTTTTATCTATAGAAAGAATAACTTCCCCTTCTCTTGGGATAGCATTATCTCTATCTCCTCCATTTATTTTTACTATTTTATAATCTATGTTACTTAAAAGATCATTTAATATTCTTCCTAAAAGCTTATCACTATTTGCTCTTTGTTTATGAATCTCCATTCCAGAATGTCCACCTTTTAATCCACTAATAGATATTTTTATTGGAATAGATTTATCATCTGATTTCTCCCATTTTATTTTTAAAGAAATTTTAACTCTAACTCCTCCTGCACTACTTACTAAAAGTTTTCCCTCTTCTTCTGAATCAAGGTTTAAAAGTATTTGGCCTGTTAAATTTTTAGCATCTAAAGCTACTATTCCTCTCATATCCATTTCCTCATCTGCAGTAGCTACAAACTCTATAGGTGGATGATTTATATTTTTAGAATCTAGCAAAGCTAACCCATAGGCTATAGCTATACCATCATCTCCTCCTAATGTTGTTCCAGATGCATATATGTAATCTTCTTCTACTCTTAATTTTAAAGGATCTTTTTTAAAGTCATGTATAACATCACTATTTTTCTCACAAACCATATCCATATGCCCTTGAATTATAACTGTAGGAGAAGCTTCATATCCTTTAGTTCCTGGTTTTTTTATTATTACATTTAACATATCATCCTGTATAACTTCTAAACCTCTACTTTTAGCAAAATTTACAAGATAATCACTAATTCCCTTTTCATTTCCAGATTCTCTAGGTATTTTTGAAATTTCCTCAAAATACTTAAATACATTTTTAGGTTCTAAATTTGATATTATATTCATATTTATTCAAATCCTTTCCTACATTAATAGAGTTCAAATAAAATTATCGTCCTAATTATATAATATCTATTTTTTACTATATGTAAAATTTTAAAAATTTTAAAATTTATAATTTTTACTGAATATTTAAAATAATACTCGCAAATATTTAAATTAAGTAATATAATTAATTAATATGTAAAAATTTATAAAGAGGTGGTAAACTATGCAAAAAACAAAAATGATATTCACCATTGGTCCTGCTAGTGATAATAAAGAAACATTAAGAGAATTTATCAAAATAGGCATGAGTGCTGCAAGATTAAACTTTTCTCATGGTACTTATGAAAGTCACCTTGAAAAAATAAATATATTAAAAGATTTAAGAAAAGAAATGAATTCATCTACTGCTATATTAATAGATATTAAAGGTCCTAAAATAAGAACTCATAATTTCAAAAATGATGGAGTTACTTTAAAAGAAGGAGATAAGTTTTCATTTATTTGTGGAAAAGAAATTTTAGGCGATGAAACTAAGTGTTCTATCTCTTATGATGAACTTTATAAAGACGTTAAAGTTAATGGAACTATATTAGTAGATGATGGTCTTTTAGAATTTAAAATTTTAGAAATAGATGGTAAAGAAATAAAATGTGAAGTAGTAGTTGGCGGAGATATTAAGAATCATAAGGGAGTTAATGTTCCTAATGTTAGCATAAATCTTCCCGCAATTACAGAAAAAGATGCTGAAGATTTAAAATTTGCTTGTAAAGTAGAGGCAGATTTTGTAGCAGCTTCCTTTATAAGAAAAGCAAGTGACATATTAGAGTATCGTAAAATACTTAATGATAATGGTGGAAAAAACATAAAAATAATAGCTAAAATTGAAAGCCAAGAAGGGGTTAATAACGTTAAAGATATAATAGAGGTTGCAGACGGAATAATGGTTGCAAGAGGAGATATGGGAGTTGAAATTCCTATAGAAAAAGTTCCTATAATCCAAAAGAAAATTATAAAAAAATGCAACACTGTAGGTAAAATAGTTATAACAGCTACTCAAATGCTTGATTCAATGATAAGAAACTCAAGACCTACAAGAGCAGAAGCTTGTGATATTTGTAATGCTATCTTTGATGGTACTGATGCAATAATGCTAAGTGGTGAAAGCGCTTCTGGATTATATCCTATATTAGCAGCTAAAACAATGTCTAAAATAGCAAAGGAAACTGAAGATAATTTAGACTATGAATATATGACTAAAAGATTAAAAAATCCAGATTTAGTAGACTTTGAACATGCAATTAGCTACTCTGCTGCTAAGACTGCAAATAAATTGCCTACTAAAGCTATTGTAGCTGCTACTAAAAGTGGTGTTACTGCAAGACTTATATCTAGATATAAGCCATGTTGTCCTATAATAGCTATAACTCCAGAACCAACAGTAGCTCGTTCTCTTGCTTTAAATTTTGGAGTACTTCCAAGACTTTGTAAAGATTTCAAAACTACAGAGGAAATTTTAAGTCAAGCAAAAGAAATTGCAAAGGAAACTAAGTATATTTCAGAAGGAGATACTATAATGGTTGCAGCAGGTCCAACTTCTCAACCAGGTGGAACAAATATGCTTAAAATAGAAACAGTTTAAATAATAAGACATCTCACAAATTAAATTTTGTGAGATGTCTATTTTATTAAATATTTTTAAAATCTTTAATATTAAAATTAAGTTTTAATACTAATTTATCTCATTCATATAATACCATATTACTTTAATAAAAATCTTATATAATCTTTATTTATATACCTCTTCTAATTCATTCCACAAGAAATCCATTAATTCTTTTATCATATCTTCACTAAAGTCAAATTTAATTCCAGTATCTTTATAAAGTTCTCTTAACGGCTTTTCTGCACCTTCTGATAAACCATTCTTGTACATTTTTATAGCATTTTCTTTGTTTTCTTTATAGTTTTTATAAACTTGTAAAGCACCTAATTGAGCTATGGCATATTCTATATAATAAAATGGAACTTCATATATATGAAGTTGTTTTTTCCATCTATGTTTTAATTCCTCAGAAAGTCCAGACCAATCCATATAAGTATATACAAATGCTTTAGCTATTTTAGTAAACTCTTCATTTCTTTCCTCTTCTGTCACATCTGGATTTAAATATATCCAATGTTGAAATTTATCTACAACCATTGCCCAAGGAAGAAATTTTATTATTCCTTCTAGTTGTTCTCTTTTAGCCCTCTTAAAGTCTTCTTCATTATAAAATTCCTTCCAATGTTCCATTGTTAGAAGTTCCATAGACATAGATGCAAGTTCTGCAATTTCACTTGGAGTATCTTTATACTCTGGAACCTTTATATGAGATGCAAGCATAGCATGAACAGAGTGTCCTCCTTCATGGCAAAGAGTAACCATATCTCCTTGACTATTATCACTATTCATGAATATAAATGGTATATTACTTTCAGGAAAATAGTCACAAAATCCACCTGGTGATTTAAATTTCCTACTATCTAAATCCAAGGTTTTTTCTTTATCCATTCTATTTAAAACATCTCCAAAGAAAGGATTTAATTTATAAAATATATTTGTAACTCCATTTATTAATTCTCTAGTTGAGTTACATGGCTTTAAAGGAGTCTCACCTTTAAACACTCCTTGCTCATCCCAAGGCCTAAAACTATTTACTCCAAGTTCTTTTGCTTTTCTTTTTTCTATTTTTTCTTTTAGTGGAACTACATATTTTCTAACAGCTTCATGGAATTCATTACAATCTTCTGGATTATAGTCAAATCTTCTAAGATATTTAAACATATAATCTCTATAATTAGAAAATCCTGCATTTTTAGCAATTTCATTTCTTATATGAACTAATTTATCAAATATATCATCTAATTTTTCTTTATCCTGTAATATTCTTTCCTCTATTAATTTAAATGCTTTTTCTCTTACATCTCTATTTTCATTTCTTAAATATTTACTCATCTGAGGAAGTGTTTTTTCTTCACCGTCCCAAATAACAGTCATTGAGCCTGTTACATCATAATATTTATTAGCTAATTTATTTTCTTCTACTGATAAAGGAATATTTTCTTTTCTAAAGATTTCTATATCGTTCCTTTTTATTTTTAACATTAAATCATAATAAGAATCTAATTCGTCCTTTAAAGAACTATTATAAATAAAATTATTTATTTTATCTTTATATTCATTAATTATTGGCATTATGTATTGTTGATCATATTCATAGGTTTTCTTTATCTTTAAATCATTATTATACCCATTAAATTTAGCATAATTTCTACGTAATCTTTCCTCTATTATATTAGATAACTTATCAAAGCTACTTATCCATTCCTTTAATTCTTCTACATTCTTTATATTCTCTTTTAAAAGTTTTTCATAAGCTTTAATTATTTCTTCTTTAGGCTCATCATCATTTATATGCTTTCTTAAATCATCAAATTCCATAATAACCCTCCATTTTAAATAATATTTATATTTTAATTATAAAATATATTATCTTGAAAATATTTATGCCTTTTTTATTAAAATTTTGTTTATTTTGATAATAATTCAATCTTTTCTTTAAGATAAATGCTTTTAGGAAAAATCCCTTGTAAGTATTTGTAGGTTTCTTTAGCCTTTAAATCCTCTTTTAGTATTTCATAGCTCTCTCCAAGTTTTAGCTGTATATCTATATCAGTTCTCACCTTATTATTTTTATTTAGTCTTTCAATTATTTCTATAAAATCTTTATAATTTTTTAAATTAAATAAACTTAGTGCCTCCAAAACTTCAAATACTAAATCTTTATTATTTAATTCTAGACCCTTCCTAGAACATTCTAAGCACAACTTAAAATTTTTATTATTAAACTCTTTAATGGCACTTTCTTTTAAGATGCCAAACTCACTTTTTAACTTTTTAAAATCAAAGTAAAGATAAATACAATAGATTATCCCAATAAATAACATAAAAGGCATTGCAATTCCTATAATAAATATCATAACTCCTATTGCTATTTTCCCTCTCATTGAAGCTTTAGGATTTCTAAGATAAAATGGTTTTATCATTTTTATACCACTTCCTATGTAAATAAAGGTTTAGCATTAAATTTATTATCTAATGCTAAACCTAGTACATCTTAACTATAAAATATTTTTACTTTTAAAGTTTTAAATCTCCTAATTTATCCTTTAATATATCTCCTAAAGTAGCCCCTTCTTCTTCATCAACATATTTAAGATAATCCTTTGACTTTTCTACTGCATCTTTTATACTTAAGCTCATTTTATGATTTTTCTCATCTATATCTAAAACCTTAACTTTTATTGTTTCACCAATTTTTAAAACATCAGATGCCTTAGCTATATTTTCATCAGTTATTTCTGATATATGAACTAATCCTTCAACTCCAGGCTCTAATTCTACAAAAGCTCCAAAATTCATGAATTTTACAACTTTACCTTGAATGATATCATTTATTTTATATTTACCATTTAAATTATCCCAAGGATTGTTATCTACCTCTTTTAACGCTAATGATAATCTTCCTTTAATTTCATCAAAATCTTGAACAAATACTTCAACTTTATCTCCTACAGAAACTACTTCTGATGGATCTACAATTCTCTTCCATGAAAGATCATTATTATGAACTAATCCTTCTATTCCACCAATATCTACAAAAGCACCAAACTTGACAAGTCTAACTACTTTACCATTTCTTTTTTCACCTTTTCTTAAAGAAGCCCATAATTTTTTCTTTTCTTCTTCTATAGCTCTTCTCTTTTCTTCCTTTATTTTTTCGTCTATAACTCTTCTTGATACTACAACTTTTTTCTTTTCTTTATCAAATTCTATAATTTCAACTTCTACATCCTTATCAATTAATGTTTTTAAATCAATTTTTCCCATTCCAGAAGCTTGAGATGCAGGCATAAAGATTCTAATACCTTTATAGAATGCTATTAATCCGCCTTTTACTTCCTCTTTTATTTTTATTATTAAATGTTTTTTCTCTTTATAAGCCTTTTTTATACTATCCCAAACCCTTATAGAATCTACTCTTTTCTTTGATAAAGCAACATTTCCTTCTCCATTATCCTTTGATATAATCATTACATCAATTTCATCATCCACTTTTAAAATATCTGCTGGGTTAATATCTATATCGTTAGAAAGCTCTTCTTTTGATATAACACCATCTGCAAAATAATTTATATTTACAAATACTTCTTTATCTGTTATATCTATAACCTTACCTTTTACTATTTGGCCATTATATATTTTGTTAAAATCATAAGCCTTCATCATTTCATCCATTGACATATTTTCTGTTGTCATAAAAACTTCAACTCCTCATTACGATGTTCATGATTTTATTTTAACCTAATATGGTAGATTAAAACAATAGTATTAAAATATTTATAATTTTTTTCACAATATTTTTAATATAATTACAATATAATATTTATTAGAATTTTATTACATTTTATATGATATAATTTAACTAATATAATTTTTATTTATCTATATGGTATCTAATAACTTATAATATTATATAAAAAAATATATAACGTGAGTTTTTAAGTGATTTCATGCGATTTTTATTTCTAAATCACTTTAACTATAGAATTTAATCTTTTTTAACCGTTTTTGAACTTTGTTAAATACAGCAACATAACATATAATTACATTATGATAATTCATTAGGAGGTGTAAACAATTAAAAGGAAAAAGCGATTTTTATCAACTATATTTCTAACTTTAATATTTTTAATTTCAAGTTTTGCAATAGATACTTTAAACGTTGCAAATTCTGGTGATTACAATAATCAGTTGGTTTATGCAAAAGGAGGACATTCTCATAGTTCTAGTCATAGTTCAAGAAGTAGTTCTGGTTTTAAGTCTTCCTCTTCATTTAAAAGTAGTTCATCCACCAATAAATCTAGTGGAAATCAAGGAAGTAAATCTTCAATAAATAAGAACCCTAAATCATCTACTGGGGATTATAAATCTGGCTCTTTTTCTAATAAAAGTTCTGATAAAAGTAATTCATCCTCTAATGATAAAGGAAATTCTTCTAATTCCTCTAGTAAAAGTGGAGACTACAAATCCGGTTCCTTTAGTAATTCACCACCAACTAATGAAGAAAAAAATTCTAATAAGGAGAATGATCAAAAACGATATAATGATAGTGGTTCTAAAAGATCCTTTATTCCAATTCCCTTTGGATCACCATTTGGAAGAAGCCGTTCTTATTACGGGGGATATGGATCACAACATAGTATTCTATGGACAGTATTTAAAATATTTATAGCATTTATAATAATTATTATTATAATAAATCTTATTAAAAAATTTACAAGAAGAAAATAATATTTGGAGGGATAATAATGGGAGTTTTTGGAAGAATATCAAATATGTTTAAGGCTAAAGCAAATGATGCTTTAGATAATTTAGAAAATCCAATTCAATTACTTGATCAAAAAATAAGAGATATGGAGGAAAATTTAAATAAAGCTAAACTATCCTCCGCTCAAATCCTTGGTAATGTTCATGAAATAGAGAAGAAAATGAAAGAGGCTGAATTAGAATCTAAAGATTATGATGATAAAGTCAAACTTGCACTTTCTAAAGGAAATGAAGATTTAGCAAAGAAAGCTCTTCAAAGAAAATTAGATGCAGATAAAAAATATGAAAGTTTAAAAAATAGTTATAATGAAGCCTATAGTAAAGCTGAAACTATTAAAACTAATTTAAGATCTTTAGAGGAAGAGATTGAAAAAACAAGAAATTACAGAGATGAGGCTGCTGCAAGATACAATAATGCTGAAGCTTCAAAGAAAGTAAATGAAATTTTAGCTAATGTTCAAACTAAATCAAACTCAATAAATATTGATGATATTGAAAGAAAAATTCAAAAGAAAGAATCTTTAGCAGAAGGATTAGGAGATTTAAAGAAGGTTGATACTTTAGAAGATGAATTTGAAGCTTTAAACAAAATAGATTTAGATGCAGAACTTGATAAGTATAAAAATCCTAGTTCTTCTTCATCAGTTAAAACTAATAGTGACTCATCTTTAGATGATGAACTTTCTAAATATAAAGATAAATAAGGTGACAAAAATGAGTAAAGATTTAGATTTTATAAAAAATGAAAAAGACTTATGGGGAAAAATATTTGTAGATATAAATTATGCAATAGATAATATATCTCCATTTATAGAAGAAAAAAATCTAAATAGAAGAAAATATTATATAAAAAAAGATATTCTAAAAAAATATATAAATTTACTAGATAGTGCAGAATCTGAGCTATCTTTTAAAAAATCCTTTTTCTCTTTTTTAAAAGATAATAAGTATGAAAACTTATTATCTTCATATAAGAATGATCACAGAAGTGATTTTAATCAGTTAAGGAACTGCGATAAGTGTGCTTGCTTAAATTGTATAAAAGAATGTAGTTTTAACAGCTGCTTAGGCTGTAAAAGCGGTTCTTATATAAAAAAATGTGATAAAGAAAAAATTAATATTACAGTTTATGAAAATTGGATTTTAGATTTAACTAACAATAATACTGGTATTAGTAATAAATATAAAGTTCTTGGTACACTTGAAGACTGCCAGTTAGATAGACATTATATAGTTCTTCAAAATATTATGGATTCTAATGATAAATTTATACTTTATTATTATCCTGGTATAAGTGAAGATAATTATGGAGAAATAACTGACGGAGAAGAGTTTGATTTTGTTGTAGAAACCTTTGAAGGAAAAGATCTTTAAGTTAAAAGCACTGAGATTAATATGCTTGTAAAATAAGCTCTTTAAATCTCAGTGCTTTTATTATATTTATATTATAATTTAAAAACAAATTAATCTTTAATTATAAACCTATATAAGTATATTTTAAATATAGTATATGATAGTCTAAATTATTTTCTTTACATCAAATCCTAAGTCTTCTATAGTTTCCTTTAAAACTTCGTCAGAAACAGAGCCTTCTATTATAGCCTTTCCTTTTTCTATATTTATAATCTTATCTATTCCTTTTAAAGATTCTAAGGCCCCCTTAACACTATTTACACAATGCATACATGACATACCTTCTATTATTATAGTCTTCTTCATAATACATTCCTCCTATTTTATTATTTAATAAGCACAAATAAATTTTTATTATCTTTGTACTTTATAATACACCTTTACAAATTAATATTTTAAATAAAATTTTATTGACTTTAGTATTTAGGTTTAAATGTTTTTAATCTTAAAGCATTTAAAAGCACTGATACAGAACTAAAGCTCATAGCTAAGGCTGCTATCATAGGATTTAATAAAGGACCACCAAAAATATGCAAAGCCCCCATGGCAACTGGTATTCCTAAAGAATTATATCCAAAAGCCCAAAATAAATTTTCCTTAATATTTTTTATAGTTTGCTTGCTTAACTGAATAGCACCAATTACATCCATAATATCACTTTTCATAAGAACTATATCAGCAGATTCTATAGCTACATCTGTTCCTGATCCTATAGCAATCCCAATATCTGCAATAGCAAGAGCAGGAGCATCATTTATTCCATCACCAACCATAGCTACTTTTTTCCCATCACTTTGTAATTCTTTAACTTTATTTGCCTTATCCTCTGGTAAAACTTCTGAAATTACCTTATCAATTCCAACTTGTCTTCCAATAGCATTAGCAGTATTTTTATTATCTCCTGTAAGCATTACAACTTCTATTCCCATTTTATGAAGATTTTCTACAGCTTTTTTACTATTTTCTTTAACTGTGTCTGCAACAGCTATTATTCCCATTACTTCATTTTGAGAAGCCATAAACATAGGAGTCTTACCTTCATTAGCTAACTTTTCAGTTTCTTCTTCTAAATTCCCTAAAATTATATTTTTTTCTTCTAAAAACTTTTTATTTCCCAGGAAAATTTTCTTTGAATCTATTATTACTTCTATTCCCTTACCTGGAATAGCTTTAAAATTTTCTAAGTTTTTTAATTCTAAGTTTTTATCTAAAGCTTCTTTTACTATAGCCTCACCTAATGGATGTTCAGATCCTTTTTCTGCTGAAGCTGCTAAAATTAACATTTCTTCTTTTGATATATTATTAGATATAATATCTGTAACTTTTGGCTTTCCTTCTGTAATAGTTCCAGTCTTATCAAAGACAACAGTATTTAAACTATGTGTATTTTCTAACGCTTCTCCACTTTTTATTAAAATACCATTTTCTGCACCCTTACCTGTACCAACCATTATTGCTGTTGGTGTAGCTAATCCTAAAGCACAAGGACAAGCTATTACTAAAACAGATATAAAAATTGTTAATGAAAATACTGTTCCCTCTCCTTTTATATACCAAGCTAAACTTGAAATTACAGCTAATGTTATAACTACTGGTACAAAGTATCCTGAAATAATATCTGCCATTTTAGCAATAGGAGCCTTAGATCCTTGAGCTTCCTCTACTAATTTAACTATTTGAGATATAACAGTATCTTTTCCTACTTTGGTAGTTCTATATTTTATCACTCCATTTTTATTAATACTTGCTCCAAATACATTATCTCCAATACTTTTTTCTAATGGTATGCTTTCACCAGTTAACATACTTTCATCTATAGATGTATTCCCTTCTACAACTACTCCATCTACAGGAAGTCTTTCACCTGGTTTTACTAATATTATATCTCCAACCTCAACTTCATCTATATCTAAAATCTGTTCTTTGCCATCCTTCATAACAGTAGCTGTTTTTGGGGATAATCCCATAAGCTTTTTGATAGCTTCTGATGTTCTACCTTTTGTAAGTGTTTCTAAATATTTTCCTAAGGTTATAAGTGTTAGTATTGTAGCACCAGACTCAAAATATAATTTCATTGCATAGTTAGTATCACCTTTTATTATGTTATATATTGCAAATACCCCATAAAGATATGCAGCCCATGTACCTATAGATATTAAAGAATCCATATTAGGACTTCTCATCACTAGGCTTTTAAATCCAACTACAAAAAACTTTCTCCCAATAAACATAACTATTGATGTTAAAACTAATTGACTAAGAGCAAAATTCAATGGATTTATATGAGGATCTATTATACTTGGCAACTTTAATCCAACCATATGCCCCATAGAAATTATTAAAAGCGGTATAGTAAAAACTATAGATAAAATCAATCTTTTTTTCATATTCTTTATTTCTTGCTCTTTTTTCTTTTGATGTTCATCTTCCTTTTCTTCTTCTATAAGTTTAAAACCAGCTCTTTCAACTGCTTTTTTAATTTCTCCTAATCTTACTTCATTATTATCATAAGAAAGAGCTAATGTTTCTGCTGAAAGATTAACTATAGCACTTAAAACTCCATGCATTTTATTAACTATCTTTTCAATTCTTTGCGCGCAAGATGCACAACTCATTCCTTCTATTCTTAAAATAACATTGGTTCTATCTCTTAATGCTTTAAATCCAGCTTTATCTATTTTTTCTACTATATCATCTAAAGAAATTTTATCTTCATCATAAACTACTTTTAAATTTTCAGAAGCTAAATTAACAGATGCCTCAGAAACTCCTTCAGCTTTAGATACAACTTTCTCTATTCTTCTTGCACAGGAAGCACATGTCATTCCTTCTATTTTTAAACTTTTTTCTACCATAGAATCATCTCCTACTTATCAATAAGTTTATTTAATATTTCTACAATTTCCTCAATTTTTTCCTCTGGATCATCGTTATTTAAAAAAGCAGATTTTACACAGTGGTTCATGTGTTGCTTTAATATAAGCTTATTAGCCTTTTTTAAGATTGCTTGAGATGCTATTATTTGATTTGATATATCAATACAATATCTTTCATCTTCAATCATTCTTATTATTCCCTCTATTTGACCCTTACATGTTTTTAAACATTGTAATGCTTTCTTTTTTTCTTCGTTCATATTTACACCTCCCACCCCCCGTGGGGGTATCATATATTTTTATAATACTTCTAGTGATAATAATTGTCAATAAATTTAATTTTAATTTTTTCAAAACTTTTATTAATTAATCCATCTTTCTTAATTTGTTATAAATTATGATTTATATTCATTAAAAATAAAATAAGCTACAAAGTTATTGATATTTAATTATCAATAACTTTGTAGCTTCAATAGCCTATAACTTAATAAATATTTTAATATTATCCTATTTTAGAAACTATATCTTTATCTTTTTTATATAAATTTTTATAACAATAATTTATTATATCGCTTCTTTTTATTATTCCTATAAAAATTCCATGGTCATCAACAACAGGTACAAAATTTTGAGATACAGCTAAAGTAATAATACTTTCTATATCTGCATCTATGTATACACATTTATGGTTTACTCTTCTTGAAATATCTTTAACCTTTACTGTATTTGTATTACTGAAAGTTAATTCTGGAGTATTTTTTAATTTCCAAAGCAAGTCCCCCTCTGTAAGAGTTCCTACATATCTACCAGCCTTGTCTATTAGAGGAATTGCAGTATATCCATTATGCTCCATTCTTTCCATAACCTGTCTCATTGTTGCATCTACATTCTCATAAACCACTTCACTTTTAGGTGTTAGAAAAAATGCTATATTCATACTAAACCCTTTCTAATTTTACTTATTATATTATAAGAAATATTCTTCTTACAACTTAATTTTATCATATTTTTAATATTTTTGTTATAGGCTTACTAAATAATTGGCATAAACTTTGTTTATAATTTATCGAAACTTAAGAAAACTTTACTTTTTATTTCCATATTATAATATATTAATCTATAAGTTTTCATAAATATTGCAATATTATTTTTACTAAATATTTTTATAATAATATAATTATCTTTATAAAAAATATTATTTAAAATATAATAAAAGCAAACCTTATTAGTTTGCCTTTTCTAATTTATATAAATAATTCATATATTCTATATCATTTAATATAGTTTTAGATTGAGAATAAACCTCTTCTCCTGTTAGAGTTTTTTTAATTACAATTTCATTTAATAATTTACATTTACATTTAGGACAAGTACCCACTGTTAAAAATCTCCAAGAAAAAGCTTTAAAAGGTTGATCTATCTCAAAAGTATTTCTACATCTTGGACAAGTAAAATCTATATTATTTAAGTTAAGTTTAACTGATTTTAAATTATTAATTTTTATAGCAGGCATATTATAAATATCCTTTACTATATGATTTTTTATCATTTTATTATTATATAACCTTTTAAAAACTTCCCCAGTATATATGGCATCATTTAAAGCATCATGAAGTTTTCTAGTATCTATCTTTATTTTTAGCTCCTCTAAAGCATGTTTTAAACTTAAAGAATTTTTATGTGCAAGAATTTTAGTTGCATACTCTTGAATATCTATATATTCTTTTATCCAACTTAAATTTTTATATTTATGATAATTAGCATTCTTTATTATTTCCGTAATATCATCCTTTGCCCATGAGCATATTATAGAATCTTCCCCAACGAAATTTTTAAGTTCCTCTATACCATCACAAAAATCAATTCCCTTTTTAAGATCCTTTTCTTCTATTCCAGTAATATCTATTATGTTAGGATTTAAAATTTTTAATACTTTAGGAGTTATATATCTTTTAAATTCTCCTATATTTCTCATAAATTTATCTAACTTTATAGCCCCAATTTCAATTATTTCATTATCTAATTCTGGTTTTTCTAATTCCATATGTTCTTCATAAAATTTAGGGTAATATTTAGTTATATTTTTCATATTATTAAATTCTAGATCTATTATCACATAAGTCATTAAAAACATCCTCTCACTATTATCTCCCTATATAATTATGCCATAAATTTCATATATTTTCATTTATATAAAAAATAAAGTTATAAAATTACATTTTTAATATATTAATCTAAATTAATATATATTAAAATACTAATTTTACAACTTAAAAACCTCTAAATTATTTTATATAAAATGCTAATAATATAATTAAATCTAGTTATAATATTTACTTTTGTTTTATAATACCTATAGCTACTCCTAATATCTGCCATTGTCTTTCTTCTAATGAAATAGGTAAATATTTTGGATTCTCTGGCATAAGAAGAGCTTGTCCATTTTTTAAAATTAATCTTTTTAACGTAGCTTCTCCTTCTAAATTTACTGCAACAATCTCATTATTATCTGCTACATTCTGTTTCTTTATAACAACTAAATCTCCATCCTCTATATCAGCATTTTTCATACTATCACCTTTTATAGTTAATATAAAAATATTATTTTTTCCTTTAAACCAAATGCTAGGTAAAGAAAATTCACTTTCCTTTTGTGAATTTATAAGAATAGGCTCTCCTGCTGCTATATTACTATATATAGGAATAGACTTTAAATCACTTTCTACATATTCGCTATTATCTTTAAAATCTTTTATTATTACTTCCTTTTCTCTTATTCCATAGTCTATAAGTAAATTAGTCTTAGTTTTATTTTTTAAATCATAATAAGTATAATTTTCTAGAAAATTTAAAGTTTCATCATTATCTTTAATATTAATTTTTTCATCAAAAATAAAGGTCCTATTATTTTTAGGTATCCATTTTTTATTTTTTGTACCCTTTTTACTATTTAATATAATTGTTAAGGTAGAATAGCTTTCATGGCTGCAAATTTTATCTAGAAGTTGAAACTCAGTTTTTGTTATCTCCTCAAAATCATCTACAATAACATGAGAGAATTTATTTTCTTTCTTTTCACTTTCTAAAAAAGCAAATTTTATTAATATATTATAATCTAAAAATCCTTTATTTAATAATATTTCTTCATAACTCTTACATATATCATATATACCTATTCTAGTTAAAGCCCCTTTTTTTAATCTTTTTCCTCTTCCCATTCTTGGTATATTTAAGTAACTTTCTTCCGTTAAATTATTCTCTCTTATCCAGTCTATTTCTTCTATTAAAAATTTTAAATTACTATTTTTTATTACTTTAGACTTCTTATATAAATCTTTTTTATCCTCTATTAAATTTTTAATTAGACATATTTTTTTCCTTTGATCTATAAATTTATAGTTTAATCTATTCTTATTTATATATCCATTACTATAGCTATTTATTATTTCATCTAAAGTAAAAAATTTTATTTTATCTCTCTTGGTAGAAAATAAAGTTAAAGAATCAAAAAAAGTTTCATCTTTTGCTTTAAAATATATTTCTTTTGCCTTATCTAATTTTTCCTTTGTTGAAGATATAAAGGCTATCTCATCCCTATTTAAAATGCAGTATTTATTTTCTATTTTTATAGTTTTATAAAGAGCACAAGTTGTTTTACCTGTATTTAGCTCTCCTTTTATAATCTGATATCCTAAGGATTTATTTTGTAAATATCTTTTTTGTTTTTTATTAAAATTCATAGCCTCTCCTCCTAACTATTTGAAAGAAACTCTGAAATGTTTTTTATAACCTCACTCATATATTTAAAATTTATTTCATTAATATTATCATCTTTACTATATATATCTATATTTCTAAGAACCCCAGTATCACTTACTAATACTGCATCATATCCATTTTCCCAAAAACTCTCTACTCCAGATGATTTTCTACCTAAAGTTAATGTTTGAGATTTTAAGGAAGGAACTTCACTGTCTTTTTCAAATTTGGATGTAAATTCTTCAAAAAATTCTTTAGAATTTTTAGTTCCATTTAAAGCTATAAAATTACCTCTATCTGGCATAACAGGACCTTTAAACGGATATCTTTGAGATAAGATATTTTCATAATAATATCCTAAAGAATCTAATACTATTGCTCCTTTAATATTTTTTCCTTCTTCTTTTAACTTTTCTACAAAATGATTACTTCCAAGTTCTTTTGATCTTTTAAGAGGAATCTCATGATTAGCAAAGGCAACAAACTCAACTCCGCTTTTCCCTTCATTTTCATTATATAATTCAGCTAAAGTAAGTAAAGAAGCTATTGGTGTAGAACAGCCATCTGCTGATGAGCTATCGCTACTATCATAATGAGCTCCTACTATGATTTTCTCTTTATTTTTATCTTCGTCTTTATATGCAACTACATTTGCTAATAACTTTCCATCTACTTCAAAATCCTGAACTTTAATCTCATATCCTAAGTCATTAAATTTATTTATTAAATATTTTTCAGCTCTAGTTAAATTATCATAATTATTAAAATTTCTTGGGCCTATATCCTCCGAAAAAAATAAAGTATATGATTTAATCTTATCTTCAATTTTTGAATCACCTTTTACTTCTACGTTTTTGTTATTTTTCCACCCGAAAGTAGTTGTAGCTACCAATATTAAAACTACTGCAAAAGCAGCTACATAATTTATCTTAATTTTTTTCATTTCTCTGTCACTCCTATGTATAAAAAAAACTCCAAGTTTTAGCCTATATTAGCTTTTTCCTTGGAGTTAAAATCTATATAATTTTACACCTATATCTATATTATGTCAACTTTACACTATTTTATATTAGTCCAAAGATCAACGCTTCTCTTAACTAAAACATCATGTCTATTAGATAAAGATTCAATATTCCAATCCTGTAATTTAAAAATTTCTTCTGTAATTTTTAAATTACTCTTTTTAGATAAATACTGTTCAATCTTCTCTTTAAATGGCTTGTTATTAGCTCTTGTATTCTTAGCTCCAGTAATTATAACAAGATTTCCTAATCTATTAGCCCAATTTCGTCTTTCCTCTGTAGTAAAATTACTAGTCCAATGTTTATCTTTTGCGTTTCTTGGTAGAACATGCTCTAACATTATTTTATCGTTATATTCTATAGCCTCATTTCCTCTAAGTTCCATATCCAATCTTACTAGAATATATTTCGGAATCATCATTCTACCTTTGCTATAGAATTCTATATCATTTAATGAATTTTCAAAATAAGCTGCTGTTCTATCTAAATCGCCATTAAAGATTTCACTATTTATTATTTCTGCTGAAGTATTTTGATTATCTATAGTGTCTATTATTTTATATACCCTTGATAATCTATCTGCAAAGGAGTTCCCATTTACCCAGTCAATAACCACTCTTTTTTCTAATGCTTTTGTGAAGTTAAATATATCATTATCATTATTAAACTTTTCTGCAAATCTTATTAAAGCAGACATCCATTCATCAAAAGGTAAGAAATCTTTCATTATAGTTACTAAATTTTTATAATAAACTTCTTTTTCTTTATCATCTAAAGATATATTACCATCTTCTATATATTTTACATAAAGCTCCTTAACCTTATGTAAGTGTTTTATAAAGTTTTCTCCTCTATATTCTTCTTCCATTTTAAATATTTTTTTATTAAATTCTTCGAATATAGTATTGTTAGACTTTCTTTTAAGTTTCATAGTTCTTATAAAGCCTATAATATTTTCTAAGTTTTCTTTTCCTAAATCTTGTTCATCGGTCTCCCACATATCAGTATATTTATTTCTTATACTTTCATCTATAACCCTTAAGTTTTCACTTTTTAATAGATCTGCATTAGTTAAAGGTAATCCTCTTGCATTTATAACATTAAATAATCTAAATGCTGAAGTAAATGAATCTGTAATTATTACAACTAAAACTACTTTTTGAAGTAAATATTTTATAAAATCATTTAATTTATCTTGTAATACATCTCCATTTTCATCCGTAAAACTATTTTTAAATACTTCTATAGCATTTATCATGTTAACTTTTGCTTCACTAAGTTCATTTTTATCTAATTTTAAAGCTTCTAAAGTGCCTTCTTGACTTAATATATATTTTCTAAAGAATTCAAGTTCTTTTCCTCTTACTTGAACTCTAATACTTTCCTTTATTCCCATAAGTTCATTAGGTTTTTGATATATTAATGAAGTTAATATACTTTTATATCCTTCATCTTTAAGCAAGTCTCTTATTGTTGCTATTAACATTATTATTGATGTTAATCTTTGTTGTCCATCTATAACATCATATAATCCCCAACCATCATCTTTAAATTCCTTAGAACAAAGAACTATACTTCCTATAAAATAAGGTTGGAAATTTTCGAAATTCTCACCATATTCTTCTTTATTCATATTTATTGAATCATCTATATCATCAACTAGCTGCTGTAAATTTTCTTTTGTCCATGAGTAAGCTCTTTGATAATCTGGTATTTCAAATAAAAATTTATCACTTAAAAGATCCTTTATATAGTACTCTTTAGCTTTTATCTTTTCAGTAAACAAAGCAATTCCTCCTATTTTATAAAAAATATATTTTATTACACACTAAAAAATTATAGGTGGATTTTAAATCCACCTACATCCTTATAAATTATAACAGTAATACAGAAATTTGTCCAAAGCTATTAAATATCTATTCCTGCCATCCTCATTAAATAAACAGCATTTCTAGTATTAGATTTTCCTCTCTTTAATTTGTAATCAAATTTAATTTCATTATTTACATAATACTCTTCAAAATGATAATTTAAAACCTTTTGATTTTTTTCCTCTAAATCACAAAGCTCTAAGTCATGAGTTGATACAAATCCCATTGCATCTTTTTCACATAATTGATTTATAAGAATTTCTGCCCCTGTATGTCTATCTATAGAGTTAGTTCCTTTAAAGATTTCATCTAGAAGGAAAAATACTTTTTCTTCCCTTTTAGTTGCCTCTATTAAATTCTTAACTCTTAATATTTCTGCATAAAAAGAAGATATATTTTCTTCTAGGTTATCACCTATCCTCATACAAGTATAAATGTTAAGTATAGGACAAGAAAACTCCTTTGCACAAGCTGGTGCACCTAAATAAGTCAATATCATATTTATTCCTATAGTTCTTAAAAATGTACTCTTTCCAGACATATTAGAACCAGTTATAAGAATTATATTTTTATTTTTTTCCATTAATAAATCATTAGTTATCATTTTATCACCAAGAAAGGGGTGCCCTATATTTATAGCAGATAGTTTTAATTCATCATTTATACTTGGATAACTCCAATCCTTATTATCAAAATTTAAATTTGCTATACTACTTAAAGCCTCTATCTCTCCTAATACAAAAAACCACTCTTCTATATTCCCACCATTTTCTCTTCTCCATTTTTCAAATTCTCTTAATAAATGTATATCCCAAAGAAATAAAAAATTCATAATAAGATAAAACATATTACCAGTATCTGATACTTTACCCTCTAATCTATCTAAAAGCCTTAAAGCCTCAGCTGCTGATTTTTTATTTTTATTAGTTAATCTTCCTTTTAACATATTTAAATCTTCATTTTGAAAATCTTCTTCATTTATCCTTTTAATAATTCTAAAATATGTTTTAATTTTATATCTTAGATCATACATAACACTTATTGTATTTGATCTATCTTTAACCAAAAATTTTATTATTATTATATTTAAAATTATAAATAAAGATGGCATAACTGTACTAATTTTATTTAAAGGATAAAATAAAATTATAGATCCTACTGTTAAAATAGGCATAATTATCGAAATTATTAAAGTTGGTATATTTAATATAGAATCATTTCTTTCTTTAGCCCATTTTAAAAATGTATCTATATCTCCTTTTTCTTTATTATAAACCCTACCTAAAGATTCAATATCCTGTCTAAAGTTAATCTTCTCTCCTAATTCTTTTAGCATTTTTTGATTTGCATATATTTCTTCTTTTTTAGGTAACTTTATTATAGATAGTTTCTCCTTCAAACTTTTTCTTCCAAATAAAGTGGTTGTAGTATTTATCCATTGAAATAAAGATCCCTTTCCAAATATATCTAAATCATTTATAAATGGATGTTCTACATTTAAATATTCTTCACCTTTATCTAAAAACTCTTTCCACTTTCCATTAACTCTAGATAAAGCATCTTCGTTTACATTTATATTGATTTTTAACATTTTTTTATATTCTACTGTTTTAGAATGGATATATGCAATAAAAGTAAAAGCTATGATAAATGCTATTATTTCCATTAATATAAACTTATAGCTCTTGTTTTTATACAGGAAGTAAGTAGTTATTATTGCCAAAACTGCTATAACAAGTCTTAAAATGCTAAAAAAATTGCACTTATTATCTATTTCTTTTAATTCTTTATTTTTATTATCTATTCTTTTTTCATAAAAAGATATATTACTTTTCATAAATTCACCCTCCTTCTATATGTATAAGCTTTTAATAAATTTAAGATATTTACTTTTATAATTATATCATTAAAATAAAAGCTAACTATAGCTTTTTTATAAAGTTATAGTTAGCTTTTCATCTATCTTAAATAAAATTTAATTATTTAATGCATTATATATTTTATCTAAGTTTTCCTTTGCTGCTTGTAAATAAGTTTTATTATCTTCTTGACTTTCCATTGTATAAATCTTTTCTACTTTCGCCCCTACTTCTTTAGCTAAAGTTTCTGATACCTTAGGGCTAGCTAAACTTTCCATAAATATAGTTTTTATATTATTTTGCTTACAGTAATCTACTAAATCCTTAAGTTTTTGTGGTGTAACTTCTCCTTCTCCAAAAACATCTTCAACACTCTTTTGATTTAATCCAAAATCCCTACATAAATATCCAAAAGCTTCATGTCCAGTTATAAAATCTTTATTAGTTAACTTACTAAATCTATCTTTATTTTCGTCATATAGCCCTTGTAATTTTTTTATGTAGTCTTGATAATTTTTTTCATAATAATCTTTATTCTTTTCATCTACTTGAATTAATGCATCCTTTATATTACCACATTGTATTTGTGCTTCTTTTAAACTTAACCATATATGAGGATCTAATTTACCATCAGTCTCTATTTTATTTACCCCTTTACTTGAATCTACTATTTCTTTTACTTTACCATCAGAAGCATTTATTACTTTGCTTACCCAGTCTTCTAATCCTAATCCATTATAAATAAATATATCGGATTTTAAAAGTTCTTCTAAGTCTTTAGTTTTAGGTTCAAAATCATGTGGTTCACTACCATCTGGTACTAAACTTTTTACCTCTACTTTATCTCCTCCAATATTCTCCGTAAATTCTTTTAAAGGATAAAAACTTACAACAACATTTAATTTTCCATCTTTCTTTTCATTGTTTGTTTTATTATTTGTACAGCCCACCAATGATAGTCCTATTATTAATGTACAAATTAATGATATTAACTTTTTCATATTCCCCTCCTGTACTTGCAAATGATTTGCATTATATTTTGGAGTATACTATTTTAACTTTCTATTGTCAACTATTTTATTATTTACAAATATTTATTAATACGTTTAAGGTATTATCATATTTACTTAAAGTATCCTCATTTTTATTTTTTTCCCAATCTAATTTTTTTATAAAATTTTCTTCTTTTTCTTCTATATATATATTAGGAAATGTATGAGTCTCTTCATTTATTGTATTATCTGGTGCAATTCCTAATTCTAGAGGAAATCTTATAACTAAGCCAGAATTAGGTAATGACACTAGCGCTGGATCCATACCTATCCCATCTCCACCAGTAGTTGTTCCTACAAGAGTTGCAAAATTATTACTTTTACAAAATACAGAAAAATTTTCTGCTGAAGAATATACTTCTTCATTTACTAATAAATATATTTTTCCTTTAAAGTTAATATTATTTTTTTCTGGATTTATTTCTATTTTAAAATCATTATAATTATAAAAATCATCCTCTAAATTATTAAAAATTTCTTTTAAATTCTTATCTATATATTTATAATTTTTATTTTTTAGCCATTGAGCCTTAATTCCTAGTCTATCCTCTATAAAAGGTTTTATATAATCTCCATTTTTATATATACATTTATATTCAAATTTTATTGGTTCTAAAATAAGAGGTTTTACTATATTTTCTATCCAATAACTATCTGATCCTCCACCATTTCCTCTTATATCAATGATAAGATTCTTATAATTTTTTACTTCTTCCAAAAAACTTCTTATTATCTTATTATCTTTCTCGACTCTACTATAATCAAAGGATTGTATCGCCATATAAGCAATATCACTGTTTATTTTTTCTGTATAAACATTTTCCTTAAAATTAGTTCCACTTAATTGATACTTATTTTCTTTATAAAATCCACTTTCTATATTTAATTCTTTTACCTTATTTATAGATTTAATCTTTAATTTAAGGGTAAATTTATCGCTTTCTTTAAATGTTAAATAATCTATATAATTTTTCTTTCTTATATAGTCATATTTTAATATAGATTTATCTATTAATCCCTTTACATAATTATCAATTTTTATTCCATTTACCTCTAAAAGTTCATCTCCCTTATTTACACCGAATACATTACAAGGTATATCTCCTAAATCATATGCTAGATACTTTCCTTCAACATAATAAAAAGAAACTGGAATAGTTTCATAAGAATTATCACTTTTACTTTTTAAAAGCTGTTGCCACTGTTCATTTTTTTTAACTACAGATTGATTATTTAATATATTTTTCCAAACTTTAAAAGAACTATTATTATAGTTATTAGTTAAATGCTTTATATAATCAGGAGAAATAATATTTGTGTGTATGTTTTGAAGTGTATTTAAAATTTTATTTAATACATCATAAAATTCTGTGTTGCTATTAGTATTTTTAATAGCTTTTTTAAATAAATCTATATTTTCTTTCCATATAAAAGATGTCTTCTTTTCAGCAGAATTAAAATAAGGATAATTTTCTAAAAATATATTAGTTAAATAATTAAAGTCTTCTAATTTTTCTTCTTCTGTTAAGTTTTTTAAAACTATGTCCTCTTTATAATTTTTATCTTCACTATAAGAAAAAACCTCTTTGGTTTGTATTCCCATTGAAATAATAATTGAAAAAAATATCATAAACATAACTTTTCCAAAATTACTTTTCATAAATCCTGCTCCCAATTTTACTTTTATTTCCATTTATTTTATTATACTTTTTTTATTTATATAAATCATTATAAAAATTTATATATTTTAAAATTATTTATCTAATATTCTTTTGTATAAAGACCTATCTATATAACTTAATTTTTAACTTATATTTTTAATTTTAAACATTAGTAGCAAAAATTTTATCTTTACTATTCCTTTCATAGTAAAGATAAAAATAGCAAGGTTTATATAAACCTTGCTATTAGAATAATAATATAATTTTACATATCATTAAAAACTAAACTAAAAAACTTTTACTTTATCTTAAAATATACCTTTGTTATATTCAAAGATACTCATACTTATTTTTTAAATCAAACTGTTTAAAATAAAAATTTAATTTTTTCTTTAAGTTATTCTCTTATTTATTTTAAATATTAATTACATTAACATTATATTTATCTTTTAAGTAGTTTACTTCTCTACTATGGCAAGTAAAAATCAATATCTGCTTACTTTTAGAAATATTAACCATTTCATCTAACACATTTTTTATTCTTATATCATCATATTGAACAAAAGCATCATCTAATATAATAGGAACTATTTCATCTTTAAAAATTAAATTTATTAAAGCTAATCTTAAAGATAAATAAGCCTGATCCCATGCACCATTACTTAAATAACTGCAACTAAAAATATTTTCATTTTCCCTTAAATTTATATCATAACTTTCACTAATCTTTATTTCACTATATTTATTTCCAGTAAATTTTTTAAATATATTCTCTGTCTCTTTATTTAATAGAGGACCAAAACTTTTTTGCATTTCTTTGAAAGATTCCTTTAAATATTTTTCTGAAATCTCTAAAGCCTTTAAATTTTTCTCTTTATTTTCTATTCTCTCCTTAATATTTTGAATATCCTCTTCTACCTTTACTAAAGGTCTTTTACCTATAAAAACATTTTCTATAGAATTCTCCACATCTTTTATATTTTTTTCCACTTCTATAAGTTCTATAGATTTTTCTTTAATTTCATCTTCAATTTCTTCATCTGCTTTATAAGAAAGATCTAAATCTTCTTTTATAACATCTTCTAATTGATTTTTTATTGATTCTAAATCTCTATCCTTAAGTAGTGTTTTATATGTTTTTTCTATACCTATTAAACTTCTTTCTATCTCTTCTTTTTTTTGAAGTTTTCTATAAAAAGAATTTATTTTGTCATCTAATTTATCTAAGGGTAATTCTTCTAAATCTATTTCAGATAATTTTTCTTTTAAATTTAATTCTTTTAAATCTATTTCTTCATATAAAATATCTAAAGTTTTATTTAATGATTTTAATATTATATTCTCTTCATTTATTTTATTTTTCAGCCCTCTATATACCTTATATTTTTCTTTGAAATCCTCTAAAGAAATGCTATCAGTTAACATTAATAACCTTTCAATGGCTCTTTTATTATCCATATATTCTTCTAAAGATTTCTCCTCTTCATAGGATATAAGTTCATTCCTTTTTTCATTAATTTTAAAGCTTAAGTTTTCTAAAGCAATTTTTGAAGAATCATAATTCTTTATTAGAATAATTAAATCGTTATAATCTTTTAAATTATATTTTTTTATATAAATACTTAAATTTTCTTCTATTTTATTTATATTATTTTTTAAGTTTTTAATCTTCTCTTCTTTTTTCTTTTCCTCACTATCTTTGTCTAATAATACCTTATTAGTTATAATTTTTTTTATAATAAATGCTATGGGAATAATAAGAACTAATGTTAATAACTTATTTTTAAAAAATATAAAGGTAAGTATACTTAAAGCTACTGATATTGATAAATAAAAATATAAATATTTTAGTTTTTTTTCTAAATCTAAATGTGACACTTTAATGTTTTTGTTATTTTCAACCCTATATTTTAATTCTTTAAGATTATCCTCATAACCATTTAATAAATCTTGAATTTCTTTTATATCTTCTTTTAACTGAGTAGCTTGTCCTACTACTTTACTGTTTTTTTGTAAATCATTTTCTAGGGAATTAATATCCTCTTTACAAAACTTTATTTTTTCTAATTTTTCTTCTAATACTCTATTTTCTATATGAACTTTTATTATTTTTTCTTCTATATCTTCTTCTAATGAAGCAAAATTTTTAAATTTTTTTATTTCTTTATTTTTTAAATCTATAGATTCAATTATTTTTAGTTCTTCATTTTTTTTTAATCTAAAATTATCTTTTAAATTAATAAGTAAATTATTCTCTTCTTTTAAAGATGATAAAAACTTATAATCTATTAATGATTCCTTCAACATAAAATTTACTTCATCTCTTTCTTTTTTAAGTTCTTCATCCTTTTTTAAATATTCTGTAATTTCATCATATTCTTCTTTTAATTTTACCTTTTTAAAATACTTTTTTAATAATTCTAGTCTTTTTATCTCCTTTATTAAAAAATCTTTATGTTCCTTTAAATCTATAAGTTTTAATTCATTATTTAAATTTTCTTCAGCTAACTTTCTTGATATATTTTTCTCTTCTATTAGATTCTCATAGTTTATTTTAAGCTTATCTAATTTACCAGTTTTTCTTGGAGTAGTTAAATTTCTTTTCATACTTTCGATAAAATTAACTGCTTTTTCATAGGATAAGTTTTCCTCTCCACTTTCAAAAACATTTGTTATTTTATTCATTATTTCATCTTCTTTTTCTTTTGATACTACAGAAGATAATTGTCCTATAAATAAAGTATTATTAAATCCAGATATACTTAATCCAAGTATATCTTTTCCTATATTATCATGAGCTAAACTTTTTATATTTTCTCCTGTAATACTATCAAAGACTAATGTCTTATCTTCTTTTTTTGTGCTACCAAAAATTCTCTTTATTATAAAATCTCTATTATTATGATTTACAAGTATTTCTCCTTCGGCCTTACTATCAATTACATATCTTATTCTATTATTACTTCTTATATCTTTATTTCTTTTATTAGATAATCCATAAAAAGATGCCTTTATAAAATTCTGAATAGTAGTTTTTCCTTTTTCATTTTCACCATATATTAAGTTTAATCCTTTATCTAAAGATATATTTACATTTTGTAATTTACCAAAATTTTTAATTTTTATAGTTTTAATTATCATCTAGCCTCACCTCCTGTTCTAATAAACTTTGAACACCTATTTTAAGAGCATTTTTTAATATCTCCTTTTCTTCTAAATCTGAAGTTTCTTTTATCTTTTTTAAAAGTTTACATACAAATATTCCTTTTATAGAATATTCCTTAGAAATTTTTGTATAGTCTATTTTTATGGTCGTTTTATCCTCAATTTTTAAAAAGAAAAATCTATCCTTTAATTTTTCTAATAATAATTCTTCTTTAAATATAAAATTCTCTTCTAATTCTCCTATAAGAATTATTTTATATAAATTTTTATTATAATTATTTTCTATATTCTCTAATTCGTTTAATATTTTTTTTTCTATATCTTCATATGAAATAGCTCCTGTTATATCTATAGTTATTTCTATATATTTTCTTTTACATATAGCTCTAAATTCTAAGTTTGCATATTCTTTTCCTATTGTTCCTATTAAAATGCCTTTATCTCCTAATTCATTAAAATTTCTACCTTCTGGACATCCACTATAGCTATAAAAAGTATTTCCTATTTTTTTTATTCCAGAAAAAGTATGAGTATGTCCAAGAGCTAAATAATCTACATCTATATTCTTTATATCCTCTTCTACTATAGGATTATAAAAAATTTCCCCTCTATTAGCTGCCCCTTCTGTGGTTAAAACTCCATGACAAACCATTATTTTTATATAATTTTTATATTTTTTAGGAACCTTATATCCTTTTAGCTTTCTTTCTTTTATATAATTTTCATTAAATGAAAAACCACAAATTACAGTATTAAAATCTTCTAAAACTATCTCTTCTATATTATTCTTAAATACATACACATTTTTAGGCCAATGTATTAAGTCATAAAATGATTTCTTATTATATGGATCATGATTACCTGCTGATATAAAAATTTTAGTTTTATATATCTCTTTAAATTTTCTTTTAATAAGCTCTATTGAAGCCTTATAAACTCTTAAGTTATCAAAAAAATCTCCTGCTATTAATAAAATTTGAATTTCTTCCTTTTTGCATAAATCTACTATATTTATAAAAGTCTCTTTAACTTCTTCTTTTCTCTTTTCTGATATACTCTCTGGTAAATCCTTAAAAGGAGTATCTATATGCAAATCTGAGCAATGTAATATTTTAACTCTATCCAAAAAACCTCACCCTTTTTCGAACTTTTGTTCTAATTTTAACATAACATTTTATTTTTTTGTATAACTTTTTAGATAAATTTGGTAATAATTTATATATTAAAAGGAGACACTATAAATAGTGTCTCCTAGGTATTAGAATACGAATTATCATTCAGGCGGTATATCCATATTAATATACTTTTCCTTCTTTAATTAATTATTAAATTTTATAATTTAAAATTAACTATTTTAAATGATTTTCGTATTCTTCTACCATTCTTTTTACCATTTCGCCACCAACAGAACCACATTCTCTAGATGTTAAGTCTCCATTATAATCACTAAATGGTACTCCTAACTCTTTTGCTACCTCTGCTTTAAACTTAGAAAGTCCTTGTTTTGCTTCTGGAACTAACTTCTTTGACATAACAAATCCCTCCTTAGGCTTTATGGTTTTGTAAGATTTATCTTACAACATTATTTTGTCACAAATAAAGTTTATTATTCTACTTAAATTAAGTTAAATCAGGTAATATAATCCAACTACTTTAAAACATCAAAACTATATCCATTATTTATTAGGTAATCAATAACTTTAGGTAATGATTTCATTGTGTTAACCTTAGCATTAGTATCATGCATTAAAATTATTAATTTATCCTTATTTTGTGATGTTTTAATAAACTTATTAAATAACATTTCTAAAGAAGGATTCTGAGATTCTGCATCTCCATTTAAACAGTTCCAATCATAATAGTTCATTCCTAGGTTATTTATAGCTTTTTTTAGTTCCATATTTTTACCAAAGGATCCACCAGGAAATCTAAATATTTTAACATCCATATTTTTTTTAGCTATGTTATTTATAGAATTATTAGCCATTAAAACTTCCTTAACCAAATTATCCGGTGAATAATAAATATGTTTATATTCATGGGAATAAGAATGATTCCCCACAGAATGTCCTTCATCGATGATTCTATTAAAAATTTTAGGATAATACTCTACATTTTTTCCTAAAACAAAAAATGTAGCTTTTATATTATAATTTTTTAAGATATCAAGTATTTGGTCTGTAATTATTGATGAAGGTCCATCATCAAAAGTTAGATAAGCAATTTTTTTATTGTTAATGTTAGTATAATATACTTCCTTTGCAGGCACCATTTCTATATGTGAATTTCTAGTACCTAAGGTTACTTTAGGAATACTTTTTTCTGTTTCTATATTGTTTTTTATTAAGTTTTTACTTCTTATAATGTTAAAAATAAAAATTATAATTATTATTGCAAAAATTAATATAAAAATTTTTTTATATTTATTTATATTTTTCATATATCCTCCTTTACATATTATAAAAGTAACTATTAAAAAATATAAAAAATTGCTATAAAAATATTTTTTCTATTAAACTTAATTTTCCCTAAAGTTAAGTTTAAATTCTTACAAATTAATTTTTAATTTTTATAAAATTTAAAAATACAAAAAAAGGACTAGTAAGTAAAAATTACTTACTAGTCCTTTGGCAGGGGCAGTAGGACTCGAACCCACAACCAATGGTTTTGGAGACCACTACTCTACCAATTGAGCCATACCCCTTCAAACATAAACTATTATATAACGTCTATTAATAATATGTCAATATTTTTTTATTATTTTGTTATATATTAATCTAAATTTTTAATATTTTACTTATAATTAGTATTTTTAATAATAATAAATAAGCTTAAAATATATTGTAGTATTTAATTAGGATATATAAAGGTAAATTTTAGCAATCTTAAATATTTAAAAAAGAGAAGTTACAAATTAAGTAATTTGTAACTTCTCTTAATATTCTCTGGCAGGGGCAGTAGGACTCGAACCCACAACCAATGGTTTTGGAGACCACTACTCTACCAATTGAGCCATACCCCTTTGAACATAAATTATTATACAATGTATTATAAAAAAAATCAATACTTTATTAAGTTAATTTAAACAATTATATAAATAAAGCTCATCTTTCATAATATAATTAACTCATAAAAGATGAGCTTTATTTAAAACTTATAACTAATTATATCCTCATACTATTTTAAATCCAGCATCTTTAAGCTTCTTTTTAATCTCTTCAAGTTTGTTTGTCTTCATCCTAACTACTATTTCTTTTACATCTGTAAAGCTTTGAGGATCTACTACCACAAAACTAATTATGTCAGATTGATTTTCTGTTAATATTTTAGATAATCTTGAAATTTGACCTGGAACATCAAAAGCAGTTACTGCTAATCTTTCTCCTTTATTTAATCCAAATAAATTATTAAATTGATGGAAAACTGCATTATGAGTTAATATACCTTGAAAATTATCATACTCATCTATAACTGCTACAAAAGATATATTCATTTTTTCTAAAAACGCAACTGCCTTTTCTACCTCTTCACGTAAATTTATAACTGGCATATCTTTTCTTAATAAATGCTCTACAGTATAATCTTCCAAAAGAGATTTTTTATCATTACATTTTTCAAAATAAAATTGATATATAACATTTTTAGATATAGAGCCTCTAAACAAATTTCCATCTACTACTGGTATAGATAAAAACTTATGTTTATCCATTATTTCTAATGCCTTTCCTATGCTAGCCTCTGATGTTACTGTTGTTAGTTTATCTTTCGGTAACATTATTGTTTTAACTAACATTTAATTCGCCCCCTTTATATCTCTTAATAATATTATAGTATATACTTTCCATATAAAATACATAATTTTCAAAATTTTAATTTTTTTATTATATTTCATATGTATTTATTGATTTTTTTATTGTATTTTTTTCAATTTTAAAATAAACATAAAAAAGTTATTAATCTAAATACTTAGATTAATAACTTTTAATATATTTGTATTAATACTACTTTAATATATTAACTGCTAGTATTATTTTCACCTGAATTTTCTAAATTTGCATTTTCATTAATAAGCTTATCTAAAGTTTCTCCTAAAGTACTAATATAATTTTTATAACTTTCTAAAGAATTAGGTTTATTTACAAGTATACACTTATAGTTTAAATTTGTTAATCTATCACTATACTTAGTAAATTCATCATTATTATCAAAAAACACTATATTGCAAATATTATTCTCTTTATTCTTTTCTTTATTATCTATAAGATTATTTTCTTCTAATTCCCTAATTTTTTGCTCTAATTCTTCTTGTTTTATTTTTGAATAATTTACACCTAAATATCTCATTAGATAGTCTAAATTGGAACCTATTACTTGTATATGATTTTGTTTCAAATTAGAAATTTTTTCATTAAAAATTTTTAAAACATCATCTAAATTCTCTAAAATTATATTATAGTTTTCTTCATAATACTCTCTATTTTTAGGATCTTTTTCTTGTATTGCACTTTTTATATTATAAAGAGATATTTTTAAATCTTCAGGACTTAACCAATAATAAGGATTAGTTTTAAAATCATAAGTGTTTAAAGTTTTCACTTCATCATAATTTATTGTTCTAATTCCTCTTGATGCATTTATTATACCTACCTTACCTTTTTTAAGTTCACCAATAAAATCATTAATCCATGGTTCATAGCCTGTCCCCATATAAATAAATAAATCCATATTAGAAACGTTATTTATTGAATCATCAGTATATTTATAATTTAATATTTGATTTTCATCAGTAAACATATATTGGACATAATGCTTATCCTTTACAATACTTTTAACCATTGAATAAGCTAATTTATCTGTTGTTAATATATTTAAATAAACTTCTCTCTCTTCTGCACTTACATTACTTGTTACTTGTGGTTTAGAATTTAATGTTAATCCTATAAAAAAGATTATATTTATAATTATTAAAAGGAAGGTAAACTTTTTTAAGTTAAACTTTTTCAACACTCTCACTCCTTTTTTACACTAAATACATTTTATATCTAATCAGCTATTTTTTCAAACATATAATTAAATTTTCATTAAAATTTAATTAATTTTTAATTAATACTTAATATAAATTTTATTTATTCTCTGTCCTCTTTTCTTTTTCTAATTTTTTGGATAGAATAATATTGAATTAGTGTTATACTTCTGAAAGGAGTTCATTTATGGAATTTATAGTGGATACAGTAGAAAAAACATTTCAGCTTGGGGAAAAAATAGGATCTCTTTGCAAAGCTGGTGATATATTTTGTTTAACTGGTGATTTAGGTACTGGTAAAACTCATATAACAAAAGGAATAGCTAAGGGATTAAATATAACTGATCATATAACTAGTCCAACTTTTAATATAGTCAATGAATATCATGATGGAAGGCTTACTTTATATCATTTTGATGTCTATAGAGTAAACGATCCTGATGAAATTTATGCAATAGGATTTGATGAATATATATTTAGTGATGGTGTTTCTGTTATAGAATGGGCTAACTACATAGAAAGTCTGATTCCAGAGGAGTATGTCCATATTAGTATAGAAAAAATGCCTGATTTAGGTGACAACTTTAGAAAAATAAAAGTAAAATATTTTGGTAAAAGATATGATTACTTAAAGGAGATTTCATTATGTTAGTATTAAGCGTAGATTCTTCTTCAAATGCAGCCTCTGTTGCAATAATATCAGAGGATAAGCTTATTGGAGAAATAACTTTAAATGATAAAAAACAGCATTCTGTTTTATTAATGTCTCTTATAGACGAACTTTTAAAATCAAATAATTTAACAATAAAAGATATAGATGGCTATGTTATATCTAAAGGTCCTGGTTCTTTTACAGGCCTTAGAATTGGAATGGCCACTATAAAAGGTTTAGCTATGGGTACTAAAAAACCTTGTATATCTATTTCAACTTTAGATGGTTTAGCTTATAATGTAAATACTTTTAGTGGTATTATATGTCCTATTATGGATGCTTTAAGAGGAAATGTTTATACTTGCCTTTTTAAATCACAAAAAGGAAAATTAGAAAAATTAATAGATTATTCTGTTCTTTCAGTAGATGAACTTAAGACAAAATTAGAGGAATTAAATGAAGAGGTAATTTTCATAGGAGATGGTTGTGATAAATTCAAAGATTTCTTTAAAGAAAATCTTGAAAACTGTAATTTTGCTCCTAATCATTGTAATTTTGCTAGAGCTTCTGCTTTAGGAGAATTAGGAATAAATTTATTAAAAGAAGGTTTATCTGAAGACATAAATACCTTTGCACCTTTATATCTTAGAAAATCTCAAGCTGAAAGAGAATATGATAAAAAAATGGGGTTAGAATAAATATGGATATTTCTTTATCTTTTATGACTAAAGAAGATATAGATGGAGTTTTAGAAATAAGTAACTCTAGTTTTGCAATTCCTTGGAGTAAAAATTCATTTGAACTTGAATTAGAGAATTCTTTTGCAAGATACGTAATTGCTAAAGATAAAAATAAAGTCATTGGCTTTGGAGGTATGTGGTTAATCGTTGATGAATGCCATATAACTAATATAGCAGTCCATTCTGATTATAGAGGAAATGGTGTAGGTTCTATGATTTTAACTAAAATGATTTCTTTTTGTGAAGAAAATAATATATTGGGATTAACCTTAGAGGTTAGAAAATCTAATTTAATAGCTAAGAATCTATATAAAAAATTCGGCTTTAAAGAAGAAGGAATTAGACAAAAATATTACGAAAATAATGGCGAGGATGCTATTATTATGTGGAAAAGATATTAAAATAAAGAATCAGCACTTTTTAATAAGTTTTTATTAAAAAGTACTGATTCTTTGTTTTATATGAAATTAATTATCTACATTTTAATTATACTGTTTTTCTTTTAGCTATCATAGCTTCTTGATGAATTAATGGTGATACTTTTTTATATAAAACCATTGTAACTATTGAAGCCATAACCCCTTTTATTAAATTAAAAGGAACAATTATTGTTAATAGATAATTTATTGTTGATGCATTTAATGAAGGTACTATATTTTGATATAGTGGTAAGAATACATAATAATTGCATACAACAGCAAATATAGTTAATGCTAAAACTCCCAAAGTTAATCCTAGTATAGCATTTTTTCTTGTCTTTCCTCTTCTATATATAAGACCTGCTGTTAAAACCCAAACTGCACCTATTGAAAAATTGGCAACTTCACCTATCATAGCAGATCCTGATCCTCTAAATAAAGTATATAAAATTACTTTAATAGCTTCTATAATAACTCCTGCTACTGGTCCTAATGCAAAGGTTCCCAAAAGTGCTGGCACATCTCCAAAATCAATTTTTAAAAACGGAGCTGCTGGCAAAATAGGAAAATCAATAAACATTAATACAAAAGCTACTGCTCCTAACAAAGCTATTTTGACCTGCAAATTTAAATTTCTAGTTTTTGTTTTATACATGTAAAACCCTCCCAATACTTATCTTCTTGGGGCTTTCAATTTAAGACTATTAAAAAATCCCTAATGAATTAACATTAGGGCTTAATTACAGAATAATCTATAATTGATTACCTTCTTCCATCCAGACTTTAACTGTCGGCTTCGGAATTACACCGAATCGGCCTTACTTTTTATAAGGTTCGCGGGCTATACCGCCGGTGGGGACTTACACCCCGCCCTGAAGATATTAATTTTTTTACATTTTTATTATATGATATTATTTACATTTTTTCAACTATTATAAAAATTTATTTATTTTTTCATAGATAGAGCTATTCTTTTCCTCTTCTCATCCACTTCTAATATTCTGACTTCTACTATATCTCCAACTTTAACTATATCTAAAGGATGCTTTACAAATTTATCTGCCATTTGACTTTTATGAACTAATCCATCTTGATGAACTCCAATATCAACAAAAGCTCCAAAATCAGATACATTTCTTACTGTTCCCATAAGAATCATACCAGGCTTTAAATCTTTTATATCTATAACCCCACTTTTTAAAATTGGCTTTGGTAACTCCTCCCTAGGATCTCTACCTGGTTTTTTAAGTTCTTTTATAATATCCTTTAGTGTTGGAACTCCTATTTCTAATTCTTCTGCTAAAGCATTAATTTTAATATCTTCTAACTTAACATCTATATCTGATAAATTACCCTCTCTTAAATCTTTTTTTGTATATCCTAATCTATCCATAAGAGCCTTAGTAACTTTATATGATTCAGGGTGAACGGAAGTATTATCTAATGGCTCATCACTTTCCATAACTCTTAAAAATCCAGCACATTGTTCAAAGGCTTTTTGTCCTAATCTTTTAACTTTTAAAAGTTCTTTTCTACTTTTAAATTTTCCATTCTCTTCTCTATAACTAACTATATTTTCTGCTATTGTACTATTTATACCAGATATATAGTTTAAAAGAGATGGAGTTGCAACATTTAAATCTACCCCTACCGTATTTACACAATCTTCTACTACTCCTTTTAATGATTCATCTAGTTTTTTTTGTGTAACATCATGTTGATATTGACCAACACCTATAGATTTAGGATCTATCTTTACAAGCTCAGCTAAAGGATCCTGAAGCCTTCTTCCTATAGAAATAGCTCCTCTTATAGTTACATCTAAATCTGGATACTCCCTCGTTGCAAGTTCTGATGCTGAATAAACTGAAGCTCCTGCTTCACTTACTATTACATAATATATATCTTTACCTAATTCATTTTTAATTTCTTTAATCAATCTTCCTATAATTTCTTCTGACTCTCTACTTGCTGTTCCATTTCCTAAAGAAATCACATCTACATCATATTTTTTTATAAGCTCTTTCATCACATTTATAGTTCCTTCTACATCATTTTTGGGAACCGTTGGATATACAGTGGCCTTTTCTAAAAACTTACCTGTATCATCTAAAATAGCAATCTTACATCCTGTTCTAAAACCAGGGTCAAATCCTAATACAACTTTACCTTTTATCGGTGCTTGCATTAAAAGCGCCTTAAGATTGGCTTTAAATATATCAATAGCTCCTTGCTCTCCTTTTTCTGTAAGGGTACTTCTTATTTCTCTTTCTATTGATGGATATATAAGCCTTTTAAAAGAATCTCTGACAGACTGTTCTATAAAAATATCTGTCTTTTTATTATCTTTTAAATTTTTATTTAGAAGATAATGTATGATTTTATTTTCATCACATATAATCTTAACTGAAAGTATTTTTTCCTTTTCTCCTCTATTTACTGCAAGAATTCTATGAGAAGGAATAGTTCTTACAGGCTCTCTATAATCATAATACATTTCATAGGGAGTTGTACTATCGCTACTTCCTTTAGTTTCTATTATCCCCTCTTTTATAACTAACTGTCTTATCCATTTTCTAAAATCTGCATTATCAGATATTTTTTCACTGATTATATCCATAGCTCCATTTAAAGCATCATCTATAGTATCTACAGACTTTTCTTCATTTATAAATTTTGAAGCTTCTTCCTCTATATCCCCTTCATAATCTCCAGAATAAATTAGTTCTGCTAATGGAGTTAATCCTTTTTCTACTGCTATAGTTGCCCTAGTTCTTTTTTTAGGTTTAAAGGGTCTATATATATCTTCTATTTCTGTTAGCGTTTCACTTGATTCTATAGCTTTTTTAACATCCTCTGTAAGTTTTCCTTGTTCTTCTATAAGCCTTATTACATCATCTTTTCTTTCCTTTAAATTTCTAAGATAAATTAATCTTTCATTAAACTTTCTTAAGACTTCGTCACTTAGACCACCATGCTTTTCTTTTCTATATCTAGCTATAAAAGGAACTGTATTTCCTTCATCTAATAAATTAATAATATTTTCTACTTGATAATGTTTTATATTAAGTTCTTTGCATAATATTTCATTTATTTTATCCATATTTTCCTCCTTAAAGTTTCTCACCTATATATATTACCATAAAATTCAAAAGAATTTATAAGGATATATAAAAGATAATATTGTTAAAAATGAATATAATTTTTAAAACAATCATAATATTATTTAACAATATTTTTAAGGAATTATTTATGAAAAAAGCATTTTATACTATTTATTCAATACTTTTAATCGCCTTAATATTATCTGCAATAACATTATTAAATATAAACAAAAATTTTAATTCCTTTTCTACTTCCAATGTAATTTCTCATATCGAAGAACTTTCCTCTAATAAATATAAAGGTAGATTAGTTGGAACAGAGGAAAATTTATTAGCTGCTCAATATATAGAAAATCAATTTATTAATTTAAAGCTACTTCCTATAAATAATAGTTATAAAGATTACTTTAAAGCCCATGCCCCTACAAAAATTAGTGGAGACCCTTATTTTAATATTTATGATACTAGTGGAAACTTAGTTTATAAGCTTACTTATGGACAAGATTATAAAGAAACTTTTTTAAATTTTAAAAATAATAAGTTTAATATCTCAAAAAATGATAAATTAAATATTTTTCCTGACCTTATAGAAATAAATAAAGATAATAAAAGACTTCAATTAATTGTAAATGAAGATAATATTAATTTTAGAAGCTCTTTTATATATGATAGCAACTTAGATATGCAGCTTTTTATAAGTAGGGAATGTTATAATAATCTTATTAATTATTTAGAGAAAAACTATATTCTAGAAGTTTTTATTCCCTATAAAGCTGAATCTATTAATACCTTTAATGTTATTGGTTATATAGAAGGAAAAGATAATTCCCTTCCTCCTTTAATTTTAACATCTCACTTTGATCATATGGGTGAAGATCTTCTTAATAATATTTATCCTGGTGCCTTAGATAATAGCTCTGGCTCAGCTTTTTTAATAGAACTAGCAAAATATATAAAAAAGCTACCTAAACCTAATAGAGATATAATCTTTATCTCTTTTAATGGGGAGGAATTAGGACTTTTAGGATCTAAACATTTTGTTGAAAATAATTATAAGAATATAAAAAATAGTACAGTTATAAATTTTGATATGATTGGTGGAGATTACTCTATACCTATAACTTTTATGAAAGGCAGTAATAACTTAAATAGAGATTTTTCCATAATACAATCTCTAGAGTTTACTGCTATTAATGATTCTTTTAATTATGCTATTTTATCTGGTGAATATAGTGATCATGGTTCCTTTACAGAAAGGGGAATAGATGCTATAACTCTATGTGATTATGATATAAAAAGAATTCATACTTTAGATGATAAAGCCGAATTTATTGATAGGAAATCTATTGAGAGAGCTTTCTCTATAGTAAATAAAAATATTTTAAATATATGCTATGGAAATTATAAATTTATTTATAAAAATACTTTTATATTATCATTATCTCTCTTAATAATTCTTATAATTCTTTCATCTCTATATATTATAAGAAAAAAATTTCACAAAAAGAATTAATATATACTACTAAGTTTTTAAAAATCTTATTATATTAGATATTAATTTATTATAAATTGAACTTTTAATAAAAAACTATGAAATAAAGGTTTATGATAACCAATTTCATAGTTTTTTACTTATATAAAAATATATTGTATTTAAATTTTAATAATAATTTTTAATTTTATATCTTAAATAAACTATTACTTAGCATTTTCTTCACAATTTAGCCAAGCATTTATAAATAAATCAATATCTCCATCCATTACAGCCTGAACATTTGAAGTTTCAACATTAGTTCTATGATCCTTAACTAATGAGTATGGATGAAAAACATAAGATCTTATTTGACTTCCCCATCCCATATCTTTAAGTTCACCTGTTAAATCTTCTATTTTTTCTTTATGGGCTCTTTCTTTAAGCTCTATAAGCTTAGCTTTTAACATAGCCATTGCTGTATCTCTATTAGAAAATTGACTTCTCTCATTTTGGCATGACACAATTATTCCTGTTGGAATATGAGTAATTCTAACTGCTGACTCTGTTTTATTAACATGCTGTCCTCCAGCTCCACTTGCCCTAAAGGTATCTATCTTTAAGTCTGCTGGATTTATCTCTATATCCTGTTCCTTTGTAAGTTCTGGTATGATTTCTACTGATGCAAATGATGTCTGTCTTTTACCATTGGCATTATAAGGAGATATTCTTACTAATCTATGAATACCCTTTTCAGCTTTTAAATATCCTGCAGCAAATTCGCCAGTTACCCTTAAAGTAACAGTTTTTATCCCTGCTTCGTCTCCTGGTAAATAATCTAAAGTTTCAATTTTATAGCCTTTCTTTTCACACCATCTTGTATACATTCTCAAAAGCATTTCAGTCCAATCTTGGGCATCAGTACCACCAACCCCAGTATGTAAAGTTAATATGGCATTATTTTTATCATATTCACCAGAAAGTAGAATTTCTATTTTAAAATTATCTATTAAAGAAGATATCTCTTTTATTTCTTTTATTATTTCCTTTGCAGTATCATAATCATTTTCTTCTAAAAGTTCTTTTAGTATCTCTACATCTTCAACCTTTGAAACTAAGCTTTTAAATCTATTTATTTTATCTTTTATACTTTTAGCTTCCTGAGAAATTTCTTGAGCCTTTGATATATCATTCCAAAAGTCTGGTTCCTGCATTTTATGATCTAATTCATCACTTTGCTTCTCAAGTCCACTTAAGTCAAAGTGAATCCCTCATTTCATTTAAAGTTTTTTTAATATCTTGTAATTTAGAAAGATTTTCTTCTAGTTCAAGAATCATTTACTTCACCTCTTTATATATTGTTTATCTTCTTATCATAGAAATAGAACTCCGACATTCGGAGTTCTATTAATTTATTATTAAACTACTTCTCTTCCACAACAGTTTTTATATTTCTTACCACTTCCACAAGGACAAGGTTCATTTCTACCTACTCTATGCTCTTTTTTTACTGGAGTTCTCTTTGCAGAGTCATCTCCTCCATGGTTTGCTGAAGTTTCCTTAACTACTCTTTCTCTTTCTGGTTTACGTTCTGCTTGAACATGGAATAAATATTTAACTGTTTCAACCTTTATTGTGTGAATCATTTCATCAAACATATTACTACCTTCAAATTGATATGCTTGAACTGGATCTTGTTGTTTATAAGCTCTTAATCCTATACCTTGTTTTAAGTGATCCATATTATCTATATGATCCATCCATTTAGTATCTACAACCCTTAGAAGAATAACTCTTTCTATTTCTCTCATTTGTTCTGAGCCAAATTCTTCTTCTCTTTTACTATATATATCTAATGCCATATTTAAGAATTTTTCTTTTATCTCTTCATCTGATAATGTTTCTAATTCTTTAACTGTTACAGTATTATGTGGCATAAATATATCTTCCATATACTTTATAAGATTTTCAAGTTCTTCTGTAAAGTTTTCTTCCTCTCCAGATATGTGAGAAGTTACTCCTTCATATATAACATCTTTTATCATTGATTTTATTTCTTCTTCTAGGTTTTCACCTTGAAGAACTTCAGCCCTTTGTTTATATATGACTTCTCTTTGAAGATTCATAACATCATCATATCCTAAAAGATTCTTTCTTATATCAAAGTTGTTACCTTCAACTTTCTTTTGGGCATTTTCAATTGATTTAGAAACCATCTTACTTTCTATAGCTTCATCATCTCCAAGTCCTAATTTTTCTACTAATCCTTGAAGTCTTTCTGAACCAAATATTCTCATTAAATCATCTTCTAATGATATATAGAATCTTGATAAACCAGCATCTCCTTGACGTCCTGAACGTCCTCTAAGCTGATTATCAATTCTTCTTGATTCATGTCTTTCTGTACCTAGTATTTTTAGTCCACCAAGTTCTAATACACCTTCTCCAAGCTTAATATCTGTACCTCTACCAGCCATATTAGTAGCTATTGTAACCATACCTTTTTCTCCTGCATGTGTTACTATTTCAGCTTCTTGTTCATGATATTTAGCATTTAATACTTGATGTGGTACTCCCTTTTTCTTTAGTAATGATGATAATATTTCTGATTTTTCAATACTAGTAGTACCTACAAGTACCGGTTGACCTGTTTTGTGAGTTTCTGCTATTTCCTCAACTATAGCATTAAACTTACCTTTTTCTGTTTTATAAACCACATCAGATTCATCTATTCTTTGAACTGGTCTATGTGTTGGTACTACTATTACGTCTAATCCATATATTTCTCTAAACTCATTTTCTTCTGTTAAAGCCGTACCTGTCATACCTGATAGCTTTTTATACATTCTGAAGTAATTTTGGAATGTTATAGTTGCAAGAGTTTTGGATTCTCTCTCTACCTTAACTCCTTCTTTAGCCTCTATAGCTTGGTGAAGACCATCTGAATATCTTCTACCTTCCATAAGTCTACCTGTAAATTCATCAACTATAATTACTTCTCCATCTTTAACCATATAATCTTTATCTTTTCTCATTATATAGTTAGCCTTTAATGCTTGAGTTACGTAATGTTGAAGTTCCATATTCTCAGTATCAGCATAGTTTTCTATACCAAAAGCCTTTTCCGCTTCTTCAACACCTTCGTCAGTAAGCATAACTGCATGTGCTTTTTCATCTATTGTAAAATGTTCTTCTGGTTTTAATCTTTTTACAAAGAAGTCTGCTATTTTATAAAAATCTGTAGATTTTTCCCCTGCCCCAGAAATTATAAGCGGAGTTCTAGCCTCATCTATAAGAATTGAATCTACCTCATCCACTATAGCAAAGTTAAGTTCCCTTTGAACCATTTCTTCTTTGTATATAACCATATTATCTCTTAAATAATCAAATCCAAATTCATTATTAGTACCATATGTTATATCTGCAGCATAAGCAGCTCTTCTCTCATCATTATTTAAATCGTGAAGGATTACACCAGTTGTTAAACCTAAGAATTCATATAGTTTTCCCATCCATTCTTTATCTCTTTTAGCTAAGTAGTCATTTACTGTTACTATATGAACACCTTTCTCTGATAATGCATTAAGGTAAGCAGGAAGTGTTGCAACCAATGTTTTACCTTCTCCTGTTTTCATTTCAGCTATTCTACCTTGGTGAAGTACTATTCCTCCAATAAGTTGAACTCTATAATGTTTCATTCCTAATACTCTTGAAGAAGCCTCTCTAACCACTGCAAAAGCTTCTGGAAGTATATCATCTAAAGTTTCCCCTTTTTGCAATCTTTCTTTAAGTTCTAAAGTTTTTCCTTTTAACTCATCGTCAGAAAGAGATTGCATTTGGGAATCTAATGCTTCGATTTTATCAGCTATAGGCTGTATTCTTTTAACTTCTCTTTCGCTATATGATCCAAATATTTTATCAAAAAATCCCATGGTTTCATCCTCTCAATTCTGTATATTCTTATAATTCATTTATAAATTATAGCATTTATTAATATTGTTTTTCAACAATTCACTTACATTATTATGTAATTTATAAATAAAATAATTGTTTTTTAATATAATCTTTAAATAAGAGTATACCTCTTTTATAAGATATAGTAAAATTCATTATAAAAACTTATAAGTTCTTATAGTAAATTTAGATATTTATACATACAAAAAAGGTTTCCTTAAAGGAAACCTTTTTATTTACATATTAAAGGTAATCTGGTTCAATTAAACCATAATTTCCATCTTTTCTTTTATATATAACACTTGCTGTATTAGTATCTGCATCTTGAAATACAAAAAAATTGTGTCCTAAAAGCTCCATTTCCAAAATAGCTTCTTCTGTAGTCATTGGCTTAACGCTAAACTTTTTCACTTTTACTATTTTATTTTCTTCATCATCCTCATCATCAATATCATCTAAACTTAGATATCTAAGTGATTCACCTGAATATCTTCTTTGAAGTCTTGTTTTTTGTTTTCTTATCTGTCTTTCTAACTTCTCTTCTACTAAATCTATTGATTTGTACATATCATCAGTAGTTTCTTCTCCTCTTAACATTATTCCATTAATAGGAATTGAAACTTCTATTGTATGTCTATTTTTTTGAACTGACAGTGTAGCTCTGGCCTCTACATCAGGATTAAAATACTTTTCTAACTTAGATATCTTCTTTTCTACAGTTTCCTTCAATGCATTTGTCAAAACTATATTTTTTGCTAATACTGTAACCTTCATAAAGCCAGCCCCTCTCTTCTTATTAAAACTTTAAGTTTTAATATATGTTGTTTTCTTACTATTATTTTACCTTCTTAAAAGTATAATAACAAGGGCTATTTTGTGAATTTACTGAAAATTTAATCAATTTAAATTTAAATTTCTTAATAATGCTATACAATACTTAAAATTATAAATTTTTATAAAAAAAAGTTATCAGCCATATGACTAATAACTCATGCTAGTTGACCTGGTCTTTGACCCCACACTCGCCTGCTGGAACTTTCGCTACCCAGATTTAACTTCTCACTACTAATCCTCTCAGTTTTCCTGGCAGGACTTACTTCTAAGCCGCACCATGCTCATTGAAACTTTGTTCAACTTACGTGGATCGTTTTGCCTGCGACTGGCATCGACTTTCAACCACAAACCTAGCTCTTTTTATTATATACTACTTTTTGCAATAGTCAATAGTATAATTTCCTTTGCCCCTTCTTTTTGTAAAATTTTCTTACAAAAATATAAAGTTGAACCTGTAGTTATAATATCATCTATAAGTAATATACTTTTATTTTTTATATTATATCTACTGTTAAAAGAAAAAGCATTTAAAAGATTAATTTTCCGTTCTTCTTTTGTTAAAGTTTTTTGTTCAGAAACCTCCTTATTTTTCAATATTAAAGTTTTCACTGAATTATTTGTAATGTTACCTATATTTAATGCCAAAACCTCACACTGATTAAATCCTCTTTTTTTAATAGAATTTTTTGATGATGGAACAAATGTTATAACATCAAAATTTATATCCTCTTTAATTATTTTATTTGATATTAATTTTGCCAAAAATTCTCCTGCATAAAAATTATTTTTATATTTAAAATCTAATATTAAATTTTTTATTAAGGTAGAATATGTGGTTACAACATTAACTTCCATATGAAAATCCTTAATATACGTTTTTTCTTTAATAAAATATATATTAGAGTAACAGTTACTGCAAATATCATCTGTGCTTTCTAAATCTTTATTACAAACTATGCATCTATCACCATGAGGATAGATAACTTCTAAGATGCAATTTCCTATATAATTTAGCAATCTAAAATTCCTTTTTCCCATAATCTTTTATTAAAATCCCTTGCAATTTCCTTTGCTTTCTCCATATCCTTGGTTATAGAATTTGAAACAAATAAAACTTCTCCATAACCATCTTTAGATAGTATTACTTTTCCACACAAATATAAAAGTTTTTTATAGTTATAATATTTATCCTCTGAAAAATATATAATTATATCTACAAGTTCTGATGGTTTTAAATAATCACCAATATAATTAGTTATTATCATTAGAGGTTTATCTTTTAGTTCACTAATTTTTTTAAAAATTTTATAATCCTTTTTACTTTTTATTTTTAATATTCTTATATTAGAAGACATATTTAAAACTTTACAGAAGTAATCATAAATTCTATCAACACTTTCCTTAGTGGGTGTATGTATTACTACTGTTCTTTTATTTTGACTAAACCATTTTAAATAATCATATACTAAATAAGGTATATCTTTTGTTAAGTCTATTCTTGTGGTTATTATTCTAGGCTCTGGAAATGGAGTATTGTTAATACATCCACACATATCTATGCATTTACAATTATTGAATATTTTTTCCACTGAATATATTAAAAGTTTTTCACATTTTTTATATAAATAATCTAATAACATTCTTATCTCTATTTTTTCTTTATGTGAAAACGCTGAAATATCATCATATATAACTAAATCATAAAAATCCTTATATTTATATACTAAATCTGATGTAACAAATTTTAATTTTCCATTCTTTTCATCTTTAGATCTAGTAAAATAATTATAATCTTCTATGTTATTTATGGTTTTTATACTTTTTATGATGGTTTCATCTACAGTATTACCATTAATTACATAAAGTATACTTCCACCTTCATTATATACTTTTTTAACTAAAGTTCTAAAAATTAAAGATGTATTATATGGTATGGTTATTATATTTAATACTTTATCTATATCTTTTTCATACCAATTTTCTATTTTTCTTATTATATAATTAATTTCAACACATCTTCTATCAATTTTTAAATTACTCATATTAAAACCCTCGCTGATTTTATTTTGTAAATGCATCATTAGATATTATATCTTTTATTCTCCATTTAAGTGACGAATGTCTTTCATTACTTCTTATATTATCTACCATATACTTCAAGGCCTTTGGCACACCAACCACAACTACCATTTCTTTAGCTCTAGTTATACCTGTATATAAAAGATTTCTGTTCATTAAAAATGGAGACCCCATATAGGAAGGCATTATTACTACCGGGAACTCACTTCCTTGACTTTTATGTATCGTTATTGCATATGCTAAATCTAGTTCATCTACATAAAGAAAATCATAAGTAACTTCTTTTTCATCATCAAAAATCACTGTTAAGGTTCTATTTTCTTCATCAATATCTCTTATGAATCCCATGTCACCATTAAATACTCCTACACCTTCATTTTCTCCATCTCCATTAATTCTAATCCATTTCAAACTATAATTATTTTTAGTTTGCATAACTTTATCCCCAACTCTAAAAATAGTATCTTTTAATTGCTTTTCTTTTTTATTATCTGATTTAGGATTTAAGATTTCTTGAAGCTTTTGGTTTAAATTTGTTACTCCTAATGTTCCTTTTTTCATAGGGGCTAATATCTGAATATTTTTTAAATTATTCCAAGATGAATTAAATTTAGGTAGCCTTTTATTTATAAGATCTATTATAGTATTAACTATGAAATCCAAATTTTCTTCTTTTAAAAAATAAAAATCTTTTCCTTTTTCATTTAAAAAGGGCATTTCACCATGATTTATTCTATGAGCATTTACCACTATCATACTCTCTTTTCCCTGTCTAAATATTTCATTTAATCTAACTACCTTTGTAAAACCACTAGAAATTAAATCTGATAATACATTTCCAGGACCTACTGATGGAAGTTGATCAACATCTCCAACAATAATCAGTCTAGTTCCTACCTTTATAGCTTTTAAAAGAGTATTCATAAGCATTACATCTATCATAGAAGCTTCATCAATAATCACTACGTCTGCCTCTAATGGTGATGATTCATTCTTTGAAAAAACTGAATCTTTATCATCTTCTACTCCCATTTCAAGCATTCTATGAATTGTTTTTGCTTCTCTTCCTGTAGACTCTGACATTCTTTTAGCAGCTCTACCTGTTGGCGCTCCTAAAACAACCTTCATACCACATTTTTCAAAAATATCTATTATACATTTTATAATAGTTGTTTTACCTGTTCCTGGTCCACCTGTTATAATTTCAATTCCATTCTCAAAGGCTCCAACTATTGCTTCCTTCTGAGAATCTGCAAAATTTATTTGATTTTTCTCTTCAAATCTTTTTATCTCAAATTCCCAATCTATATTTATATCATTAAATTTACTTATAGCTAAAGTAAGTATTCTTTTAGTTATTCCTATTTCACAATAATAATAAGGAAGATTAAAAACAGCCTCTACGCCATCTACATTTTCTATTTTTATTTTTCCATCTACTGTACTATCATATATATTTTTCTCTATAACTTCATCACTAACTACTAATACTTCAATAGCCTTTTTTATAAGTAACTCCTTTGGCATAAATGTATTTCCATTAGCACAAAAATCATTTATAACATATCTTATTCCACTTTGTATTCTAAAAGGAGACTCTTTATCTATTCCTAAAGAATAAGCAATTCTATCTGAAGATTTAAATCCTATTCCACTAATCTCATCACATAATATATAAGGATTATCTTTTACAATATTAATAGATGCGGAACCAAATCTTTTATATATTTTTATACATTGATTAGTAGTAACCCCATGTCCTTGGAAAAATATCATTATACTTTTTAAGTCTCTTTGAGCTAGGTAAGATTCCATAATTACATGAAGTTTTTTCTCTCCTATTCCTTCGATTTCTCTAAGTCTTTCTATATCATTATCCAAAATCTCTAAAGATCTATCTCCAAATCTTTGTATTATTTTTTTTGCTGTAACAGGACCTATTCCTTGAATAACTCCAGAGGATAAATATTTCTCAATTTCTTCAGTAGTAGTTGGAAGTATTTCTTCACATTCCTCACTTTTAAACTGTCTTCCGAACTGCTGATGAAGGACCCACTGACCTTTAATAGATAGGTTTTGCCCCTCTTGTATATATGGAATTATCCCAACTACAGTTACTGTTTTTTTATTTGTTATTAACTTAAAAACTACATAACCATTATCTTCATTCTTAAAGACAATGGAATCTACTATTCCTCTTATTACTTCCATAGAAATTCTCCCATTTAAAATTTAAAATCTTATTACATTATTATAACATAGGAAAATTAATAATAAAAAAATCGTAATTATATTAAAATATTTAATATATAGTAAGTAAAAATATTTTTGTATAAAAAGAATATACTATAAATATATTCTTTAAAATAATTATTTAACAATTTAATCCATTAATTTGATCTATAATTAAAAATATATAATTGACTACTTAATAATATATAATTAGTATTATAAATGGGGGTGTTAGAATGTTACTAATAAAAAACTGTAATATGATTTTTTTAGATAAAATCAAAAAAGGTTCTATTTTAGTAGAAAACGGAAAAATTTCAAAGATAAATCCTTCTACTGAATCTCTTGTAAATGATATCACTACAATAGATGGAGATGGTCTTTATTTATCTCCTGGATTTATAGATGTTCATATCCATGGAGCTGGTGGCTATGATACCATGGATGGTACATATGAATCAATTAATAATATAGCAAAAACAATAGTAAAAAATGGAACAACTTCATTTCTACCAACAACTATGACTGTTAGTATACCTGAAATTTTACAATCTGTAAGTGCTATAGCAGAAGCTAAAAAAAATGGTACTGATGGAGCAAATGTTTTAGGCGCTCATTTAGAAGGTCCATTTATAAGTCCTGATGCTATAGGTGCACAAAATCCTAAATATATAGAAAAACCGTCAATAGAAACTTTTAAAAAAATGGTAGGAAATAATGAAGATGCTGTAGTTTCTTTAACCCTAGCTCCAGAAATTGAAGGAGCTAAAGAACTTATTGAATACTTGTCAAATAAAAATATATTATGTTCAATAGGTCATACTAAAGCTACTTATAATCAAGCTATGGATGGTATTAAATGGGGAGCACGTCATGCTACTCATTTATTTAATGCAATGACTCCACTTCATCATAGAAATCCTGGAGTTGTAGGAGCTGTATTTGACAGTGATATAACTACTGAAACTATTTCAGATGGCATTCATATATCATATCCTGTTTTAAGAACCTCATATAAAATAAAAGGAACAGATAAAGTTTTACTTATTACAGATGCTATGATGGCTTGCTGTATGCCTGATGGAGAATATTCCTTAGGTGGTCAAATTGTTATAGTTAAAGATGGTGCTGCAAGACTTAAAACCGGTTCATTAGCTGGTTCTGTTTTAACTTTAAACAAAGCTATAAAAAATATATATGAAAATACTAATTATCCTTTATATGAAATTGTTAAAATGGCAACTTATAATGGAGCAAAGCATTGTAAAGTAGATGATAGAAAAGGTCTTATAAAAGAAGGTTACGATGCAGACTTAGTTGTTTTTGATGAAGATATAAATATAAAAACTGTAATTGTTAATGGAAAAATAGTTCATCAAAAATAAATAATTTATTTTATAAAAAAGCATCTTAAAATGTATAAATACATTTTAAGATGCTTTTTATATTATAGATATTTCTTTATTTCTTCTACTTTATCTAATTGTTCCCAAGGAAGTTTAACATCTGTTCTTCCAAAGTGACCATAAGCTGCTGTTTGCTTATATATAGGTCTTCTTAACTCTAAATCTCTTATTATAGCACCTGGTCTTAAATCAAAAACTTTATTGATTATATCAACAATTTCTTCATCTGATATTTTACCTGTTCCAAAGGTATCTACAACTATTGATACAGGCTTTGCAACTCCTATAGCATAAGCTAATTGAATTTCTAACTTATCTGCTACTCCTGCTGCAACTAGATTTTTTGCAACCCATCTTGCTGCATATGCTGCTGATCTATCAACCTTTGTAGCATCTTTCCCTGAGAAAGCTCCACCACCATGTCTTCCATATCCACCATATGTATCAACAATTATTTTTCTTCCTGTTAGACCAGTATCTCCTTGAGGTCCACCTACAACAAATCTTCCTGTTGGGTTTATATAATATTTTGTTTTATCATCTAAGAATTCTTGTGGAATAACAGCTTTTATAACATTTTCCATTATATCTTTTTCAATTTGTTCTTGAGTAACTTCATCTCCATGTTGAGTTGATACAACTATTGCATCTATTCTAACTGGTTTATCATTTTCATACTCTACAGTAACTTGTGTTTTCCCATCTGGTCTTAAATAAGCTAATGTACCATTTTTTCTAACTTCTGTTAATCTTCTTGATAATCTATGAGCCATAGCTATTGGAAAAGGCATAAATTCTGGTGTTTCATTGGTAGCAAAACCAAACATCATTCCTTGGTCTCCTGCTCCTACAGCTTCAACTTCATCTTTTTGTCCTTTTTTAAATTCTAAAGCTTCATCAACGCCCATAGCAATATCTGCTGATTGTTCATCTATTGATGTTATAACTGAACATGTATCACAATCAAAGCCATACTTAGCTCTATCATATCCTATTTCTCTTATTGTTTCTCTTACTACCTTTGGTATATCTACATAACAATTAGTTGTTATTTCTCCCATAACAACTACCATTCCTGTTGTTACACAAGTCTCACAAGCAACTCTTGCCATAGGATCCTTTTCTAACATTGCATCTAAAACTGCATCTGAAATTTGGTCACAAATTTTATCTGGATGTCCTTCAGTAACTGATTCTGAGGTAAATAATCTTCTCATTTAAATTTCTCCCTTCAATTTTTCATTATAGAATATACAAAAATTAAAGCCTTTTCTTAAGGATAAGAAAAGGCTTACTACTCATAGTTCCCCTCTTATCTTGCAAATATAAATTGCTGGAATTGGCACCTTTGTGTTTTACACAGGTTGCCGGGCTTCACCGGGCCGTATCCCTCCACCTCTCTGGATAAGAGCTTATTAATTTTTATTCGAAATAAATTATATCACTTGACTATACATTAGTCAATAAATTATGGCTACTTTTAATATCTACATAATTATGAATATATTGCATTTCAAGTTTTTATATTAATTAAAGTTAATATAAAAATTACTTTAGAATCATTTATTCTATAAGTTTACTCTTAAAATAACAAAAAGTCTATATGAAAATATAAATGTTTTATTTAACAAATAAAAAACACAAGAAATATTCCTTGTGTTTTTGGTGGAGGAGAGTGGATTCGAACCACTGAAGCAACTTGCAACAGATTTACAGTCTGCCCCCTTTGGCCACTCGGGAACTCCTCCATATATATTTTTTAAAAAAATGGAGCTGGCAATAGGAGTCGAACCTACAACCTGCTGATTACAAGTCAGCTGCTCTGCCATTGAGCCATGCCAGCAAATTATTTTTCTTCTTTTGTTTTTTTGAAATGGTGGGCACAACAGGGCTCGAACCTGTGACCCTCTGCTTGTAAGGCAGATGCTCTCCCAGCTGAGCTATGCGCCCATTTCTTGGTGGAGGAGAGTGGATTCGAACCACTGAAGCAACTTGCAACAGATTTACAGTCTGCCCCCTTTGGCCACTCGGGAACTCCTCCGTATGTATTTTTTAAATGGAGCTGGCAATAGGAGTCGAACCTACAACCTGCTGATTACAAGTCAGCTGCTCTGCCATTGAGCCATGCCAGCAAATTATTTTTTCTTTTGTTTTTTGAAATGGTGGGCACAACAGGGCTCGAACCTGTGACCCTCTGCTTGTAAGGCAGATGCTCTCCCAGCTGAGCTATGCGCCCATTTCTTGGTGGAGGAGAGTGGATTCGAACCACTGAAGCAACTTGCAACAGATTTACAGTCTGCCCCCTTTGGCCACTCGGGAACTCCTCCGTATGTACTTTTTAAATGGAGCTGGCAATAGGAGTCGAACCTACAACCTGCTGATTACAAGTCAGCTGCTCTGCCATTGAGCCATGCCAGCAAAATTTATTTTTTCTTTAGTTTTTGTCTGTTGGCTTGTCGCCAATCGACAATAGCTATTATATATTCCTATTCTTTTTATTTCAATAGTTGCATCACCTTATATTTGGCCATATACTGAAATTATATCAATAATACTTATATTTTCTTATTATTTCTATCAAATTCTTATAAATATAATTAAAGTATTTAAAGTTTTTATAATTTGCACTATAATTCCTTTATAAATTATTTATATAAGGAGTTATTTATGGATAAACTACAAAAGTTACTTAGTAAAAGCCGTAGGGCAATTCAAGATTTTAAATTAATAGAAAATGGAGATAAAATCGCTGTAGGTTTATCTGGTGGTAAGGATAGTCTAACTTTATTATATATTTTAAATGCCTATAAAAGATTTTCTCCTGAAAAATTTGATCTAATAGCAATTACATTAAATCCAGGCACCGGTGCAGATTTTTCTCCTCTTCACAAACTATGTGATGAACTTCAAGTTCCTTTTTATGAAATAGATACAAACATAAAAGAAGTGGTTTTTGACATTAGAAAGGAAAAAAATCCTTGTTCATTATGTGCGAACATACGTAGAGGTGCCTTAAATACTAATGCTAAAAACTTAGGTTGTAATAAAATAGCCTTAGGCCATCATAAAAATGATGCTATAGAGACTTTATTATTATCTATGTTTTATGAAGGAAGGATACAATCTTTTTCTCCCAAAACTTATTTAGATAAAGCTGATATAACTTTAATCCGCCCTATGGTATATATAGATGAATTAGAGATTAAGAGCTTTATAAAGAAAAATGATATATCTGTTATAAACAATTCTTGTCCTGCCAATGGCTTTACCAAAAGACAAGAAGTAAAAGATTTAACTTATGAGTTAGATAAAAGGATTCCTGGCTTTAAAAAAAATATATTTTCTGCATTAAATAATCCAGAGCAATCATTTCTTTGGGATAAATCAAAATTTTAATATGATGTAAGAAACATAAGGTTTCTTACATCATATTAAAATTTATTTATATATTAATAAGCTTTTAAAAACTTATTAGCTAATTTATTAATATTAAAATAAAACCTAATAAAGATTTTTCTATATACTTAATAAAATTCTTATATATAATATAGTTCTTATTTTTTAATATAATAATCATTCTTTATCTTTTAAATTATATTTTTTTCAATATTATCTATCTCCATATAGGGAGATAATATTTCTTTTATTTTTTCATAATCCTTTATAGAAAGTTTTTCTTTTAAAGTTTTAAAAATATTTGTTGCAGCCCATAGTTCATTATCACTTTTCATATAATTTATTATATTTTTTATATCTTTTCCATTTAATTTTGTAGACAAATATAAAAGTTGTTTTTTATCTTTGAAAGAAATTTTATCTTGTAATCTATTTTTATTAACTTTAAAAACTCCTATATCTTCCTTTATATCCTTCTTTACAGTTTCTTTGCTTTTATTAGTTTCTATATTATTTAAAATTGAATTTTCTCTATTATAATTCTCTAAATTTTTATTTATTTTCTCTTTATTTTTATATTCATTATTCTTTTCTATTGAAATTTTATTTTTCTCTTTATTAACTTTTATATTATTATCTATAGTATTTTTTTTATTACTATCAATATTTTCTTTATTATAATTAAGATCTTCATTATAACTATTTTTAACTATTTTATCACTTTTTATATCGGCAGTATTATCTATTGTATTAGAAATTATATTCATAAAAAATACTGTAATTATTGTACTTACTATAATTATAATAGATTCTATTAACTTTCTCATATTAACACCCTCCTATATAAAAACATTGACATTTATAATAAATTTTATTCTTTAATTAAAATAATTCTTATAAAAAAGTCATATATATTATTGAAAGGGGGTATCAAAATTTGAAAAAATTAAAAGTTAATCATAAATCAACTCTAGCTTCTAAAGAAATAGCCCATTTTTTAAAAGATTATATAAATAAAAATACTGTTATAGTTTGCATTGGAACTGATAAATGTATAGGAGATTGTTTAGGACCCTTAGTAGGTACTTTTTTAACTAATAGTTCATTTGAATTACCTGTTTATGGTACAATATCCTCTCCAATTCATGCTTTAAATCTAAATACTAAAATATCGGAAATATTAAAAAATCATAAAAATTCTTCTATTATAGGTGTTGATGCCTGTTTAGGAGATAGTTCATCTATAGGGGAAATTCATGTTAGAAATATCCCTATTCATCCAGGAAAAGGTGTAGGTAAAGCTTTACCTGAGGTTGGTGATACATCAATAATTGGTATTGTAGACTCTAGTGATAACGCAGAAATTTTTACTTCTAGATCCATAAGATTAAACCTAATTTTTGATTTGGCTAATGTTATATCAGAAGGAATTATATCTAGTTATAATTTAAAATTTAATAAAAAATAAAAAAAACAGTTTTAAAACTGTTTTTTTTATTTTTAAATATTTAATTATTTTTCAATTAAAGCTAATACCATATCCGGATTAAATTTCAATTTATTGAAATGCTTTAAAACCTTTCCTGTACCAATAGCTACACATTCTACAGTCTCTTCCGCAACAATAGTTTTAACACCAGTTTTTTCTTCTATATATTTATCCAATCCAAAAAGTAAAGCTCCTCCACCAGTCATAACTATTCCTTTGTTTGAAATATCCGCACTTAATTCAGGTGGCGTTTGTTCTAATACTTCATGAACTTTTTCTGCTATTACACTAACAACATCAGTTAATGCTTTCCTTATTTCTTCTGTAGATATTTCAACTATATCAGGTAAACCTGTTATTAAGTTTCTTCCTTTTACTGGCATTGTAACATTTCTTAATCCTCCAACCACTGATGCTACATTTATTTTAAGGTTTTCAGCCGATCTTTCACCTATCATAAGATTGTACTTATTTCTTACATATTTTATTATTACTTCATCAAACATGTCTCCTGCTATTTTAACAGAATCCCTAATAACTATACCACCTAAAGATATAACAGCTATATCTGTTGTACCTCCACCTATATCAATTATCATACTTCCACTTGGTTTGGATATCTCTATTCCAGCACCAACGGCAGCTGCTAATGGTTCTTCTATTAAGTAAACATCTCTTGCTCCTGAATTTCTTGCTGCGTCTATAACTGCTCTCTTTTCAACTTCCGTAGCCTGTGAGGGAACACACACCATTACTCTTGGCGCAGATATTTTACTTTTACCGCAACCTTTTTTTATAAAATATTTTAGCATTTTTTCAGTCATATCATAATCAGAAATTACTCCATCTTTTAAAGGTCTGATTGCAACAATATTACCTGGAGTTCTCCCAATCATTTTTCTAGCATCTTCTCCAACTGCTAAAACTTTATTAGTATTTTTATCTATAGCTACTACTGATGGTTCCTTTAATACAATACCTTTATCTTTTAAATAAACTAGTATTGTTGCGGTACCTAAATCTATTCCCATATCTGTTCCCATTTTCCAAAACCACATTCCTAATTCACTCCTAAAAAACTATTATGTTATAAACATTATAGTTGCATAATAAATTATTCATTTTTATACTTTATTATACAGTGAATATAGTTAACCTTCAATAGCTTTATATTTTAACTTAGTTGCTTTTCCACCTCTTATGTGTCTTTCAGATTTATTTAAATCTAATATTATTTTAGCTTCTTGTGCTATTGTAGGATTGATTTTAGGAAGTCTCTCAGTCATATCTTTGTGTATTGTACTTTTGCTTACACCAAACACACTTGCTGTCTTTCTTATTGTAGCTTTTGAATCAATAATATATTGTGCTACTTCTAATACTCTCTCCTCAATGTAGTCTTTCAAAATGCTACCTCCTTATTTAGCTATACTTATAAATATGCTAATATTTATTCTAAAATAACCATTTTTCTAATAGTTAGCCACTTTCTTAAAAGAAAATGGCTAACTATTAAATAAAATTATTTTTTTGATGAATTGCTAAATTTTATATATTTACTTGGGTTTATTTGTTCTATTTCTTTATTATCTGGTGAATTTTTAATCATTTGTAATCCTAAATGATCACCATACTTTTCAAACTTATAGTTTGCAGCACTAGTTCCTACTTTTCCTATTTGTTGTTTAGCTTTTACCACTGTATCTTTTTTCGCTAATCCTTCTGAATCAAGATTTGAATATACTGTATATAATCCATTTGGATGTGCTATTTTAACATAGTTTCCTAAATATCCATCCCCTTCTCCTGATTCAACAACTTTTCCTTCTGCAGCTGCTAATACTGGGTTTCCTTTTTCTGCTTTTATAGATACACCTTTATCAACTACCCATTGCTCTAAAGTATCGCTATATACAGGTTTATCTGAAAATTCTCTAACTATAGCACCATTTTCTATTGGATTTGAAAATTTTATATTTGCAGTATTTGCAACTGTTTTAGACTCAGGCACTGTAACATTATTTTCTTTTTCATCATTATTTTTAACTTGCTCTGCATTTGGCTTTTGAGTTACTGATTCTTCTAAATTTTCCTCTTTAGCATTTTCTTTATCATTTACTGATACAATAGTCTTTTCTTTTTCTGCAGATGCTAAGTTTTTGTTATTTATGTTTCTAATTGTAAAAGCTGCAGCTACTGCAACTACACATAAACAAACAAATAATATTACGTAGAAGCCCTCCTTTTTAATAAAGTTTTTAAACTTACTAAATTTATTTTCCATATGAACACCTCCTTTTTGTAGTCTGTCCTTTTATAATAAAAAAATACATTGTATTCCAATATTTCCATGAAAAATTTATCAACATTTCCTGATAATTATGTATATTTTTCTACATTATAATGACTATCAATGTCGTTTTTTGCTTTCATGATTCGTAAATTCTTATGAATGCAAAAAAAATATCCTCTTTAAAATTAATTTTAAAGAGGATATTTTTATTTAAAACTTATATGTTTTAATATAATACTGTTATTAATATGATTTTAGTAAATAATTATTTATTTATATTTTTTATTTTTACCCCTGTATAATAATGCATAAGAATCTTATCATAACTTTCTCCACTTTTAGCCATAGAATTAGCTCCCCATTGGCTCATTCCCACACCATGACCATAACCTAAACAATTTATTGCTATACTATTTTTTTTAAATTCTAATTTAAAATTTGCAGAATTTAAATTAAAAAGATTTCTAAAATCTGTTCCTTTAATTTTTACTTTTCCTAATTGTATTTCCTTTACCATTCCAGAATCTGTTCTATCTAGTATTTTTATTTGGGATTTTACATTATTTAAGTTCATTTTTCCATTACCATAAGTAGAATTAATCTTATTTACAAATTCTTTATAGGTTACATCCTTCGTTGATTTAAATTTAGGTGCAACTTCTTCTCCTGGACTATCTACTGACTGTAAATAAGGTATACTGCTTGCAAAAACATCTTTACTACTTTCTGTTTTTCCTGAACTAGTAGCAAAAAATTGAGGATTTACAACTAATTCTCCCTTATATGTTAATACTTTGCCCTTAGTATCGTTAATCGCTTGTACAATTTTATTCCAATTATCATTTGCTTTACTTCCCCAAGATTCTTTTTTATCTTTCTCATTTAAATAAACCTGACAATGAGTTGTATCACAAATTTGTGCTCCTTTAGCTTTATTGCATTTATTTTTTATTTTTGCCATAACAAAAGTTCTAGCAGCTACAGCTTGTGCTTTTAAAGCTTCTATATGAAAACTAGCTGGCATTTCTGATGCTACAACACCACAAATGTATTCTTCTAAAGGTATCTCCTCAATTTTATCTTCCTTTGTATTATATAACTTTATTTTAATGTCACTTTTAGTAATAGAAGAATCTTGTAAAGAATACTCAATATGACTGCTATCTTTTTTATCTCTTCCTAGAAATATATAAATTGCTATAGGGGAAATCATTAAAAAACATATTATAAAAATAAGATAATATATTAATACATTACCTTTTTTCATGTTTTCTCTTATTTTATAAATAGTACTTTTTATAGATTTAAAAAAATTTTGAAAATAATTTCTATTTCTCATTTCTCCTCCAAAATCTAATTTTTACATTAATTTATATGCTAATTTATTTAAATTAAGAAGAAAAAATAAAAATCCAATTAATCAATTAATTGATTAATTGGATTTTTATTTTGGAGTCTTTTTATATAACATATATTAAATTCTCTCTATCTCAGCACCTAATGATTTTAATTTTTCTTCTATATTAAAATATCCTCTATCTATATGATATATATCTGTGATTTCAGTTTCCCCATATGCAACTAACCCTGCTAATATCATAGCTGCACCAGCTCTTAGATCTGTAGCTTTAACTTCACATCCTGTAATTTTAGGAACACCTTCTATTAGAGCTGTTCTTTGATCTATTTTTATATTTGCTCCCATTCTTAATAATTCTGGAACATGCATAAATCTATTCTCAAAAACTGTCTCTGTAATTACACTAGCACCTTCTATTATAGTACACAAAGCCATCATTTGAGATTGCATATCTGTTGGGAATCCTGGATAAGGCATTGTTTTTATACTTATAGAATTCTTCTTCCCTGTTCCATCTATTAAAATTTTTTCACCATTTTCACTAAATTTAAAAATAACTCCTGCTTCTTTAAGTTTTTCTATAACTGGTCTTAAATATTCTTCATTACAGCCTAAAATTTCTATTTTACTATTAGTCATAGCAGCTGCTATCATAAATGTACCAGCCTCTATTCTATCACCTATAGGAGTATGTTTAGTTCCTACTAAAGAATCTACTCCTTCTATAATTATTTTGCCATTACCAGCTCCATTTATTTTAGCACCCATTGAATTTAGAAAATTGGCTAAATCAATTATTTCAGGTTCTTCTGCTGCATTTTCAATAATAGTTGTTCCCTTAGCTAAAACTGCTGCCATCATTAAGTTTTCTGTAGCACCTACTGATGGAAAATCTAAATAAATTCTATTTCCTATAAGTCTTTTAGTCTTAGCTTCTACAAATCCATGACCAATACTATAATCAACACCTAATGCTTTAAATCCCTTTAAATGTAAATCTATAGGTCTTGATCCTATATTACATCCTCCTGGTAATGATATTTTACATTTACCAAATCTCGATAACATAGGTCCCATAATTAGAAAAGATGCTCTCATTTTTTTTATTAAATCATTATTAACATTAATTGGGTTTATATTTGATGAATTAATTATAAGTTCTTTTGAATTTTTATTTATATTTACACTACATCCTAATTGATTTAAAACTTCACATATAACATAAACATCTTCTAATAATGGAAGATTATTTATTATTATATTTTCATCACTTAATATACATGATGCAATTATAGGTAATACTGAGTTTTTTGCTGAACTTACTTGAACTTTTCCTTTTAGTTCTTTACCACCTTTAACTCTTATTTTTTCCATATTATCCTCCATAAAATCTTAGTATGTTATAAAAATAATTGGTGTACCAACTATTAAGTAATTTCCTGTATCATAGGTACATAAAGAATAGTTTAATTTGCTATCATCATTAAAATGTACAATTGAAGTTATTCCATTATGAATTGGTATTTCTTCTATATTTTTTATCTTTTTACTTTTTAATAGGTTATATATGCTATTTTTCTTATCTTGCAACCCTATATTTATTTTCTCCTTTAGAAATGTAAAATATTTTTCTTCAGAAGTTAAATTATTTTGTACTTTTTGCAATTTATTTTTTAATTGTTTAACATTGTTAGTTTTTTTAGTAGATATTAACTCTATATCAATAAAACTGCTATTATCATTTATTTTATTTCCTTTAATAAGGTATTTATCCTCATTATTTTCCCATTTTAGCATAAAGGATTTATCATCATTTTTATTTATAATATTTTTATCTAAATTAAAAATTTTTTCTATTCTTTCTTTTTCTTTTATAAAGTTATTAGCCACTTCATATTGAAGTTTAACCCCACTTTCCACTATTGAGCTTTCACAAGTTATTAATTGTTGTAAAAAAATACTATCATCAAAAGCCTTAACATTTTGACATATAATTAATAAAAATAAAATAATAGATAGTAAACATATATAATTTCTTCTCATTTTATATTTCCATCCTTTACCTTTTATTTCTTAATTATTGTCAAATTTTATTTTTTTATACTATTAATCTTTTACAAATTATTTAATTATACTATTAATATATTTTTTTTTCTTGAAAATGTGAAAATTTAATATACTTTAAAAATAAACTTTATCTATATAGTGGATTTTATGTATTATATTAAAGCAAAAAAAAAAAAAAGAATCCTAAGAAAGACGATTTATTCATCTTCCTTAAAATTCTTTCATTTAATTAAAGTCACTTCCAATGTCTATTCTAGCTAATGCTCTAGCTAATGCTAGCTTAGCCCTTTTAACATCTATGTCTTTATCACTTTTCAATCTTTTTTCTGCTCTTTCCTTAGCCTCTTTAGCTCTATCAATATTGATATCTTCTGGCCATTCAGCAGCATCACAACAGAAAGTTAATTCGTTTTTATTAAAATCTATAACTCCTGTTGAAGTAAACAGCTTATGCTCTGTTCCATTTTCTTCAACAAACTTTGTCATTGTTGGAACCACTGTTGTTAAATAAGCTTCGTGGTTTGCAAATATTTCAAATCCGCCTTCTGCATTCATGCTTTGTAATGAAACTATGTTTCCATTAAAAAGTTCTTTATTAGGAGTTATTAACTTTAAAGTGAAAGTACTCATACTAATCTCCTCTTTTCTTCCTATTCTTCAGAAGCTATTTTTTTAGCTTTTTCAACAGCTTCTTCTATTGTACCAACAAATAGGAATGCTGATTCTGGAAGATCATCATACTTTCCTTCAAGTATTTCTCTAAATCCTCTTATAGTTTCTGCTATTGGAACATATCTACCTTGCATTCCTGTAAATTGCTCTGCAACAGTGAAAGGTTGTGATAAGAATCTTTGAATCTTTCTTGCTCTTGAAACTATAACCTTATCTTCGTCTGATAATTCATCTACACCTAGTATAGCTATTATATCTTGAAGTTCTTTATATCTTTCTAATATATGCTTAACATCAGAAGCTATCTTATAGTGCTCTTTACCAACTACTCTTGGATCAAGAATTCTTGATGAAGAATCTAGTGGGTCAACAGCAGGATATATACCAAGTTCTGCTATACTTCTTGAAAGAACTGTTGTTGCATCTAAGTGGGTAAATGTTGTTGCAGGAGCTGGGTCAGTTAAGTCATCGGCAGGAACATATACTGCTTGAACTGACGTAATTGAACCATGTTTTGTTGATGTAATTCTCTCCTGTAAAGCACCCATTTCTGTTGCAAGTGTTGGTTGATAACCAACTGCTGAAGGTATTCTTCCTAAAAGTGCTGAAACCTCTGAACCTGCTTGAGTAAATCTGAATATATTATCTATAAATAATAATACATCTTGACCTTTATCTCTAAAGTATTCTGCCATTGTAAGACCTGTTAAAGCAACTCTCATTCTTGCACCAGGTGGCTCATTCATTTGACCGAATACTAAGGCAGTTTTCTCTAAAACTCCTGATTCTTTCATTTCATAATAAAGGTCATTACCTTCTCTTGATCTTTCTCCAACACCTGTGAATACTGATAATCCACCATGTTGCTTAACTATATTATTTATAAGTTCTTGTATAAGAACTGTCTTTCCAACTCCAGCTCCACCGAATAAACCTATTTTTCCACCTTTTTGATATGGAGCTATAAGGTCTATAACCTTTATACCAGTTTCAAACATTTCTGGTTCAACTGATTGCTCTTCAAAAGTTGGTGCTGGTCTATGTATTGGATAGTATTCATTAGCATCTAAGCTTGATGAATCCTTTGTATCAACTGTTTTTCCTAATACATTGAAAAGTCTTCCTAAAACGCATTCACCTACAGGAACTGATATTGGTTTTCCTGTATCAACTGCATCCATTCCTCTTGTTAATCCTTCTGTCGCTTCCATTGAGATTGTTCTAACTATATCATCACCGATATGTTGTTCAACCTCAGTTACTAATGTATGCCCATTCATATTTATGTGAATAGCATTATATATGTTAGGAAGTGAATCAGTATCAAATTTTATATCAACTACTGGTCCTATAACTTGAACCACTTTTCCTATCTTACCAGGCATATAAAATACCTCCTCACTATTTTTGTGCTTCTGCTCCGCCTACAATTTCTGAGATTTCTTGAGTTATTACACTTTGTCTTATTCTATTGTATTTAGTCTGTAACTTATCTAGTAAATCATCTGCATTCTTGCTAGCTCCGTCCATTGCAGTCATTCTTGCAGATTGCTCACTAGTCTTAGCTTGAAGCATACAATTTATTAATTTTGCTTTTAAATATACATCAAAGGTTGATCCTATTACTTCATCCGCCTTTGGTTCTATTAAATATTCTTGATTAACTTCTGCCTTTTCAAGAGATATAGGTAACATTCTCTCTACCTTAACCTCTTGTGAAACCGGTGAATTGAAACGGGTATATACCACATTTACTTCTCCAACTTCGCCTTCTCTAAATAATCTTAAAGCATGCTCATAAATCACCTTAGCTTCTTTAATAGTTGGCTTATCTGGTATTTCAACGTATTCTGCTATTGTCTCAAATCCGTATTTTTTAACGTAAGAAATACCTCTTTGACCTACTGCCATAACTAAGCTATTAGCTCTATCGCCTTTAACATAGTTTGATAGTCCAACAGCAACATTTGAATTATAACCACCACATAAACCAGAATCAGATGCTATAACAATAAACAATTTTTTATCAGAATCATTTCCTTTTATATAGTAATTACTATTAAAATCATCTAATGTACTATATAATTGTCTAGCTACCTTTTCTATAGCAGTATAGTATTGGTTATTAACACCAAGATTCATTCTAGCTCTTCTTAATTTAGAAGTGGCAACAAGTCCCATGGCTTTTGTTATTTTTCTAGTGTTTGTAACAGACTTAATTCTACGTTTTATTTCAATAAGTCCAGCGCCTGCCATACATTCCACCTCCTAAAAGATTGCATAGCTTATAAAAAGCTATGCTTCACTTAAGAACATCTTCTTGAATTCTACAAGAGCATCTTCAAGAGATGATTTTATTTCATCTGTTAGAACTTTTTGTTCTATAATTGCTTTACCAACTTCTCTATGATGAGTATCCATAAATTCTAAGAATTTTCTTTCGAATCTCTTGATGTCATTTACGCTTATGTCTGATAAGAAATCATTAACTGCAGCGTATAGAATCATAACTTGTTTTTCTACATCCATTGGTACGAATTGGTCTTGCTTTAATACTTCAACCATTCTCTTACCTTTTTCAAGTCTTCTTAATGTATCCTTATCAAGATCTGATCCAAATTGAGCAAATGCTGCTAATTCTCTATATTGTGCAAGTTCTAGTCTTAAAGTACCTGAAACTTGTTTCATTGCTTTAATTTGAGCATTACCACCAACTCTTGATACTGATATACCGGCATTAACTGCTGGTCTTTGTCCTGCGTAGAATAATTCTGACTCTAGGAATATCTGTCCATCTGTTATTGATATAACGTTAGTTGGGATATAAGCTGTAACGTCTCCTGCAAGTGTTTCTATTATTGGTAAAGCTGTTAAAGATCCTCCACCATTTTCTTTAGAAAGCTTTGCAGCTCTTTCTAATAATCTTGAGTGAATATAGAAAACATCTCCAGGATACGCCTCTCTGCCTGGCGGTCTTCTTAATAATAGTGACATTGTTCTATAAGCAACAGCGTGCTTTGATAAATCATCATATACTATTAATACATTTTTACCTTTATGCATGAAATATTCACCCATTGAACATCCTGCATATGGAGCTATGTATTGTAATGGAGCACTTTCTGATGCAGTAGCTGCAACTACTATTGTATAATCCATTGCGCCCATTTCTGTTAAAGTATTTACTATATGAGCAACAGTTGATTGTTTTTGACCTATTGCAACATATATACATACAACATCCTTACCTTTTTGGTTGATTATTGTATCTAAAGTAATAGCTGTCTTACCTGTTTGTCTATCCCCTATTATAAGCTCTCTTTGACCTCTTCCTATTGGAATCATTGAGTCAATAGCTTTAATACCTGTTTGTAATGGTTCATTAACTGAGCTTCTTTCTAGAATGCTTGGAGCATGAACTTCTATAGGTCTAAATCCATCATTAGCTATTGGACCTTTACCGTCTATAGGATTACCTAATGAATCTACAACTCTACCTATCATAGCATCTCCAACTGGCACTTCAACTATCTTACCAGTTCTTTTAACTATGTCTCCTTCCTTGATTCCTTCTTCTGAACCAAGTAAAACGCATCCGACATTGTCTTGCTCAAGGTTTAATGCCATACCATAAACATCATTTGGGAATTCAAGTAATTCACCTTCCATACATTCATCAAGTCCGTATACTCTGGCAACACCATCACCAACTTGAATTATTGTACCTGAGTCAACAGTTTTTATTTGCTTCTCATACTTTTGAATTTCGTTTTTGATTATAGAAGTAATTTCTTCTGGTTTGATATTCATGGTTTCACCTCTATTCTCTCTTAAGCATTAAGGCCTTCATCTCGTCAAGTTTTGACTTTATTGTTCCATCAATAACATCATTACCAACTCTAACGTAGAGTCCACCTATTATACTTTTATCGATTTCTTGCTCTAGTATTATCTTCTTGTCATATTTCGCTTCTAGTTTAGATTTTAATTTAGAAAGCTCTTCATCAGTTAGTGGAATAACACTTTTTATATTAGCTACTAAAGTATTATTTCTATCTAAATGAATTTTCTCCATTTGATCTAACTTTTCTCTTAGATAAAGAATTCTATCTTTTTCTATTAATATGATTAAGAATGATAATAATTCATCATCTATTTTTCCCTTAAAAATCTCAACGAATGTTTTCTTCTTTTTTTTAGTACTTATTTGAGGATGTTTAATAACCTCGTAAAAGTCCTTGTTGTTATCAATAAGGTCACAAATTTCTCTTAAATCTTGAAGGTATTCTTCTACTTTGCCTTTTTCTTCAGCCGCTTGATAAAGTGCTAGCGCATACCTACGGTCTAAATATTCATACATACTTAAATACCTACCTTACTAATGTAATCATTGATAAGCTTTCTATGCTTTTCTTCATCAATGGATTCTTCAAGAGCCTTAGCTGAAAGCATTAATGCAAGATCAACTGCTTGTTTTTTAACTTCATCTTCAGCCTTAGCCTTTTCTCTATTGATTTCAACCTTAGATCTTTCTAATATAGCATGAGCTTCTTTATTAGCATCTTCAACTATCTCTTGATAGATTTTCTCTGCTTTTTTCTTCTCTTTTTCTTTTATTGCTTTACCTTCTTGTTTTGCAGATTTTAAGATTCTTTCATTTTCTAAAAGCATCATTCTAGCTTTTTCTGCATCTTCATCTGCTTCAAGAAGCTTATTTTCGATAGATTCTTGTCTGTCATTAACAACTTTTTTAACCTTATCAAAAAAGAAATGTCTTAATATTGCATATAAAATTATAAAGTTAAGTATCGCCGCTAGTATAGTTAAAAAATTTATTGATTCCATTTACTATCTCTGACCTCCCTTCGGAGTCATATAACTCATCATTATTTGAAATAACCCTTAAAATCTAAAACCTAGATTTTATTTATAAACGAATATTAATAGTATTGAAACTAGTAATCCGTAAATAGCTGTTGCTTCTGCGAAACCTGCACCTATAAGTAATGTAGTTGTAATTTTACCTGTTTGCTCTGGTTGTCTTGAAACTCCTTCACAAGCTTTACCAGTTGCAACACCTATACCTATACCTGCTCCTAGTCCACATAGTACTGCTATTCCAGCACCTAACGCTTTCATATCCATAATAAAATGCCTCCTTAAATTTTATTTTAGTGTTCTGCTACAGTTTTAATATTTATCATTGTCAACATTAAAAAGATGACCATTTGTATCGTACCATCAAAGATATCAAAATATGCATGGAATGGTACTGGGATACCTAATTCTGCAAACCATGTTAAATTACCTAATCCTTGATAGATTAAGTCAATTAATATTGTTGCTGCAAAAATATTACCGAAAAGTCTTAAGCTTAATGAAACTAAAAACATAACTCTTTCAATAACATTTAAAGGCAACATAAGAATTGATGGATGTGCAAATCCTCCAAAATAGCCTCCAATCCCCACTTTCTTAATAGCATTTGCTTGAACTAGTACAAAGCTTATTATAGCTAAGCCTAATGCTACATTATAACTTTGAGTAGGTGGCTGAACGCCCACTAATCCAGTAAGATTCAATATTAGAAGGTATACTGCTAATGTTCCTATAAAAGGTACATAACTCATATATTCTTCTCCCATTGTATTTCTAACTACATTAGTTACGGCATCATAAAAAGCTTCTACTATTGTTTGCTTTTTATCTGGTACCTTTTTAAGGTTCCTAGTAGAAAATACCGCAAGTAATATTAGGAGAATCATTACTACCCACTGAACTACAAGTCCACTAGTAATATCGAAAGTGAGATTACCTATTGGTATGGAAAAAATAGGTTCTACTGGTTCCACCTTAATCACTTCCTCTCTTTTTTTTAAACCAATATAATGTTAGCGATACGAAATAAAAGATAAATCCAAAAATATAAGCTAACAATGAATGAATATTTTTAGAAAAGGGAAGGGCAATTAATGCTATTATAGTAATTCTAATTAAAAAGCAAAGTCCCATTAAAAAGGGTGCTCCTTTAAAACTTACTACCCAATAGGTTATAAAGCCACTTACCACAAAATTGATTGAAGAAATAATTATTCCTACAAAAAATGCAATTGAGGTATATTTATTAAGAAATAACATTAATATTAATGTTATTAAACTTCCTAGTATCAAATTGATCTTTGTTACCCCAAACACTAGTTGTTTCATGGATTTTTCCATTGTTTTTTCTCCTTAACTCGAGCATGTATACATTATAGTACCGTATATTTTTTTTATAAACTTTGAAATTTCTTCAAAAAAAATCACATTAACCTCTTTTTAGCTATTTATCTTGTTTTTTTTATAAAATCCCTCTCTTATCTGCGTAATATGCACTTTTTCACTATTTTTAACAGTTTGAAATCCCATTATTCATTTTTCATACAATTCATATAATTATATTATTTATATCAATTATCCTTGTAAATGTTGTCAGACCATTTTTGTCTACATATTTATTTAGTATTTTATTTAATTCCATTTAAATTTAATCTTATTTAAATGAATAATATTTTTCTTATTTATATACAATTGAATTTTTATTTTTATATTTATGCAAAAATTTAACGATTTTTTTACTGCTTAGTATAAAAAAACTCTCGAAACCTCTATTTTCAGCATCTCTAGCCATATAATAAGGTAATACTTACTTTATTGCTTATTGATTTTTTTGAATAATTCATATGGTTTTACTTTCATAGTAATCATTTTTTTGTAATTTTTTGTTGTTTTTTGTATTGCATTGAAAAACTTTTTTATAATTATTATTGTAAAAATTTTGTAATTAATTGAAAATCATTTGAATTTTACATAATTAAATTCATAAAAATTCAATTTTTTATATTATTTTTTAATATAATGATAGAAAACTTCCTATTTAGGATTTAAATTCTTACTTAGTATACCCTTAAAATTAAC